>NZ_KQ948421.1:0-515 GCF_001514055.1 Streptomyces corchorusii | reverse complement strand
CTAAGACCGTGTCCTACGTGGTGAGGCGGATGAGTCGCTTGTAGCAGCAGAGGGCGGCGGCGAGTCCGAGAAAGGCCAGGTAGTTGCGGGGATCGCGTTCGTAGCGGGGGCTGAGTCGGCGGTAGCCGGACAGCCAGGACATCGTCCGCTCGATGACCCACCTGCGGCGCCCTAATCGCTCGCTGGACTCGATGCCTTTGCGGGCGATGCGCACGCCGATGCGCTTCCCGCGGAGCCATCTGCGCAGGTCGGCGCGGTCGTAGGCTTTGTCGGCGTGCAGGCGCTGGGGCTTGAAGTGGCGGCCGCGGTGGGGGTCGTGTCTCGTTTGGTACCCCTCCACCATCGGCTTCAGTCCTTCGCTGTCGTGGACGTTGCCGGCGGAGACGCCGACGAGGAGGGGCAGGCCGTTCGCGTCCGACAGGACGTGCATCTTGGAACCCGGCTTGCCCCGGTCTACGGGGCTCGGACCTGTGTGTTCGCCCCCTTTTTAGCGCGGACGTGGGCGGTGTCGAGGA
>NZ_KQ948420.1:0-561 GCF_001514055.1 Streptomyces corchorusii | reverse complement strand
TCTTGTACGGGTGCATCGTCGGCGGGCGTGCACACCACCGGGCCGGGCGGCTGGTGGGGCCTTGCCAGGCTGGGAAACGGCAGTGGTGAACCGTTGCGTGTGCAGCGGGGTGGCCTCCCGCAAAGCACCGTCTTCATCGACCCGCTGACGTCGGCAGGCTACGACCAGGGTCACTGGCGCGCCGGATCCAGCGACCACTTTGAAGGGCAGTGTCGAACGGGGTCGAGGTGGTCAGTCGGCGCCCGGGTTGGAGGCCGTGGGCGTCAGGCAAGTTCCAGCCGGTGAAGAAGGCCCGGCGTCCGCCACGGGCGCGGCGGCGAAGATGACGGCGAGAGCGGTTCCGACCGGCCGCAGGCGCAGTCCGTTCCGGGCCTCCCGACATCGAGGACGCGACAGACGGCGACTCGTGTACGTCAGGGCTGCTTTGGCCCTGCAGTGGTTGCGGCTGGGCGCTCGGCAGAGCGGACCGTTGCCGCCTTTCCTCGTGAACGACTCAAAGGGCGGCAGGGCGCCGTCGTGAAGCGGCAGGTGGGGCACGGGACGTCCTCGGCCGCCGGCCGC
>NZ_KQ948419.1:0-568 GCF_001514055.1 Streptomyces corchorusii | reverse complement strand
ATGTCGTAGGCGGCGGTCACGGCACCCCGGCGACCGCCTCCGGCCGGGACCGGCCGCCGACCGTCGCCTATCTGAGCCAGATCGCCCGGGCCGCCGAGGACCTGGGCTTCGCCGGCGCGCTCACCCCGACCGGCGCCTGGTGCGAGGACGCGTGGCTGACCACCGCGATGGTCAGCCGGCACACCGAGCGGCTGAAGTTCCTGGTCGCCTTCCGGCCCGGCTTCGTCTCCCCCACGCTCGCCGCGCAGATGGCGTCCACCTTCCAGCGGCAGACCGGCGGACGGCTGCTGCTGAACGTCGTCACCGGCGGCGAGAGCCACGAGCAGCGGGCCTACGGCGACTTCCTCGACAAGGACGCCCGCTACCGCCGTACCGGTGAGTTCCTGCACATCGTGCGGCAGTTGTGGGACGGCAAGAGCGTCGACCTGCACGGCGAGCACCTGCGGGTCGAGGAGGCGAGGCTCGCCCGGCTGCCCGATCCGGTCCCCGAGGTGTACTTCGGCGGCTCCTCGCCCGCCGCCGGGCAGGTCGCGGCCCGGTACGCCGACGTGTACCTCACCTGGGGCGA
>NZ_KQ948418.1:0-582 GCF_001514055.1 Streptomyces corchorusii | reverse complement strand
CCCGCTGGACGGCGTCGCGCCGTTCGTGTGGCACGGCTCGATCCGCTCCCCGGAGATCGCCGAGCAGGCCGCGTACTACGGCGACGGCTTCTTCCACAACAACATCTTCTGGCCCGCGGAGCACACCAAGCGGATGGTGGAGTTCTACCGCAGCCGGTACGCCCACTACGGGCACGGCACGCCCGAGCAGGCCATCGTCGGACTGGGCGGGCAGGTGTTCATGCGCAAGAACTCCCAGGACGCGGTGCGCGAGTTCCGCCCGTACTTCGACAACGCCCCCGTCTACGGTCACGGGCCGTCGCTGGAGGACTTCAGCGAGCAGACCCCGCTGACGGTGGGCTCGCCGCAGCAGGTGATCGACAAGACGCTGTCGTTCCGCGAGTACGCCGGTGACTACCAGCGCCAGCTGTTCTTGATGGACCACGCCGGTCTGCCGCTGAAGACCGTGCTGGAACAGCTCGACATCCTCGGCGAGGAGGTCGTGCCGGTACTGCGCGAGGAGTTCGCCAAGGGACGCGGCGCGGACGTGCCCGAGGCGCCGACCCACCAGTCGCTGCTCGCCGCCCAGAACACCCAGAACAC
>NZ_KQ948417.1:0-583 GCF_001514055.1 Streptomyces corchorusii | reverse complement strand
TCGATCTGGACATCGAGGGTGCGGGCCTGGCCGACACCGCCTCGGTGCACCGCCGCAACGAGGCGCTGACGGCGTTGCAGAAGGAGTACGAGTCCAAGGGCCGCCGTCTGGATGTGCAGTTCACCCTTCCCTCGGGCAAGGACGGGCTGGACGCGGGCGGGGTGCGACTGCTCCAGGACGCGCAGAGCACCGGGCTGCGGGTGGCGCTGGTGAACATCATGACGATGGACTACGGCTCCCCGGTGCAGGACATGGGGCAGGCCGCGATCGACGCGGCCACCGCGCTGCACGGCCAGCTCGGGCAGATCTATCCGCAGAAGTCGGAGGCGGAGCTGTGGGCGATGGAGGGCAACACGCCGATGATCGGGGTGAACGACAGCCAGGGTGAGGTGTTCACCGCCGACGACGCCAAGCAGCTGGCCGACTTCGCGGTCCAAAAGGGCATCCAGGAACTGTCGTTCTGGGCGGTGGGCAGGGACAAGGCCTGCCCCGCCACGGGCACCCTCTCCGGCGACTGCAGCGGCACCGAACAGAACGACCACCAGTTCCTGACCATCTTCAACACCATCACCACCACCGCACC
>NZ_KQ948416.1:0-587 GCF_001514055.1 Streptomyces corchorusii | reverse complement strand
TTGGTCGCTGCGCCGGTCGGGCGGGGTGGGGTGTGGGGGGCGGTCGGGGTGGGGCCGGGGGTGGTTGCGGGGACGGGGTTCGCGGCGGGTGCTTGGACTCGGGTGGTGGGGGTGAGGGCTGACCGTGGCGCGGGGTCGCGGACGGGTGCGGGTGCGGGGTTGGTGGCGGCGGGACTGCGTGGTGCCGGAGTGGGGGCGGTGGTGAGGGGTGGGGGGGTTGTGTGTGCGGGTGTTTCTGCTGGGTTGGTGGCGGTGGGTGTGTGTTGCCGGCCGGTCCTGGCGTCCAGGTGGGCGTTGTGGGTGGGTGAGGATGGGGGTGGTGCGGGCGTGTCCGTGTGTCTGGTGCCGTGGGTGGGGTCGGTGTTGTTCTTCTGCCTGTAGTGCCAGGCGGTGTGATCGTCGTCGATGAGGGTGGCTGTGTCGTCGTTCCAGTTCTGCTTGCCGTCCGCTGCGGTAAAGGTCTGGACGTCGTCGTGCCGGGCGGTGTCGTTGTCTCCGACCATGGTGTCGGTGTCGGAGCCGTCCCCGCTCGCGGTGTCGGGGCCGTCGTTGTCGGTGCCGGTGGTGGCGGGGTCGTTGCTGAGGGA
>NZ_KQ948415.1:0-595 GCF_001514055.1 Streptomyces corchorusii | reverse complement strand
CCCCCGGCCGGGTTCACCGTTACCAGCACGAGGACGTCCCCGATCGGTGCCGGGGCCGTCGCCGGGATCTTGGCCTCCTGCCTGGGCCCGGACGCCTCGAACTACCATGCGGTGATCGCGGTCCGCGCTCCCGTCGCCACGCAGGACACGGACGGCGTGGTCATCGCTGTCAACTCCGCCCATCAGTACGTACAGTGCGAGGCGAAGGGCCACAAGGGCACCAGCATGTCCGTCCCGCCGACGTTCATCAACGACCGCCTGTGGGGCACCGGCCACCTGATCGAGTTCTTCGACAGCTTCAGCGAGCCGGCCGACGGGGAACAGACCCTCTCACTGGGCGCCGGACACTACACACCCGACGTCGCCAAGATCACCATCAGCTACGGCGACAACCCGACGCAGTACCCGGCCCTCATGGCAGACGGCGCGTTCGTCTACACGGCGGCCATCTCCGGCCTCGAAGGGAACTCCCCCTCCCCGGCCCCCTACGTCCACGCCTACAACGCAGCGGGCCAGGAGATCTACAACCAGCAGACGGAACCCACCGCCAAGCAGTAACACCCGTCGCCGCAAGCCCTCGCTGCGGCCCCGGCAC
>NZ_KQ948414.1:0-675 GCF_001514055.1 Streptomyces corchorusii | reverse complement strand
TGCGGGCCGTCCTGTCGCTCATGTGGCCGCCGAGATGGGCATCTCGCGGGCCACGGCACACAAGTGGATCCGCCGCTGGCGTCGTGAAGGCGAGACCGGGCTTCTTGACCGTTCCAGCAGGCCGCACCGAACACCGCACCGCACCCCGGCGACGGTGGAGGACCGGGTGTGCCGGCTGCGGCGGGACCGCAAGCTCGGCCCGGCCCGCATTGGCCCGGTGCTGGGCCTGCCCGCCTCCACTGTGCACCGCGTCCTGACCCGTCACGGCCTCAACCGCCTGGCCTGGCTGGACCGGCCGACCGGCGCCGTGATCCGCCGCTACGAACGCGACCGCCCCGGCGAACTGATCCACGTCGACGTGAAGAAACTCGGCCGCATCCCCGACGGAGGCGGCCACAAGGTCCGCGGCCGCCACGCCGGCCGGCCGGTCCGCGGCATGGGCTTCGACTACGTCCACTCCGCCGTTGACGATCACACCCGCCTCGCCTACAGCGAGATCCACACGGACGAGAAGGTCGCGACCTGCGCAGACTTCCTCATCCGCGCGGCCGCCTTCTTCCACGCACACGGCATCACACGCATCGAGCGCGTCCTCACCGACAATGCCTGGGCCTACCGCAAGGGCCTGGCCTGGAAGAAGGCGCTCACCGAGATCGGCGCGAGCGGAAAGCTGAC
>NZ_KQ948413.1:0-683 GCF_001514055.1 Streptomyces corchorusii | reverse complement strand
GATCTGGCCTACGTCATCTACACCTCGGGGTCCACAGGCAAGCCCAAGGGCGTCGCTCTGGAGCACCGTGGCGTGGTCAATTACCTGCACTGGTGCGACCAGAACTATCCGGCTGGCGGGCGCGGCGGGATCGGCAGCATCCTGTACTCGTCTGTCACCTTCGATCTGACGATCACCGCATTGTTCCTGCCCTTGATCCAGGGGCAGCGGCTGGTTGTTCCGGTGACCGGGGCTGACCAGACGGCCTTCGACGCCGCGATCGACCTCATCTGCACGGACGTCCCGGTCAGTTTCCTCAAGGCGACCCCCTCCCATCTCGAAGTCCTCGCCGCCCACCTCGAAACACGAAACGCCCGCCACCACATCACCACCATCGTCGCCGGCGGTGAGAACCTCACACCCCAGCTCGTCTCCCGCCTGCTCAACGCCAGCAGCACACAAACCATCATCAGCAACGAGTACGGCGCCACCGAGGGCTCCGTGGCGAACGTGATGAGCCTGACCACGGAGCCGGACCCGCACGGGGGGACCACGACCCTGGGCCGGGCCATCACCAACACCACCGTCTACGTCGTCGACCACCACAACCAGCCCGCTCCCGTCGGTGTCCCCGGCCACGCCCTGCTGGGTGGTATCTGCCTGGCGAGGCACTACCACAACCGGCCGGAGCTGACCGAGCAGCG
>NZ_KQ948412.1:0-691 GCF_001514055.1 Streptomyces corchorusii | reverse complement strand
ACCGACAGCGCACCGGTCGGCCTGCTCACCGGCAAGATCATCTTCATCACCGGCGCCAGCCGCGGCATCGGGGCCGCCGCAGCCCGGCTCTTCGCCTCCGAGGGCGCCACTGTCGTGCTCGCCGCCCGCAGCACCGACACCCTCCAGGCCATCGTGAAGGAGATCCGCGCCGACGGCGGCGTCGCCGACGCCGTCACCATGGACCTCGCCGACCCGGCGAGCATCCGCGCCGCAGTCGACCACGTCGAAACGCTGCACGGACGGCTGGATGGCGCCTTCAACAACGGCGCGGTCCCCCAGCAGCAGTTCGGCCCGGTCCACACCACCAGCGACGAGGACATCGACGAGCAGTTCGCCGTGAACTTCCGCGCGCACTGGACCGCCATGAACGCCCAGGCCGCTCTTATGCGGAAGAACGGCGGCGGGGCGATCGTCAACACCTCCAGCATCGGCAGCCGCCACGCGAACCCCGCCCTGCCCGCCTACGGCGCCATGAAGCGCGCGCTCAACAGCCTCACCGAGACCGCCGCGGTGAACTGGGCCGGTGACCGTATCCGGGTCAACGGCATCACCCCCGGCGGCACCTCCACGGAGATGATCGACACCTGGGAGACGGCGACTCCCGGCATCGTCGAGCAGATGACCGCGGCGATCCCGCTCGGTCACATGGCCGAGCCCCGGCAGATCGCCG
>NZ_KQ948411.1:0-719 GCF_001514055.1 Streptomyces corchorusii | reverse complement strand
TGCCCGGTGCCGCGCCGTGCGATGGCGGGCACGATGCCGCGGGCACGGACCCGCTTGCGGTAGCAGTCGTGGTCGTAGCCGCGGTCCGCGTAGAGCGTGACCGCTCTGCTTCGGGGCCGGCCGACCCGGCCACGGACAGGCGGGACGGCATCCAGCAGAGGCAGGAGCTGGGTGACGTCGCCCACGGTTCCCGCCGGTCAGGATGACCGCCAGCGGGGTTCCGTGCCCGTCGGTGATCAGGTGGTGCTTGGAGCCGGCCCGGCCCCGGTCGACCGGCGACGGGCCCGTGAGGCTCCCCCTTTTAACGCTCTGACGTGCGAGGAGTCGACCACGCAGCGGGACCAGTCGAGCTTCCTGGCCGCGTTCAGCTCGGCCAACAGCACCTCGTGCAACCGCTGCCAGACCCCGGCCTCGTTCCAGTCCCGCAACCTGCGCCAGCACGTCATACCCGAACCGAACCCCAGCTCCTTGGGCAGGTACTCCCACTGGATGTCCGTGTGCAGCACGTACAGGATCCCGCACAACACCTGCCGGTCCGGCAACGGCTTACGACCCGGATACCGGAACCTGCGCTCCCTCCTCGGCAACAGCGGCTCAATCCGCTCCCACAACTCATCCGACACGATCCACGGCGATGCCCCCATGCACCGGCAACGGACCAACCGGCCGCACGGACACGGCCCACGGCACCACCTCACCTCATTGTGTTAGCCGCTGTT
>NZ_KQ948410.1:0-831 GCF_001514055.1 Streptomyces corchorusii | reverse complement strand
TTGGTGTTGCGCCAGGTGAAGTACGTGTAGGACTGCTGGAAGCCGATCTGGGCGAGGGTGTGCATCATCGCCGGGCGGGTGAAGGCCTCGGCCAGGAAGATCACGTCCGGGTCGCGGCGGTTGACCTCGGCGATGACCCGTTCCCAGAAGACCACCGGCTTGGTGTGCGGGTTGTCCACGCGGAAGATCCGCACGCCGTGCCCCATCCAGTGCCGCAGCACCCGGACGGTCTCGGCGACCAGGCCGTCCATGTCGGCGTCGAAGGCGATGGGGTAGATGTCCTGGTACTTCTTCGGCGGGTTCTCGGCGTAGGCGATGCTGCCGTCGGGGCGGTGGTGGAACCACTCGGGGTGCTTGTGCACCCAAGGGTGGTCCGGTGAGCACTGCAACGCGAAGTCCAGGGCGATCTCCAGGCCCAGCTTCCGCGCCTCGGCGACGAAGAAGTCGAAGTCCTCGATGGTGCCCAGATCGGGGTGGACGGCGTCGTGGCCGCCTTCGGGGGAGCCGATCGCCCAGGGCACGCCGACGTCGTCGGGTCCGGGGGTGAGGGTGTTGTTGCGGCCCTTGCGGAAGGTGGTGCCGATGGGGTGGATGGGCGGGAGGTAGACGACGTCGAAGCCCATGTCCGCGATCGGCTTCAGCCGGCGCGCGGCCGTGCGGAAGGTGCCGTGGGGCTGCTCGGCGGTGCCTTCCGAGCGGGGGAAGAACTCGTACCACGAGCCGTACAGGGCGCGTTCGCGCTCCACCAGCAGCGGCATCGGATCGGAGGCGGTGACCAACTCCCGCAGCGGGAACCGGGCCAGGACCGACTCCACCTCCGGGGACAGCGCC
>NZ_KQ948409.1:0-839 GCF_001514055.1 Streptomyces corchorusii | reverse complement strand
TGTTCTCTTCACGGAGGTTGGTGACGCAGGTCTCGGCTGAGAGATCTTGAAATGGGTGAGGGCCCTCTGGCTCGGTGTGGATTGCGACATCTGCACCGGCAACAGAAAGGCCCTCGTGCCCCACCGTAATGCACCCCTGACCGAGACCGGCCGTCTGCGCCTTGCCCGCTGCGTGGTTGAGGACGGCTGGCCCCTGCGCAGGGCCGCTGAACGCTTCCAGGTCTCACCGACCACGGCCCAGCGATGGGCCGACCGCTACCGGCAGTACGGCGAAGCGGGCATGACCGACCGTTCGAGCCGCCCGCACGTCAGCCCGCGCCGCACCCCGACCCGGACAGAGCGCCGGATCATCAAGGTCCGCGTCCTGCGCCGGTGGGGGCCGGCCCGCATCGCCGGCCTGCTGCGCCTGGTGCCCTCCACGGTCCACCGCGTGCTCGCCCGCTACAACCTGGCCCGTCTTATTCACCTGGACCGGGCAACGGGCCACGTCATACGCCGCTACGAACGCGACCGGCCCGGCGAGCTGGTCCATGTCGACATCAAGAAGCTCGGCAATATCCCCGACGGCGGCGGTCACAAGGTCCTGGGCCGACAAGCGGGCCGCAAGAAACGTTCCGGCACCGGCTACAGCTACCTGCACACCGCCGTCGACGACCACTCCCGCCTCGCCTACAGCGAGATCCACGCGGACGAGAGGAAGGAGACCGCCACCGGCTTCTGGCAGCGGGCCCAGGCGTTTTTCTCCCAGGCCGGGATCACCGTCGAACGGGTACTGACCGACAACGGCTCGTGCTACCGCTCACGCGACTGGCGCGACGCCCTGGCGGCGGCCGGGATCG
>NZ_KQ948408.1:0-848 GCF_001514055.1 Streptomyces corchorusii | reverse complement strand
CTGCGGCCGTCCCGTCGCGCATGTCGCCGCCGAGATGGGCATCTCACGAGCCACAGCCCACAAGTGGGTCCGTCGCTGGCGGGCCGAGGGCGAGGCCGGCCTCGCCGACCGCTCCAGCAGGCCACGAACGACTCCGCATCGCACGGCGGACACCGTCGAGGCCCGGGTGTGTCACGAGCGGCAGGTCCGCAAGCTCGGTCCCGCACGGCTCGGACCGGCCCTGGGCCTGCCCGCCTCGACCGTGCACCGGATCCTGGTGCGCCATGGCCTGAACCGGCTGGCCCACCTGGACCGGCCCACTGGCCAGGTCATCCGCCGCTACGAACGCGACCGGCCCGGCGAGCTGGTCCACGTGGACGTCAAGAAGCTCGGCCGCATCCCCGACGGCGGCGGCCACAAGGTACTGGGCCGCCAGGCCGGCCGGGCCCGGCGCAGCAGCGTGGGCTTCGACTACGTCCACTCCGCCGTCGACGACCACTCCCGCCTGGCCTACAGCGAGGTCCACCCGGACGAGAAGGCCGTCACCTGCGCCGCCTTCCTGCGGCGAGCCGCCGTCTTCTTCGCCGGGCACGGCATCACCCGCATCGAGCGGGTCCTAACCGACAACGCCTGGCCCTACCGCAAGAGCTTCGCCTGGCGACAGGCGCTGGCCGACCTCGGCGCGGCCGGCAAGCTCACCCGCGCCTACCGACCACAGACCAACGGCAAGGTCGAACGCTTCAACCGCACCCTGCTCGACGAATGGGCCTACCAGCGGCCCTACACCAGCAACGCCGAACGCACCGCCGCCCTGGCAGACTTCCTCCACACCTACAACCACCACCGCTGCCACACCGCCCTCGGAGGCC
>NZ_KQ948407.1:0-882 GCF_001514055.1 Streptomyces corchorusii | reverse complement strand
TTTCGCGAATAAAGGGGAGAACGACACCGGCCGCGTGGCGCGAACCACGCGCGATACTGTGGGCCACGGCTGGTGTGGCGACACTCGGTTTCCTGATCATCCTGGAGATCTTCGCGCGTCGCTACGCCGGCATACCCGGGCCGTTGACCGAGCAGGCGAAAGAGACGATATTCGCCCCCAAGCCGGGGCCGCTGTACGCCGGTCTGGCCCTGATGATGGTGGTGCTCACCTGGCGGCAACGGTTCGTCGCGGTTGGTGCCGCGATCTGCATCGACGTCGTCTTCGTACTGGTGCGATGGGCGGTCGACGCCGAGGCGGCCGACGGTCATTCCTTCGGCAACGGCGCGTTGTGGGTGATGCTGGGCTACGCGGTCATTGCCGTCACGCGCCGCAGCGGCCGGGAACGGGTCCTGCTACTGAAGGGCGTCGGGCTGGGCCTGCTGCTGGCCGCCGGCCGCAAGACGGGTGACATCTGGCTGATCATCACTGCGAAGACCCGCCCGACCGTGCTCGATCAGTACGTGGCGACCGCCGATCAAGCGCTGGGCAATCCCTCGTGGGTGGTGGGCCGGATACTCCAGGCCACCGACCCGATCGGCACGCATCTTCTCGGCCTGGTCTACGCCCAGCTCGCGGTGGCCGCGGTCGTCGTCGCGCTGTACCAACTGCGCAACGTCGGGGTCGAAGGCCGCTTCCCGCGCCACCATCTGGTGCGCACCTTCCTGGTGATCGGCCTCCTCGGGCCGGGCATCTACATGCTCTTCCCGGTGGTCGGACCGGTCTTCGCCTACGGCCCGGGCGCCTCCGGCACCGGCGGCGTGCAGTGGGCGGTGGCCAACCTGTGGCCGCACACGCCGCCGGCCGTCACCGCCCCGCACCCGA
>NZ_KQ948406.1:0-884 GCF_001514055.1 Streptomyces corchorusii | reverse complement strand
TCGAGACCGCATTCGTTCTTGGCGGCCTGGAAGGCTTCCTCGATCGCCCAGCGCGAGCCGGCGATCCGGACCAGGTCAGCAACGCTGGTGCCGTTGGGGGCGTAGGCGAGGTAGTAGGCGATCTCGTCTGGGCGGGCCAGGCTGCGGCGGCCTAGTACCCATCGCTCGTGGGTGGGCCGGTCGCCGTCGAAGACACCGATCGCCGGCAGGCGTGCGGCGGCCCAGTCGTAGAGGCGCGGGCCTTTGGCACCGTCGCCGCAGGAGTGGCGTTCCCACGCCTCGGCGGGGGCATCGGCGATGGCCTGGTCGATACGCCCGAAGGGAGCGTGCAGTTGCTGCGACTTCGGCACGGCCAGGACGTAGCCGACCCCGGCTTCTTCCAAGGTGCGGCGCATGCGCCATTCCTGTCCGTAGGCGCAGTCGCCCGTGACCCAGGCGATCGGCAGGGGCGAGGCCGGCGCCCGCAGGATCATTGCCCGGGCCAGCTCGCCCTTGGTCGCAAAGACGCGACTGTCGGGGATCTTCGCCGCCCGGCACCGGTCCGCATCCGAGGTCCAGGACTTCGGCAGATACAGCTCCCGGTCCACCAGCGCTCTGCCCTTGGCCGAGACGTAGGCGGCGAAGACTCCGATCTGGCAGTTCTCCGTCCGGCCGGCCGTACCCGAGTACTGCCTTTGCACCCCAGCGGACGTAGTGCCCTTCTTGAGGAAGCCAGTGTCGTCCACGATCAGGACCCCGTCTGGGGTGCCGAGGCGCTCGGCGACGTAGTGCTGCACGTCGTCCCGGACCGCTTCGACGTCCCAGGCCGCACCGTTCAGCAGATGCTGGAAGCCCGCTGGCCCGCGGTGACCTGCATACTCGGCGAGCTGCCAGCCGTTCTTCCG
>NZ_KQ948405.1:0-921 GCF_001514055.1 Streptomyces corchorusii | reverse complement strand
GGGGAAGGACCAGGGGAGTTGATCGTTCTGGTTGATGCGGCGCATGCCTTGTTCGGTGGCGTCGGCGACGTCTGCGAGGTGGTTGCCGGCGAGGTTGGCGAGCTCGCGTTTCTTGAGCGACGACCACAGCAGCTCCACCGGGTTGAGCTCAGGCGCGTAAGCCGGTGATCGTTCAAGGGCCAGCCAGTCCTGTTCGGCGACCCAGGCCCGCATGGTCCGGCTCCAGTGGGCGGACAGTCCGTCCCAGGCCAGCACCACCCGCTCTCCGCGGTAGAACACTTTGAGCTGTTTGAGGACCTCGATCAGAGCGGCGGTGTCATAACTGCCGGGTTTGAGGTGGAAGCACAGGCGAGGCCCGCGGTCGGGGTCTGAGGCGTGGTAGCCGAGAGCCGCGGCCATTGAGGCACGCTTCCAGTTCAGCCGATGCCGCAAGAGGGGAGTGCGGCCGCGGGGTGCATAGGTGCGTCGGACCTGGGGCAGCAGCGAGACGCCCCATTTCGTCGAGGAAGACGATCCAGGCACGTTTGTTCATCGCCCCTTTTTGATGCGTGGCCACTCATGAGCGATCCAGCGGGCGATCTCGGACTCGTCCCGCTCCACCGCCCGACGCTCGGGTCGCTGCAGGCTCCAGCCCAACCGACTGGTCAGCAGACGCCAGACCGACGCCCGCGACAATGACACCCCTGTCACCCGCTCGACCACCAGACCAACCCGCTCCAGCGTCCACAGATCAGCCTCGAAGCCATGCGCCTGGGCGCCCTGTTCCAGCGCGGTCCGCACCTGATTGACCTGGGCATCGTCCAGTTTCGGCGGACGACCGGTGGCCGGGCGTCGCCGCAAGGCATCAGTGCCGCCTTCCTCCCACACCCGTTTCCACCGCCGTACGCTTTCGTGGCTGACCCCCAGCATCCGTGCGATCTC
>NZ_KQ948404.1:0-945 GCF_001514055.1 Streptomyces corchorusii | reverse complement strand
TGACGCGGGTGACGTCGACGAGGCCGGCGTCGTCGAGCCGGTGCAGCACGGCCTCGTGCAGTCGGCCCCAGACACCAGCTCTCGACCAGATCAGGAACCGGCGGTGAGCGGTCGACTTCGACACCCCGAAGCACGGCGGCAAAGCCCGCCAGGCGCAGCCGCTGACCAACACGTAGATGATGGCGGCGAACAGCGTCTCATCAGGCGTGTCCTGTGTTCCCCCGCCCTGCGGGACGCACCCTCGATGGAGGGATCAGCGGCTTCGCGATCTCCCACAGCCCATCCGGAACAATCCAACTCCACGTATCCCGCCCCATGACCTGACCAACGAACCACCGCCACATAGGACACGGTCTAAACAGGCCATCTCATTTGGCGTGTTCGATAACCTGCCGGGGTGGGGATTGTTGAGCGGCTGGTGCCGGACGAGTTGTGGGAGTTGTTCCAGCGGGTGGTGCCGGAGGCCCCGACCCGCCCTCAAGGTAGTGGCCGGCGTCGGCATGGTGACCGGGAAGTGCTGGCTGCGATCGTGTTCGTGGCCACGTCGGGCTGCACGTGGCAGCAGCTGCCGTCTGCGTCGTTTGGGCCTTCGGGAGCCACGGCTCACCGGCGCTTCGCCGAGTGGTCGAAGGCCAGGGTGTGGGCGAAACTCCACCGCCTGGTCCTCGATGAACTCGGGTCCCGCGGCGAGCTGGACTGGTCCCGCTGCGCCATCGACTCGGTGAACATGCGAGCCCTGAAAAGGTGCCTCTATGGGCTTCGTCAAGCTGTAGCCGGGGTGGGCGCCTGGTAGAAGGTGCCGTCTCGGAGCATCGCGAAGAGGACGTCGATGCGACGTCGGGCGAGTGCGACGAGGGCTGCGACATGGTGTTTTCCCCTCGCGACGTTTTCGGTCGTAGTAGGCACGGGACTCGGGTTGGGAGAGCGAGGCGAACGCGGCGAGGT
>NZ_KQ948403.1:0-986 GCF_001514055.1 Streptomyces corchorusii | reverse complement strand
CCGGCCGCACCGGGTGTGTCACACCGACCACTTCATCGGACTTCGGCAGGAGTGCCCCATGGCCAGGACCAGCGTTACCTTCGACAGCGCCGGCATCGAGATCGCCGCCCACCTCTACACCCCCGACACCCCGGCACCGGGCCCGCGCCCGGCCCTGGTGGTCGGCCACCCCGGTACCGCCGTGAAGGAGCAGACCTCGGGGACGTACGCGCAGCGGATGGCCGAGCGCGGGTTCCTCGCCCTCGCCTTCGACGCGGCCTACCAGGGCGCCTCCGGCGGTCTGCCGCGCGGTCTGGAGGACCCCGCCCAGCGGGTGGAGGACTTCAAGGCCGCCGTGTCCTACCTGACCACCCGCGAGGACGTCGACGCCGAACGGATCGGGCTGCTGGGCATCTGCGCCTCCGGCGGCTACTCGCTGACCGCCACCGGCGCCGACCACCGCGTCAGGGCCGTCGCCACCGTCAGCGGCGTCGACGTCGCCCGCCAGTTCCGCTACGGCGCGGACGGCGCCCAGGACCCGGCCGTCTTCCAGGCCCTGCTGGACGCCGCCGCCCACGCCCGCACCGCCGCCGCCCGCGGCGAGGATGCCGGTGTCATGCCGGTCTTTCCCGCCACCGCCGAACAGGCCGGCGCCCTCGGCGGCGAGCACGGTGTCGAGGGCTTCGACTACTACTGCACCTCACGCGGTGAGCACGAACGGTCCGCGAAGTACTTCGTATGGCAGAGCGTCGACAAGCTGGCCTCCTTCGACGCCTTCCTCGCCGTCCCCCTGATCGGCCCCCGCCCCATCCTCCAGATCATCGGCGAGCGCGCCGTCACCGCCTGGATGGCCATCCAGGCCCACCAGCGCGCCACCGGCCCCAAGGAACTCCACCGCATCGAAGGCGCCAGCCACGTCGACCTCTACGACAAGAAGCAGCACATCGACCCCGCCATCGACAAACTCACCGACTTCTTCACCACCCACCTCGGCACCACGAGCTGAA
>NZ_KQ948402.1:0-1071 GCF_001514055.1 Streptomyces corchorusii | reverse complement strand
TAGGTGTGTTGTCCCGGGACGTTGGTGACACGCGTGCTGGGTGCTTGAAAAGGTGAGGGCCTTCCGGGTTCGGTGTGGATTGCGAAGTCTGCACCGACCGCCAGGAGGCCCTCGTGTCCCACCGTAACGCCCCGCTGACCCCGACCGGCAGGCTCCGTCTGGCCCGGTGTGTCGTGGACGACGGCTGGCCGCTGCGCAGGGCCGCGGAACGCTTCCAGGTCAGCCACACCACCGCCGCCCGCTGGGCGAGCCGCTACCGGCAACTGGGCGAAGCCGGGATGCACGATCGCTCCAGCCGCCCCCACCACAGCCCCCGCCAGACGCCCGCCGCGGTCGAAAGGCAGGTCGTGCGGCTGCGGCGCCGGCACCGGATCGGGCCGGTGCGGCTGGCCGCCCGCGCCGGTGTCGCCGCGTCCACCGCCCACCGCATCCTGGTCCGGCACGGCCTGCCCGCCCTGGCCGCCACCGACCGGGCCACCGGCGAACCCGTCCGCCGCTACGAACGCGCCCGGCCCGGCGAGCTCGTCCACATCGACGTCAAGAAACTCGGCCGCATCCCCGACGGCGGCGGCCACAAAGTCCTCGGCCGGGCGGCCGGCAGCCCGAACAAGAACCGCCGCAACGGAGCCGGATACGCCTACCTCCACACCGCCCTGGACGACCACACCCGCCTCGCCTACACCGAAGACCTCCCCGACGAGACCGCCGCCACCTGCGCCGGCTTCCTGCGACGAGCAACCGCCTGGTTCGCCGCCCAGGGCATCACCGTCGAACGCGTCCTCACCGACAACGCCTGGGCCTACACCAAGAACACCTGGCGCGACACCTGCCACGAGTTGGGCATCAGCCCCCGCTGGACCCGGCCCTGGCGGCCCCAGACCAACGGCAAGGTCGAACGCTTCCACCGCACCCTGCTCGACGAATGGGCCTACATCCGGCCCTACACCTCAGACACCGAACGGCAGGCAGCGTTTCCCGACTGGCTTCACTGGTACAACTACCACCGACCCCACACCGGCATCAGCGGCCAACCACCAGCCAGCCGCGTCACCAACCTGTCCGAACAGCACA
>NZ_KQ948401.1:0-1565 GCF_001514055.1 Streptomyces corchorusii | reverse complement strand
ATGGCCCTGGAGAACCTCCTGCTCGAAACGGTCTCCGCTCCGGACGCCGCCCGTGGCGCCTCCGCCGAGAGGACCCGCTCATGACCACGCACGCGACATCACCGTCGGACGAAGCGGCACGGCAGGCTGTCAAGAACCTCCTCCAGGGAGCCCGTGCCCAGCAGACGGACACCTCGGCGACATCCATACCGGTGCTCGGCCGGCACGAGGGCGTGGTGTCGTACTCGCAGGAACGCATGTGGCTGCTGGAGCAGATGCTGCCGGGGTACAACACCTCGACGGTGGTCCGGATCACCGGCGCACTCGACATCGAGGTGCTGTCGCGCAGCTTCACGCTGGTCGCCGAGCGGCACGAGGTCCTCAGGACCGTCTTCGAGGAACACGACGGCGCGCCGGTGTCACGGGTGCTGCCGGCGCGGCCGGTGCCGGTCGCGGTGTACGAGCCGGAGGGTGATTCCCCCGCCGACCGGTACGCGGCGGCCGTCAAGAGGGCCCGAGAGCTGATGCGGGAGCCGTTCTCGCTGGTCACCGGGCCGGTGTTCCGGGTCGCCGTGGTACGGCTGTCCGAAGAGGACGCCCTGCTGGTCCTGGTGGTGCACCACATCGCGATCGACGGATCGTCCATGCGGGTGCTGTGGTCGGAACTGTCGCAGGCGTACGAGGCGTTCGCCGCCGGCCGGACTCCCGTCCTGCCGGCGGTGCCGGTCCAGTACGGTGACTTCGCCGCCTGGAGCCGGGAGCACCAGACGCCCGACAAGCTGCGTCACCAGCTCGACCACTGGCGCGACCACCTCGCCGGAGCCGCCTGCGACGAGCTGCGCCCGGACCGGCCCCGGCCCGCCGTGCGGGGCGGGAACGGCGCCGAGGTGTCCTTCGTCATCGACGCCGGTCTCGGCGCGGCCGTCGACCGGTTCTCCCAGGAGCACAACGCCACGCCGTTCATGACGTTGATAGCGGCGTTCAGTGTGGTGCTCGCGCGTCACTCGGCCACGGACGACGTCACGGTCGGCACCCCCATCGCCGGCCGGACCCGGCCCGAGCTGGACGATCTGATCGGCTACTTCGTCAACACGCTGCTCCTGCGCACCGAACTGGCCGGCGATCCGTCGTTCGCCGATCTGCTCGCCCGGACCCGAAGGAACATGCTCGCCGCCTACGAGCACCAGGAGCTGCCCTTCGAGGCCCTGCTCGACGAGCTGCAACCCGAGCGGGATCCCGGTCGCAACCCCCTGTTCCAGGTGCTGTTCGCCCTCGGTGACGAGGAGACCGACGACCTGGTGCTGCCCGGTCTGCGTACCGAGCGGATCGAGGTGGTCGACGGCAAGCCGCGCTTCGACCTGAGCGTGGCGCTGACCCGCGGGCGCGAGGGATTCACCGGGATCGCCTACTACGACGCGGACCTGTTCGAGCACGCGACGATGTCCCGGCTGGTGCGGCACTTCATCACGTTCCTGCGCAACGCGGTCGCCGATCCGAAGCGTGCCGTCTCCTCGATCGCGATGGTCGACGCGGAGGAGCGGGGGTGGTTGCTGGCATCGGGTGCGGGTGAGGCGGTGGAGTACGGC
>NZ_KQ948400.1:0-1758 GCF_001514055.1 Streptomyces corchorusii | reverse complement strand
GGTGGTCTGCTGCCCGATCTGATCGACGCGACCGCGGCCCGGTACCCCGACACCGCGGCCGTGATCGACGCCGACAGCGAGCTGACCTACGCACAGGTCGTGGCACGCGCCAACCACCTCGCCACCCGCCTGCGCGAGGCCGGCGCCGGACCCGACATCCCCGTCGGCGTCTGGATGGACCGCTCCACCGAGATGGCCGTCGTCATCCTCGCCATCCTCAAATCCGGCAGCCCCTTCCTCCCCCTGGACCCCGACCTGCCCGTGGGCCGCGTCACCCGCCTCCTCACCGACGCACACGCCCCCCTCATCTGCACCGACGACCCCCGCGCCGACCAACTCGCCACCACACCCGACGCACAGGACATCACGATCCTGCGCTGCGGCCCCGGCACCCTCACCCACACCAGCCCCGCCCCGCCGCCGGTCGACCTCCACGGCGACCACCTCGTCTCCGTCTACTACACCTCCGGCTCCACCGGCACCCCCAAGGGCGTCGCCTCCACCCACACCGGCTGGGCCAACCGCATCCAGTGGATGCAAGCCCAATACCCCCTCAACCCCGGCGAGAAGGTCCTGCACAAAACCGTCCTGAGCTTCGACGACTCAGCCGTCGAAATCCTCTGGCCCCTCATCAGCGGCGCCACCATCGTCATGATCCCCCCCGGCCTGCACCGCGACCCCCGCGCCATCCTCGACCACACCACCCGGCACGACATCGTCGCCCTCCACTTCGTGCCCAGCATGCTCACCCTCTTCCTCGACGAGATCACCCACACCGCCCCCACCACGCTGCGCTACGTCATCTCCAGCGGCGAAGCCCTCCGCCCCGACCTCGTCGCCAAGTTCCACGACCGCCTCCCCCCACACACCCACCTCTACAACCAGTGGGGCGCCACCGAAGTCTCCATCGACTCCACCAGCCACCTCTGCACACCCCACGACCACCACACCACCGACGTCCCCCTCGGCACCCCCATCGCCAACAACGAAGTCCTCCTCCTCGACCACCACCTCAACCCCGTCCCCACCGGCATCCCCGGCGACCTCTACCTCGCCGGCACCGGCCTCGCCCGCGGCTACCTGGGCGACCCCCGCAAAACCGCCACCGCCTTCATCCCCCACCCCCACCACCCCGGCCAACGCCTCTACCGCACCGGCGACCGAGGCATCCGCCGCACCGACAACGCCATCACCTTCCTCGGCCGCAACGACACCCAGATCAAAATCCGCGGCATCCGCATCGAACCCACCGAAATCGAACACACCCTCCGCCGCCACCCCCACATCAACAACGCCGTCGTCACCACATGGCAACCCACCCCCGGCGACTACCGACTCGCCGCCTACATCACCACCCACAACACACCCGACACACCTGACGAAGACACCCTCCTCACCAGCATCAACACCCACCTCACCGACCAACTCCCCGCCTACATGATCCCCTCCAGCATCACCCTGCTGGACACCATCCCCGTCAACGCCAACGGCAAGACCGACCACAAAGCACTCCCCCAACCCCAGCCCACCACCACCCACACCCACACCCAGCAACCCACCACCGACGCCGAAAAACTCATCGCCACCATCTGGACCGACGTCCTCGACCACCCCAACCCCGACATCCACGCCAACTTCTTCGCCCTCGGCGGCCACTCCCTCCTCGCCACCCGCATCATCAGCCGCCTGCGCACCACCCTCACCCCCGACATCCCCCTCGCCCTCATCTTCGACAACCCCACCATCCACACCATGGCC
>NZ_KQ948399.1:0-2288 GCF_001514055.1 Streptomyces corchorusii | reverse complement strand
AAGGAGTCCGAGGGTGTCGGTGAGCAGGTGGCGCTTGAGCCGGTTGATCTTCTGGTCGGCGTCCAACCCCCACGAGGCATCCATCCTTCACCAACCACGTATCCCGTCCGTGAAGGGGGCGTACATGCGGGCCCGGGAAGTCGGACAGCATCGGCAACCGCCTGAGGCCGTTGTCGACGAGGCAGCGCAGCGCGTCGACCGTCTATCGGTGGCAGTAGCCCTCCGGCTTGCCGCCCCGGCCGGTCAGTCACCGGGGACCGGCAGCACATCCCGCCGCAGTACGCACTCGGGCATCGCTTGTGTTTGAGTCGTACCGAGACAGAGGCTCCGGCTGGTCGGCCGCCTCTCTGAACCGATCGGTGAGACAGTCACATCTATGAGTGTTCGGACTGTCCTCGGCTACCGATGCCACGCGGCACTTCGACACGGGTCTCTCTGGATTCTCGCTGGGTTCGACAGCCACGCGAACTGCCAAAGCACCTTTGTCTGTGCACCTGGGCTGACGGACTCACCCGATCCAGGTCCCTGTACGAACACCATTGGCATGCTCTCCTGGTGGGCTTGTGGCGGCGCCTGCCGCTCGTGGGACGCAATGGGGTCAAGACAGCAGACACTGGTCAGACGGTCCGCCTGCGATCCGCGCCGGACAGCGGGAGCAGTCGACCCGAGTTCGCATGCTCGGTGCGGGCAGCGTCCAGCAGAAGGCGCCAGGAGGTCACTGTCGGGCGGCGTCGCAGAAGACTGCGGCGTTCACGCACTGTCGTGCCTCCCCAGATACCGTGCTCGATGCGGTTGTCGAGGGCGTAGGCGAGACACTCGGTGCGGACCGGGCAGTCGCTGCACAGAGTCTTCACCCGCTTCTGGACCGTTCCCTCGACGAACAACGCCTCAGCGACCTGGGTCCCGCACTTCGCCTGTGCCTCCCACTGCCGATCTCCCGTTGCCATTGCCGGACTGCCCCTTCCCTCCTGGATTGCCCCGGGCTCTGCGGGGGGCTTGGTGCAGACCGTATACCCATGACACGAACGCGTTGATCCCCTCCGTAAGTGCAACCGGCAGGAGAACGCCTACCGTTGACAACATCGTTCCCTCAAGAGCGTCAAAGAAGGCGTGGTACTGCTGGCGTTGTCACAACGATGGCCCCTGGGCTGTCTACTTGCTGCAGACCAGCGGCGGCTGTTCCGCCGTACTCTCATGCCGGCATGTGTCATGCGGGAAACGGCAGGGGCTGCGGACAGCAGGGAGGCCATCCAGCATGAACGCGGTTGCCGCGTCGATCGCCCGGTGGGACGCACTGGCCCGTGCCCACCGTCGGATCGAGTCCCGGGTCGGGCGGCACCTTCATCAGCGCCTGGGGCTGGGGGCCAGTGAGTTTCACGCCTTGCGCGCGCTGGACGAAAGCGTGCGAGCCGGTTCGGGTCTGCTGTACCTCAACATCCTGGCCAACGGGATCGGCCTGAGTCAGTCCGGCACGAGTCGCCTTGTCACACGTCTGCAGGACCGTGGGCTGGTCACCACGCACCTTTCACCCCACGACCGCCGCAGTGTCGAGATCAAACTCACTCCCGTCGGACGCGAAGTGGTGCGGATCGGCTCTCCTGTCCTCTACAGGGCTGTCGAGGAGGTTGTGCGGGAACTCCGTGCCGAGGGCACCGACGAGGACCTCGTCCGCTACCTGCGGGGCAGTACGCACGAAGCGATCTCCCACCGGATTCCGCCACGTTCCGGTCCTGTGAGAAGCACGGCGCGGTGAGTCAATCAGCCAACTGATCATGTCGATATGAGGTACGACGTTGCCGTATGCAGATGAGGCGGCGGGGGATTTACACCGTGTCCTACATGGTCAGTTTGCCGAGGCGTTTGTCGCAGCAGATGGCTGCGGCGAGGCCGAGAAAGGCCAGGTAGTTGCGGGGATGCCGCTCGTAGCGGGGTGACAGGCGGCGGTAGCCGGTGAGCCAGGAGATGGTGCGTTCGATGACCCACCGTTGGCGGCCCAGTCGTTCGCTTGAGTCGATTCCTTTGCGGGCGATGCGGACGCCGATGTGGCTGTGCAGCCATTGTCGCAGGTCAGGAACGTCGTAGGCGTTGTCGGCATGCAGTCCCTGGGGCTTGGAATGGACGCTGTGGGATTCGTATCCTATGTGGAAATGGGCGACTATCGGCTTCAGTCCGAGGCTGTTCGCTGCGGAGAGGCCGACGCGTAGGGGCAGTCCGTTCGTGTGGGACAGGACCTGCATCTTGGAACCCGGCTTGCCCCGGGCCACGGGCGACGGACCTGCAAGTTCGCC
>NZ_KQ948398.1:0-4029 GCF_001514055.1 Streptomyces corchorusii | reverse complement strand
GCAGTGTCAACAACGCTCGTGATCAATACACCTAGGCCATGCAACGGAGGGAGTCCCGACCTGTCACAGCGTTGATCGGTCTCACCTCCTTCAACTCGCAGTCGTGCACGGCGGCGGCGAACGTATCACGGAGATCAACACCCGCTCCCCGTCGGGGCGAAGGCCGCCTGATGCGGCACCAGTACGCCGACGGCGCCGCAGACGGCGGGCCGGGGCCGCGGACGCCCAGCGGTGGGACTGGGAACGGTGGGCCGCACCCGTCCCGGCGTGCCTCTCGGCCCCGCGCGCACCGTGGCGTGTTGAAATCGGGCATGGCAACGTCCTGGACCGGTGAACGGGTACGCCTGCGTGCCATCGAGCCCGAAGACTGGGCGGCGTTCGCGCGCTTCGCCGACGACGACGGGCGGCGCGGGGGCCCGCTGGGCCTGCCCCGGTCCGCCGAGAGCTACCGTGCCTGGGCGAAGCAGCAAGCCGTCGCCGAGCGCGACGGCGACCGCTTCCGGCTGGCAGTCGAGACGACGGCCGGCGAAGAGCTGGTCGGCACGGTCGCCTCGCACCGCACCGGCCGCCATTCGGGCTGGTTCGAATTCGACGTCACGATCGGCGCCGAGCACCGGCGCCGTGGCTACGCGGCGGAAGCCCTGACACTGCTGCTGCGCTTCATGTTCGCCGAGCGGCGCTACCACAAGTGCCTGGCCGTGGTCTTCGCCCACAACGAGGCATCGCTGGCCCTCATACGCCGTCTCGGCTTCACCGAGGAGGGGCGCTTGCGGGAACACGTCTTCTTCGCCGGCCGGTACCACGACCTCGTCATGATGGGCCTGCTCGCCGACGAGTTCGACCGGCGGCACACGGCGGGCGGACCGTGACGGACGAACCGTGACGAGCGCGCCGGTCACCGCAAGCCGGACCGCTCCGGGGCACGCGAGGTGGCACGCAGACGCAGGCCGGCGGTCGCGAGACCTTCGAAGGTGGTGACCTGGAAGCCGGGTGGTCCGGGCGGCTCGCTCAGGCGGTGGCAGCGGGCCGTGTGCGCGGTCAGGAGCGTCAGCATCGCCATGGCCAGAGCGGCTCCCTCGCAGCCGTGCGGCCCGGTGCCGAAGGAGAGGAACGCCCCGGGGTCCGCCGGCGAGCCCGAATCGTCGAGCCAGCGCTCGGGCCGGAACTCGTCCGGCTCGGCGTGTTCCCGTGCGTCCCGGTGCGCGGTGTAGGGGCAGACGAGAACCGTGGACCCGGCGTCGATCGTGTAGTCGGCGAGCTCGGTCTGCCGTGCGGTCTGCCGGGTCAGCAGCCAGCTCGGGGGGTGCAGCCGGAGCACCTCGCGTACCAGTGCCTGGGTGTACCGCAGGTCGTCGAGGTGGGCGCTGGTCGTCGCGGCCGGGTCCGCGGGCAGCGAGGCGGCTTCGGCCGCGACCCGGTCCGCCGCCCACGGGTGCCGGGCCAGGTGGAGCAGGATCCATCCGGCTGCCCGGGTGGGTGCCTCGAAGGTGGCGACGGTGATGCCCGGGAGGGTGTCGAGGACGGCCCCTTCCGGCAGCGGGCCGTAGCGGGCGGAGGGCTGGAGCATCTGCCCGAGCACGTCGTCGCCGAGCCGGCCCGACGCACGGCGCCGGCGGACGATGGGCCGCAACGCCTCGGTGAAGGCGGCCTGTTGCCGTGTGCGGAACCGCCGTGCCGGTGTGGGGACCCACCGCGGCCATTCCCAGCGGGAGGGGCGTGCGAGCACTTCCCGGGCCAGGAAGAGCCGTGCGGCGAAGGGCAGCAGGGCCGGAGCGTCCTCGGAGAAGAGGTAGCCCACGCCGATCTCCGCCAGGGCGTGCCGCGCCGCGGGCAGGACCTCGACGTCCCGGCCCGTGGGCCACTGCTCCGCGAAGCGTGCGGCTCCGGGCGCGATCTCGCCGACCCGGGCCGCGACCGCCTGCGCGCGCAGTCCGCGCATGCGGGCGGCGTGGGCGTGCGCACGCTCCTCGGCCGTCGGTGCTCGGTTCGACCCCTTCAACGGCGGGAAGAGGGGCGAGGGCGCCTTGGGGAAGTCCTCCGCGCGGCGTAGCACCGCTTCGCACGGAGCGGCCGTGGCGGCTACGTAGACACCCGGCTCCAGCTGCCAGACGTCCCCGCACTCGTCAGCGCCACGGCGTGCCACGCCCAGCCGGTCACGGCTCCAGGCTGCGAAGCCGCCCTGCGGCAACCGCGGCGGCACATTCATCCGGCCCATGAGATCGTCCCCGACCTTCGCACCCGTCCTGGCGATGTCGTCGGCAGCGCCGCTCAGAGCCGGCGGACGCCCGGGGCGCCCGCCGGGAGTGCCGTCAGCGGTCGTCGCCGGCGTACGCGTCCCACTCGTGGGCCCCGTACGCGCCGTAGTGGCGGCTGAAGCACAGCTTGCCGAGCAGCTTGGCGATCATGATGCGCTCCTCTCGCCTGTCTGAGCCCTTCCAGCGGAGGGTTCCGATGAACCCGCCAGCATCAGATGGCATATTCGCCATTTTCTCACACATGCCACATATGTCATACCTGGGGCATCGGCCGCATGATCGAGCTCCCCCCGCGCGGCGCTCGCCTGGTTTCGCACGGTGGTCTGGTGCCATGATCAGGCTGCCGCCGGGCGTGGGCCCGGTGCGCAGGGGGAGAAGCCGTGAAGCTGTATGTCGCCGTGCCTCTGGTCCTGTTGGCGCTGCTCATCGCCGCCTCCGGCGTCGCGGCGGTCACCAGCGGCTGGGTGCTCCCCATGAACCGGCGCCATGTCCGTGCCCCGCGGACCTACGGCTGGGGCCAGCTGGTGGTGGCCTTCGCGCTGTGCTGGCAACTGGTCTTCGGGCTGCTGATCGGCGATTCCGGCGCCCGGCCCTCGGGAACGCTGATCGGCGCCGTGCTTCTCCTCGCCGGTCTCCTCGTCATGATGGTGGGTCAGGTCTCCGGTGGTGACCGGAGAGGCGGCGGCAGACCGTGAAGCCTGTCCGACAGCCGCCGGCGGGCCCCGCCGGGCGCACCGTGCGGCTACGAGCCGGAGAACGTGACCGATCTGTGCGTGGGTGAGCGGATCGCGCTCGTCGCCGAGGAGCGCGGGCACGGCGTCGCGGCGGCCCACCCGCAGCGGTACCGCGCCGACGAGGAGGCGGGCCGGGCCACCGGGACGCCGGCGAGATCGACTGGTTCCTCCGGCATCCGCCCCCTCCCTCCGGCCGGGCGCCGAGCAGACGGCCGACCCGCTGATGCGCGCCTGTCCGGCCCGCCTGGCCCGCTGACGGGTCCGGGACCCGGCGCGCCTGGCCGAGACCTGCCGCCCCGGTCGTGTACGGCCCCCCGGACCCCGGCCGCACGTCCGGGCCCTCTGCGAGCGCTCCGGATTCCGGCACGCCGGGGACACCGGGGTGCTCCCCCTCGCCCGCACGGCCGACCCGCCCGCGGCCAAGCCGTGCCCCCGGCGGCACGGTCGAGCGCACGCCGGGGGAGTGCGGCACCCGCTTCACCGCCCGCACGGACGCGGGCATCGGCGGCTGCGTCGAGACCGGCACCTCCCTGACCCGCCCCGGACGCCACGCGCGCGGCGCCGGCCTGGCCGATACCGCCGACCCGCGTGTCGAGCCCGCTCACCAGGGCTGGGGCCGGCAGCGCTGGCTGTTCGGCCGCGCCGCCGACTGGCTGTGGCTGTGCGGGACGGGCCGGGTGCCGGCCCGCGAGCCCGTCGAGGGGACGGGCGGGATCGACCGCCTCCTCGACGCGGGCTTCCACGGACCGACGCGCACGGACGGCGGCGGGGAACACCATCGCGGCCTGGCCGATACCGCCGACCCGCGTGTCGAGCCCGCTCACCCGGGCCGGGGTCGGCAGCGCCGACTGTTCGGCCGTGCCGCCGACTGGCTGTGGCTGTGCGGGACGGGCCGGGTGCCGGCCCGCGAGCCTGCCGAGGGCACGCCGGGATCGAACGCCTCCTCGACGCGGCCCTCCACGAACCGACCCGCACGGACCGCGGCGGGGAACACCACCCGCACCGACCCGACCCGCCCCGTACCCGTCGGTCGTCCTAGA
>NZ_KQ948397.1:3304-4569 GCF_001514055.1 Streptomyces corchorusii | reverse complement strand
CCCCGTTACCTTCTTCGTGGCCTCGCGAGGAGGCTCCCGGCCTTCGGCCCCGGTATGACTTGTGCCCCCAGTCGAGATGATCGAAAAGGTGGTGTCGCCGGTGCCGGAGGCATTGGCAGACCGCTGATTAGAGGCACGAGCGCCAAACCCTCAATCGGGTACGGCAGTCTCTTCGTAACGTGGATGCCGGCACGCTGATGCCGCAGGTGAGGCCGGGGAACAGGCGAGGGCGGGAGCGACGGTCGTGACGGACGAAACTGACATCGGCGTCTATCTCGGGCTGGATGTCGGCAAGGGCGAACATCACGCCGCCGCCGTCAATCGCGCTGGGAAGAAGGTGTTCGACAAGCCGCTGCCCAACAGCGAACCGGAGCTGCGGGAGCTGTTCGACAAGCTCCGGGCCAAGCACGGGACCGTGCTGATGATCGTCGACCAGCCGGCTTCCATCGGAGCCCTGCCCCTGGCAGTCGCCCGGGATGCAGGCTTCCAGGTCGCCTACGTGCCCGGGCTGACCATGCGGCGGATTGCCGATCTTTACCCTGGTGAGGCCAAGACCGACGCCCGTGACGCGTTCGTCATCGCGGACGCTGCCAGAGCGATGCCCCACACCCTGCGAGCGGTCGATCCCGCCGATGAGACGGTCGCAGAGCTCGCGATGACCGCAGGCTTCGACGACGACCTGGCGGGCGAGACCACCCGGATCGCCAACCGGCTCCGCGGCCTGCTCACCCAGATCCATCCGTCGCTGGAACGGGTCCTGGGCCCACGGATCCAGCACCCGGCCGTGCTCAGGCTGCTGGAGCAGTTCGGTTCCCCGGCCCAGATCCGCAGAGCCGGAAGGCGACGACTGCTCACCCTGATACGGCCGAAGGCACCGCGGATGGCCGAGCGGCTGGTGGAGGACATCTTCACCGCACTCGACGAACAGACCGTCGTCGTCCCGGGCACCGACGCGGCCGCGCTGATCGTCCCCAGCCTCGCCAGCTCCCTCCGGTCCGTCCTTGACCAGCGCAAACTCCTCGCTGCAAGGATCGAAGAACTTCTGGAGGCCCACCCTCTTTCCCAGGTCCTGATCTCGATGCCAGGCATCGGGGTCAGGACCGCAGCCCGCATCCTCATCGACGTCGGTGACGGCAGCGGCTTCGCCACCGCCGGCCACCTCGCCGCCTACGCCGGCCTGGCACCCGTGACCAGGAACTCCGGCTCCTCCATCCGCGGCGAACACCCTTCACGACGCGGCAACAAGCAGCTCAAACGGGCCTTCT
>NZ_KQ948397.1:0-3169 GCF_001514055.1 Streptomyces corchorusii | reverse complement strand
GCCTCGCCGCGTTCGCCTCGCTCTCCCAACCCGAGTCCCGTGCCTACTACGACCGAAAACGTCGCGAGGGGAAAACACCATGTCGCAGCCCTCGTCGCACTCGCCCGACGTCACATCGACGTCCTCTTCGCGATGCTCCGAGACGGCACCTTCTACCAGGCGCCCACCCCGGCTACAGCTTGACGAAGCCCATAGAGGCACCTTTTGGCGTGGACATGAGGGAATGCAGTACCGCCCGGGACAGGTCGATGAGGCCCTGCTCGGCGAACATCTCGAGCACCCTCTGGTGCAGCCGTCCCCACACGCCGGCCCGCGACCAGATCAGGAACCGACGGTGTACCGTCGACTTCGACGCCCCGAAACACGGCGGCAGAGCCCGCCAGGCACAACCGCTGACCAGCACGTAAATGATGGCCGCGAACACCGCCTCGTCATCGATGTTGGCCACCCCGCCGCCCTGCGGCCGTACTCGCGCCGGCGGAAGCAAGGGCCTGGCGATCTCCCACAAACCTTCCGGCACGATCCATCCCCACCGCCCACTCCCCATGGCCTGGTCAACGACCAACTGACCACGTAGGACATGGTGTTAGAGCAATCCGAGTTGGCGGTATCTACGTATCTCGTAGCGGGTTGTCGCAGACCTCGTATGGCACGCGATCCGCGTCGACCAAGGAGACCGCTCCGGTCACGTCACCTGTGGTCGGCGGAGCTACAACTCCACCGACCTGATGACGACGGTGTGTGAGCAGTGCGCACATGAGGAACCCGCCCTGCCCCTGCTGGCGCCGCCGGACGGCCAGTCGGCGCCCTGGGCTGTATCGTGCGAACGGCTCGCCGAACTGCTGGACGACGCCGCACCGATCCTCCCGCCAGGTCGCGATGGGCGGCCGGGCAGTCGTCGTCCCGCACGGTGCCGAGCCTGCCGCGAGTCGACGGATGCCGGCCGACCCGCGCCTGCGGGTACAGCTCACCGCGGACCACCCCGTGTGGGACGTCAGCGCCGACGCGTTCAGGCTGTCCGCCGCCGGCGTCGGGTAAGAGTGCGCTCTCGCGGCGGAGGCGGTACCGTGCCTACTGGTCCATGGCCGCGTCGTCGCCCTTGGTAGGGACCCAGCCCGTTGCCGACAACCCCGCCAGTGCGAGCCGGATGGCCACTCGCCACACGTCAGTTCCGCGGCACACCGCTGCGGACAGCGGGCGCCACTCACAGTGGACCAAGAACGCAGCGTCGCCGTGAACCGCCTGCTCAAGGGCGCGCTTCATGGCGCGCGGGTACGTCTTCCAGAGCCTGATCAAACGATGCCGACCGTAGCTTCTGGCCCGGGTGATGTTGCCTGACTGGGCGGCAAGATTGCCGGTCGTGACGCCGAGGTCCTCGGCGAGCCTTTCCGCTCGGCGGGCGGAGATGCCGAGTAGGCGGTGGCGATGGAAGAAGATGCACAGGGCCAGTGCTGTCGACCATTCCATCCGTGGCGGAGGTCAGTCCCAGCCGAGGCGGACGCGGTAGCTCATACCCGGGAGCGGCAACTCGCCCGTGGAAAAGGTCCCGGTACGGAAGTCGGGGTAACCCGGCTCGCTCGGTCGGCAGTCGCGGTTCCAGTAGACCTCGATGTCGTTCGTCGACGCGATGTCGTACGAGCGGGCGGGTTCGGCGAAGTTGTGGCAGACGCCGGTTTCGTCCAGGTCGATCTCCGCCCTGGTGCCTGTCTGGCCGGGACCGCTGTAGAAGTACGCGAACAGTGGGCTGCCCGATGCGGAAGCCTGGGCGCCGAACGCCGTCACGGTGGCGACGGCGGTGGCAGCGGCGAGACGAGCGAAGGACTTTGTCAATGTCATCACAACTGAACTCCTGTCGTGCGGCCTGCCCTACGGCGGGCCACCTGCGCAGAGACCGCCTGGCTTGATGTGACGTCTCATGGGATCACACTGATTGGTCGTCCAACAGTGGTATCTCGGACAACGGGGCCGCACATCATCCATTTGACTTCCAGGGGACGCGAAGACGCAACCCGCCTCAGGCAGCGCGGGATCCGCCGCGTGCCGTGGCAAGGCGTCCGCTGGGGCTGATCACCCGAATGGACGCGGCGAGGGCACGGGCGAGGCCTCCTGAATTGATCGACGGGCGGGCCGCCGGTCTGCCAGGTGGAACACCGGAGGACGCCGGAGTTGAGCTGCCTCCCCGGTCGTCACACCCCCACGCCGCCGCAGCCCTACGCGACGCCAGACCAAGACCCAGCAGTCAGCCCACCGGGGCGGTGATCGGGGCGCCTGCGTCCAGCTGCACAGTGATGAAATGGGCTGATGGGACACCGGACAACATCTCTGCCGGCGCTTGCACCTGCGCCTCACCCGAGGCCGGCGCCATGCTGACCACCGGCAATGCCTTCGACTCTCTTGTCGCCGAGCGACACCATGGGGCACGGTGGCCAGGCGTCTAGGCGGTGTCTTCAAATGATCCTCAGTGGTGGATCACGGCCGGGTGATACGTCGCCATGAACTGTCGGATGCTGAATGGGAGTTCGTTCGGCCGCTGCTGCCCGAGTCGCTGCGGGGTAGGAAGCGGCTGGACGACCGCACGGTGCTCAACGGGATCGTGTGGAAGTTCCGGACCGGGACCGCCTGGCGGGACGTGCCCGAGCGGTACGGCCCGTGGGCCGAAAAGGGGGCTGCGTCACCCGGGACTCGGACACTCCCGAGGTGGCCTGACCAGCAAGATTCACCTGGCGTGCGACTCCCTGGGGCGTCCGCTCGCCTTCACCGTCACGGGCGGGAACACCAACGACTGCATCCAGTTCACCGCCGTGATGGACGCGATACGGGTGCCCCGCCTCGGACCGGGACGGCCCCGCCTTGGCCCGACCACGTCCTCGGCGACAAGGGCTACAGCTCCAAAGCGATCCGGACCTGGCTCAGGCGGCGCGGTGTCGGCCACACCATCCCGGAACGGTCCGACCAGATCCGCAACCGGCTCCGGCGCGGCCATCGCGGCGGGCGCCCACCGGCCTTCGAGCACCTCTACAAACGGCGCAACGTGGTCGAACGCTGCTTCAACCGCTTGAAACAGTGGCGAGGGATCGCCACCCGCTACGACAAAACCGCCGAGTCCTACCAAGCAGCCATCACCCTCGCATCGCTCCGGATGTGGGCGTGACATTTGAAGACAACTCCT
>NZ_KQ948396.1:2446-5574 GCF_001514055.1 Streptomyces corchorusii | reverse complement strand
GTTACCAGGCTTCCATATCTGGCCTATCAACCCAGTCGTCTACTGGGAGCCTTACCCCATCAAGTGGGTGGGAGTCCTCATCTCGAAGCAGGCTTCCCGCTTAGATGCTTTCAGCGGTTATCCCTCCCGAACGTAGCCAACCAGCCATGCCCTTGGCAGAACAACTGGCACACCAGAGGTTCGTCCGTCCCGGTCCTCTCGTACTAGGGACAGCCCTTCTCAAGACTCCTACGCGCACAGCGGATAGGGACCGAACTGTCTCACGACGTTCTAAACCCAGCTCGCGTACCGCTTTAATGGGCGAACAGCCCAACCCTTGGGACCGACTCCAGCCCCAGGATGCGACGAGCCGACATCGAGGTGCCAAACCATCCCGTCGATATGGACTCTTGGGGAAGATCAGCCTGTTATCCCCGGGGTACCTTTTATCCGTTGAGCGACGGCGCTTCCACAAGCCACCGCCGGATCACTAGTCCCGACTTTCGTCCCTGCTCGACCCGTCGGTCTCACAGTCAAGCTCCCTTGTGCACTTACACTCAACACCTGATTGCCAACCAGGCTGAGGGAACCTTTGGGCGCCTCCGTTACCCTTTAGGAGGCAACCGCCCCAGTTAAACTACCCATCAGACACTGTCCCTGATCCGGATCACGGACCCAGGTTAGACATCCAGCACGACCAGACTGGTATTTCAACGACGACTCCACAAACACTGGCGTGCCTGCTTCACAGTCTCCCAGCTATCCTACACAAGCCGAACCGAACACCAATATCAAACTGTAGTAAAGGTCCCGGGGTCTTTCCGTCCTGCTGCGCGAAACGAGCATCTTTACTCGTAGTGCAATTTCACCGGGCCTATGGTTGAGACAGTCGAGAAGTCGTTACGCCATTCGTGCAGGTCGGAACTTACCCGACAAGGAATTTCGCTACCTTAGGATGGTTATAGTTACCACCGCCGTTTACTGGCGCTTAAGTTCTCAGCTTCGCCCACCCGAAAGTGAGCTAACCGGTCCCCTTAACGTTCCAGCACCGGGCAGGCGTCAGTCCGTATACATCGCCTTACGGCTTCGCACGGACCTGTGTTTTTAGTAAACAGTCGCTTCTCGCTGGTCTCTGCGGCCACCCCCAGCTCACGGAGTAAATCCGATCACCAAGCGTGGCCCCCCTTCTCCCGAAGTTACGGGGGCATTTTGCCGAGTTCCTTAACCATAGTTCACCCGAACGCCTCGGTATTCTCTACCTGACCACCTGAGTCGGTTTAGGGTACGGGCCGCCATGAAACTCGCTAGAGGCTTTTCTCGACAGCATAGGATCATCCACTTCACCACAATCGGCTCGGCATCAGGTCTCAGACACAAGGTGCGCGGATTTGCCTACACACCGTCCTACACCCTTACCCCGGGACAACCACCGCCCGGGATGGACTACCTTCCTGCGTCACCCCATCACTCACCTACTACCAACTTGGGTCAGCGGCTCCACCACTCCCCTTTGCCCGAAGGCTCCAGGGCGGCTTCACGGCCTTAGCATCACTGGATTCGATGTTTGACGCTTCACAGCGGGTACCGGAATATCAACCGGTTATCCATCGACTACGCCTGTCGGCCTCGCCTTAGGTCCCGACTTACCCTGGGCAGATCAGCTTGACCCAGGAACCCTTAGTCAATCGGCGCAAACGTTTCTCACGTTTGTATCGCTACTCATGCCTGCATTCTCACTCGTCAACCGTCCACGACTACCTTCCAGTGCCGCTTCACCCGGCAGACGACGCTCCCCTACCCATCACAGCACCCGTTGGGGCTATACGCTGCAATGACACGACTTCGGCGGTACGCTTGAGCCCCGCTACATTGTCGGCGCGGAATCACTAGACCAGTGAGCTATTACGCACTCTTTCAAGGGTGGCTGCTTCTAAGCCAACCTCCTGGTTGTCTGTGCGACTCCACATCCTTTCCCACTTAGCGTACGCTTAGGGGCCTTAGTCGATGCTCTGGGCTGTTTCCCTCTCGACCATGGAGCTTATCCCCCACAGTCTCACTGCCGCGCTCTCACTTACCGGCATTCGGAGTTTGGCTAAGGTCAGTAACCCGGTAGGGCCCATCGCCTATCCAGTGCTCTACCTCCGGCAAGAAACACACGACGCTGCACCTAAATGCATTTCGGGGAGAACCAGCTATCACGGAGTTTGATTGGCCTTTCACCCCTAACCACAGGTCATCCCCCAGGTTTTCAACCCTGGTGGGTTCGGTCCTCCACGAAGTCTTACCTCCGCTTCAACCTGCCCATGGCTAGATCACTCCGCTTCGGGTCTTGAGCGTGCTACTACAGCGCCCTATTCGGACTCGCTTTCGCTACGGCTTCCCCACCCGGGTTAACCTCGCAACACACCGCAAACTCGCAGGCTCATTCTTCAAAAGGCACGCAGTCACGAGACACCAGCAAGCTGATGTCCGACGCTCCCACGGCTTGTAGGCACACGGTTTCAGGTACTATTTCACTCCCCTCCCGGGGTACTTTTCACCATTCCCTCACGGTACTATCCGCTATCGGTCACCAGGGAATATTTAGGCTTAGCGGGTGGTCCCGCCAGATTCACACGGGATTTCTCGGGCCCCGTGCTACTTGGGTGTCTCTCAAACGAGCCGCTGACGTTTCGACTACGGGGGTCTTACCCTCTACGCCGGACCTTTCGCATGTCCTTCGCCTACATCAACGGTTTCTGACTCGTCCCACGGCCGGCAGACCGTGGAAGAGAGATCCCACAACCCCGCATACGCAACCCCTGCCGGGTCTCACACGCATACGGTTTGGCCTCATCCGGTTTCGCTCGCCACTACTCCCGGAATCACGGTTGTTTTCTCTTCCTGCGGGTACTGAGATGTTTCACTTCCCCGCGTTCCCTCCACACTGCCTATGTGTTCAGCAGCGGGTGACAGCCCATGACGACTGCCGGGTTTCCCCATTCGGAAACCCCCGGATCAAAGCCTGGTTGACGACTCCCCGGGGACTATCGTGGCCTCCCACGTCCTTCATCGGTTCCTGGTGCCAAGGCATCCACCGTGCGCCCTTAAAAACTTGGCCACAGATGCTCGCGTCCACTGTGCAGTTCTCAAACAACGACCAGCCACCC
>NZ_KQ948395.1:0-6444 GCF_001514055.1 Streptomyces corchorusii | reverse complement strand
AGCACTCGAGCGTCCTTGCTCGAACAACTCAGCCGCCCGCACACGCCGAGCCTCGGCCAACTGGGGCCGCGTCAAGGGAGGAACGACAGGCGCGGAGACAACAGACGAAGACTCGAAAGACACGACACCAGGATCCCGCCAACAAGCCCATCACACCCACACAACTAACGAAAAGATCAGTAGGAGCCGGAGAAGTGCTGTTGTCGGTCCTCTCTGCCGTCGTCCGCCGAGTCGACGGCGGACGACGGCAGAACAGCAGCTTCGGCGTCCCCTGCATGCTGCGGTGTGCCCGACACTGCCTCCGGCGCAGGGCTTCTTCCTGCGCCGGAGCTGGCGAGAGCGGCTTGCCACTTATCGCGCTCTGTGGACGGCGCGGTAAGCGTCGCTGTCTGGCTGGTTGCTTCGGGCTGCCGCGCGCAGGGGTCGACGTTCTCAACGGGCCCCCCAGAGGGTTGGGTGTCGGGCTCGGGACGCGGGCTGGCTCTGTCGACGCCCTGATCTGCAAGGTCGGACGGGGAGCCGTGCTGCGTGGGAGGTGTGACTCCTTCTGCCGCAGGGAGGCTGTCGAAATTCTCGGTGGCGGTGAAGGGTGGTGCTTCGGTGGTGCGCAGAAGGATGTCTCCAGTCACCCAACAGGTGCCCTTGGGACCACGGACCTCCAGGAGCGCTACGGCTCGGATTCGGTAGCCGTCCATTCCCTCGCCACGTGCGTTGACCATGGGGGTGCCGAAACGGAGCAGTTCACGACGCTGGCTGGAGCTGAGGGCCGTCTGGCCGAGGGCCGCCCGTTCGCCGGCGATGGGAACGGAGGTGCCGACTGGGTGCGGGCCGGCGGACATGTAGGCGAACGTGACACCGGTTGCGGTGACCTGGTCGCCTTGTGTCTGGAAGCCGTCTGCCGCCAGTTCGATCCGATCGATCGCCGTGTCCTTGCTGCTTGCCTCCACCTGCGGCGCGTGCAGGGTCAGGCGTACCGATGTGCCGTTGTTTCCCGGGTGGCCGAGAACGGGCGCGGTGGCTGCGGGCTCCAGCAGAGTGAGCCGGCCAGTGGCGGCCAGAGTCGTCAGACGGAGGAAGATTCCCTCGGCTGATCGGGTGGTCCGTGGAGAGAGGTCTTGCGTGAGTGTTGGATCGACGGCGCGCAGGGCCCGGCCGAGCTGTTCTGCCGCGGCGAAGTCGTATACATGGAAGGGCCGCTCGGGGACCCAACCCGATTGTGTGACTGCCGTGCGCACGTCATCCGGGATCGTGAAGTCGATGACGGCGTCACCGGGCGACGGCGGTGGGGCCGGCTGTGCCGCGGGATTCGAGGTGAAGAGGCCGGGGCCGGAGGTGAGCGTACGGGAGTTCCCGGTCGTCTCCGATGCGTTGAAGCGCAAGGTGACTTCCGCCTGTTCGGTCGCCTGTATCCCGGTGGAGGCATGGGGCTGGTATCCGAGCAGGCCACGGATGCGTGAGACGGCGATTGGCGCGAGTGCATGGGCGGTGTCACTGATCGCACGGGCCAATCGGCCTGTCAGCGCGTCGTCCAGGGAGCGGGAGCGGACCGTCACCCTGTATTCGTACGGGATGCGGAATTCGTTCGTGCCGCTGAACGTCCGTTGCCAGGTGCGTCGTTCACGGCTGGACAGCTGAGTATCCGTCCACGTGGTCCGTTCAGCTGTGCTGAGGACTGGGAGAGCACCGTGACCGTGGTGCACGACGGCTGGGGAGAACGTCAGTTCCCGACTGTCCGTGGTGCTCCGGCTGACCTTTGTGGCTCCTGGCCGTCCCAGCGTGGCGCCGTCGCCATTGGAGTGCCCGAAGACGTTGTCCAGTCCGGAGGTGGCCGTCACGCGCTTGCCACGCAGGTCTCGCAACGCGACGTTGCCGGCGGGGTGTGCGGTGAGGGCCACCTCCACGAGACGGGGGCCGAGCCAGGAGCGGTGGACGAAGTGGAATGCGGTGTGTCCGCGAGGCCCGGCGTTGACCAAGGCACGCAAGCCCACGCTGGTGGCGTGCTCGTTGATTCTGGACAGAACTCCGGGCACGTAGGCGGCGTTCCCGGGGCGCGTGGCGCCCGGTGCTTCGCGCTCGACGAGGGTGCGGATGCTCTCAGTGAACGCGTCGCGTCCGCGGAACAGTTCGACCTCGCTGACGGCCCCGAAACCCAGCGTTCCACCGGTTTCGACGAACCAGGGAGGGAGCCGCTGGTCCAGGTGGTTCTCGACTGCGGGCTGTCGTCCAGTATCACGTACGAGCCGCGCGAGTTCCGGATGGTTCTGCAAGTCGTTGTCGACGAGCAGGAACTCAAGGGGGCCTGGCTCGACGACCTTGGTACTGCTGCTCACGACGGCATGGGGAGCGACGGTTCCGGAGACCACGTTGCGTCGCGCCCTGACGACCCTCACCACCAGATGTGGCTTGGCCGTGAAACGGTAGACGGGGGTGGTGTCTTCGGTGGTGACACGGAAGGCACCAGTGTTGTCGTTGACCGTGGTGCTGTCGGTCGTGGAACGACGCATGATGAAGTCGCCGTTCGGCGAGGTGACCGGGCCGCTGCGGCCGTACCGACCGTTGAGTGAGAAGGTGCCCTGGTGGCTGGAGGAACGGGTTGTGGTCGAGGCTGAGGCGTCGACCGACTGCAGCCAGCGTTCGAGGTCCATCGGGGGACCTGCGGGCAGCGCCTTCACCTCGGTGAGGTAGCCCCGGACCTCCACCATGATGTCGGTTCCCGCTGCCAGACCGGGAGTGCCGGCGCTTTCCACCACATACGAGTCACCGAAGATGCGGGAAGCATTGCCTACCAAGTGGTGAGGGGAGAACGCCGTGTCGATCACTTCCCGGGCCGCGGACTCGGGATTCGTCGCTGGTTCCCCCACGGCAGTCCGTGCCAACCACCGCCCCAGACCGGACATCTGGCGGCCGGCCCACCGCGCGGTGTCGAAGAGGCCGCCGATCGCGTCCGCAGAGGGCTGCTCCGAAGTACCTGTTGGTGTGCTGAAAAGACGGCTGTGCGAGTCGTCCGGACGTACCGCCGGCTCGTGGGAAGGAACGGTCCGCACCGTGCCCATCTCCAGATCGCCGTCTTCGGGGAACGATCCCGGCATCGGTGGCCTGCCGGGCGAAGCCTGTTCCTCCTGCCGCACGGTGTCCTGATCCATCTCGTCCAGCATCCTCGGGATGAGCTCACGCAGTTCCGCGCTTCCCGGCACCCGGTCGAATATCGCTGTGTCGGGCGGTCGCAGCATCTGCGCATGGTGACGGTCGCTCGGCTGTCCCAGCGCTTGGGCATCCGATGCCAGGACGTCCCTGATCGTGGCCGGCATGGGACGGGGACCGGTGTGCGGAGTCGTGAGCGTGCGATGGGCGGGAAGGGCGAGGCGAACGCTCCCGTCAGCCGTGTGGGCGGGCAGGCCGCCGCCGTGACTGAAGGAGATCTCCAGGCGATATGTGACGGGGACGGAGAACACATGGGAGCCGGCCGAAGTGGGGCTCAATATGTAGTATTCGTGGCCGGTACCGGCGCTGGAGCCGGTCGTCCTCGACGGTTGGCTGCTGTAGGTGTAGCGGAATCCGAACTCTTGGAACCAGGCGTCGTCAACGAGATCGAAGGGGTTGACGACCGATGCTCCGAACCCCACGTTCCAGGCCAGTGGTGTGGTCTGGAACTGCTCGTCTCCCGCAGTGGTAGAGCCCACGTAGTTCAGCGTCTGTACCCCCGGCAGTGCTTTCTCGTGGTCGATGCCAACATTGTCTTCCGGCCCCGTGTAGCGGCGTTCGGCTGTCAGCCGCACGGTGGCACGGCGGGTGCCCAGGTGGGCGGGGAGTTCAAAGGCCGTCGCAGCGCCGCCGTCGACCATCTCGTTGAGGGCTGCGCGCAGGCCGTGCCGGGAACGCATCTGGTCCAGCTTGCGCTGATTGGCGAGCCGCTGGGCGTCGGCCCCCTGTTCGTTCACCGCGTCCCACACGCCGGGTCGTGGTCTGTCCGAGGGAAGGAAGCCGTGGTCACGCAGCCATCGTTCCGCCCGATCGAAGAGCGTTGTGGTGCCCGAGACTTGAAGGGGGGTGGTAGACACGCCCAGTTGCTTGAGGTGGAGCACCTCTGCCGGCACGTAGCGTGGCTCGGCCGGCTCCTGACCGAGCGTGGCCAGCGAAGGAACCAGCAGGCCGACGCGATACCGCTTCCCGGCGGCGAGCGGTGATCCGGCCGACGGATGCACCGGTCGGCTGCTGGGCCGCATCAGGGTAACGGTCACCGTCATCTCCGCCGTCACGTGCAACTGCGGCTCGGCGGTGCGCAGCGACTGCGCTATTCGAGCACTCCCACCCGAGACGAGGGTATGAGCGAAGTGATGCTGCACGCCGCCCTGGAGGCTTACGGAGCCGCCACGCTGCTCACCGTCGCTGGGGACGTCGCTCCCACTCGGCCACATCGAGAACCTGAGCGGAAGTGTCAAGCCGAGAGCATGGGCGACCTGGCTGCTGCCCTGCATGCGTAGCGACCGCATGACATAGGTGTCTACGACGGAGTTCGATGTCGCGGGGCCACTGGGTGTGTCGCCGCCGGAAAGCCGCACGGCGAGCCGAAGATAGCCCAGCACGTCACCGGAACGCGAGTACAAGACGGGTGAAGCCACCGTACCGGTCCATGCCTGCGACAGGAGACCGCGCTGGTTTCCTTCGCCGAAGAACTGGTAGAGCTCGTCCAGCGAAGCGTCGGACAGCGCTCCCAGATGTTCAGCGAAAGCCGACACGACATCGCCGAACAACGTGTCGTGGTCCGGAAGGGCGTCCGCACCGAACAGCGGAAGTTCATCCAGCAGCCGGCCGAGCGGGGCCGGCTTGGCGCCCGGTTCCTGAGCGTCGGGTACCGCCCGCGGTGGTGGTGTGGTCAGGTATGACGGGAACCACACGGTCAGGGGCGTCCGGGTCACAGAGTCGTCAGGCAGAGGTGGCGTCGGACCGGCGCTGACCCATTGATGGGCAGCCTCGCCGGCGAGGACAGTCATCGTCGGGCCCACATTGCGGCGCAGCTCCCAGTGCATGACGTAGTCGTACGGCCAAGAGCGCCCCCTGCTCCGGATCATTGCCATGGACTGCACGGTTTGCCCCAGGGAAACCCCTGTCGTGAGCTGATTGTGGGTGAGGTTCAGCTGTGGGGCGAGTGTGATCCGCCGTAGGGATCCCTGCCCCATGCTCCATCTATGACGCGAGGTTCCGCTGACCGCCCGCAGATCCCCGCTGCCCGCTGTGTCGCCCACCTCACCGGTACCGAAAGCCCAGCGCTGCAGCCCCACAGGCGGTCCGTCGGGCATGGGGTCCATCTGCTGGGGCGACGCCACCGGATCACTCAGGCTGAGACGTAGGGAGACCGGATAACGCTGTCCGCGACGAGAGACGTTGATGGGCAGACCAGAGGGTGTGAGGAGCCGTGCCCACTCTGCGGACAGCAGCGCTGAGGTTAGGACTTGACGCACTCTGGCATTGAAGGCGCTGTCCAAGCCGTGACCATCCGACTCCGACAGAGTGATCACTCGATCCTGAAGCCATCGGACCACATGCTGGGGCACGGGTGTCACATGCGCCACGCTGCTGACGCCGTCGCGGCCAGTCCCGAATCGTGCGACCGAATCGCTAAGGCCCGTCGGTGAATCGTCCGGCTGAGTGGTACCTGGACTGGGCGCGTCCTCAGGTGATGGGCCCGGACGTGCAGCGCTTTCTGCCATCGGTGGGGAGCGCAGCGCGCTGTGCTGCGCAAGTGGGTGGCCTGAGCCGGGTGACACGGTGCCGTTCGTCGAGGTCCTAGCCTCGCCGGCCTCCGTATCGTTATTGAGGTGGCGTGTAGAAGCGCTTAGGGGAGCGGCTACCCCACGGGGGAGGCTGTGGTCGGTGCCGACTGCATCTGCTGGGGACGATGTGGTCGGGCTCGGGTCGTCAGGGCCTCTCCGGTCTGTTCGGGGACTTGAGGGGCTGTCGGCTTGGGGGGTGCCGCCGGGCAGTCCGGTGGTCGCGTGTGTGCCGAACGCGGCGCGCAGTTGTTCGGACAGACGGTAGGCCGGCTGCTGCTTGAGGGGGAGGTCGGGGCGGGGTTGTGTGTGCAGGGTTGCTGCGATGGCGGCTGCGATGTCGTCGTACAGCTGGCTGTATTGGCCGGCGCTGGAGCCGGGGGTCGCGTCTGCGCGGATGAGGGGTGGTGCCTGGTGCCTGCCGTTCATCATGGTGAACGCTTGTAGGAGCAGTTCTTCTTGTTGTGCCGGGTCCAAAGCGTGCAGGCGCGCGTGGGAGTGTGCGAAGGTGTCGGCCCAGCGTTCCCGGGTGGCGGGGCCCACCACCGGATACCGGCCATCCCCGCTGCGCGTGGGAGCGTCCTCTCGCCAGGCCGGCTGTGTATCAGTGGTAATGGCGTCGAGGGAGATGCTGATAGTGGTGGCGGTGGGGTGGGCGGGGACGGTCGTATCGGTC
>NZ_KQ948394.1:0-8049 GCF_001514055.1 Streptomyces corchorusii | reverse complement strand
GAGCCGAGGGGGAACGACGCCCGGTCGGTCATGGCCAGAAGCATGTGCCGGGATCCCGGGGCCAGCGGCGCCAGCAAGGCAGGCGCCGCGGCCGGCATTCGCCGGCCCCGCCCGCCACGGAACCGATCCGCGGCCTTGTCGTGAGCGCTGCTCCCACCTCCCGCAGTGTGAAGCGCGCCGCCCTTCATCGGTGTCAGTGCCGTGTCAGTTTCGCGTCAGTGCCATCTCAGGTCTGCCTGGCAGGGTTGGCCGCGGACCGCCCGGAACGGTCGTCACGCCGCATTTCACGCCACACACGAGCAGGTGCCATGTCACGGTGACTCGGGTCCTCCGGGGCCCTCGCGGAGATGGGGTTCCGCGGGTCCGGACAACAGGGCGCGTTCCGTTCCCTCCATCGTCCCGATAGGGAGCTCGCTTTCATGGCAGTACAGGCAACCTCCACTTCCAGGCGCGCCCTGGGGGTCACCTGGGGGTCACCAATTCGATGGCGGGAACCAGGCGACGCCGAAAAGGCGGTTGGGCAGGCCTCGGCCGGCCATCTCGGTCCGCCGCCTCGACCTCGTCGTGGTGGCGGGCGGTGACGGTGCGGTGCGAGAAATCACGGCCGGATTGATCGGCCACGACGGTCCCGCAGCCGTCGACATGGCGATCGTCCCAGCCGGTACGGGGGACTCCGCCTGCGGGATGCCGCGGGGCGAGCGTCCGTGGGCGGCATCCTCGGCGGAAGTCGTCCGTACCGTACGCGAGACGGGCGCCCACGTCCTTCTGGGCTGCTGCTCCGGTGTCACCGCCGAGACACTGGTCAAGGTCCGCTCACTGCCACTGACCGGCACGGCTCGCTGTGCGCCGGCCCGTGCTGAGACCGCCGCCTCATTCACCCCCTGCTCGGGTCCTGTCGACGGCGTCGTGCTCCGTGCGGGACCGGCCGTGCCGACGAACTCGGGGTGCGGGCAGTACCGGGTGCCGCCGTACTCACGGCTGGACGACGGGCTGCCCGACATCCGCGTGATCGAGGGGGAAGTGCCGCCCAGCGACGTCCCTGCGCTCGCGGCTGACGCGAGCCGCACGGGTGCGCCCGCACAGCACGGGCGCTGCGGGAGCCGCGCAGCGGAGCGGCTGGACGGTGAGGCTCCCTGCTTCGAGCACGACGGCGAGCTGCGGCGGCCGGGCCCGCGGAGGATCTCTTCGACGCGTGTCCCCACGCCCTGCCCGTCTGGGGTACGCCCAGCGAGGTTCTGTTCGCCCGTGCCGCGCACGGACCGCAGGGCGCGCCTGTCCCAGCCGTTCACCAGCCGCTCCGCCGGCCTGCGGCCCGGCTGTGCACCAGCAGCCCTCATCCGGTCCCGCGATTCCGGGAGTCTCGCCATCATGTCGGTATCCGCACCGGTGGTGCGAGACCGACGTGACGTCATCTCGATCAAAAGCCAGCGTCGCGACTCGGCGGTGCGCAAGTGGGGAGTCATTCAGTGTCATCGATCGACTTCAAACGCCTGTGTGAGGGCGTGTTCTCGGAGACCGAAAGTTTCGTGGCCGCCCTGGACGGTGTGCCCCTGGAGCAACCGGTGCCGACCTGCCCTGGATGGACCGCCGGTCAGCTCATGGTGCACGTGCACCAGGCCCAGGAGTGGGCGGCGGTCATTGTCGAGACCCGGGCCACCCAGAGGGTGTCGCTGCTGGAGATCGGCGGCGGCGACGGCGACCTCTCCGGCGACTGGAGCGAGCAGATCCACCAGCTGACGCTCCGCGCGCTGGACAGCTTCGGCGATCCGGTGGATCGAAGGCGTCTGTCGCAGTGGATCACCGACGGGGCCCGGAGGCTGACCTCCGCGCTCCTTGAGGCCGGACCGGACACGGCCGTCTGGCGGGAGTTCTGCCCTCCGCGCGTGAGGACCTGGGCCCGCTGGGCGTTGCTTGAGACATCGCTGCATCGGGCGGACGCGGAAGTGCTCGCCGCCCGGGAGTTCCGCATCGACACCGATCTCGCGGTCGACAGCATCGACCAGTGGCTCGCTTACGTCCGTGAACCTGCCGCCGCGCCGTTCCTCGACCCCCGGTTGGCGAACATGAAGGGCAACGGCGAGCGACTGCGCTTCCAGCCCACGGACGTGGACGGTCACGAAGGGTGGCTGGCGGTGTGCACTCCCCAAGGACTGGCCACCTCCGCCTGGCGACCGGGTGACGGCGATGACGTGGTTGTCCGCGGAACGGCTTCGGATCTCCTTCTGCTGCTCAAGCGCCGGATTCCCCTGGCGGGGTCATCCGTGGCGGTGACCGGCGAGAGGGTCCTGCTCGAACGCTGGCTGGACAACGTTCTATGCTGAGGCCCGCTGATGCCTCGTACGCCGACCCGCAATCCGGAAGTTTCGAGGCGGACGAGACCTCGGCCCCTCGGCGGCAGGCGCGGCACGGCACCGGACGCCGCGTTCGCCGGGAAGCACGTGAGCGCCCGGATGCCGGGCCGGTTGCCCGAGCCGCGGCGAACCGACGGACCTCCGCTTCAGCTCGGCGACAGCGGCACCCACGCCGTGCTGCGCCGCGTCGCCCGGGCTACGACGGCCGGCTGCCGTTCCTGCCCACTGCCTACGGGAAGGCTTGGCGGCGCATCGAGGAACTGCACGCCGCAAACAAACGCCCCCTCACGACGACGCAGACCGAGGCCACATGTCACACACACCCTCGCAACCCGGTGAATGGTTCCCGCCCTCAGGCCGCGCCTCCGACGACGACGCGGACGTCCAGTTGTTCCTCTTTCCGCACGCCGGTGGAACTGGCGCGATGTACCGGGAGTGGGCGGCGACGATGCCTGCCACCGTCGAGCCGCGCGTGCTCCATCTGCCGGGCCGGTGGGGACGTGGGGACGAGGCGCCCCTCACCCGGCTCCCGCTGCTACTGGCGCGCATAGGTGAGGCGCTGGAAGCCGAACTGGACGGCCGCCCCTACGCGTTGTTCGGGCACAGCTTCGGCGCGCTTCTGGCGTATCGGCTTGCCGTTCAGTTCGAGAAGGAGGGCATGACGGCGCCCTCCGTACTAGCCGTCTCCGGCTGGGTGCCCGGCGAAGACATACTGGCGAAGCAGCGGGCGGTATCGGACATGTCCGGTGACGAACTCGTCGCGGCAGTCAAGGAGTTGGGACTGTTGCCCACGGGGTCCGTACTGGCTGAAGAGCTTCTGAGGACGGCGCTACCGGCGCTGCGCGCTGATTTCGGGGCGGCGGCCCAGTACTTGGACGACGGTGCGCAGGTCTCCTGTCCGGTGGTAGCGTTCGCCGGCCGGTCGGACCCGCTCGTCGTCGCGAGCGCGATGGGGGTGTGGGCCGATCGCACCTCGAACTTCGTCGGCGTCACGGAGTACCCAGGAGACCACTTCTACCTCTTTGACCATGCCATTTCCATGCAGCTGAGCCTTCAGCAACTTCTCCAGCTCCCAACGTAGCCGGTGTGGCGCGTGCAGGGACCCACGCGTATGGGCGGCTTCAGGACGGACCGACCCGCGGGACAGCCCGAGTACCGTCCACAGATTCTCCACCCTTCTTTCAAGGCGCGCAGCCTCCCCTACATCGCTTTGGCCGAATACCGCACAGAGAGGACGAAATCTTGTCCGACATCGAACCGCCCAGTGGAATCGGATGGACCGCACTGCTCACCGCATATTGCAGGTCGGTCGAATCCGAACGACCGGACCGCATTTTCAACGATCCACTGGGGGCCGTGTTCGCTTCCGAAGCGACTGAGACGAGCATGCCCGACGCTGAAAGGCCCCGGCTCGGGCCGGCGAACGGCGACCACACAACCGGGATGTGGCACTTCTACTGCACCTACATCGCGATGCGGACACCGTTCTACGACCAGCGCCTCACGCATGCTGTCGCGTCCGGCTGCAGGCAGGTCGTTCTTCTCGCGGCGGGACTGGACAGCCGGGCCTACAGGCTTGATCTGCCTGACGACACCACGGTTTTCGAACTGGACCAGGACGCTGTTCTGGACTACAAGCAACGCGTGCTCGACCGGGAGCAGGCGCAGGCGTCCTGCCGCCGCGTCCCGATCGCCGTCGACCTGCGCGAGGAGTGGACCGGGCCGCTGCTCGCTGCGGGCTTCGACCCGAAGAAAGCGACCGTGTGGATAGTGGAGGGCTTATTGATGTACCTCTCCGACAGCGACTGCTCCCAGCTGTTGAGCACGGTTGGCTCGCTGTCGGCACCGGGCAGTCGACTGGTCACGGAGTATTACAGTCGGCAACCGCGGGTCGAGGACATGCGAAGTGGTTCGAAGGACGAACAGGAACAGGCCTCCTGGGCGCTGGCCATGGAACAGTTCGACACCGGTCCCACGTCCTCTCCCGCCACTTGGCTGGCGGATCACCGATGGGAGCTCACGGGTCTCACGCACGTGGCTGCGGAGACCCATCGATGGAACCGTCCACTACCGCCCGAACTCGACCAGAGCGACATCATCCTCTGGCTCCTCGAAGGAGAGCTCAAGACGACCTGAGAGCAACCCCGGCCGGGCCCATCCCAGAGCGGAGACGGCCCGGCTCGCGGCATCCAGCGGCGTCGTGCGCGCCGAGTGCGCGATGTCCGCCGGGGAGGTGCGGCCGGTCTGGGTGTGGTTCAGCGCGCCCCTCGTGGCCCGCTGGGCGAGCGTCCCAGGGCTCGCGTACGACGTGGTCATCAGGCTCGATCGTGCCGCCGCCCGCGCCGGTGGAAGCATGACACCGCACGGCGCTCGGCCCCTTAGAGATCGTTTTCTCCCGATGTTTCATCCCGGAATTCTTGTTTGGTCCTGTGGTGTCGGACCGCGCCAGGAGATGGTGGATTCGCCGGTGAGGCGGCGGGCCATCAGGTCGGTCATGGCGACGTGGATCACGGCTTCGGAGCGGGCGGGCAGGGTCTCGTGGTCGCGCGTGAGGCGGCGGTGGAACATCAGCCATCCGTAGGTCCGCTCCACGGTCCAGCGCTTCGGCAGCGGAGTGAATCCCCTGGTCCCGGGTGTGCGTTGGACGATTTCCATGTCGATGCCGAGGGTGGCTGCGTGCTCGATGAGGTGCCGGCGGTAGCCGCCGTCCACCCAGACTTTGCGGATGGCAGGGTGGGCGGCGGCCACCTGGTCGATCAGATCAGTGCCAGCGACGGAGTCCTGCACGCTCGCGGCGGTGACCAGCACAGCCAGGAGCAGTCCGAGGGTGTCGGTGATGATGCTCCGCTTGCGGCCGACGATTTCTTCGCCGCGTCGGTGCCCTGCCCGGCGGCCGGGACGCTGGTGGAGGTCTTCACGCTCTGGGCGTCGATCACGCACGCGGACGCCTCCGCGTCCTTGCCCTCCTTCTGCCGTAACAGCCTGCGCAGTACGCCGGTGAGCTGGGCGAACACGCCGTCCTTCTGCCATTTGGCGAAGTAGCCGTAGCAGGTCTCCCAGGGCGGGAAGTCGTGCGGCAGGCAGCGCCACTGCACGCCGGTGCGGTCCACATACAAGATCGCGTTCATGATCTCGCGCAGATCGTGCTCGGGCGGGCTCCCGATCTTCAGCGCATGCCGGCGACGCTCGGCCCGCCAGGCGCTCAGCACCGGCTCGATCAACTCCCAGCGGGCATCCGACAGATCACTCGGATACGGACGACGTTCGGCAATGACCCGGACATACCGCTGGTCAGGGGCGTGCGCCCAGGCGCGCAGTGTGACCAGCAGGAGCACGTTCGGCCAGCTTCCCGGAATGAGACAGGCACACGTTGCATGCTGTCTCAGCCGTCACCCCGCATGGCACGTTGGCCACGTCAACCCCGTCAATCGCACCGAAGCGACGACCTCGTGGGGCGCGCACCTCCGCGTACACGTCGATCAGGTCCGCTCGGACCTCGTTCAGGTCGGCAGACGAGCGCAGTTCGACGGCCGGTGCTGTGGTCACGCTGATGCCCTCCATGCGGCTACGTGCTCGTTCCTGGTCTGCGTCACGGGGCTGCGAGGAGCGGTGGCGCGCAGCGCGGCCCCGAACTCGCTCACCATGCGGGAGACCCGCGGGTGTTGGGTAGCGGCATCGGCAGGGACTCGCATCGCGGTGGCTGTGGCCGTGTCGGCCTCGCCCTGGTGAGCTGGGCGTGCGAGGCGGGTTGTGGTGCCTGCTCGGGAACGAACCATGTGGGGGCGCAGGGCGGCCAGGCAGCGGTGTGCGTGGTCCTCGGCCGTTGTGTAGTCGCCGAGCGCGAGGTACGCGGACAGGGCGAGGGAGTGCAGTCCGGCCTCACTGGATCGAGACAATGCGGGGCTTCAGCCGAACGATCGTCCTCGCATGCGGTGGACGAGGCCCGGGGACACTTCCCTTCACCATCACGCTCCTTCCGACCACACCCGTCCGGCGAACATGTCCGCGTTCGTGCCGCCCGTCCCGCCGACCGCGGTCCAGGGTTCTTCTCAAGCTGCGTGTGGCGGAGCCGGACCCGGCCGTCGGCGACGTCGCGGCCTGTGACGATCAGGGTGTTCGCCGTTCAGAGGCTGCTCCCCGGGCGGTAGCCGACCCGGACCTCACACCTGTCCGGCCTCCGCTGCCGTGGACGTCGGGAGCCGTACGTCGCGGGGACTCCCGACCGCCCCCACTCCTTCTACAGTCCTGTAGATTCATTCTGGAACGTCATCGTCTCACCGAGGAGGAGAGCAGTGGGAGTTTCCCTGTCCAAGGGTGGCAATGTCTCGCTCAGCAAGGAGGCGCCGGGCCTGACCGCCGTCCTGGTCGGACTGGGCTGGGACGTGCGGACCACCACCGGTGCCGACTACGACCTGGACGCCTCGGCGCTGCTGCTCGACGCATCCGGCAAGGTGCTCTCGGACCGGCACTTCGTCTTCTACAACAACCTCACCAGCCCGGACGGGTCGGTCGAGCACACCGGCGACAACCTCACGGGTGAGGGCGAGGGCGACGACGAGACCGTCAAGGTGAACCTCGCCGCCGTACCCGCCGAGGTCGACAAGATCGTCTTCCCCGTGTCCATCCACGACGCCGAGAGCCGCGGCCAGAGCTTCGGCCAGGTCCGCAACGCCTTCATCCGCATCGTCAACCAGGCCGGTGGCGCGGAGATCGCCCGGTATGACCTCTCCGAGGACGCCTCCACCGAGACGGCGATGGTCTTCGGCGAGCTGTACCGGCACGGTGCCGAGTGGAAGTTCCGTGCCGTCGGGCAGGGATACGCCTCCGGGCTCGCCGGCATCGCCGCCGATTTCGGCGTCAACGTCTGACGGGCGGCCCCTCCGTGTTCGGACTGAGCGAACTCGCGGTCATCCTGATCGTCGTCATTGCCGTCCTGGCCGCCAAGAAGCTGCCCGAACTGGCCCGTTCCGCGGGCAAGTCGGCACGCATCCTCAAGGCCGAGGCCAAGGCGATGAACGACGGACAGCCGACGGCGCAACCGCGCGTGATCCCAGGGGAGACCGTCACCCCCCAAGCCAAGACCGCCACCTCCCAAGCCACCTCCGCAGTCCCCGACGCGGACCACCAGTCGGCCGCACCGCTCGACGACGGGAAGCAGCAGCGGCGTTGAAGCGACGGGCGGGCGGTCGGCACCTGACGGGTGACCGCCTGCCCGCCCTCGCGCACCCGCGCGGGGAGATGCCGACGGTGGTCCGGCACGTCCGTGAATACCTCGACCGGCGCGCGTCCGTGAAGAACTGCCCGCCGCGACCACACGAAGGATGGCGCCCCAGGCGAGCGGGCCGACGGCCGGCGCCGGCGAGCGCGCCCGTCGCAGGGACCACCCGGACGCCGACCCCGGGACCGGGGCCGCTGCCGCTGCCGCTGCCGCTGCCGCTGCCGCCACGATAGTCCACGCCCCAAATGGGCATGCTTCAATGCAAGTTACTCCCCAAGGACCCGTTTCACGCCATTACTGCGCGCAACAGGGCCAAGGCGCGCCATAAACATTTCCCCGCTGCTCCGATAGCATGTTCGAACTCGCGCCGACCGACCCTCCGTCCGACACCAGAATCCATGCCACCCAGCGCGAAAAGTGACCCTGCTCAACTACCCAACACATCGGCCAGACAGTTGACATCTAGGACATCGCGGGTGT
>NZ_KQ948393.1:0-14438 GCF_001514055.1 Streptomyces corchorusii | reverse complement strand
TGCATTCGCCCCGACCCGCGCGTTCGGGCCCGCGCAGGTACCGCTGACCCTGGAGACGATCACCGGCTGATTTTCGCGCTGTCACCGAATTCATCGCATCGCGGCCGTCCAGTCGGCGGAATGGTGTGTCCCCCCTTGGCCGGTTCGGGCTACTTGACGGGGTTAGGGCGGTCTACGCTGGCCGACCGACTGCTAGGACAGAGGGATGGGATGGGCTGTGATATCGATGTGGCTGGCGGTCGTAGCGGCGTCCGGCATCGCGCTGGCCTTGAGCTGCACACCGGCGAACGCTGCGGCGACGGCGGGACAGTTCCAGAATTTTGCGGGACCTAACCTCGATCTTTCGTGACGGCCCGTCGGGTCATCCGGCGGGCCGTTTCGGGGTGTTCGGGCTGGTGGTGGGCATGCTTGTGGCCCGGCTGTCGCGTCGGGTGGGCGCCGGGTTCCACTGCTCCGGTCTGAGGATGACTCGTTGGGACAGGACGTCGTTGCCGGTCAGCCGAGGTTCGGCAGGGCTTGTAGTCGCTCGAACGCGGTAGTGATCGACTCGGTCCAGGGCCAGTGGTGGGCAAGACGGAGCCAGCGGCGACGGCCGGTGGTCACGAGTTGGGCGGCGGAGAGCAGCCGCAGTTGCAGGCGTTTGGGCTCCCAACGGCGGACCGGCGCGCCGTCGACAACACGGCGTCCAGGCCGGCACGACGAGCGGGCTCTACCAACAGCACCCCGCCGGCCTGCGAGACCGCCCTCTCACCGCCGCCCCGGACGCGGACACGCGGATACAACCCACTACGCTTGCTCACCTGGAGAGTGCTCTTTCCTTGCGACTGACAGGACCCTCGACAAGTCCCATCGTTGCAGGTCAGGGGCACTCTCCACTTATTTGATCAAGTCTTGGACGGGCTTACTTGCGAAAGCGTGGGGCTTAGACCGTGTCCTATGTGATGAGGCGGAGCAGTCACTTGTAGCAGCAGATGGCTGCGGCGAGGCCGAGAAGGGCGAGGTAGTTGCGGGGATCGCGTTCGTAGCGGGGGCTGAGCCGGCGGTAGCCGGACATCCAGGACATGGTGCGCTCGATGACCCAGCGGTGGCGCCCTAATCGCTCGCTGGGCTCGATGCCTTTGCGCGCGATGCGGACGCCGATGCGCTTGCCTCGGAGCCACCTGCGCAGGTCAGCGCGATCGTATGCCTTGTCCGCATGCAGGCGCTGGGGCTTGAAGAACCGGCCGCGGCGAGGGTCGTGTCTCGTTTGGTGACCCTTCACCATCGGCTTCAGCCCTTCGCTGTCGTGGGTGTTATCCGCCGAAACGCCGACCAGGAGGGGCAGTCCGTTCGCGTCCGGCAGGACGTGCATCTTGGAACCCGGCTTGCCCCTGTCCACGGGGCTCGGACCTGTGTGTTCGCCCCCCCCGTCTGCACGAGGCCGTGCTGCATCGGCTCGACGACGCCGGCTTCATCGACGTCACCCGCGTCGTCCTGGACAGGCCATCATCTACGTACTGGTCAGCGGCTGCGCCCGGCGGGCTCTGCCACCGTGCTTCGGCAAATCGAAGTCGACTGCTCACCGCCGGTTGCTGATCTGGTCGAGAGCCGGTGTCTGGGGCCGCGAACAGCGTCTCATCAGGCGTGTCCTGCGTTCCCCCGCCCTGCGGACGCACCCTCGACGGAGGGATCAGCGGCCTCGCGATCTGCCACAGCCCGTCCGGAACAATCCAACTCCACGTACCCCGCCCCATGGCCTGACCAACGGCCGCCTCACCACATAGGACACGGTCTAAGAGCACCGCGTCACGGAACGCGGGCAGCCAGCCCGTACGGCCCCGGCCGCGAACCTTGGTGACCTGGTCGTCGGCGTAGTCGAAGAACGCCTGCAACTCGTCCCGGGTGAAGGGCCTCTTCGCCGCGTCGGCTTCGGTGTCCTCCACGTGCGCCGCGGCGTTCCACTCGTCTGCGAGTTCGCCGTCGACCCCGCTTACGGCTGGGCTGCGACCTGTCCCAGAGCCACCACCTATGGTTACGGGCGGCCCCCCGTTTGTGCGCGAGTCTCTCCTCACCGCGTCAACGCGTCGTCCCACCACCAAGCGATACTTTCGATGCGCAATGGTCCGGTGACGGGTAGCGTGCGTTGGCCAACGATGGGGTGAGTAGTGCCATAACGTTTTGTTGAGTTCTGCCAGTCGAGGTTCCCTCTGATCCAGTGCCCGAGCGACCGGATATAGCGTCTGGTGTACTCGGACGTGCCGGTGTATACGGCACTGAGTTGGAGGAAGCGTGCCAGCACGTGGTCACGCATGCGGAGGGCCTCGCTGAGTGCGCCGTCACCATCGAGTTCGTACTCCTGGACGAAGATGTCGCGCAGGTTGATCGTGTCATGGCCTCGCTGCGCCTCCTTGGTGTAGGAGGCGATGTCGTTATCCCAGTCGATCACGGCGCAGGCCGTCTCTATAAGAGCACGCATGAGAGGGGTTTCGAACTCGTCGGCTGGAAGTTCGTAGCCGTCAGCGATGTCGAGGAGGGTGAAGCAGACTTTCACGGCACCGGACTGGAGTCGGGCGACGACGTACTCCTCCAGAGGAGGTGTCTCACGGCGGCGCCGGTATTCCGCCTCCCAGCTCTGGAAGTGGAAGTAGGAGCGAAGAGCTTCGCGCCATCGTGCGTGCTGGACACCAGTGGCGGTGGAGTCCAGGCGCCGGCTGATATTCGCGAGCGCATCAGCATAGCGGTTGCTGCCGGTGCACATGGGCACCTCAGCGGCGCGCAGGATGCGGGACGTTTCCAGACACAGCCCGCCAGGGTCGTTGGACAGTGCGCCTTCGTCGCAGTAGGCATCATCGAAGGCGAACAGCCACAGATAAAAGTCGGCGACCATCTGGAGCACGGGATGGTGGCCATTGGGGCTGACGCGTGCGACGAGATCTCCTACTCGGGTGCTTGCCAGGCGCCAGAGCTGGTCGTCGCTGTCGTAAAGCCCTTGCTCACGTACGAAGTCGACGGCGTCGTGGTCGAGTCGGACCCAATCGGGGTGCCGGGCCGGGGGAAGAGGGCACCATAATGGGGGCAGGTTGCGAGTCATCTTTGCACGGCCTTCGGTCGCGGTCGGATCGGTGACAAGGGCGGGGCGACGGCGCACCGTCCGGCCCTGGCTGGCGGCAACCCTCTGTCCCACCAACAGCACCAGCATCAGTACCTGTGCTGGACAGTGGAACTCCGAGCCGTTGGACGCCCGGCGCCCCTTACGGCCCGTGGAACGTGATGGGCCACCAACTCTGTTGGTGGCCCATCACGGAAAAGCGTGGTTAGAAGCCCGTCCAGTCCAGACTCCATCCCCAACTGCCGGGGGTGCAGGAGTATTGCCGGTCCGGGTGCACGAACATCTCCTTGCTCATTGCCTTGTAGCAGTCATTGCTGTTCAGGTACCAGCCGACATGCCCGCTGCTTGCAGCCGCGGCCGTCGCCGTCGCCGGTAGTCCCACGGACGCACCCAAGACCAGGGCCGTCAGCAGACTCGCAGAAGCCATTGTCCGGAAATGTGACATGTTGTCTCCCAAACGTTCCCGTCCCGGCCCGAAGTGCCGGGAGCGATATCCTTGATCGCAGTGGGAACTGTTTCATCTGCTTCCTGTAGGCCGCCAGGCCTTACGGCAACCGTCACGGAACAGGGCACTTGCGGGCACTCCAGGGGAGCAAAGAAACCCTGGATTGCGGATTCTGTGTAGACCACACATCGTGCGGGGATACTCACTCCTCCGGGTCACCGGGTAGGAGGCCCTGTCGGGAGCAGTGTTCACCAGCGGCCGTCACGAATGCCAGTCCACTGAGGTTTTCAGGGTGGGGTCGGTGCATCGATAGCCAGTTCGGTGGCTGAAGTTCCCCTGTGGTCAAGACAGCTTGATACTAGTCTCGAAATTATTGGGTTCCGCCGGCGGAATCGGTGCGGATCAGGGTCCGGCGCCCGCGCCGGTACTTCTTCGGTAGCTGGGCCAGGGCCATGCAGGCGGCGGTGATGTGGTCGGCAGCCGTGTTCGAGCCCGCGTTGCCCGCCCTGAGCAGGGACGCCACAGGCTCACCGGTGCCGCCCTGTCCGTGGTCGACGAAGCACATCAAAGGGTGGTGGCCGTAGGTTCGCTTCCACGTCGGTGCGGCGTCCTCCTTGTCCGAGTACGCGATCACCAGCACCCCGTCGAGGCCGACGGTCACCGTCCTGCCCGCATCGGGTGTTTTCCCGCAACTGCCAGGCCCGCTTGCGTGCTTCGGGCCGAGCGGCACGGATCGCTGCCAGGGCCTTCTCCCCGGAGACGGCGAGGGTGTGGATGAGGCGAGAGACCGTCGGATCGGGGGCGACCGGCCCGAACATGGCCGGCTCGACTCGCAGCATGTCGACATCGGCCAGGCAGTCCCCGCCCAACGCGACTGCCAGGGCGACGTCCCGAGGACCTTCCCGGGATCATGTACGGCCCGCGGCCTTCGCCACGGTGTCAGCGCCACGGATATCGCCTGGTCGAGGCCGACCTTTGCGGACCGTTTCCACCAGCAGGACCGAGCCGACCTACGAGACCACCTGGCGGCCGTCCCCCTGGACACGGACACGCGGGTACGACGCGGTAAGCTCGCTCACCTGGAAAGTGCTCTTTCCCTCGCAGCCAACAGGACACCAGCCTGCGGACAGGCCACCTCGTGAAAGCGCGAGGCTAAGGTGTTCCTGGATTACCGGTCGAACAATGGCGTATACGTCACCGACTGCAACCTCGGTGACTATCAGACGTGGTACTGCGATCCGTCGTCACGACAGGGACAGTGCTGCGTCGGAAGGCGACCGGCTTGTGTCTGACGGTGCGCAGCGGGCAGCCAGCGATGCGTGCATGCTCCGCGTCGGACCCGGCGGCCTTCTGGCACGGGGAGAGCACGACGCTGACGATCCGGACTGACTACTATCCTCGCTCCTGTCTGCGGCGGATGACGAACGATCGGGTCAATCCGCCCTTATGTTCCGGCGATGACTCGCAGCGCTGGTATCCGACCTATTTCTGACAACGGCTAACACGATGAGGTGGATCGGCCATGTGGGCTGTGTCCGGGGCACTGGCCGAGTGTTGTCCGAGGTATGTGGGCTCATCGTGATCGGCTCGGACGGGCTGTGGGAGCGGATCGAGCTGCTGCTGCCGAAGAGGGAGCGGGGGTTCCGGTATCCGACCGGAGTCGTTGCCTAGCGGCAGGTGCCGTGCGGGATCCTGTACGTGCTGCACACGGACATCCAGCGGGAGTGCCGTCCAAGGAGTTGGGCTTCGGTTCGGGCCTGATGTGCTGGCGGCGGCTGCGGAACGGTCCCAGCTCCTGCCCCTGCTCGATGTCGTCCCGCCTGTCACGCTCCACGCCGACCGCGGCTACGACCACGACCTCTACCGCAAGCAGGTTCGCGCCCGCGGGGCGTCGTGTCCGCCATCGCACGGCGCGGCACCGAGCACGGCTCCGGCCTCGACGTCTACCGGTGGGTGGTCGAGCGGACCTTCGCGTGGCTGCACGGCGTCCGCAGACTGTTCGTGCGCTGGAACGACGAGCGGACCTCCATGAAGCGTTCCTCGAACTCGCCTGTTGCCTGATCACCCACCGACAACTCATGCCCTCGGGTTAGCCGTTGTAAGCCGGCCGATTCGGAACGGTCAGGACGTCACCCATGCGGCATAGGTCGCGAAGCGCCAATCCTTCGAGAGACAGTCCACTTGGCTGAAGCCGGCCTCCCGGAGCCAACCGAGCTGGGTATCGAGATCGATCGGGATATCGAACTTCATCCGCTCACGTCCGGCTACCCACTCGTGCGCGGGTGTGTCCTCATTGATCACATGGCGCTCGTGCTGCTCGTCATACATCTTCTCCAAACGGGGCGTACTGCCCAGCAATTGCTCCACATTGACAAAAACCCCGTCGGTACCCAGGGCGGCGCGTATGCGGGTAAAGAGATCCCGCTTCTGGTCATGTGTCAAGTGGTGGATGGCCAGGCCTGATACTACGGCGTCGAACACGCCGACTGGTATGGGATCGAGTAGATCGCCGGTACGTACTGTGATGTTGTCCTGGTTCGTGAAGCGTGAGCGCGCCTTGGCGAGCATGATCTCGGAACGGTCCACCAAAGTGAGATGCGCCCCGGGGAGTTCTTTCAGCAAGGCTGCGCTGAGCAGCCCGGTACCGGCCCCCAGGTCGAGTATGCGCGGTGCGCTCCCGACTGTCATGGCGACCGCTTGCACCGCGCTGCCATACAGAAGGTCGAACGACGGGATGAGCTGGCGGCGCAGCGCATCAAAGGTGGTCGGGTCCCAAAGGTCGTTCCCCTGGATGACGAAGTTCTGACTCATGAGGGCATCCATTCATTTCGTTGACCTGATCGCAGGGTGCCGAACGCCACGGTGGCTGAGTGTGAGGCGACAGAGGCAGGATATGGAGAGGTGGCCCAGGCATGTGCCATCCGGGCGTGTTCGGGTAAACGGCGTACCCAAGCGTGCACGATTTCGAGATGAATTTGTGATTTCACGTGAACTTCCAGTGAACGGCAGACACGTGCGTCCGGCGACCCCATGATCCGGCCCACACGGATCATCACACCGTCCGCGTGCGCGGGAGGATACTGACGACGATCTCCCCGTGGTAGGGGCTCTTGATGAGAGCGCCTCGCCGTCGCCGTGCAGCCGGCACGTCCGCACCGCGCGATCCCGGCGGACCCACCCGCCGGCAGGCCGGAGCGTTCCGGCCGCCTCCCGCAGCGGAACCCGTCCCCGTACGTCAGTGCCGTCTGCGGGGGTGCGGGCGGAGGAAGAGGTGGGGCAGGAAAGATGTGCGAGGTGGCATGGGGCGTGTGCCGGTGTCTCATGGCGGTGCCGTCAGCGCCCAGTCGTCGTCAGGCATGGCGACGCGCCGGCCGCAGTCCTGGCGGGGCTGTCCCGGCAGTGGTACCGGCGATATCATGACGAAGGCCATGAACCGGCGCTTCCCCGATCCAGCCCTGCGTGCCGCGGGCGAGGCCGCCGCGAAGCGGGAACGTGTCAGCCTGCAGGATTACATCCTGTCGGTTGCGTACGCCCGGGCCACCGCGGTGGACGACCGTATCCTCGACGCGTCCAGGGTGTCGATGTCGCGCAGCGGTGACGCGTTCGCCGACGAGGCCGGCACGGCCGGTTCCGGTGCGCAGCAGTGTGAGGCGGAGTTTCAGGCGCGGTGTGAACTCGAGGAGCAGCAGGAGCGGGGTTACGCCGCGTGACGCAGAACGAACCGCTCCATCCGCTGGACGTCGCCTTCCTGCTGCACGCCGCCGAGCTGCTGCCCGGTGATCCTCAGGTGGACGACTACGGGCCGCTCTACGCGGCGGCCGGCCGGGTCAACGCCGGGGCGATGGAACCCGACATCTACGGCTCGGTGTACTTCAAGGCAGCCGCGCTGCTCCAGACACTGGCGAAGCTGCCGTCTCTGGAGCACTTCAGCGAGGCGTACCTGGCCCCTGAACGGGCACCGGTTCGACTACCCGCCCAAAGAGGCCGTCGCCCTGGTGCGGGACGCCGCTTCCGGCACGGCGGGCGTCGGCCTGATCGGCCGCCGACTGCGATCCTGGGTCGTGTCGTGACCGGGGTTCGGCTTTGCAACACTGATCCGCGCGTGTTGGGTCTGCCGGCGCGGCCCGTGCGGCTGACCCAGCGTGCTCTCCACACGGGGCGGTAGTGACGTTGGTGCCGCGGTAGTTGGCCTGCTGCACGGGCTGAGGTGCCCTACTTGCCGACTACTCGGCCGCGGCGGTGCTCGCCGCGGCCCTTAAGCAGTGTGTGAGGCGGTGCGGTCGAGCGGGCGGTGCTCGACGCGTTCAGCGTGCCGCAGCCGCTGGTAGCGGGGTGCGTGGCGGCTGGTGAGGTGCTGGCGGGTGCTGCCGGTACTCCACCACGCGCGGTGGAACGATCGGCTAATCGGGGACTTCACCACGCCGCTGGGTGACCACACCCCTGTCCGCCCCGCCAGCACGGCACCGGCATCGGCACAGGCGTCGGCATGGGCGGTGAGATCGGGCTCGCGGAGGTTGAGCGCGTACGGTTGCCGCACGGAGCCGGGGCGCGTCGAGGTGAGCGCCATGGTCACCTTCGAGGACCCGGTCTGGGAGGTGGCCGCCGTGGTCGGTGCGTCGGTGCGGCTGGCCGACGAGCACGGGCAGACGGCCAGTGTGCCCACCTCGTCGCTGTTCGACGAAGCCCCACGTAATCCGGGGGCAGCGATTACCGACCCGGCCCGCTTGCGGCGGCATGAACGATGCTTCGAATGGGCGGAGCCGTCACCGGCTGGGAACCAGAACGAAGCGGCCGATGGCGTCCTGGCGTATTCGCCGAAGCTCGATCCGCTCACCAGCGAACTCGATCCCCGACCGTGCGCTATGGTCCAGCAGCTCACTGCTGGCCCGCCGCACCCCCTCACACGCCGCTTCAGGGGCCTGGAGGGCGCCGTCCATGACGTAGTACAGCCAGACACAGCGTCGATCTCCCGTGAAGAACTGCAGACCCACCAGCCACTTGGCATCGCGCTCGGCAGTGCAGGCAGGGTCGGCCGACACCGTCCCTGCGGGGACGTCGGCACGGTGTGCCGGCCTAGGCGTGCCTTCCCGGCCAGAGAGACCGCTGATCACGGAGATCCGAGCCGTGTGAACATGAAACGAGAACATCTTGCTGCCTCATATCCCCTGGGACTGAAACGATCACGTGGCTACAGGACTCACCGGGTCACAAGGGCCACCTGACACCACAAGGACCTGTCCGCATGATGTTCCGTTTTGTGACAGGAGCGGACACCCTTGCTCTCGACCCGGTCACAGTGACAGACCACGGAACGATCACCCTCGTGGCTACGCGATGGAGCACCCAGGGGAGCTCTGACCCGGGCCTGATACCGCGTGGTCGAGCGGTTGGCACCGGAAGATCTGTGGGTGTTGTCCAAAGGGCGGTGCCGTCGGCACCTGTGCGCCAGCAGGCTGGAGGGCAGAGTCGGCGAGGGTTCGCTAGTTGTTCTGCTCGGGGAGGTTGTGGACGGGTGAGTCAGGTCTCGGCTGAGGGATCTTGAACAGGTGAGGGCCCTTCCGGTTCGGTGTGGATTGCGACGTCGACACCAACCAGAAAGGCCCTCGTGGTCCACCGTAATGCACCCCTGACCGAGACCGGTCGCCTGCGCCTGGCCCGCTGCGTGGTCGAGGACCGCTGGCCGTTGCGGCGGGCCGCCGAACGCTTCCAGGTCTCACCCAGCACGGCCCAGCGATGGGCCGACCGCTACCGGCACTTCGGCGAGGCAGGTATGCGCGACCGCTCCTCCCGCCCGCACTCCAGCCCCCGTCGTACCCCGACCCGCACCGAACGCCGGATCATAGGTCCGCGTTCTGCGCCGCTGGGGCCCGGTACGCATCGCGCACCTGCTGCACCTGGTGCCCTCGACCGTGCACCGCGTGCTGACCCGCTACAGGCTGGCCAGCCTCGCCCACCTGGACCGGGCCACCGGCCGCGTCATACGCCGCTACGAACGCGACCGGCCGGGCGAGCTGGTCCACGTCGACATCAAGAAGCTCGGCAACATCCCCGACGGCGGCGGCCACAAAGTCCTCGGCCGCCAGGCCGGCCGCAAGACCCGCGCCAACACCGGCTACAGCTACCTCCACACCGCCGTCGACGACCACTCCCGCCTCGCCTACAGCGAGATCCACACCGACGAGAGGAAGGAGACCGCCACCGGCTTCTGGACCCGGGCCCAGGCGTTCTTCACCGGCTGCGGCATCACCGTCGAACGGGTGCTGACCGACAACGGCGCCTGCTATCGCTCACGCGACTGGCGAAACCTGCTGGCAGCAGCCGGGATCACACACAAGCGAACCCGGCCCTACCGGTCCCAGACCAACGGCAAGGTCGAACGCTTCAACCGCACCCTGCTCGACGAATGGGCCTACGCCCGCCCCTACCGCTCCGAGCAGGAACGACGCGACGCCTTCCCCGCCTGGCTGCACACCTACGCGGTCAATACACCGGGTCTGAACCGTGTGGTTGGGGTAGTTCGAGTCGGCGATGGTGAACTGCCGCAGCGGCCCGAAGTGGGCCTCGATCGGGTTTGCCCACGAGGCGTAGGGCGGCGTGAAACACAGCTCGACCTTGTGCTTCTTCGCCCGGCGGCCAATGCCGGCGCCTTTGTGGGCGGACAGGTTGTCCAGGATCACGTAGATCGGTGCGCGGTCGGGCCGGGCGGTGCGGATCGACTTCAGGCGGCCAGAGTGTTCCCGGAGCCCTTCCCGCGGCGGTTGATGCCCCACAGGGTGTCGTCGCCGACCGAGAGTAGCCGTGGAAGTACCGGACTCCATGGGTGCGGTGGCAGGCAGTCGGTCGGGGTGCTTCTGTTCGGCCCAGCCCGAGCCGGCGGTGGGCCGGATTCCGAGTGGGCCGAACTCGTCGAACGCAAGGACCCGGTCCGGGAAGCGGTCCAGGACCTCCTCGATGCGGCCGAGCTTGGCGTCGCGGTCGGGATCAGGGGGTTCCTTCCAGGTCTCGGTGCACTGGAAGGTGATGCCACGGCGGGCCAGCAGGCCGCCTAACGTCTCACGGCCGATGTGGATGATCCGACCGTGGACTTTCCGCAGAGGCGGTCCAGGCAGGCCAGGTCGATCTCGTTGAACCGGTAGATCACATCGCCCACGGTGTCCTCGTCGGCCTGGACCAGCTGGGCGATCACCGGCACCCGGTTCCCGCCGGCCGAGGCCAGCAGCATCATCGCGCGCCGGTAGCGCACCGAGCTGGTGCTGCCCCGGCGCACGATCTGCTGCAGCTTCTGCCCCCCTGGTCGGTCAGTCGGCGCACACGGACAGGCTTGGCCACCGCGCCTCCAGCGATCGGTTCGGACGTCACCGCACATCCAACCGTCATGACCGCCAACCCGGCGAACCTATGCGGTCAGAGCACTAGTGCCGGTAGCGCTCATTTTCTTGGCCACAGCAGTCGGACCTCAGGCTGCTGCAAGATCACGCCAACTGAAACGCATGGATACCGGCGAGCGGTAGCCCGTTCTGTCCATGCGTGAGCCAATTGCCGTCGATGCTGAGGAGTATCCTGCATGCTCGCATACAAGGCGTAGCGCTCTGTGACGACGATCGATGAAGGCGACCAGCGGGGAGGGGATGCCTTGATCCGCGCCAGGCGAGTCATCCAAAGGCGGGGGAGCGAACTGATCCGATAGGAGTGTGCCGTGCCCCCAGAAGGGGGGCACGGCACGAGGCGGGACCGGCGAGGCTCCTGACGTCGGCTGTTTGGGGAGTGAGACACCAGCCGGACGATCAGGGGCCTCGTCGCACACCGGGCCTACCGACCAGTGGGCCGTCACATCCGATCGCCCCAACGGCGCGCCGGCGTACGCCGATGTGATCGTGGCGTGGGCTCGTCCGCTCCTCGCCAGGACCGTTCGCGCCCGTTACTTCTGCTGTGCGAGCCACTCGTCGAAGTGGACTTCGCCGATGTGCGCGTCCGGGCCCGGGAGCAGGGTGTCGTCCTGGATCTTCGCACCCCAGTAGGTGCCGTTCGGGTCCGCAACGACCTTACGCGTGTCCTGCTTCGCGGCAAGCTCCTTGCGGATCAGCTCGGGCAGTTCGAAGACGTCGGGACCGGCCACCTCGGTGATGGCGTTGAGGGGCTCACCGACGGCGGTGCGGCCGACCGCCGTGGCGACATCGTCGGAGAAGACCGGCTGGATCTTTACGGGGAGGAGGGTCACCGTGTCACCGTCGGTCGCCTGGTCGGCGAGACCCTTGGCGAACTCGAAGAACTGCGTCGCGTGGACGATCGAGTAGGGGATGCCCCCGTCCTTGATCAGATCCTCCTGTACCTGCTTGGCGCGGAAATAGCCGCTGCCCTGCAGACGGTCCGTACCGACCACGGACAGGGCGACGTGGTGGCCGACGCCTGCGGCCTTCTCCGCCTTGAGGACGTTGGACGTCGAGGTACGGAAGAACTCCATCACGTCGTCGTCCGCGAAGGACGGGGAGTTCGAGACGTCGACGACGACCTGGGCACCCTGGAGGGCCTCGTCCAGGCCTTCGCCGGTGAGCGTGTTGACACCGCTGTTGGGAGAGGCGGGCACGGCCTCATGACCGTGTTCCTGCAACTTGGCGACCACCTTGCTGCCGATGAGCCCGGTTCCGCCGATGACGACCACCTTCATGATCAACCCTTTTGATGTGTCGCACAAATCTGCGATGTGGAAGTGGAGCGCTGCGCGCTACCTGTTTGACCAGGGTCGAACGAGATCTGTGACAGGGCATCGGCCGTTCTGCGTGAAACCTTGCGCTCCCAGACCGCCGGCAGCCGCTAGTTCGGTGAGCACCCCCGCACCCATGTTGCGTGATCCGTATCCTCCTCGACCGCATCGAGCGGACCCGGTGCCGAGAAATCGGCCTCGTCCGGGAGCATTGCGTGTGGCCTTGCCAAAGGGAGAGCTCAGCTGGGTGCAGGCTCCGCCCGGCGTGTGGCGACCAGCGCGGCGAGGGCCGCCAGGTCGGGCTGGCACATGACCTCCGCGGCCCTGATCCGGATCGGGTAGGTGCTCTTGAGCAGCGCGACCAGGCGTGCGACAGCCAGTAAGGTCCCGCCCGATTCGGTGAGGTTGTCGGCCGGGGTGAGGTGGGGCTGGTCGAGCAGTCGGCGGCAGGCCGCAAGGAGGAACGCCTCGGTGTCCTCGGCCTGCGAGAGCTGTCGGCTCCGCGCCACCTCGGTGACGGACGTCTTGGCAGCGGCCTGGCGGGCGAGCAGCGCGCGGTCGACCTTGCCGTTGGAGTTGAGCGGCAGTGTGTCGACGAAGCGCACCACGGCGGGCACCGCCTGTTTCAGTACCCGGGCGCGAACGGTGGCTAGCACGGCGTTCTCGTCGGCCCGCGCACCCGCGACGAGCAAGAGGAAGGCGGCGAGGCGAAGACCGCCGCCGGCGGCCTGGAACGGGACCACGACGGCGCGCCGCACCGAGTGATGCGTTTCCAGAGCGGCCTCGACCTCGGCGGGTTCGGCGCGCGCGCCGCTGATCTTCACCTGCTCGTCCAGGGGCCCGAGGAATTCCAGGAGTCCGTCGGGGCGCATCACCGCTTTGTCACCAGTCCGGTAGACGCGCTCCGCATACGGCCGACCGGCGGGGGCCGGCACGAACCGTTCGGTGGTTCGCCGCGGGTCCACGTAACCGAGTGCCAGTCCCGCACCGCCGATGCGGACCTCGCCGGCCTGCCCTCTGGGCACGATCCGGCCGTCCTGGTGGTTGATGAAGACCGTGTAACCGGTCAGGGGGCTGTCCGATCGGCACGGCGGCGGCCGGGTCGTCGCTCTCGGGTCGCACACGTGGGGGGTGGTGAGCACGGTGGCTTCGGCCGGGCCGTACACGTTGTGCACGGCCCCCGCGCACTGCGCGGGGGCCGCGTCAGCATCCGGTCACCGCCCACGAGGATGTGGCGCAGGGCCAGGTGAGCCGGCCACGGCTGGGTGAAGCCAGTTCGGCGAGCGGGGTGGGCAGCAGATAGTGGGTGAGGCTCGACTCCTGCCACCACTGGAACAGTTCTGCCGTCGAGCCACGGGCGTCCTCGGGTGCGACGTGCAGGGTGGCGCCCGCCGACAGTGCCTCCCAGAGATCATCACATGTTGTGAAAAGTATGAGTGTGGCCCTTGAGTAGAGCGCAAGGTGCCGACGCCGGGGACTCCCCGGTCCGACGCGGCTGGTGGCCGCGGAGTCCGCGGCAAGGCCCGGCATCGTCTGCGAGCAGCGAGTTCGCGGACCATCCGACGGGAAGACAGCCTGCAAAGTCACAGCCGCGGCAGGGAGTCGCGGTGGCTACCCGACATGGACAGACCGATCTCCGCCCGGCGTTCCACCGGGCGGAGATGAATGGCTGACGGCCCTGGCCGGCTCAGGAGTCGTGCGCGGAGTTGCTTCCACTGCTCACCGAGGGGTCGGGCCCGACTGCCGACGGTCCGACTACCCTACTTCCCGGCCCAGAGCCACCAGACTCCCTGCACGTCCCTGTTGCAGTAGAAGTAACCGCTCACGTTGGCGTTGTACCAGTTGGCGACGCTCTGGCATTCCCCCTGGCTGCTGTACGACGACATACGGGTGTCGGCGTGTGCGGCGCCCGCGGTCCCCAAGGCGACCCCCAGGGTCACGGCGGTGACGACACCGATGGAAGCGGCTGCCTTCTTGATGCGGTGGGCTATCACTGCAAGTACTCACCTTCGCTGCATGTGCTTGGAGTCGACGCGTACCGGAATGCCGACCGGACGGGACGTGCATCGCGTCCCTGAGTGCCAGTCAGCAAGAGCATGACACGTGAGACCGCAACTCACAATGGCACACCGTTCAACAGTGGGGGTCCGCCTTCGTCGCCCGCCCGCCTCATCTGTACCGATCGCGCCTGCTCGCGCCCTAGG
>NZ_KQ948392.1:0-15505 GCF_001514055.1 Streptomyces corchorusii | reverse complement strand
TGGGTGGGTGTCGCGGAGTGTTGCACTGATGTCAAGGGATGTCCTCGGACTCGGCGGGCCTGGTCCCTCGACGCTATGGCGCTGATTCGCCCCGAATGACTTGTCCGTGCACAACTCTGTGACCTGGAGTGCACGGTGTGCGCACCCGCACGTCCGGACTGCTCGGCCGCCTTGCCGGAGGTTGTGTCGTGCGTCATGCCCCACGTCGTGACACATCCCGGCGGATGGCGGTGTGTTGAGGGCATGACCTGGGCGGCGCGGCGGTGGGCAAGCCCGTGGTGACGGATCACCGAGCAGTTCGTGACCGCGGCGGTGACCGGTGACCGGTGACCGGTGACTGGTGACTGGGAAGGGCTGCTCTCGCTGCTCGCACCGGAGTCACCTGGACCGCGGAGGCGGCGGGACCGTCGCGGGGCGGCGGGACCGTCGTGGGGCGGCGGCCGGTGGTGGGGGCGGAGAAGGGGGCCGCGGTCCTCATGCGGAGCTTCCGCGGGGGACGGTCGGCAGGCCCGCGGATCAAGGTGGTCAACCGCACCAACGCGCTCGCGACGGTGGTCCACGGCGGCGACCGCCCGGAAGCCGCCTTCCTGGGCGAGATCGCCGACGGGAAGATCAACGGCGTCTACGCCGTGCGCGACCCGGACAAGCCCGCCGGGGTGGCGGTTGCGCGCCGGATCAGCCGCTGAGGAGGCCAGGACGTACGCGGCTCACGTCGTACCCGGTCGTCGTTGCCAGGCGGACGTTCGGCCCGCGCACGTCACCCCGACCACGACCGCGGCCAGGGGGTGCGCCCGCGCAGGCAGCGGCGCACACGGGCCCGGGCCCTTGCCATGGCCGGCAGGACCTGGGCAGCGGCCGGGGGCAGGTCCAGATCGTCGGTCACGGACACCTCGACGCCCCCGCTGTACAGCGACGACAGGTTGTAGAGGAAGGTCCCCAGCGTCGCCAGGCCGGTGCCCAGGACGACTTCCACGGTGACGACGCCGATCGCGATGGCCACGACGGTGCCCAGGTCCGGCAGGACGTCCGGCGCCATGGCCTCCATCAGGATCCAGAGGACGACCGTGGTGGCGAACGCCAGGATGCCGACCCCCGCGAGGAGCAGGAAGCTCGTCACCATCACCGACCAGGGATCGCCCTCGGCTATGCGCATCCGTATCGTCCGGGGCCCGGAGGCGGCAGCCGCGCCGGACGCGGCTGCGGGCCCGGCGCCCTCGGCAACACCGGACTCCTCCGATTCCCTCGACTCCTCCAACTCCTCCAACTCCTCCGGTTCCTTCACCGGAACCGGCCGTTCCGTGGGGTGGGGAGGTGCGGTGGAGCCGTTCTCCGGGGAGCTGCGGGCTCCGCCGCCCTGCGTCACTGCCGCCTGCTCTCCGGCGATGGTGGGGGGCCTGCGCTTGGCTCGACTCATGCCTGTCTCCCTGACTGGCCCGGCAGCCTTCGCAGTGCCCTCCGCCATCGAACGGGCCTCCGTCGACCGCCCGGCGGCCTCTGGGGCCTGCTGGTCCGTGCATCCGACCGTATGGGCGACAGGGGCGCCCCCGCACCCGGAGGAGGTCCCGGAGACCGGCCCCGGGAACCGGCCGCGACGGCACGGGAGCCGCCTCACAGCGGGCCGGACCCCACCCGCCGGACGACACCGGAACGCCCCCGGGCGACACCGCCGAATGGGTGTACGAGCGTGTCGGCCGTACGACGGACACATGCCCCGAAGGGCTGAATCCCGACCGGCGCGGAGACGGCCCGTGCCTCCGGTCGCACCGCCACCGGTCGCACCGCCACCGGGGGCCCGCCACCGGGGGCCCGCCGCCGGTCGTCACTCCACGCCGGTGCTCCCCACCGACACACCCCGCCATGTCACCGCCTGCCGCGTGCCGCCTGTCGCCTGCCGAAGCGGGGCGTGCGGATGTGCGCGACCGGCGCGGGTCAGGCGCCTCGGTCGGCTTCCCGGGCCGCGCGCTCCAGCCGGCTTCGATAGGTCTCCCACCACGCCGAATCGCCGGGCGCCACGGCGTCGTTGCCCTTGCTCATCCCCACGGCGCCGTCCAGGAGTTCGCGGACGATGTCGGCGTGCCCGGCGTGCCGGTGTGTATCGGCGATCACGCGTACCACGGCGTGGTGCAACGTCACCTCGTCCTTGCCGTCGGGCCACCACGGCACCCTGCCGACCGTGTCCAGCGCCAGCGCCTCCACCGTCGCGTCGGCGTGCCGCCACGCACGGCGGTACAACTCCACGACGAACTCCCGTGACTCGTCGGCGGTGGCCCACATGTCCGCGTTGGTTTCGGCACCTTCGTCGAGCCAGGGCAGCGGCTCGCCGGACGGCCGTCCGAAAACGTCGCCGAGATATCCCAACTCCACGCCGGCCGCGTGTTTCACCAGGCCGAGGAGGTTGGTGCCGGTGGGCGTCAGCGGGCGGCGGATGTCGTACTCCGAGAGCCCTTCGAGCTTCCACAGCAGGGCATCACGGGCGGACTGAAGGTAGGTATGAAGGTCTGCTTTGGGATCCGGTGTGATCATGCGGCAAGTCTGCCGCCCGCGCGATCCCCCCACACCCCTTTTCGTACCGCTCCCCGCGCCCGGGGTCCAGGCGTCCAGGCGGGCACCCGGATCCGCGCCATGACAGCCTCGAACCGGGTGCGGTCGGCGCGCTGACCGGGCCCAGTGGCGCCCGCGAGAGCGCGCGCACCACCGACGGATGCGTCACAAGTGTGCGCGCTTTACGCGTTCGGGTCCCAGTCTGCGAGCTGCTCCATCGGCTCGGTGTCGCCGGTGGTCTCCAGGCCGTCGAGCGGGACGCGCTCGTAGAAGTAGAGGACCAGTTCGCTCGCTGCGCCTCGCATCGCCATGTCGCCCGGCTCCGCGTCGGCGGCGAGGTCGTCGCAGCGGACGCCGTCGGCGTTGAGGGTCAGGCGCCAGGAGCGGCCCTCGGTCGCGTGCAGGTCGATGGTCGCCGGCTTGTACGGCCAGGGGACGGTCGTCGCCGACACGGTCGTCAGGAACTCGTCGACGCCCTCGACCGCGACGTCCGTCGGCAGCGGCTGTGCGGCGCCCTGGGTGAGCTGGGCGTCGTAGGTGTGGACGGCGATCTCCTGGATCTGGTGCCGGGCCACGGCTCCGCTGGTCTCCGGGGCCTGCGAGCGGCCCCACCAGGTCCAGCAGCCGCGGTCCGGTCCGGCCTCGCGCATCGCGTCCAGCATGAGCTCGGTCGACTCGGCGAGCCACGCGTCCAGGGCTTCGCGGTCGCGGGGCGCGGTCGGGGCGCCCTTCGGGCTCGTCCTCGCCGGGGGCTCGGCGCCCGGGCCCGCCGCGACGATGGCGGCCTGGCGGCGGCGGCCGTCGCCGAGGTGCTGCGCCAGTTCGCGCAGGGTCCAGTCCGGGCAGGTCGGGACCTGGACGTCAAGGTCGGGGGCGGACGCGATCGCAGCGCGGAACGCGGCCGAGCGGTCTTCGATCAGCCGCAGGACCTCGGGGAACTCCAAGATGTTTTGCACGGCGGTTGTGTATCACGGCGCTCCGGCCGCCCGATAGCGAATTTGTCGGACGAACGCGTCGACTCCCGCTCATGATTGCCAGGACAGCTCCTGGTGCTCCAGCCACATCCCGTCGCGCATGATGACTCGACCGCGTAGTTCCGGCTCACCGCGCCAGGCGCGCACAGTCTTCGGGACCACGCGCACGTACACGAAGGAGCCCTCTTCCACACGTGGGTCCCACCCGAACTTGTCGGCGAACGCATCCGCCGCGTCTCCGGGCACCTCCTGGTCCGGGAAGCTCTCCGCCTCGCCCTGGAGGAGCACCACGTCGGAGGTGTCCGGGAGCGACAGGCGCACGCGCGGCTCTTCGCGGATGTTCCGCACCGTCACGGAAGTGGCGCTGGTGCACATCCACACCGCTCGCCCGTCCCACGAGAACCACAGCGGCACCTGGTGCGGCCCGTGATCGGGGTGGGCCGTCGACACCCACACGTCCCGCTCGGTGACGAGCCGCTCCAGAGTGTCGCGCATACGTTCCGCCGTCCGGCGGCGGACGATTCCCGTGGTCTCCATGAGCGCCGACCCTAGCCAAGCGGGCACGACGCGCGCCTGAGGCGCAGGACCTACGCCCAGCGACCGATGAACACCTCAGCTCTTGACTGAACCCCTCAACTCTTGGCCCGGCCTACGAGGCCGTGTCGTCCGGGCGGGTGCCGCGGGTAGCGCCCGCCGACGCGGCCACCACGCACAGCACCGCCAGCCACTGCGACCAGTGCAGCGACTCGTGCAGCACGACGAGGCCGATGAGGGCCGCCATCGCCGGTTCGAGGCTCATCAGGATGCCGAACACGCGCGGTGGGATCCTGCGCAGTGCTTCCAGATCCAGTGAGTACGGGATCACGGACGACAACAGTGCCACGCCGAGCCCCGCGAGCAGGACCCACGGCTGGATGAGCGCCGTTCCGCTGTCGGCCACGCCGAACGGCACAGCCACCAGCGCCGCGACGGCCATGCCCAGGGCCAGGCCGTCGCCCTCCGTGGTGTGGCGGCCCAGTGCCGCGCCGACCAGGATGTACAGCCCCCAGCACGTTCCCGCGGCGAGGGCGAACAGCAACCCGACGAGGTCGAGGTCGCCGCGTCCCTCCATCAGCAGGACCACACCGCCTGCCGCGAGCAGGGCCCAGAACGCATCCAGCCATCTGCGCGACCCGGCCAGCGCCACCACCAGCGGCCCGAGGAACTCGGTGGTCACCGCGATCCCCAGCGGAATCCGGGACAGGGCCAGGTAGAAACACAGGTTCATCAGGCCGAGGACCACGCCGTAGCCGACCACGACCGCCCACGCGCGACGGCGCATACGCGGCGACGGCCGCCACACCACCACCAGCACCGCCGCCGCGAAGAACAGCCGCAGCGCGACCGTCCCGAAGCTGCCCACCGCGCTGAACAGGTGCTTGGCCAGTGCCGAGCCCACCTGCACGCTGACGATGCCGAGCATGACCAGCGCCGTCGGCGGGACCGCACCGAAGCCACGTCCGGCGAGCGCGGTCAGGGAGAACCGGGGGGACGGGCCGCCTTCGGCCGTGTCGGCGTTCATGGTGGCCATCCGGGGATTATCGACGGCGGGGCGCGACGCGGCACGTGATTTTCCCGACCGGGCACGGCCAGGCACGGCTGTGTCTGGCCGTGCCCGGTCGCGCCCCGTCGCGCCGAGTGGCCTTCTAGGCGGACGCCTTCGTGTAGGTGAGGGCGATGGTCCCGTTGTCGAACACGCGGCTGCCGGTGAGCTTGAAGGCGCGCGGCGAGAACTCGGCGCGGAAGAGGGGGATTCCGGATCCGGCCACGACCGGGTACTGCTTGACGATCAACTCGTCGATCTCGGGGAGCAGTTGACCTGCCAGGTCGCCGCCGCCGCAGAGCCAGACGCCCAGACCCTCCTCCTGCTTGAGCCGGCGGACCAGCGCGACCGGGTCCTCGGTGGTGACCTCGACGGACGCGTCGGGGCTGACCCCCAGCGAGCGGGAGACGACGATCTGCCGCAGATGGGCGTAGGGGCTGGTGAGGCCCGCGGCGAGGCCCGGCTCGTAGGTGCCGCGGCCCATGACGACGGTGTCGAAGTGCGTGTTGGGGGCGTCCGCGACGCCGAGGGCCGCGCGCGCCGGAGTGGGCAGGGTCTCCGGGAAGTCGACCGTGAGGTGCGGGAGGTAGTCCTCGGTGAGGTACGGGGAGAAGAAGTCGTAGTCGCCGTCGGGGCCCGCGATGAAACCGTCGATGGTGCCGGCGACGAAGTAGGTGAGCTTGCGCATGCATGTCCTTACAGGTCGAGTGACGTGTGCCGGGTGACACGGGCCGACTGACGCACGTCGGGTGAGGTCTCTCGTCGACGACAACACGCGCACTTCGCGCATCCCCCATCCCCATCCCCCGGATCGCGGCCTGGGTTCCGGCCACGGCCGACGATTCTGTGCCATCCCCCGGACCTTGCCGCAAGCCCCCCAGGACGAGCGTGTGGACCAGGGGCCGGAACGGGGCGCCTTCGCCTTGCCCGACCGGGACGGGTGAGCGGGTGCCGAAGGACCACGTGCCCACCGGGCTCAGCGCGAGGAGCCGGACGCCGGCCGGCCAGGGGCGGTAGCCGCAGCCGACGGTCACGTCGAGCAGGCGGCCCCACGGACGCGCGGCCGGGGGAGGGTCCGACGCCGACGGCGCTGTTCGGCGAGCAGGACGCGGCGGGCACGACTTCCTGGACCGCACCCGGAAGTGACCGGTGCCGGGTCCGGGACAGGGTGGCCCGGTCCACCGGAGCGGACCGTTCTCGGCGCCGGCCGGTCCCCGCCGTCGCTCAGAACGTCCACCGCGTGTGCGAGTAGACCCCGTCGTTCCTGCCGAAGCCGTACGCCGTGGCCGGGGTCAGCGCGAACACCACCGCGTCCCCCCTGCGGAACGCGTCGCCGATGCCGTGGAAGGGGCCCTCGGGCGAGGTGATGTGCGGCCCGTACTTCGCCTCGTACGCCGTGATCACCTTCTCCAGGGCCGCCGGGTCGGTGACGGGCTTCGCCGTGCCCTCGACGACCAGGTCGAGCCCCTGGGTGAGGGAGTTCCCCCCGGTGGTCAGCGCGCAGTGCGCGTCGTGGGCGAGGTTCCTCGCCTTCTGCTCCCCGGGACCGGTGGCGAAGTACAGCAGCCCGTCGTGCCAGGTGGCGATGACGGGGGTGACGTGCAGCCGGCCGTCGGGCCGCACCGTGGAGACCCAGAAGATCTCGGCGGCCTCCAGCTTCCGCCGGGCCTCGGCCCACTCGGTGGCGGTGACGTCCGCGGCACCCGGGCGGGGGTTGGTCGCGGAGCTGTAGCGGGCGTCGAGCTCGGCCGTGGGGTGAGTCGCGGGGCCGGGTGCGGCCATGGCGGATCTCCCTTCTCTCCTCGGGACACCTGACAGAGACCTGATGGGGCCCTGAAGCCCCCGTCAGCATCATCGCCCCCGGCCGCCCGCCCCACCTCCCGTGCCGGACGCGCCACCCGGGGCCCCGGCCTGGTCACGCGCCCCGCGGTGCGACCGGCAGCCCGTCGATCATCAGGCCGATGGCCAGGCCGAAGCGGTCCTGGACGGCCCCGGCGGTCAGCTCGGCGGCGCAGCGCTCGGTGCAGGGGAAGGCACCGGGCAGAGCGGTGAATCGGCACGGTGACTCGGCGCGGTGACTCGGCATGGCGAATCGGCATGGCGAATCGGCGCGGCGGTTCGTCGCGGCCGGCCCCCCAGGAGCCGTCACTCCGGCTGAGCCGCCTGTTCGCCAAGGAGACCTCCGGGCCGAGGCGTTGACGATCCTCCGGCCACGCTCCTCCAGAAGTCCCGCATCAGCGGCGTCGGCGTCGGGTTCTCCATCGCCACCTGCGTCAGGAGGATCGCGACCGTGCCCGTGGCCGGGACGATGTGCGCCGTCGTGCCCGTGCCGCCCACCCAGCCGTAGCGGCCGGGGACGTTCCAGGGGTCGGCCGGGGTGACGTCGACCTGGCCGCCGTAGCCCCAGCCCTGGCCCTCCAGGAAGAGTGTGGCGCGGGCGCGCTGCTCCGCCGTGAGGTGGTTGGTGGTCATGCGGCCGACCGAGGTGCGGGTCAGGAGGCGCCGGCCGCCCGCCTCACCTCCGTTCAGCAGCATGCGGGCGAAGGCCAGCCAGTCGTCGGCCGTGGAGACGAGACCCCCGCCGCCCGAGTGGAAGCGCGGGCGGCGGCTCCACAGCCCGTCGGGGGTGTCCGCCGGTTCCGGGGTTCCGTCCGGGGACGGGGTGTAGGACGAGGTGAAGCGGTGCCGCTTCGCCTCCGGGACCTCGAAGGCCGTGTCCTTCATGCCCAGCGGCTCGAAGACGCGTTCCGCGAGGAAGTCGGGGAGCGTACGGCCCGACGCGCGGGCGACCAGGATGCCCTGGAGGTCGGAGGAGGTTCCGTACAGCCAGGCGTCTCCCGGGTGGTGCAGCATCGGCACCCGCGCGAGGAGAGCCAGCCAGGTGTCCGCGTCCGGCCAGTCCTGAAGGGCGCGGCCGTCCTTCTGCACCGTGAACAGGGCCCGCACCGCCGGGAGGGAGAAGTCGTCGGGGAACCCCCAGCCGGTGCGGGAGCTGAGGAGGTCCTCGACCGTGATCGGGCGGGCCGCCGGGACGACGTCCTCGACCGGGGCGTCAGGGGTGCGCACCACGTTCGGCTTCGCCAGCTCCGGCAGCCACCGCTCGACCGGCGCGTCCAGGGCGAGCCGCCCCTCCTCCACGAGCATCAGTACCGCCGCCGCTGTGACGGGCTTGGTGAGGGACGCGATACGGAAGAGCGAGTCCCGCGCCATCGGTGCCGTGCCGCCGGTGTCCAGCGAGCCGGCGGTCACCACCTCGACGGCGTCCCCGTGGGAGACCAGGCCGACGGCGCCCGGCACCGTCCCCTCGTCGACGTACCGGTGCAGGGTCTCGCGCAGCGTGTTCATCGGTGGCCTTCCGCTCGGGTGGTCCTCCTGTCCACGACTCCGGGGCCGGCGGGAACTCATCGCCGCCACCCTGTCACGGCGATGAGGAGCCGCCCCCTGACCGTGATACAAATACCGGTATAAGTATTGGGTCGATGTGCTCCGGGGAGACGAACACATGGTGGAGATCAAGACCGATGCCGCACTGGACGTGATGCGGGAAGCCGGGCGTGTGGTGGCCCGTGCCCTGGCCGCGGTCCGGGAGGCGGCCGACGTGGGGGTGTCCCTGGGAGAACTGGACGAAGCGGCCCGGGCGGTTCTGGCCGACGCCGGAGCCGGCTCCCCGTTCCTCGGATACCGGCCGTCCTTCGCCCCGGTCGCGTTCCCGGCCGTGATCTGCACGTCCGTCAACGACGCCGTGTCGCACGGCATCCCCAACGGCTACCGGCTGCGCGACGGCGACCTGGTGAGCATCGACTGCGGCGCCGAACTCGACGGCTGGACGGGCGACGCGGCCATCAGCTTCACCGTCGGAACGCCGCGCCCCGGCGACCTCGACCTGATCGACGCCACCCAGGAAGCCCTCGACGCCGGCATCGCCGCGGCCCAGGTGGGCGGTCGCATCGGCGACATCTCGCACGCCATCGACACCGTCGCCCGCAAGGCCGGCTGCGGCATGCCCGCCGACTTCGGCGGCCACGGCATCGGCCGCCGCATGCACGAGGACCCCCACGTCCCCAACCGCGGTCGCCCCGGCCGCGGCTTCCCCCTGCGCCACGGACTGGTCCTCGCCATCGAACCCATGCTCATGGCCGGCGGGCACGACACCTACCGCACCGACACCGACGGCTGGACCCTGCGCACCACCGACGGCAGCAGGGCCGCCCACTTCGAGCACACCGTCGCCATCACCGACCAGGGCCCCCGCGTCCTGACCCTGCCCTGACGCCCCCGGAAGCGGGACGCCACCGCACTACCGAGCCTCGACGCGGGGTGTGCCGTACCAGCGCCACGTGGTCAGGCGCGGCCGGCCGGGAAGCTCTGAGCGACCGGTCGCCCAGAGGAGGGTCCGCCACCGGTCGGTATCGGCCGGGGCGTCGGGGAAGAGCCGGGCCAGCACGCGGTCGCACAGGTCGGCGGGCGGTGTCCACTCCAGCCCCAGACCCTCGGCGACGTCGTGGGTGTGCACCAGGGTCTCGACGACGCCCATCGCGGCGAAGCCTTCGGGGTCGGAGGCACCGAAGACGTGGTGTGCCCGCACCGTGGGCGGTGCGGTGCGGACGATCGCGGTCAGCAAGGCGCCACTGGCGTCCAGCACGTGCAGCAGACCCGCCGTACCGGCCTCCCGGTCCGCGAAGACGGCGTTCGCCGGGCCGCCCGGCCTCCTCCGGCTCCACGCGAAGGGCACATGGGTGTCCAGCGGCGGGTTCGCCGGGCCGAGTTGGACGGCGTAGGAGAACAGGTCGTCGGCGAGGTGCTCGACGGTCTCCCAGCAGTCCCACTCCAGGGAACCGGCCGTCACACTCCAGTCCAGCGCCTCGGCCGCGCGCAGAGTGGCGAGCGCCGAGCGGACGGCGCGTTCGACGTCGGCCGCGGTAACCGGGCCGCTCACTGATCGCTCTACGGTAGCCATGCCGGGACCGTACCAATGATCGTCCGCTGCCAGGGGACCGACCGGGCAACGCTCAGGGGCCACCGGGTGCGTGCGCCCCGGGTGTGCTTCAGGTCGTCGCCCGTACCGCGTCACGGATCAGTTCGGCGACGTCCGCCGGGTGCGACAGGGGAACGGCGTGTGCGGCGTCGCCGATTTCGAGAAGGGTCGCCTCGGCCCGCCTGGCGCAGAAGCGCACGGCTTCGGGGCTGCTGGCCGGGTCGGCGCCGGCCAGCAGCATCCAGGACGGCCGGGTCCGCCACGCCGCGGCCGGTGCGGCCTCGGCGCGGGCGAGTTCGGCGAAGGGGTGGTGCCCCGTGCCGAGCGGGTGCGCCGTCTCTCCGAGGCGGCCGGCCACGGTGGGGGAGGGGAAGCGTCGCTCCAGGTCGCGCACGCTTTCGCCTTCCGCCAGGGCGTACGCCGCGATGGAGACCAGTCCGACGACGTTCGGCGCCGTGCCGGCGGCGGAGATGACCGTGCCGCCGTACGCGTGACCGACGAGCACGACGGGGCCGGCGATCCGCGAGGCGACGCAGGAGATGTACGCGGCATCGGCCGCCAGGCCCCCGAGGGGGTTGGCGGGAGCTGTCACCGGGACGGCGTGGTGGCGCAACCGTGCGGTGACGCGCAGCCAGACGCTCGCGTCGGTGAAGGCCCCATGGAGAAGAAGGGCGGTGGGAGTCGTGACCACGTCATTCCTTGGCATGGGCGGGGGGATGGTGCTGCCGGTCCGGTCGGTCGAGTCACGACTGCTGGGCGGTGCGCCACTCGGTGGCGGAGACGCCGTACTGCGCGCGGAACGCTCTGCTGAAGTGGGAGGCGCTGGCGAAACCGTACTGATGTGCCACGGCGGCGATCGTCCGGTCGGCGTGGCGGGCCATGTCGCGGCGGCTCTCCTCCAGCCGGCGCTGCCGGACGAAGCCGCTCACGGTGGTGCTCTCCCCTTCGAAGAGCTTGTGCAGATAGCGCGGCGAGATGTGATGGGCGCGGGCGATCATCACGGGGGAGAGCGCGGGATCGGTGAGGTGCTCGTCGATGAACGTCCGGACGCGTTCCAGCAGGGCGCGGCTGCCCCCGGCCCGAGGTCCGCCGCGCGCGCTGCCGATCCGTTCGTCGACCAGCGTGGCGAGCAGGTTCAGCGTGGTGTGGGCCACCAGCTCACGGGTGCGCGAGGGAAGGGTGCCCGCCTTGTCGACGAGCCTGGTGATGAACGGCGACATCAAGGTGCCCACCGGTGTGCCGGGGCCGAGCGGGGTGGCGGTGATGTCGGCTGTCTGTCGCGCGCTCAGGCCCAGGTCGCGTCGGCGCAGGACGAGGGAATGCGCCTGGAACGACTCCGGGATGTCCAGGCGGAGGGGGCGCGCCGTGTCGTAGACCACGACCTCCCCCGGTCCCAGGCGGGTGTCCCGGCCGTCCTGCTCGATCCGGGCGACGCCTGTCACCAGGACGTTGACCACCACGTGCGCGCTCTCCGGCCCGGTGGCGATGTGCTGGGGGCCGCGCCGCACGGACAGGCGGTCGCCGGTCACGGCGACGCTCCGCAGGGGGCCGAGCGGTCTGGTGTGGATGGTGCCCGAGTACGCGTCGTGCGGGAGGGAGAGGCTGACGGTCCCGAAGGTCCGGGACCAGGCGTCGCGCCAGTAGCCCTGCCTGTCCGCACCGGGCGGCAGCGCGTCAGTGGTGTAGAAGCTGTCCGTGTCGTCGCACGCGTCCTGGACGGTCGGAGGCAAAGCCATGAAGTCGTCTCGCTTTCTCTCCAGACGAGCTTGACAACCGGCGCCTACCGCGCGCGTCCCACGATCCGCGCCGATCGCGGAAGCGGTCGTGGGATGCGGAGCGACTACTGCGCGTGTTCCCGCTCGGCGGCGAGCCGGGCGAGTTCGACCCGCGAGGTGATGTCCAGCTTGGTGAACGCGTGCCGCAGGTGCGAGCTGACCGTGTGCGGGGAGATGCCCAGGTGCTCGGCGGTCCGGCCGTTCGTCAGCCCCTGGGCCACCAGCCGGACCACCGCCACCTCCGAGGCGGTCAGCTCGGGCCAGGCGGCGGCGAGCCGCCGCGACGACGTACGGCGCCGGGGGGCGCCCACGGCACGCAGCCGGCGGCGGACGCGCGCGGCATCCCGCTCGGCGCCCGCCTGCGTGTAGAGGTTGAGCGCGGCGTCCAGGTGCGGGACGGCCTCGGCGGCGCGCCGCGAGGCGAGCTTGCGGCCCGCGTCTTCGAGCGCGGACGCCCGGGGCAGCAGCCGGGGAACGCCCTCGTACAACTCGACGGCGCGCAGCAGGACCGCCAGGTCGTTGTCGAGCAGCCCGCGGGCGTGCGCGGCGACGGCCGCCAGGACCGGGAAGCGGGGATTGCGCTCCGCCCGCAGCTCGGCCGCCGCCACCGCTTCGGCGGCGCGCCCGGTCGCCCCCGCCCGCAGCGCCAGACGGACGAAGACGACGGTGTCGGCGGGATCGTCCGGACTCGCCAGCGAGGGACCCACCAGGCCGAACGTGCCGACCGCCTCGGACAGGACCTCCATGGCCCGATCGGGACGGCCCTCGTAGTCCGCGACCAGCGCCAGCAGCCAGGACCCCACATTGCGCACCAGGAGCGCCGGATCGGCGATCATGCGGTCGCGCACATCGGCGGCGTAGGTCCGCACCGCCTCGCGGTCGTCGGTGTGCACGGCGACGCGCAGCAGCGTGTAGAGGACGGTCGCGTCGGCGAAGTTGCCCAGGCCGAGGTCCTGGACCATGGCCGCCGCCGCCTCCGCTTCCGCCCGCGCGTCCTCCAGCCGGCCGGCGTCCAGCAGCACCCGGCACCGGTTGCTCAGCCACAGGCTCATCGCCGCGGCCTGGCCCTGCCGCCGGGTCTCGCGGACGCCGGACGCGGACTCCTCCAGCGCCTCCTCCACGCGTGCCGCCGCGTTCAGCAGGAACGCCTTCCACAGGGCCTCCGGCACCCACAGGGAGTGCGCGATACCCACGTCGGCGGCCAGACGAGCCGCGTCCTCGGCGAGGGCGAAGGCCCGGTCCCAGTCCATCCGGTAGAACCACACCACCGAATCGACCGCGACCGCGGTCGCCCGGGCGGCCCCGTCCCCCGCGTCGGCGGCGGCGTCCAGCGCCTCGGCCACCGCGTCGGCGGTCGCCCGGAAGTCCCCGGCCATCGAGAGGTTCAGACACTCCAGGGCCAGCAACTGGGCCCGCAACGCGGGTGCCGCACCGGCCAGGGCGGCTCCGGTACGCGCCTGCCGGACGGCTTCCGTGAAGTCGTACTGACTCGACACCCGGGCCAGCCCCAGACGGACCTGCGCCTCGGCCTCCGGCGCCATCGTTCCCGGCAGCGCGGCGGCGGCGAGCGCCCGCCCCTCGGCCGCCTGCCCGGCCTGCCAGAACAGCAGCACCGTCTCCGCGATGATCACAGGACGCTCCGCGGCCCCTCCGTCCGTGAGCTCCAGGGCCCGCCGGCTGAGCGCCAGGGCCGACGACGGAGCGGACGCCGACAACTCCGCGGCGGCCTGCCGCAGCAGCTCCACGGCCACCCGGTCGCCCGCCCCGGCACTGTCCGCGAGCAGGGCGGCCACCTCGGTCACCGGCGCGCCACGCCGCAGCAGGACGTCGGCCGCGTGCCGCCGCACCGCTTTGCGCACCGCCACCGGAAGGCTGCCTTCCACGGCTTCGCGGAACAAGTCGTGACGGAACAGCAGACGCTCGCCCTCCTCGACGAACAGCGACGCGTCCACAGCCTCCTGAACCGGCTCGATCAGTGCCGCGGCCGGCGTGCCGAGCAACTCGGCGAGAAGACCGACGGTGACCGTACGGCCCACCGCGGCGGCGGCCCGCACGACCTCCCTGGCCTGCGGGGAGACCTGGTCGAGATGGCGGCGCACCGAACCCTGGAAACCCGTCGGCAGGGCCGGCCCCGTCAGCACCGCCACGCCGTCCGTGACCGTGACGGCCCGCTCCTCGCGCAAGCCGCGCAACAGCTCCACCACCAGCAGGGGCACGCCCTCGGCCCGCCGCACCACGCCCAGGGTGGCCTCGTCGGGCACGGCTCCCAGCACGTCCTCCGCGATCCCCGTGACCGCGGTGTCCGCCAGCGGACCGAGCGGGAGCCGGTGCCCCCCGATGCTCTCCAGGTGGTCGATCATCGTACGGACGCCCGGCGCCACCACGGTGCTGCGTACGCTCACCACCCACAGGATCGCGTGGGCCGACAACCGGACCGACAAGGTCCGCAGCGCCAGCAGGGTCACGTCGTCCAGCCACTGGACGTCGTCCATCGTGATCACCAAGGGCGTGTCCAGCGCCACCTGCTCCAGCCGGTCCTGCAACTCCTGCAACATCCAGAACCGCTGCTCGGGGGCGGCGGCCAGACTCCGCAGCCTGTCCGCGTCGAACAAGGAACCCGAGCCCGTCGACAGGCCGTCCAGCAGCGGCCCGAGCGGAACGAACTGGCCGTCGGGATCCGCACCTCCCCGGAACAGACGCAGCCTGCGCTCGACCGCCATCCGCTGCACCTCCGCGAGCAGACGCGTCTTGCCGCTCCCGGGAGGACCCTCGATGCACACGACACCGCCGCGGCCTTCGGCCAGCGCGTCGAAACGTGCGCCGAGGAAGGCGAGTTCCTCGTCACGGCCCCGTACACGTGGGTGCACGCCGTCGGCACGAGCCGACATCCGCGGCTGTAGGAAGCGGTCCACACGGCCCTCCACCAGGCATCGAAGCGGACAGGACCCCGGCCCGCCGCACGGACGCGGCGCACCCTGCCCTCACCACCCTACAAAGCCGCAGGTCAGCGCGGCCGTGGTAGGCGCTGTGACAATGATCGCCGAGCCTGGGGGGACGGCTTCTTCCGGAGTGGAAGGCGACTTGGCGGGAACGGCCCGCACGGCCACGGAGTTTCGGCGATCCTGGGTGACCATGACCGAAAATCCGAGCGAAACAACTCCGGACGCCGAGGTCGGGGCGCTCCTCCGGGTCCTGGACGGACAGCGGCGCCACGTCCTCGGCATCCTCGACGGGCTCGACGCGAAGGATCTGCGACGGCCCGTGCTGCCCTCCGGATGGCACTGCCTGGGACTGGTCCAGCACCTCGCACTGGACGTGGAGCGGTTCTGGTTCCGCGCGGTCCTCGCCGGGGACGAGGAGGTCATCCGCGGTCTGACGAGCGGCGACGAAGCGTGGAAGGTGGCCCCGGAGGTGTCGGCCGTCGACGTGCTCGACGGGTACCGGCAGGAGACGGAACTCGCCGATGCCGTGATCGCCGGCACTCCTGCCGACGCCGGGCTGGCCTGGTGGCCCCACGACCTGTTCGGTGAACCGCACCTGCACACCCTGCGCGACGTCCTGCTGCACGTCATCACCGAGACCGCGTGCCACGCCGGCCACCTCGACGCGGCCCGGGAACTCATCGACGGCCGCCGCTGGCTGGTCCTGACGACCTAGC
>NZ_KQ948391.1:8895-17359 GCF_001514055.1 Streptomyces corchorusii | reverse complement strand
GGCACTCGAACGTCCTTGCTCGAACAACTCAGCCGCCCGCACACGCCGAGCCTCGGCCAACTGGGGCCGCGTCAAGGGAGGAACGACAGGCGCGGAGACAACAGACGAAGACTTGAAAGACACGACACCAGGATCCCGCCAACAAGCCCATCACACCCACAGAACTAACGAAAAGATCAGTAGAGGTCATCTCATTTGGCTGAGTAGGCTGTCGGCTGTGGTGGGGATCATTGAGCGGCTGGTGCCCGACGAGCTGTGGGAACTGTTCCAGCGGGTCGCGCCGGAGGCGCCATCACGGCCTCAAGGTGGCGGCCGGCGCCGGCACGGCGACCGTGAGGTGCTGGCGGCGATTGTGTTCGTGGCGACGTCGGGCTGCACGTGGCAGCAGCTGCCGAAGTCGTCGTTCGGACCGTCCGGAGCGACAGCTCACCGACGGTTCACCGAATGGACGAAGGCTCGCGTGTGGGCCAAGCTGCACCGCCTGGTCCTGGACGAACTCGGAGCCCGCGGAGACCTGGACTGGTCTCGCTGCGCGATCGACTCGGTGAAACGACGCAGCCGTGTCATCGCGCGCGCTCCGCCCTGGCGCTTCGGCTACCCCCCTCATCCCACGCTACGCACGCGTTGCCTGCGTCCACCTGGTCTTCCTCGGCCTCGCCGCTGTCCTCTGCTGATACAAGCGACTTGTCCGCCTCACTTCCAGGACGGGTACGAGACCGAGTCATCGAAGATGAGACTTCCGGCGGGACCGACTTTTTCCTGAGGGGTGGCGAGAGAAGCGAAGATCTTCAACAGGATTGCCGCGGTTGGCTTGGCGGTCATTGCGCCGTCGGTCTTGCCGGTACGGGTTCGGCAGCAAGTGGTTCGCTTGGCCACTTCAACACCATCTCGGAGTGCAGCGTGGCCAAGCACTACGCCGAGGTGGCCGACCCGACCTTCACATACTGGTGTGAGCCGCAATTCTCGGGTGGGTACGGCCTCAAGTACTCCAAGTAGCGGACACGCGCCCAGAATCGGATCGACTCGTGTGCTCGTCGATCACCTCCTCCTCGACTCTCGAATTGACGATCAGCTTCGGGGTGTGTCTGTAGGGCAGCCGCGAGGCCCGCTGCTGCCTCCAGCATAGGTACGCCACCCGGCGTCTAGTTTTGCTTGGTGAGGTGCGTTCGCTGATGGCCTGTCCGCTTGATGGGTTGTGTCGTTGACCGAGTGGGCTGGGCGGGGAGCCGGCTGCGGTCGGGACGACTTCGCGGGTGAGATGTTCAAGCCGTTCTCGCGGGCGGACCAGCGCCGGTGGGGTGAGTTCTGTTTGTGAGGGCTGCTGCTGGACGGGCGGCCCGAATCGGTAGAGCCGATGGCCGCCCGTCTTGGAGAGGACGACAACAGGCAGACCCTGGCTCACTTCATCACCAGCAGCCCGTGGGACCCGGCGCATGTGCGCGCCCGCCTCAGCTGGCGGATGCAGCAGGTGAGCAAGCCGACCGCGCTGATCGTGGACGACATCGGCTTCCTCCAGGACGGGGACACCTAGGCGTGCGTGGCTCGCGGCATTACACCGGCACGGCGGGCAAGGTCACCAACTGCCCGGCCGGCGTTGTCGCTGCATCTGCCTCCGACGCGGCGTCGGCGGCCGTCGATTGGCGCTTGTTCCTGTCCGAGAGCTGGGACTGCGCCTCGCCGAAGACCGATCCGGCCAAGGTGGCCCGCCACGCGAAGTACGGCACCCCCGAAGAGGTCGGTCATGTCGAGGAGTGGCAGCTGGCCTTCGGACCGAACCGACGAGACGAGGTCGTGAGCCCTCGAGGTCCCGCTCGTCATTGCCAACGGAGGCTGCGATGCTGCATCCTCCCGCCACGGCTTGGGAGAACGCTCCCTTGAGTACGTAGTGCTCCTCCACGATGGTTCGATTACTGGTGTCTGCAGCTCAAGGGAGAGTGGTGGGAAGTATGCGAGTAACCCGCCCTGCGAGCTTCGCAGTCCTCGTATCAGCAGAGGCTGTCCGCGCGCAGGTTCATCGCGCGAGGTGACGGCCTCTTCCTGTCTCCCTGGGCGGTGAGTGCACACCGAGCCCCACCACAGTCCTCGACGTCTCGCCACCTACCCCGCCGCCCGAGCTCTCGTATGGGCCCCGAGTTGTCGGGACTTCGCTCCCGACCTCGCGGAGCCGCCGTGCGCGGTGGATGCAGTCGTCTAAGCCTGGACGAATGAAGTGAGACGCTTTCACCGGGTCGGCCGGCGGATCGGAAGTCAACGCTCGCTGCGCCAGTACGTCGCACCGCCTTCGGTCAGGTCCCGTCAACGGACCGGGAAGCGGGACCGAGTTCGGCGAGAGCGGTCTTCAGCTCGGTCCGCCGCTTGATACCGAGCTTCGCGAAAACCTTGCGCAGGTGGTACTCGACAGTGTGCGCGCTGATGAACAACCGGGCGCCGATGTCCCGGTTCGTCAGCCCCTCGCGCGCCAGACGCGCCACATTGAGTTCCTGATCGGTGAGCTGCGCCGCCGACCCCCGCACGCGGACCCGCAAGGTTTCTCCGCTCACGTGCAGCTGGTCCGCGGCGCGCTGGGCAAAGCCGTTCAGGCCACAGTCGCTCAGCACCTGGTGTGCGGGGCGGAGCTGTTCGCGCGCGTCGGCGTACCGGCCCCAGCGGTTGAGTGCCTCGCCGTACAGCAAACGGCAACGCCCCACCCAGATCGGGATGCGCTCGTGCTCGAAGCCCTTGATCGCGTCGCGGTACAGCTTCTCGGCCTCGTCACCCACACGCAACTGCGCCTCCGCCATCGCCAGCACGGCCAACGCGTAGGTGGTTCCGACCGGCCGCGTGACGCGCGCCAATTTCTCGAACGCCTGCTCGGCGAGCGCGCGCTCACCGGTGTGCGTGGCCGCTTCCACCAGCTCAAGCAGCGTGCGCATCGCGAGGTTCAGTTCGTGGGTGAAGGGCAACTCGCGGCGACTGGAGGCCACCGCCTCGGCGAAGCGGCCCAGGCCGTTGTAGAGGACCGCCTCGGAGAAATTGGCCGCGCTCAGCGCGTGGCCTTCCCCCCGCGCGCGCCCGTCGGCCCTGATTTGCTCCGCCCAGCGCTCCGCTTCGGCGGCCCGCCCCCGGTATGCCGCGAGGAGGAGCCGTCCGTACTGCGGGAGCGGATTCCCGGTGACCTCTTTGATGGCGTCGATCTCATCGCAGGAGGCTTCCGCCCCGTCCAAATCGCCGTCGGTCATCTGCACCAGCATCAGCAGGCTCAGGGCGATCGGCAGTACGGTGACGACGCCTTCGGCACGAGCGACCTCGACCTGCCGGTTGGCGAGCGCGCGAAGCCCGGCGGGGTCCCACAGGTCCTGGGCGGCACGAGAGGCGAACCACACCCAGTGCAGCTCCAGGAAGTCCGGTGCCTGCTCGAGGAACGCACGCTGCGCCCGTCGCAGGGTGGCGAGCGCGGCGTCCTGGCCTTCGGTGGCGAGCAGCGCCTGGCCGCGCAGGATCAGGTCCCGTGCCCGGCCGGTCTCCTCGGCGGCGGGCGTTGCCCGGAGAATCGCGTGCGCGACCGCGGCCACCTGTTCGGCGTCTCCGAGCCTGCCGCCGTATGTTGCGGCTGCCAGCGCTTCGATGTAGGTGTCGCGGGCGAGTGCCGGGTCGAGCCCTTCAAGCCCCTGCGCCGCAGCGAGCAGTTGCTGTACGCCACTGCGGTCACGCCGCAGCGCGTACCCCGCCCGGGCGCGCAGCCGCGCGACGAGCGCCTCCTGCAACGCAGTGAGATCAAGGGCACGGGCGTATTCGAGCAGGCGCAGGGCCGCGCCAGGCGCGCCGGCGTCGTGCTTGGCCTCGGCGGCTGCGATCAACCGCTGCCCGCGGGGGAAGGGCGAAGGTGTGAGCTCCGCCGCCCGTTCCAGGAACGCGCCCGCGGCAGCCGCACCGCCGCGTGTTCGTGCACGCACCGCGGAACGCTCCAGATCGGCGGCGACCTCCTCGTCCGGGTACAGCATCGCGCTGGCCCGATGCCAGGCCCGGCGATCCGGATCGTGCTCGGCACTGGTGACGTCCGCCAGAGCGGCGTGGACGCGGCGCCGGTCCCCCGGTGACGCCGCCCGGTACACAGCCGACCGCACCAGCGGATGACGGAAGGCGACGCGGGTGCCGACGACGAACGCCTCGGCGTCCTTGGCCGCTTCGAAGGCCTCCGGCCCCAGTCCGAGTACGGCGCTCGCCCGCCACAGCAGTCCGGGATCACCGGTGGGCTCGGCGGCCGCCAGCAGCAGCAGGAGGCGCGCCGATGCGGGCAGCGGGGCAAGCTGCACGATCAGACTCTGCTCAATGCGGTTCTCCAGCGGCAGGGAACCGGTCAGGGCGAAGCCGCCGGCGACCCGGGCCGGGCCCAGGGCACGGGGCAACTCCCGCAGCGCGAGCGGATTGCCGCGAGCCTCCGCGATCAGTTGGTCACGTATCCGCCGGTCGAGACCACCGGGCACCGCCAGGCGCAGCAGTTCGCTCGCGTCGTCGTGGCCCAGCCCCTCGACGACCATGTGCGCCAGGCCCGCGAACACATCGTCGGCCTGGCGCATGGCGAGCACCAGGGCGATGCCCTCGGCGTCCAGGCGTCGGGCGGCGAATGCAAGGGCACGCGCAGACGCCTGGTCGAGCCACTGTGCGTCGTCGACGATGCACAGCAGTGCCCGGTCCTCCGCGGCCTCGGTGAGCAGTCCGAGTAGTGCCAGCCCCACGAGGAACGGGCTCGGCACGGCGGCGGCGCTGCGCAGCCCGAACGCCACCTCGATCGCCTCCTGCTGCGGGGCCGGCAACCGGGCGGCCGAACCCATCATGTGCCCGCAGAGCTGCTGAAGGCCGGCGTAGGCGAGTTCCATCTCGGACTGGGAGGCGACGATGCGCTCGGTGCGGACGTGCGCCGCGGCCCGCGCCGTGATGTGGTCCAGGAGCGCCGTCTTACCGACGCCGGCCTCACCGGAGACGATCAGCGCCCCACTGTGGCCGACGCGGGCACGGCTCACCAGCGCTTCCAGTTCCGCCAGCTCGCGGCGTCGTCCCCGCAACGGCGCGATACGAGGCACGGTGTCCGCCTTCGCCGGAAATTCGCCACTCTGTCATGTCTTCGCCGTCACAGTCTATCGGAGTATCACCCTGAGCGACCCCGAGCGCCAGCAGGATCCCATGCCTCCGCCACAAGCGGATTGCAGCCTGATTCAGCCCGTCCGGGCAGTAGGGGGAGATCCTCGTGCGTTGTCCGCTGGTCAGCAGGGCCGAGCCTGCGAGGACGGCGCCGTGGGTCGCGCGGCGACCACCGTGAGGAGAGCTTGGTGCCGTCCCTGGTCCCGTCTCGCACCGCTGACGCCCGAGCAGGTGGAGGGGGCACCAGCCCTGGCACTTCCTGGCGCGCGGGTAGGTGTCGCCGCAACTGTCGCCGGGCTGGCTGTAGCGGACCCGGAGCCGGCGTTTGTCCTGCCGCGGCCGGCCGAGGAACCGTCCGGCCTCCCGGGGAGGGGTCCCGCCAGACCGGTCGGCGACCGATGTCGGCCGCCTGCTGCGTCGCGATCACTCTGCGGTACTCGCCCAGTTCCGCAGGGAGCCTCCATGGTTGCCGAGTCCGATAGCCGGGTTGGCCTCGTACGTCGCGGGATCGCGCGCGACCGGAAGCCGCTGGAGTTCGACCGCCCCGGGGCAGTGGCGCACAGCCGTCGGAGCCGCAGCAGTGGACGCTCGGATTCGGTGCCGGGGAGCGCTCCCTTCCCGGGGGCACGGGAGCGGCGCCGCGCGCGGCGGGCCGCGGCCCGCCGTACCGGAGGCGAGCGAGCCGTCCCCTCGTGGTGTGGCGGTCCGAGCGCATCCGGAGAAGGCGAAGCCCATCCGCCGGGACGCATGGATCGCCGGCGGTTGGATGTCCGTGATCACCTACCAGAGGTGCTCCGGGCCGGTCTCGCGGTCCTCGACGGTCAGCCGACAGTGCCAACGGCGTACTAGTGCTCGGGGAACACCTTGTTCACCTTCTGGGGCGCAACACCGGGGCAGGAGATCGCGGAAGGCGCCAACGCGACGATCCTTACGGTCACACCCAAGTGGCTGCGGTGGACCCCGAGCTGTCCTCCGGGCGGTCGTAGCCGAGCCGTCCCAGCCCTCCGCATGAGGGGTGGGACGGCTCGGCTACGGCTTGGGCAGAAAGCCCGGGAGCCTGGAGGGATACGCTGCGCACCGTGCCGGCCGGCACGGTATTCACCCGGACCTTCGACGCGGTGAGGCCGTCCTCGGGAGTCGACGTTACTCGGCTCGGTCCCAGTGTCATGGGCGGACGAATCAGGCGCGGTCTTCGGGTGCGACGTATTCGAAGGTGGGGGCGGCGGCCAGCCCGTCGTCGTCCTGCATGGCCATCAGGGTCTGTGCCTGTCCCTTGACCGCGTACATCGTGCCGACCGACATTCCCAGCATCGCCGGGTTGCCGTTGAAGGCCTGCTCCAGCTGCTGCAACATCTTGCAGTACGTCTGGTTGAACGCTTCCTGCGCGGTGCGGATCGCGCTGCCCTCGGGGTGGTCCTCCAGCCGCGGGTTGGGGCGCAAGGGGCGGATGCCGGCAGGGTCGACGGTCACAGCCTCCCCAGTGGGACCGGACTCGGGCGTGTCACCGGGCTGGTAACGCCGTCCCATCGCGAGTTCCTTGAAACGGTAGTAGTGGGAGACGGCCTTCGTCTTGGGGTGGAACAGGTCCATGTCGCCGTCCCAGACGTCGGCACGGGCCGCGCCCTCACCCTGCTCGACGATCTCCTCCAGCGCCGCGAGCGCCGAACTGAGGTCGGTGACAGGGTTGAGGTGCCCCGCCGTGTGGGCGAACGGGCCGCCGGAGACCTGACGGGCGGGGTCACCGGTGAAGACCTGGTCCTCGCCCAGCTCGGCACACAGGCGCCGAAGCCCCTTCTCGACGGCGTCGTAGAACTGCCCGATCGTCTCGTAGTTGTCGCCCTCGGCCGGATCTCCACGGTGCGCCGGCTGTTCGACGCGGAGGAACATCTCAAGGGCCTCCGGCCCGAACGGCAGAAGGGACAATTCGATGGACGGGTCGGCGTGCGGCATGGTCCGCGGGTGTGGAGGCAGCAGGTGCGGCGCATCCAGGCGGGGCTGTCCGCCGACCGCGTTGAGGAGGTTCGCAGCCAGAGCGAGGTGGATCATCTCCTCGACGAAGACACCCCCGATGAGCTGTACCGCCTCCGCGTTCCGTTCGGGGTCGAGGGAGTAGAGGGCCGTGAGGTAGGGCGGCAGCGTGGCGTGTTCGAGTTCGATGGCCCACTGCAAGTGCCTGCGCAGGTCGTCCAGCGTCGCGATGCCTGTCGCCGAGGCGGTGTCGAACTCGTGGGGCTGGGTCTGGGACATGGATGAGACGCTCATTTCGGTTGTCGTAGGCGCAAGGGGACGCACCTGCGGCAGCTGACATCGAAACACCGAAGTCGTTGTGTGGATGACGAGGCTGTTCGTTCGCCGCGGAAAGAGCCGGCGCATTCCCTGAGACACCTCACTGACAGGGCAGGCGACGTATTTGTGACACGGTTATGTGCCATCACCTTCACACGCTCTGGGTGGGCCTGCGTCCGTCGATGCACGGTGTGAGATAGTGTTTCGACCGCCGGGGCGGCGTGCGGCCCCCCTGCCGCAGTTTCCGAGTCCCTGCTCTGGCAGGACACATGTCGGCTTCCCCGGCTCTGTTTTCCGTGTTCCCCGCTTCCCGGAGGCACAGTGCTCACTCTCGGCAAGCACACCGCCCGGGGAATCATCCGTGAAAGGTGTACCCATGGCTGAGCTGTTCTACGACGCCGACGCCGACCTGTCCATCATCCAGGGCCGCAAGGTCGCGGTCATCGGCTACGGCAGCCAGGGCCACGCCCACGCCCTGTCGCTGCGTGACTCCGGTGTGGACGTGCGTGTCGGTCTGCACGAGGGCTCCAAGTCCAAGGCCGAGGCCGAGGAACAGGGCCTGCGCGTGGTGACCCCGGCCGAGGCTGCCGCCGAGGCCGACGTGATCATGATCCTCATTCCGGACCCGATCCAGGCCCAGGTGTACGAGGAGTCCATCGCCCCGAACCTGAAGGACGGCGACGCGCTGTTCTTCGCGCATGGTCTGAACATCCGCTTCGGCTTCATCAAGCCCCCGGCGGGCGTGGACGTCTGCATGGTCGCCCCGAAGGGCCCGGGCCACCTGGTGCGCCGCCAGTACGAGGAGGGCCGCGGAGTCCCCTGCCTCGTGGCCGTGGAGCAGGACGCCTCCGGAGCCGCCTTCGCGCTGGCCCTGTCGTACGCCAAGGGCATCGGCGGCACCCGCGCCGGCGTCATCAAGACCACCTTCACCGAGGAGACCGAGACCGACCTGTTCGGTGAGCAGGCCGTCCTCGCCGGCGGTGTCTCCGCATTGGTGAAGGCGGGCTTCGAGACGCTGACCGAGGCCGGTTACCAGCCGGAGATCGCCTACTTCGAGTGC
>NZ_KQ948391.1:0-7925 GCF_001514055.1 Streptomyces corchorusii | reverse complement strand
CGGCAAGCAGCTGCGCAAGCTGATGAGCTGGGTGAACGAAGAGGCGTAAGGGCGCACGGAGCGGCACCGGCCGGGTCGCCGATAGCGGCCGCACACCGCCGTTCCGGCGAGGGTGGCGCGGGGCGCCGACGAACAGCTCGCGCCACGGAAGCCGGTTCGGGGCGTGGAACGCCGCTCAGGTACGCAGGGACGGCAGGCGGCCACGTCGGACTCGGGGCTGGGCGCCGTCCGGCCGCGTGTGTCATCGCGGCTTCCGACGACGCCCCGGACCGCCTCCACAGGCATCGAACTCGTCGCTCAGACGGTGTGGCGTCATCGGGTCGAAGCTGACCGAGTCGCCCTCCGAGAGTTCGTAGGTATCGAAGCCGATCTGCACACGATCGGGCCGAGTAGGACTAAACGAAACTCTCGCGCCGCGTGGCGCATCATGTCCTCTGCCGCACCCGAGGCGCTGGCCGGCTCATGGCGGACGGGCTCGGCTGCCGGCCTGCTGCACCGGACCGCTCACCGCCGTGAACCGGTGCACCTGTACGTCCGGTTCGCCGACCGCGGGAGCGCCGGGGCAGAACCCGCCGGCACCGGCTGCAGGACGAGGGACGTCGCCGACTCGGCCACGTGTTCGGCGGCCCGGCCGACGTTCCCTTCATGCTGAACAGCATCCGTTCGACCCGGCCGGCTCCTGGCCGCAGCTCCGGTCCTACGGATCGTCGCGCCTTCACCCCGGACGACTGCATCGGGCTGATGATCACCGCGCTCGCCTGCAACGATCCGTCGTGGTGCTGGAACACGTCGGTCTCTGACCGACGACCGGTCCGGTCCCGGGGGTGACCTGGACTACGTGCTACCGGTCGGCACAGCGGCCGTACGGCGTCACCGCGACGTCGTCACCGTGCCCGGGGTCCGGGATGACCGCATCGACCTGCGCCGGCTCGACACGCCTCGCTGGACTGGGAGACGATCGCGCGGTGGGTGGGGGACCTGGCCCTCCCCCACCGGACACGCATGCCCCGTCGCCAGGGAACACGGCAGGCGTGCGTCCCGTCCCCGCGCACAGCGCGCCGCGACGGTCTACGGCCGCAGCGGGTGTCCCCGCGCAGTCCTGAACTCGCAGGTACCGCGGATCCTCAGCCGTGTTCCTCGGTCGGAGAAGCGGCGGAGGGCTCAGGGGCCAGCGGGTCGGGGAGGTCTTCCAGGAAGTCGGCGGACGGCGTGAAGAACAGGGAGCCCGTGACCGGAGTGGAGAAATCCAGGATCCGGTCGTAGGACACTGACGCCGTGCCCAGGAACATGCGCTCCAGCATCGTCTCCGTGACTTCGGGAGTGCGCGCGTACCCGATGAAATAGGTGCCGAACTCCCTACGGCCCACGGATCCGAAGGGCATGTTGTCACGGAGGATCTCGCGCTCGTTGCCGTCCGCGTCGGTGACCGTGGTCAGAGCGACGTGTGAGTCCGCCGGTTTAGGCGTCGTCCGCCAGTTCCACGTCGGACAGCTTCCGGCGACCGATCGCCTTCTCCTTCGACCGGCAGGGCTGTCCATGCGTCGAGGTCGTGCAGGTACTTCTGCACGACGACATAGCTGCCGCCTGTGAACCGGGGGCCTTCCTCGCCGACGAGCACGGCCGCGTGCGCCGCCGGGCCCGTCGGATTCTCCGTGCCGTCGACGAAGCCCAGCAGGTCACGTTCGTCGAAGTACTTGAAGCCATGCACTTCGTCCTGGACCGTGACCGCTCCGCGCAGTCGGCTCATGAGTTCCGTGGCGAGCGCGAAGCACAGATCCAGCCGCGAAGCGCGGATGTGGAACAGCAGGTCGCCGGGGTGGCCACGGCCCGGTGCAGCGGACCGTTCAGTTCCCGGGATGGATGCAGCCTGGCCGGGCGCGGTCCGGCGAACAGCCGGTCCCAGGCGTGCGAACCGATACCTGTGACGCAGCTCAGCCTGCCGTCGGGCTGGACACGGAACCCCACGGCCCGTTCCAGTGAGCCGAGATCCGACAGCAGTTCGCGAACGGTGGTCTCGCCACCGCTGTCGATCGTGACGACCAGGAAGATCGCCGCACTGGTCAAGGGAGACAGAACCATCTGAGGCACCGGTTCCGCGGCGTGTCCGGACATGCATCATCCTCTTTCATCCACGTCGGTGGCAGATGATCTCAGCGGCAGTAGTCGCTGAGACGATCGGTGCGGGACCACTCGCGCTCGTCCGGAACGTGAAAATCCAAGGCGAAACGGCGCAGCGGCCGGGCCCTTGTGGACGGAGGTGACAGAGGGCAGCTCCACGGCCGCGAGTTCACGGACCGCACCGAGGAGGCGGATCCTCAGCGACGTCATCAGCCGCTCTCTTTCATGCCGCGGTTCATGTTCTTCACTCTCTGGGGCAGCCGTCGTCGGAAGATCCGTGACGGGGCCTGTAGGCGCCGTCCGGGTGCTCGGCGCTGCCACGTCTCTCGGTGCTCTCCCGCCCAGGTCGACTGGTGCACCATGCCCGGTAGCTCGTCTGCGCAATGAAGGCGTCGGCCCCTGGCAGAAGGTCCGTGGGCCGAAGACGCGCGCCGAAGAAGGGGCTGCGCACGTCCGTGAAGACGTGGCGGTGCTCCGCGTGCACGGCGGTGAGGGCGGCACGCACGAACGCGTCCAGCCTGAACTTCTCAGGGCCGGCGATCTCACGGACGCCGATCAGGGGGCGGGACACGGCAGTATGCGCGAGCAGGATGGCCACGTCGGTCAGGGCCACCGGGCGCACTTCGACCGGCGGCACCCAGACGATCCAGTCTTCGGTGCCGGCAGTCGCTATGTCCTCGGCCGACTCGAACATCTGCGTGGAGCGCACTATGGAATAGGAAATGCCGGACCGCTGAATCATGGTTTCGTGCGCCTGGAGGGCTCGGAAAGCACCCTCACTTCTCACACGGTCCACACCTACCACGGACAGGGAGACATGGTGGTCGACACCGGCTGCCGTCTCGGCCTGCAGGAGGGCGCTGGTGGAACGTCGCCATGACGCGACGAGGCCCTCCTCGTCCATGACAAGGCCGTGATCATCGGTGGCGATCCCGGTGTTCAGGGACGGCTGACGAGAGAGGTCGATCACTACTGAACAATTACGCAGGGACTCGGCGATCTTTTCTCGCGTGAGCGAGTCAAGACCCCCGGGTGCCGAGATCAGATCGACCTCGTGTCCGTGATCCCTGACCCAGAGTGCGGTCTCGGCGCCTATGAGCCCGCCGTCGTCGAACACAACGACCTTCATCCGGAAACTCCCCTATGGACGGAACCGCGTCGCGGTGCTCAACTGGACTCTTCGGGCGTGGCCGCGTGGATCCCTGTCAGCAAACCGGTGGACTGACCCACCTCGATGAGGTAGCCGTCGGGGTCACGGAAGTAGCAGCGCAGCTCGGATCCGCGGTCGACGGGCTCGGTGAGGAAGTCGGCACCGTTCGCGACGGCATGCGTGTAGAAGGCGGCGATGTCGGCCACTCGCACGTTGAGGAAACTGGAAACACGCTCACCGCTTCGTGGCGCCTCCAGTGTGACGCCTGGCTTGTCGGGCGTGGGACCGCCGCCGGGATTCATGATGATCCACGTGTTGGCGACCTTGACGATCGCCGGATTCTCCCCCATCACGACCTCGCCGCCGAAGACGTCGGCGTAGAAGCGCCGGGACACCTCGACATCGCGCACCGTCAGGAAATGCGTGAGAAGGAGGCCCCGCTCCGGTGCGGGGAGATCCCCGTCAGGTGTCATCGTCCGTCATTCCCTTCATGGGCCCGTGTGGCTGAAGGTCTGACCGAACAGGCACCCGGTCTGTGACACCGGCGGTCGTCCGTGACGAAGGTCCGAGGCCCACCGTGCACGGGGAGCGAGTGTCCGCGGTGCCGACCTCCGCCGGCCGGCGCCGCGGAGCCCCGGGGGTGATCAGTTCGCCTCCCGGGCGTGTGGGAGGCTCAGTGGCGAACGACCTGGGGAGAGATGTCCTCGGTGAAGGCCTCACCGCCGGAGCGGGCGACCTTGCTGTTCTTGACCGGGTCGACGCCGCAGAACGCGGCTTCCAGAGTGCCGGCCAGCACGGTGTTGACGGTGCCGTTGTTGGACGTGTTCGCCATCGACGTCATGCTGCGCTTGCCGTCGGCCGTCGTGAAGGCGTACGTGTAGTAGCCCTGCACGGTGCCGGTGTGACCGTAGACCGTCACGCCGCAGGACAGTTTCCTGCCCCGGAGGCCGAGTCCGTAGGACTGGGTGCCGTCCGCGTTCACCGGGACCATGCTCATCATCTCCCGCAACTGCGGCTGCGGGACGAGCTTGCCGGAGACGATCGCGGCGAAGAACCGGTTCAGATCCGCCGAGTTCGAGATCACCGCGCCGGCGGACTGGGCCCAGGAGACGGTCTGCTCGGTGGAGTCCACCAGCGGCAGGGTCGTGTCGTCGTCGCGGACGTAACCCCGCGCGTAGGAGCCGGTGATGGTCGTCTGCGGATGCACGTAGGACGTGTTCTTCAGGCCGAGCGGCTGGAAGATCCGCTTCTCGTACTGCGTGGCCATCGGCACACCGGTGACGTGCTCGATCAGCTGGCCCAGTACCACGAAGTTGGTGTTGGAGTAGCTGTAGGCGGCGCCCGGCTGGTTGGTGGGCTGGTGCGCGGTCGAGAGGTCGATGAGTTCCTGGAACGTGAACACCTTGTTCCGGACCGCCTCGAAGCCCGGGACGGTGTGGTAGAACATGTCGTTCGTGTAATCCCACAAGCCACTGCGATGACTCAGCAAGTGGCGCACGGTGATGCGATCGTCCGGCAGCGGCTTGGGGAGGTAGTCGTTCGCCGGCGCGTCCAGGTCGACGCGTCCCTCGGCCACGAGTTGCAGCAGCACCACGGTGGTGAAGGTCTTGCTGACGCTGCCGACACGGAACCTGCGGTCGGCGTCCATTGCCGTGTCGGCCGCGGTGTCCGCCTTCCCCACGGCGATCCGGTAGCTGGAGGCGCCCGAGTCGATGCGGGTGAGCGCGCCAGGCGCCCCGTTGGCCATCGCCTGCTTCTGCACGGCGAGCACACCCGTGACCGACGGGCTGGGAAGGCTGGTGGTGGCGGCGCCGGCGGGCGTCACGGCCACAGCAGCCATCACGACGGTACCTGCGAGCACGACGCCCGCGTTCTTGATGCGCATCCGATTCTTTCTGACGTGATCGGGTGAAGACGCTGAAGCGATCCACGGGTCGTGGGACGGTCCCTGACAAGACACGTCACGGGCCCTTACTTTGAAGGACAGTCATGGGTTGGGGATCGCCGGCCAGAACCATAACGCACACGCTGGACACAGCGGCGAACACAGGACCGCCTCATCCTGGGCCTCCCGCCGGGAACCTCACCCCGGACGGGATTACACTCACCGAGCCCCCGTCAGAACCGCGAAGCAAGAAGGCCGTGTTCATGATGCATGCAGCAAGGGCGAACAACACGCCACACGATGACCGGACGCAATCCCGGGAGACTGCCCGGGTCCCCGGCCCGATGGCGTCGGTGTTCGCCAACTTCCGCCAGTACCTCATGGGATGGGACGCGGAGAGCCGCCCGGGACCCGAGGTCGATCAGTTCCGCAGCGGGCTCGCCACCCCGCAGTTCAACGGCGTGGTGCGCGCGCGGTCCACGTCCGCGATCGGGCCGGCCGTGGCGGCCGTTCGCAGGGACCTGGCGGGTCTTCCCTGGTGGTGGTGGGTCGGGCCCGACAGCCCCGAGGACACCGCCGACGCCCTGCGGCGTCACGGCGGACAGGAGCTCGCCGCCCTGCCGGTGCTGGTGAGGTCGCTCGGCCACCCGGCCGACACACTCGGTCCGACCGGTCAGGACGGTGCACTCGCCGGCCTGCGGGTGGAGACGGTGCGGGACGGCGAACGGCTGGCGAAGCTGGTCCGGACGTACCGGACGTCGATGGGTATCGCGCCCGGCCTGGAGCCGGAGATGGTGCGCATCGAGTCGCAACGCGAGGACAACGCGGACATCGTCCGGTTGGCCGCGGTACTGGACGGCCGGGTGGTCGGGTCGACGGTGGTGATCAACGCCCACCGGGTGGCCGGGATCTTCCTCGTGCACGTGGCCGAAGCGCATCGCCGACGGGGCATCGGTGCAGCGTTGACGGTCGCCGCGCTCCGGGCGGGGCAGGAGAGAGGGATGCGCTCCGCCGCGCTCGTGGCGAGCCCAGCGGGGGAACCGCTGTACCGGCGCTTCGGCTTCACGACGCTTTCCGAGTACCGCCTGTTCGCCTTCCCGGCCTGAACCGCCGCCCGCGGTGGTGACGTCGGTGGTGCCGTACGACAACGGCGCCAGCTGTCACGTCACGACGTTGTGGCAGCCGCACGGAGACGGGGCAGGCACGGCCGGACGCGCCCTCATGAGGCCCGGTTCGCGGGCCGGCGGACGATGTGCGTCATCGGCGCCGCGGCGCTGCCGCACACTGGCGGAAGCCGGGGCAGACGCTTCCGTGTCACAGATTCACTCGATGCTTGGTCATGGCAGGAGAACCCCGCCAACACAACGTTGGTTGAACGGTGTGAATTCGCCGAACCGTGTCGAGGACTCCAGTGAACGCCGTACTCCGCTCCACGCTGTCAGCCGCTCGCAGACGCCCTGAACGCATATCGGCCGCCACGTGGCTGGCCTGTGCCGCCCTGACCCTGGTCGCCCTCGGCATCTCACTCCCGCACGACGGCGCCGACACGGGTGACAACCGTGTCGGCGCCGGGCGCACCTGCCGTTCCGCCCTCCCCGCCGACCAGGAGCTCTCCTGTGGCACATACGGCTTCGGAGACCTGCGTTACGTGTGCCCGGTGCCCGACGCGCCGCGGCGCTGTTCGAAGACCACGCAGGTGCGGATACGCAACACCGGGCCGTCCACCGTGTACGTCACCGTCATCCACGGGCCGCGTGAGGGCGAGCGCCTACAAGGCCCGGAACGGGAGATCGCCCCTGGTCACACGGCTGGCCTGCGCCCTGGGCAGGGAGACCTGCTGTTCGACCTCACCCTGCGTGGCGCCGGCCCCCTCAAGACCCTGACGGTCGTCTCCGTGCGCTGAGCCCGTCCGCATCCCTCGCTCCAGTGCCGGCCTGACGCCCTGGGCGACCGGCTCGGTCACTGCCGTCGTGAGGCAGTGCCGTTCATCGCCGGGGCACCGCCGCGGATCGATCGAGCGTCTCGGCGATGGGCGGGTCCGCGCGGAAACGGTCCACTGTGTGTCGTCGGTCAGGAGCACGGTGCGGCTGGATCGGCGTGGCGGGCAGCCGAACGGTGTCGCCGTCTGCGGTCCAGGGCAGGACGGCGTCCATGAACTCCATGCTTGTGTATCACTTCGGCAGTCGTGCGACCTGCCGGCACAGGCACTGATCGCCAACCGATCCGACGCGCATGCGATGTTCGACGACGTCCGCGACACGGCCGGCCTGCGCCAGGGCCTGGCCGTCACCGGCCCTCAGCAGTACGGCGCGTCGGCCTCCAGCACCGTCGAGGCCATGATCGGCCCGATCACCGCCGCCTACGTCCGGCTGGGCCACCCGCCGGAGCAGGCACGGGCCGCAGCCACGCTCCTCGTCTCCGGCCCGTGCGGATTGGGCCAGGACCACCTGGTGACCCGTGACGTCGCCCGTACCGACGCGGCAGCCGACCGTCTCATCGGCGGAGCCACCGCGGCGTCCGGCTGACCCGGCGCGCCGACCGCCTCGCTGCTCCCCGGGACCCGTCTGCCCGGCGCTCAGCTAGTACTCCAGTCAGAAATCGTTGCCTGAGCTGGTCGGCGTCGTTGTTCTGGTCGTGGTGGGGATGGATGAAGCCGGTCTGTGGGCGGCGGAGTTGGAGTCGGTGTTCGCGCGGGTTGCGGGCCGGTTCTTGAGGGTGGACCTGCGGTGGCGGATGCGGGATTACGTGCGTGGTCTGCTGGCTCCGGTGGAG
>NZ_KQ948390.1:0-17176 GCF_001514055.1 Streptomyces corchorusii | reverse complement strand
GCCGGCGGCGAGGTGACCGGCCGGAGTCACACGGCGGCCGGGAACACGGAGGGCTGCCCGGAAGAAGGCCCCCGGCCGCCCAGGCGCCAGACGCCGAGCCCGTCGCGGACGAGCAGGCGCGTCTCGGCGGTGGCCTCCTCGATGTCGAGTCCGCCGCGCAGGGCGCGTTCCCGGGGGGCGCCGGCCCTGCGCAGGGCGGCCTCGCGGGCGACCTCCGCGTCGGCCGCCTCCGGGACGACGTAGAAGTGCTGAACCAGTCGGCCCCGTTCCGACCGGAACGCGAACCCTACGAGCCAGACAGTCCTGGTGACCATAAGAAACGCCCTTCGAGCAATACGCGAGGGCCACGATGAGCCGTTCGGCGCGGCCGTGTATTGCGGCTGGTCGACGATGGCAAGGTCATTGACTCCATAAGTGTGCGCAGGACACGCCGGTCCCGACATGCGTCACATGACTGTCGTCGTGACGATCGTCGCGGCATACGTGTCGTAGGGCCCGGCTCCGCGACCGGTGCCGGCGCTCCCACCCCCTGGACGGGCGTGGTGGCTCCGTCCCGCCTCTTGCTTTAATGACCATTCCAGAACTGGGGGTGGGGATGGACAAGGCGGAGTTCGGCCGGCTGCTGCGGGCGGCGCGGCAGCGTGCGCTGCTGACGCTGGAGAGCCTGGCCGAGGCGTCCGGGGTGAGTGTGCGGGCCATCAGCGACATGGAACGGGGGCAGAGCCTGCCGCGGCAGGCGACGCTGAGCGAGCTGATGGACGCCCTGGAACTCGACGAGGACGAGCGGCGGCGCTTCGTCGAGGCGGCGATGCGGCGCACGGAACAGGTCCCGCGGCAGCTTCCGCCGGACCTCGCGACGTTCCGCGGCCGGACGGAGGCGCTCACGGCCGTCCACCGACTCACCTCACACGTCGCCGGGCGCGGGGCACATGTCGTCATCTCCGCGATCGGCGGCATGGCGGGTGTCGGCAAGACGGCACTCGCGGTGCACTGGGCCCACCAGGTGGCGGACCGGTTCCCGGACGGCCAGCTGTACGTGAACCTGCGCGGCTTCGAGGACTCGGGACGGCCCCTGGACCCCGGCGCGGCCCTCGCCGGGTTTCTCGACGCGCTCGGAGTGCCCCGCTCCTCGATACCGCCCGGCACCGAGGAGCGCGCCGCGTTGTTCCGCGAGCGGGCGGCGTCCCGGCGGCTGATCGTCGTACTCGACAACGCGCGCGACGAGGAGCAGGTCAGGCCGCTGTTGCCGGCTTCGGCGGGGTGTCTGACCATCGTCACCTCGCGCAGTCAGCTGTCCGGTCTGGCCGTGGCCGAGGGCGCCACGCTGGTCGGTCTGGACGTCTGGTCGCGCGAGGAGGCGCTGGCCGCGCTGGCGGCCAGGATCGGCGAGGAGCGGTGCCGGGCGGAGCCCCGGGCGGCGGCGGAGCTCGTGGAGCTGTGCGGGTTCCTGCCGCTGGCGGTGGCGATCGTGGGCGCGCAGGTGAGCGCGTCGCCGCAGGTTCCGCTGGGACCGGTGGTGCGCGAGCTGCGGGACTCCCGGACGCGGCTGGACGCCCTGGCCAGCGGTGACCGGCGCGTCGACGTCCGTGCCGTGTTCTCGTGGTCGTACCGGGCCCTGACCCCCGGGACCGCGCGGTTCTTCCGGCATCTGGCCCTGCATCCGGGGCCGTCGGTGTCGGCTGAGGCCGCCGCCTCCCTCGCGGACGTCGGTACGGCGGCGGCCCGGCGGCACCTGCGGGAGCTGATCTCGGCGAACCTCGTGTCCCGGGACGCGGAGGGACTGTACGTGCTGCACGACCTGGTACGGGCCTACGGCGCCGAACTCGTCGAGCGGGAACGGGACGACCGGCTCGGCGCCGAGAGCCGTCTGCTGGACTACCTGCGCTACAACGCCCACTGGGCCAACCGGCTGCTGGGGCGCTCCGTCTCCGATTCGGTCGGTCCTCCGGCCGACGGCGTGGTGCGCGTCCCCCTCGACACCCGCGAGGAGGCGCTCGTCTGGTTCCGTCAGGAGGAGTCGGCGGTCGCGGCGGCGCTGCGTTCCCTGGAGGATCCGCGACTGCTGCGGTTCCGCATGAACCTCACGCAGGACTGGGTGACCTACTACTCCGTCACGGGCCGCTGGACGGAGGAGATCGAGACCAAACGCATCGGCCTGGACGCCGCCCTGCGACTGGACGAGCCGGCCGCCATCGCGCGGAACGCCGCGGATCTCGCCCGCGCGCTGGCGGAGACGGGCCGGCTCGACGAGGCCGACCGGCAGGTCGAGTTGCTGCTCGGGCTGCTGGACCGGCTGGATCCGGTGGATCGCGCGGCCACCGAGCGGAGCATCGGCTGGGTGCGGGGCCGTCAGCAACGCCACGCCGAGGCCCTGCACCATGCCCGCAGGGCGCTGGAGATCTACCGCGCCCAGGGGGATGAGGGCACCACGGCCCGCGAGATGAACGCGGTCGGCTGGTACCTCGCCCTCCTCGGCCGGTACGAGGAGACGATCGCCCTGTGCGAGGAGGCGGTCCCGCTGCTGCGGCGGCACGGCAACCTCCGCATCGAGGCCGCGGCCCGGGACACCATGGGCTACGCCCGACAACGCCTCGGCGATCTCGATGCCGCCGTGGCGGACTACCAGGAGTCGCTGCGGCTGTACGGAGAGGCCTTCGACGGTTACAACCAGGCCGAGGTGCTCGACCATCTCGCGACCGTGCAGAAGGAGCGCGGTGACCGTGCGGGGGCGCGGGAGAGCTGGCTGCGGGCGGCCGACCTGCTGAACGCGATCCACAGTCCGCGCGCGGAGCGGATGCGGGCCAACGCCCACGACCTGGACGCCGCCACAACACCCACCGAGCAGACCTGACGCGGCCCGCGTCGACAGGGACGGGGGGCGGGCGGCGGGCCACAGGCGGCAGACGGGCTTGGCGCGGTGGGCGACGTCGGCGGGTGGCGAGTGGCGGGTGGCAAGCGACAGGCGGCAGACGGTAGACGGGCGGGCGCGGGGCGGACACACCACGGATGACGCGACACTGCTCATGGTGGAGTGGCGCGGCTGACCTCGCCGGCCTCGGTCGAGGTGCGGCGCATCAGTCATAGAGCTCCCGCCCGCTCCCGGTATCGATGAGAATCTGTTTCGCCTTGCTGGTGTTGTCCGCCCGGACAGCCTGCGCCATCGCGGCGCGGGCGGCCTCGGGAGTCGTGTTCGGCGGGACCACCAGCAGCGAGAAGAGAGCTCAGCAGTTCGGGCGGCTCGGCCCCGATGTCGCGCGACCGCGGCCACGACTCGCCTCGTACCTCCAACGGCCCTCCCGGGGGATGTGACCTTTATTGCGGCATGGGAGTCCCGGGCGCGTTCGCCGTTGTGCCGTCCGCTGACGACGGTGGCAGCGGCACATCTCCCGTCGAGCGAGGTCACAGGGTTGTGGACGGAAGTGCACGGCAGGAAGGCCATGCCCGGGGAGAGCAATATCTGTGCCCGCGAAATGAGAAATTGGTGCGGGGTACGGCGAGTATTCCTCGACCGCCCGGCGGAGCGGAATTATCGACCGTACAAGGCCGATCGCACCGTGCTACTGTCGTCATCAGTTGCAGGTGTGGTTGCCAGAAGGTTTTTCCGACGGCTGATCATCACGGCGACACGGAAAGCGCACGAGGCGCATTCCTGACACCGTCTCCGAAGGAGAGAACAACATGGCTACTGGCACTGTGAAGTGGTTCAACGCGGAAAAGGGCTTCGGCTTCATCGAGCAGGACGGCGGCGGCGCCGACGTCTTCGCCCACTACTCGAACATCGCCACCCAGGGCTTCCGCGAGCTGCTCGAAGGCCAGAAGGTGTCGTTCGACATCGCGCAGGGCCAGAAGGGCCCGACGGCCGAGAACATCGTTCCCGCCTGACGCACCGGCACTGACGCATACTTCGCAGCTGGGGCCCGCACCTTGGGGTGCGGGCCCCAGCTCGCGTCATTCTCAGGGTGTTTCCACCCTGCCATTTTTCGGCCCGTTCTCGCGATTCTCTGCGTCGCTCATTCTGCTGCGGAAATTCCTTGATCGTGCCCGCATCGAGGAAGGTTCCGCATGAACCGAACGCGTACCACTCGCGCACGCACCGATCGCACATACGACCGCTTCGGAGGAAGCACCGCCGCAGGCCGCTCCGGCGGTTACGGAAACCGACAGCCGGCGCGGGGCGAGTTCGCTCTGCCGAAGACGGTCACGCCCGCGTTGCCCGCGGTCGAGTCGTTCGCCGATCTCGCCATGCCGGCGCCATTGCTGGCCACGCTCGGCCACGAAGGCGTGACCGTGCCGTTCCCCATCCAGGCGGCGACCCTGCCGAACGCCCTGGCCGGCCGTGACGTACTCGGTCGCGGCCGCACCGGGTCGGGCAAGACCCTCGCCTTCGGCCTGGCGGTCCTCGCCCGTACGACGGGCCGGCGCGCCGAGCCGCGCCGGCCACTGGCCCTGATCCTCGTCCCCACCCGTGAGCTGGCCCAGCAGGTCACCGAAGCACTCGCTCCCTACGCCCGCTCCGTGAGCCTGCGGCTCGCCACCGTCGTCGGCGGAATGTCCCTCGGCAGGCAGGCCCAAGCGCTGCGCGCCGGCGCGGAGGTGGTCGTGGCGACGCCCGGTCGGCTCAAGGACCTCATCGACCGGGGCGACTGCCGGCTCGACGATGTCGGCACCACCGTCCTCGACGAGGCCGACCAGATGACCGACATGGGCTTCATGCCCCAGGTCACCGCCCTGCTCGACCAGGTGCGTCCCGAGGGTCAGCGGCTGCTGTTCTCGGCCACCCTGGACCGCAACGTCGATCTGCTGGTCCGCCGCTACCTGACCGACCCGGTGGTGCACTCCGTCGACCCGTCGGCCGGTGCCGTCAGCACGATGGAGCACCACGTGCTCCACGTGCACGACGCGGACAAGCACCGCACGACCACCGAGATCGCGGCCCGGGACGGCCGGGTCATCATGTTCCTGGACACCAAGCACGCCGTGGACCGGCTGACCGAGCACCTGCTGAACAGCGGTGTCCGCGCCGCGGCCCTGCACGGTGGCCGGTCCCAGCCGCAGCGCACCCGGACCCTGGCGCAGTTCAAGGACGGTCATGTCACCGTCCTGGTGGCCACCAACGTCGCGGCCCGCGGCATCCACGTCGACAGCCTCGATCTGGTCGTCAACGTGGATCCGCCCAGCGACCACAAGGACTATCTGCACCGTGGCGGCCGCACGGCCCGCGCCGGTGAGTCCGGCAGCGTCGTCACGCTCGTGACTCCCGGACAGCGCCGCGGCATGACCCGGCTGATGGCTTCGGCCGGCATCACCCCGCACATCACCTCCGTCCGCTCGGGCGAGGCGGAGCTGAGCCGCATCACGGGTGCCCAGGCGCCCTCCGGTGTGCCGGTGGTCATCAGCGCGCCCGTCGCGGAACGCCCCCGCCGCGGCTCTTCGCCGTCCCGCAGCCGCCGGCGCCGCACCGGGCAGGGCCGGCCCGTCGGCGAGGGGGCGCGCCGACGGGCACAGCGGCTGCCCGGGAAGGACTCGGCTGCCTAGGCCGGCGCAGTCCCCGGCGCCCCCGGCCTCCCGATGGCCACCGTGGCCTCCCGGGGCCGCGAGGGCCGCCAAGCCGACCATCCCCTACCGAAGGAGACACCCGTGACGCCAGCGCGGACGCAGTACCGTGTGCCGGACCCCGCTCCCGTGACCGCCGTCGAGGACACCGAAGGGCACGGTCCTCGGGTAAGTGACGACATGACCGTCGAGGTGGCTCTGGCCGTCATGGCGGGTGCCCGTGTGGAGTACCTGACCGTGTGCGACGGGGACGACGAGAGCACAGGCTTGGTCACCCGGGTCCGGCTCGCCGTTGTCCGAAACAGTTCCGCGTACACGGACCGGATCCGTCTGCGGGACGTCCGCGACGGACCACTGCCCACGCCCGGCGTCGGCGAGTACGGCCGGGTCCCGGGCGTACCCGCCCTCTCGCGTTGATCCGTCGCGCCCCGGGCGACCCGATCTCCTTTTCCCCCGTGTCTTCTCTCCTGTGAGGCATCATGCGCTGTGTCATCGCCCGATACCCGTTCGACCTGACCAGGACCGGGGTGCTGGCCTCGATGAAGGGCGTCAGGCCCGAGCTCGTCACGGGTGCGTCCGTGACCATCGGCCGCCGCCGCTACCCAGTCAAGCAGGTGGGCCAGGTCATCACACGACAGGACCCCCGCGACTTCACCGCCGGTGAAGTCGTGCGGGCCATGACGCGTCTCGGCTTCACCTGCCACGACCGCCCTGAGGACGCGCCCGTGGGCGCGGGCGGACCCACTGTCCTTCGAACCGCGTCCGCGCCGCTCGGCGGCACCGGCCCCGTGGCCGTGTGAGGACGGGCGGGAGACCGCCCCTCAGGATCCCGGTGGGGGCCCTGCCGACGCGCGTCGGCAGGGCCCCCACCGTTGTGTCGCCGCCCGCTCGGAAACCGCCGACCGGGCAACGGGGCGAAGACGGCGTCTCACCGGTCGAAGTGGATGAGATCTCCTACGGTCCATGCGCTGACGTCCTTGATCGCCACTCGGTACATGCCGCCCGTCTCCGGGATCCCGAGGCTGCCCTGCACGATCCGGGCGAGATGGAAGTGCAGATGCGTGGGCGCCTCGCCGCGGCCGGGCCGGTTCCCCCGCGGAGCTCGGGCGAAGAGGTCCGAGAACGGGCCGAGGCGGTCGGAATCCTTCAGGACCTCCGCCACCCGCTCCCTCCACACGGCCTCCGGAGCCAGCCGGCCGGTGATGACGGCACCACCGACGATCACGGTCAGCGACATCTGATTGCTTCGCTCGGACTCCACCGCGGCGGAGATGGCGACGAGCAGCTCATCAGGGTTCGACATGACAGCAGAGCTTATGCGGTCCGCCCGTGCCCGAACCGCCCGGGGGGCTGAGGAGGTTGCGCTCGGCAGGGGGCGGTTTCGCCAACCGGCGAGGGACGGTCGCGGCAGGGTTCCTCCTCCTCCGGGAGAGTGAAATCTACTCTTGTCCGAGTAGATTTTCGTTGCCAGCAGGGGTACGCTTCTTCTCGTAGACACGGTCGAACGAGACCCGCCAGACACGAACTGGCGGGTGGCTGAACACGAAGTACGCAGATCAGTGTGGCTCTTGAGCCTCGAAGCCGGAGTGTTCCCAGAACGGTGACGGGGCTGAGAGCCGCACTGGGCGGCTCGCACGTCGAGGAGCTGCCGACAGCAGTTCAGGTTCATTCAGCGGTTGGACCGAGAGGAACGGAGGAGCAGACGCCATCAGGATCGCCCGGCCCGAGAAGCACTCGGCCGGGTACCGCAAGGCCCCGGATTGGATGGTGGTCCCCGGTCACGCAGCTGCGATCCCCCGCTCCGCCCTGCCGGGCCGGTAGCGGATACAGAAGGTCGGCACAGCAGTAGGGCCGACAGATGGTGTTCAATTTCCTTCGGGGCCCTGGTGCCGTACGGCACCAGGGCCCCTCGACGCGTTACACAACGAGGTGACATGACATCGGACAACCCTCTGAATGACCGACTGGACGACGACGACTACCCCGCGTACACGATGGGCCGGGCAGCCGAGATGCTCGGCACCACGCCGGCCTTCCTCCGAGCCATCGGTGAGGCTCGTCTGATCACTCCCCTCCGCTCGGAGGGAGGACATCGCCGGTACTCCCGCTACCAACTGCGGATCGCCGCGCGCGCCCGCGAGCTCGTCGACAAGGGCACCCCGATCGAGGCCGCGTGCCGGATCGTCATCCTTGAGGACCAGCTGGAGGAAGCGCAGCGCATCAACGCCGAGTACCGTCGTGCGGCCAGCCAATCGGCGAGCGGTTCCGGCTCCGGCTCCGCCTGAACTCTCCTTCGGCCGCAAGTCGGCGTTCCGGATACGCCCGCGTGGCTGGGCACTCGCCAGGGTTGCCAGGACCGGTCGACGGAGACAGCGGCGCCGAGCGCAGAGCCCGTTCACGCAAGCGCTTCGGCCGGCGTCCTTCGACGCCGTGCCCACAGCGTGCCCATAAGAGCGGACAACCAGGGCCACCGGCGGTACCAACACTAGGTGTGGCCCGGGACGTTGGTGACACGCGTGCAGGGTGCTTGAACGCGCATGGTGCCCCGCGGGTCGCGACCGTTCCGAGGGACGCCGCCGCGCGCCCGCTGCCTGGGGGTTCGGCCCGCGGCGGGCAAGCTGCATGCCAACTGCCTGGTTCCGCGGCTTCCGCTCCAGTGGGATGGGAGCAGGCACGAGAGCGCTCCCTGGACGGGCGGGACCGCTCGCACGAAACAGGGGGCACGATGAACGCGCAGACCAGGCTCTCCCCTCTCACCGCTGTCGAGGAGGCGCAGCCCGCGCTGTCGCTCGTGGCCCCCCGCCGCGGGGCACTACCGGACGACCCCGGGCTCGTCGGCCGCGACCGGGAACTGCGGGCGCTGGAGGAGTTCCTGCGCGAGGCGAGGGCTCACGGGGCGGCCCGGGTGCTGTGCGGGCACCCCGGTGCCGGCAAGTCGGCGCTGCTGGAGGCCGCCGTCCAGGCGGCGGCGGCCACCGGCATGCGCGTCCTGCGCTGCACCGGCATCCGGGGCGGCTACCCGCCCGACCTGTCCGGCCTGCTCCAGATCGTCTGGCCGGTCCTGACGGGCCCGCACGGGCCGGACGCCGCCGGGCCGCTCGACGCTCTGGAGAGGGTGCTGGTCGACGGCGCCCCCGCGCCGGGCGGGACGTCGTGGCTGCCCTTCGCCGTTCTCCGGGTCCTGGAGTCGGTCAGCCGCGCCGGACAGCCCCTTCTGGTGGCCGTCGACGACTGGGACGCGCTGGACCCGCCCAGCAGGGACGTGCTGGCCTTCGTCGCCCGGCGGGCCGAGGGACATCCGCTGGCGCTGCTGATGACCTGCCGTCCGCACCGCACGCGTCCGGCCTCCCTGGCCGGCCTCCCCGGGCTGCCGCTCGGCCCGCTCGACCCGGCCGCGTCCGCCCGGCTGCTGGCGGCGCGGCGTCCGGGCCTGGAGGCGCACGCCGTACGCGAACTCCTGGCGACCGCGGCCGGCAACCCCTTGGCGCTGCTGGAGCTCCCGGCCGGTTCCGAGGACTCGCCGCCCTGCATGCCCGCCTCGTCCGACCGGCTGGCCTCCGCCCTGGCGCCCGGCACCGCGCACCTGCCCTCCGGGACGCGGGACCTGTTGCTGGTGGCGGCGCTGCACCCGGCGGGAGACCTCCCGCTGCTGCTGTCGGCGGCGTCGCGGATCGGGGGCGCCGAGCTGGACTTCACGGCGCTGGACCCCGCGGAGCGCGCGGGCCTCGTGACGTTCGACGGCATGCGGCTGCGCTTCGGCCACCCCGCGACGGCGGGGGCGGTGGTCCACGGCACCGACCCGCGGCGCTGCCGTGCCGCGCACGCGGCCCTGGCGGCCGTGCTGGCGCCCGGCTCGGTACAGATGCTGTGGCACCGGTCGCAGGCGGTCCAGGAATGTGACCCGGAGCTGGCCGGCCGCCTGGAGGCGGTGCACGCCCAGGCGCTGGAGCAGTGCGAGCCCCTGATGGCCGTCCGGCTGCTGCGGCGGGCGTCCGACCTGCACCCGCTGCCCGCGGACCGGGGCCGCTGCGCCCTCCGGGCCGCCCAGCTCGCCCATGTCCTCGGCCTGGAGCGCATGACCCGGACGATGGCGCACCGGGCACTGCGCCAACCGCTGGGCCCCCTGGGCAGGCTGTGCGCCGAGGCCCTGACCGGGACCGGCAACGGCGGGCAGCCGCCGGCCGACCCCGCCGCCTGGCCCGCGCCGGCCGGTGCCGCCGAGCAGGAGAACGCCCTGGAGCTGGCCCGGATCACGGCGCCCGCGGTCGCGGGCGACGACGCGCGCGCCGAGGCGCTGCTGGCCTTCCTCGACGCGATGCCGAACCTGTCGGACGAACCCCGGCTGCTGCACGCCATGGCCACGGCCGGCCCGGTGCGCCGTGCCGCGACCGTCCTCGCGGGCGTGTCCGCCGTCCGGCACCTGGCGGACGTGCCCGTACGCGACCTCGAACGCCTGGGTGCGGCCGCGCTGCTGGCGGGTGACCCGCTGCGCGCGCTGGACCTGTACCGGCAGGCGGAGCGCCGCCACCGCTTCCACGACCGGTCCGACCAGTTGCCCCGGGTGCTGCTCCGGCAGGGCCTGGCGCACCTGGCCATGGGCGACCGGGGCCAGAGCGGCCACGCGTTCCGGCGGTGCGCGGAACGCGCCGAGGCGTACGGCCAGGACCACCACGCGGCAGCCGCCCGCCTTCTGGAGGACCTCGTACGAGGTCTGCGCACCGGCGGCACGGTACGTCCGGGCAGTGCCGCCGACCTGGAGGCGGCCCGGCGCTCGGTGCGTTCGATCGACGCGGTGCTCGCGGTCGGCACGGCCTGTGCCCTGGTGGAGGCCGGCGAGTACGGGGCCGCGTGGCCGGCGTTGTCGTCCCTCCTGGCGGACCCGCGGAGCCACGCGGCGGCCCTGTTCGCCCTGGTCCCCTTCGCGGAGGCCGCCGAGGCCGAGAACGCCTCCGAGGAGGCCCTCGCGACGCTCGACCGCATCGAGGCGGACCTGGGTGCCGAGTGTCCCCCGGTGGTCGCTGTCCGGCTCGCGGTGGCACGCGCGGTCCTCGCGGACGACCGGGACGACCAGGGTGACCGGGGCGACCAGGACACTCAGGCGCTGTCCGAGCGGGCCTTCGCCGAGGACCTGTCCCGCTGGCCGTCCCTCGAAGCGCCGCTGCGTCTGGCCCAGGGCAGGCGGCTGCGGCGCCGGCGGCAGTTCGCCGACTCCCGTACGGCGCTGCGCCAGGCGGCGGCCGGCTACACCATGCTGGGTGCCGAGGCACGGCTCGCGCGGATCGCCGGGGAGCTCCGGGCCGCCGGGGAACGGGCGGACGGCGGCGCCCCGGGCCTGTCCCGGCCGGCCGCGGCCCGCGATCTGCTCACCCCGCAGGAGCTGCGGATCGCCGAACTCGCCGGTCGTGGACTGTCCAACCGTGAGGTCGGCGAACAGCTCGGTCTCGCGCCGCGGACCATCGGCGCGTACCTCTACCGCATCTTCCCCCGCCTGGGTGTGACAGCGCGGGCCCAGCTCACCGAGGCACTGCGAGACCCCCAAGCCGCCTGACCGAAGCCGGGGGTCCCCTCCTCGCGGGCAATCCGCCAAGATGCGCCGCGCCGCGGGACCCGACCACGACCAGGCTCCACTCCCCGCGGGCACAACCCGCCGAGGTGCTGCCGGGCCCTCACGCGGCCGGGCGCGGCCGTCAGTCCGGGCCGATCCTCGCGGCGAGCTGGGCCCGGGAGGAGACGCCCAGCTTGGGGAAGATCTGGTACAGGTGCGAGGCGACCGTACGGGGTGACAGGCGCAGCTGTTCCCCGATGGCCCGGTTGGTCAGGCCCCGGGCGGCCAAGCGGGCGATGGTGAGCTGCTGCGGCGACAGCACGCGGGCGATGTCGTCCGCGCCTGACTGCCCGTCGGTGGCCTGGCCGGTCGCCCTCAGCTCGGACGCCGCCTGCTCCGCGCGGGACTGGGCCCCCAGGGAGCGGAGAACGGACTCGGCGGTGGCCAGAGGCGTGCGGGATTCGGTCACGCGGCGCCGGCGCCTGAGCCAGGCTCCGTAGCCGAACTGGGTCATACCGTGCAGCAGCGGCCAGGCGCCGGCTCCGGGTCGCAGCGCCCGGCGGTAGCGGACCTCCGCCTCGTCGTCCGGGGCGAGGACCGCGTCGGCGTACTCCAGGATCCGTTGCGGCAGGGGTGCGCGCCCCGCCTCGGTCAGGGCCGTGACGTGCTCGACGACGGTCCTGGCGTCGGCCTGCTCCCCGGCGGGCAGCGCCGCCTCCGCCAGGAAGGCGAGCCCCCACACCTGCTCGAAGGCGTACGGCGCCGCCGGGTCGGCGAACAGGAAGCGCAGCCGGGCGTAGGCCTCGACGTACCGGCCCGTGCCGGACGCGGTGAGGGCACGGGCCAGTGCGGCCAGGTTGAGTTGCCGGTTCTGGCCGAGGCGCAGGGAGGCCTCCTCGACCTCCGCGGCGTACTCCAGTGCCTTGTCGTGCTGTCCCCGCAACGCCGCGATGATGGCCAGCGTGCCGGTGGCCCTCGCCACCCAGTCGGGCTGCCCCGTCCGGCCGGCGATCATCCGGCCCTCCTCGGCCAGCGCCTGGGCGGTGTGCCACTGGGTGCCGAGCCAGATCTGGCCCATCGCCCTCGGTACGAGGAGCTGCGGCAGGCGCCCGTACCGGCCGCCGGCGCGAACGGCCGCCTCCGCCTCTTCGAGCAGCGGCGCCGCCCGGTCGAGGTCGGAAACGAGGACGGCGACCTGGCCGGCCAGATGCTGCTCGTCACCATCGCCGTCACCACCACCGTCACCGTCGCCGTCGGCCGGTCCGGGGGCGGAGTGCGGTGGCACCGCCTGCGGCAGCGGGACGGCGGCGGTCAGCGCCATGACGGCGGCGTCCCGTGCGTCCCGGGGCCCGGACCTCAGGTCCTCGAACGCCCGCAGGACCATGTGGCGTTCGCCGGGGCCCGCCTGCTGCCACCAGCACCTGCGTGCCGCCGCGTGCAGCAGCTTCTGTGTGAGCGCGGGGTCCTGCGGGGCGACGGCGCGTGCCGCCTCGCACAGTTCGGCGATCCGCTCCCGGCCGACCGCGCTGTTGCCCGGCAGTAGATCGTGCACCCACAGCAGCAGGGCCCGTCCGAACGTCCCCAGCTCGCTCGGGTCGATCCGGCGGGCGTGCCCGAGCGCCTGGTCCGTCAGACCGTGGTCGCAGGCGAGCTCGGCGGCGCGCAGCAGCCGGGCCGCCCTGCGCTCCGGGTCCGGGGAGAGGCGGGCGGCGCGGTCCAGTGCGGCCAGGGCCACGAGTACGGCGGTGCCCGGACGCGGGCCGGCCGCCAGCGCCTCCAGCCGGCGCGCGAGTTCCTCGTCGGGGCCCGCCACGCACTGGGCCGTGTGCCAGGCGGCGTGGGGACGGCTGGTGAGGCAGCGTCCGAGCGCGTGATGAGCGGCCAGGCGCCGGGCCGCCGACTCCAGGTGCAGCACGGCGGGACGGACCAGCGGCTCGGGGAAGTACAGGCGCCGATTCTCCTCGCCGCCCTCCCCGACGCCCTCCTCGCCGCCCTCCTCATCGAGTTCCGCGGCCCCAGCCCCAGCCCCGCCGGTCCCAACGACCCCAGCCGGTCCAACGTCCCCGACCGACTCGGCGACCAGTCCGCGGGCGATCGTCTCGGCGAGTCCGGCGCGGGCCGCCCGGCCGCTGCCCAGCAGCGAGGTGCACGCGCGCAGGATGTCCCGGGTGACCGGTGAGGCGCTCAGCGCGGCGGTGAGCAGCACGGTGCGGGCCGGTGCCGACAGCCCCTCCACGTCCTCCGCGTACGCCTCGGCCAGACGGGACGTCGCCGGCAGCATGCCGAAGCCCGCCGCGTCGCCGAGATGACCACCGTCCAGGGAGAGTTCCGTCAGGGCGAGCGGATTGCCCCGCGCCACGGCGAGGACGAGTTGCTCCTCGGCGTACCCGGTGGCCCGGCCCGCACGGGTGACGAGCGCGCGGGCCTGAGGAGCGGGCAGGCTCCCGAGTGTCACCGTGAGTGCATCCGGTGTCATCGCGAGGGCGGCCGGAAGGGGCCGGACGCCGGCGGCGGCGCGCTCGGCGACGATCAGGCCCACCCGCGTCGCGCCGCAGAGCCGGGCCAGAGCGCGCAGGGTGTCGCGGCTCGCGCCGTCGAGCCGGTCGAGGTCGTCCACGCACAGCAGAACCGGCTCCGCTGCCGCGGTCAGCAGGCGCATCACCGCCGCGGCCAGTTGAACGGGGGCCGGCGCGGCCGGTTCCGCTGGGGCCGCCGGAACCAGTCGGGCGGAGACCGGCCCGGCGACAGCGGAGGTGCCCGGCACGACCGGTTCACACATATCCGGCGCGGCTGGTTCACACGTACCCGCCACCGTCGGTTCACCGGTGCCCGGCGCGGCCACGCCGCCGCCGAACGCGGCGTCCAGGAGGGCTCGTTCGCGGGCCGGCAGGCCGGTGCTCCCTGTCAGGACGGAACGCAGGAGGCGGTGCAGCGCGGCATGCCGCAGTCCGCGCTCGCCGGGTGCCCACGCCGTCGTCAGCACACGTATGCCCTGGCGGCCGGCCGCCGCCGCGGCGAAGCGGACGACGGCGGACTTGCCGGTGCCCGGGGCGCCGCTCAGGTGGAGCACCCGCCCCTCGCCGCGGGGCAGGGCCGTCAGCAGCGCGGCCACCATGGTCCGTTCCCGCTCCCGGCCGAGCAGGCCGGTGCCGTCCGAACCGACGTCGTACGAGCCGATGTGCGCGCTCATCCCGTGCCCTCCCACACTCCCCCGGCGCACCGCGGGTGCGTCCGCAGCCGTCCTCGCCCGCGCGTGCTCACCTCCCGCACGCGCGTCCACCGCCCCTTCGCATGCCGTCCGCCCTCACCCTCACCCACATCACGCAGATGTGCCAGAACCAGGGCGTGTGCTCATTCACATGTCGGCTCGTCCGGGAACGCGCTGTCCGCGCCCGCCGCCGCGTAGAGGTCGCGGATGCTGACGTCGGCTCCGAACTCCAGACGGCCGAAGACCCAGTCGATCGGGTGGCACTCCCGTGCGTCGGGCAGTTCCACGACGATGGGGACGCCCACGGGGCGGGCGGCCGGGGCGTGCCGCCAGGCTCCGCCGATGTGACGCGTCAGGATCTCGCCGACGTAGCAGCCGAAGGCGACGAGGGATTCCGCCATGTCCTCGCCGGTCACGCCTTCGGCCCGGAAACCGTCGACGATGTCCTCCACCAGATCGATGCTCTCCGGACTGTAGTCCAGCTCCGCACCGCTGATGTCGGCCGCCGCCGCGACGATGGCAGCGGCGTGCCGGGGCGCGTTGGCAGGCTCCAGCGGGGGGTTCAGGTGCAGCTGCATGTCGGTCCTCGGGCTGTTTGCCGTCAATGGCGTCGAGGCTAACCGCACAACACCCGGGGGGACATGCTCACTGCCCGGATCGATATGGAAGGTGGTGGTCCGGGCGTACGGGACGAAGGCGCCCCGCGGTGCCACGTTTGCAGTCGATCGACTCATGCTGCGGGTGGCCGCACCTGTCAGAGTCGGGCCCGACGCAACCCACGAAAGGATCTCGGCGTGGCACGTTCTCGCGGATTCGACACCGACGCGGCAGTGGAGCGGGCCATGGGACTGTTCTGGAAACAGGGCTACCGTGCCACGCCGATGCCACGGCTGACGGAGCTGCTGGGAATCGGCAGCGGCAGCCTGTACGCCGCCTTCGGATCGAAGGACGGTCTCTACGCCCAGGCCTTACGACGCTACTGCGAAGGTCTGGTGGCGGCGCTGGACCGGGACGTGCGGGCGGGGGACGACATCCGCACGGCCTTGCGGCGGTTGCTCCTCGCGATGGTGACGGCCGACGCCGCCGACCCGGAACGTGGCTGCCTGCTGGTCAACGCGATCGTCGAACGCGCGGCCCACGACGGCACCGTGCGGCAGGTCCGCACGGCCATGGCCGCCATCGAGGCCGTACTGGCCGAGGCGCTCGAACGCGCCCGGGTACGCGGAGAGCTGTCCGGCGAGCGCAGTCCGGTGGAAGTGGCGCGCTTCCTCACCACGTTCATCCAGGGCCTGCACGTCATGAGCCAGGCGCGCGCCGACCGGGCGTTCCTGGAGCCGGCCGTCGCCGTGGCCCTGCGGGTTCTCGACTGAGACCTCGTGGCCATCGACCATGTCGTCCCCATCCGGTCCCTTCGGTCCCCGGGCCGGCCCGCGAGCGGGCCGGCCCGGTCGTCCCTCCGTCGCCGGGCCGCAGTCAAACGACTGATTCCCCGCAGGCCGGCGGCTTCGACAATGAGGGGGCACTGGTGGCCAGGCAGGCGCACTGGAACCTGTACGGGCCGCGCGCCGGGCTGGACGAACGAGAACCGGGGCTGAGGGACCACGGGGACGGTCCCGTACGAGGGGCCCTCCCGCATGGACACGTGTGCCCGTCTGCCGGGGCGCGTGACTGTCACTGCCGTCACTGTCGGCGACGTGCCCGCAGGGCGGCTGCCTTGACGCGGTTCCCGCAGGTGCGCATCGCACACCATTCCCTGCGGCGGCCCCGGGAGCGGTCGAGGTAGACGTGGGTGCAGTCGGGGTGTCCGCACTCGCGGAGCAGCGCGGAGTCGGGGCCCGCGACGATCTCGACCGCCTCGCGCGCCAGGTCGGCCAGGGCCTGGGCGGCCGTACCGGAGCGGCTCGTGCCGCCGGGCCCCAGGCACAGGGCCACCGGCACCCCGGCCGCCCGCCGGTTCACCGCGGTGAGCGCGCCGGCGGGAAGGGGAGTGCCGACGAGTCGAGCGCGCACCAGCAGGTAGATCGCCTCGCGCAGCTCCAGGGCCGCGCGCAGGTCCGCGCGGTCGGATGCGGGCCGCTCGTCGAGCAGCCCGGATTCCACGAACCAGGAGTCGAGCAGACCTGGGGAGCCGATCCGCTCGATCGGGACCGGCGCACGCCGCTCCTGCAAGGTGCCCACGAAATCGAGGGCGGGCGTCCCGCAGGGAAACACATGTCTCACATGATCCTCCTGACACAGGTAACGGACGCCCTTGCAGAGTAACCGCCTTGACAGGTGACGCGAGACCGTGGGAATCTCACGTCACCGGTCAGAACAGTTACTTCTTGGTGAGGAAACCATGGCAGTCGTACGGTTCCATCTCGTCTCCACGCTCAGCCCGAAGGACGTGCTGGGAGTGCTGACCGACTTCGGTCCCTCCCGGGCGACGGCCTGGCCGACGATCGACGCCGGACACTTCGAGGTCCACGGCCTCGGCGACACCTGGGCCGAGGTCACCGAGGGCACCGCCGCCGCCTGGGAGCGCGCGCGCTACGACTGGGAACCGGACGGTGACACGGTCACCGTCACCACCCTCGACTCCAAGCTCTTCGGGGCCGGCGGCGGCTGGGTCTTCCGGATGACCCCCGAGGGCGACGGCACCCGGGTCGACGTCGAGTTGACGCGGCAGCCGAGCACCTTCAAGGGCAAGATGCTCGCCTCGCTTCTCCCGCTCGCCGCCCCTTCGTCCCTGCGCAAGTCCTTCGCGGGCCCTCTCCAGGCGAAGTGAGCCGCTTGCGGGCCCGGGAGAACCTCGTACGGACGGCGGGTCCGCATGCCGAAGGGGCCGACAGCACGTGCTGTCGGCCCCTTCGGCATGTGACCGCCGCGGG
>NZ_KQ948389.1:0-21290 GCF_001514055.1 Streptomyces corchorusii | reverse complement strand
CCTGTACGAGGTAGGAGTTGACCTGGAGGAACTCGCCCGAGAGGGTCTCGCGTTTGAAGAGGTTGGAGACCTGGGGCTCGATGCACTCGTACACCCCCGCGATCGACGCGATCGTGGCCGTCGGCGCGATCGCGAGGAGCAGCGCGTTGCGCATACCCGTCTCCGCGATCCGCTCGCGGAGAGCGTTCCAGCGTTCGGGCCAGGTGAACTGGACGTCGTAGTGGTCGGGGTGGAGGACGCCGCGGGCGGCGCGGGTCTGGTCCCAGGCGGGCAGGGGGCCGTTGCGTTCGGCGAGGTCGGCGGAGGTCTCGTAGGCGGCGAGCATGATCCGCTCGGCGATCCGCGTCGACAGAGCCTTGGCCTCCGCCGAGTCGAAGGGCAGACGCAGTTTGAAGAAGACGTCCTGTAGGCCCATTGCTCCGAGGCCGACCGGGCGCCATTTGGCGTTGGAGCGGCCTGCCTGTTGGGTGGGGTAGAAGTTGATGTCGACCACGCGGTCCAGGAAGGTCACGGCGGTGCGGACCGTCTGGTCCAGCCGCTCCCAGTCGATGTCCCCGCTCGCCGCGTCCACGAAGGCGCCGAGGTTGACCGAGCCGAGGTTGCAGACGGCGGTTTCGCCGTCGTTGGTGACCTCCAGGATCTCGGTGCACAGGTTGGAGGAGTGGACGACGTTGCCGGGTTCGGCGGTCTGGTTGGCGGTGCGGTTGGCGGCGTCCTTGAAGGTCATCCAGCCGTTGCCGGTCTGGGCCAGGGTGCGCATCATCCGCCCGTACAGGTCGCGGGCCGCGATGGTCTTCTTCGCCAGGCCCGCCGCTTCGGCCTTGCGGTAGGCGGCGTCGAAGTCCTCGCCCCACAGGTCGACCAGCTCGGGCACGTCGGCGGGGGAGAACAGCGACCACTGCTCGTCGGCGTTGACCCGGCGCATGAACTCGTCCGGGATCCAGTGCGCGAGGTTGAGGTTGTGGGTGCGGCGGGCGTCCTCGCCGGTGTTGTCCCGCAGCTCCAGGAACTCCTCGATGTCGGAGTGCCAGGTCTCCAGGTAGACCGCTGCCGCGCCCTTGCGCCGGCCGCCCTGGTTCACCGCTGCCACGGAGGCGTCCAGCGTCTTCAGGAACGGCACGATCCCGTTGGAGTGCCCGTTCGTCCCCCTGATCAGCGAACCGCGCGAGCGGATGCGCGAGTACGACAGACCGATGCCGCCGGCGTGCTTCGACAGCCTCGCCACCTGGTGGTAGCGGTCGTAGATGGAGTCCAACTCGTCCAGGGGCGAGTCGAGCAGGTAGCAGGACGACATCTGGGGGTGCCGTGTACCGGAGTTGAAGAGGGTGGGGGAGGACGGCAGGTAGTCCAGGCGGCTCATCAGGCCGTACAGCGCCGCGACCTCGTCCACGGAACGGCTCGTGTCGTCCTCCGCCAGACCGCTCGCCACCCGCAGCAGGAAATGCTGAGGCGTCTCCACGACCTTGCGGGTGACCGGGTGGCGCAGCAGGTAGCGGCTGTGCAGGGTGCGCAGGCCGAAGTAACCGAACCGGTCGTCGGCCGTACGGTCGACCAGCGCGTCGAGGCGCTCGGCGTGCAGCCGTACGAACTCGGCGGTGCGGTCGGCGATCAGGCCCTCGCGGTGGCCGACCGCGACGGACTCGGTGAAGGTCGACACGCCCTGCGAGGCGGCCTCGTCCCGGATGGCGAGGGTCAGCAGCCGGGCGGCCAGCTTGGAGTACGCGGGGTCCTCGGAGATCAGGCCGGCGGCGGCCTCCGTGGCCAGCTCCCGCAGCTCCGCCTCGTCGGCCCGAGCGGACCGGCCGCGCAGCGCGGCGGCGGCGACCCGCCCCGGGTCGGCGTCGGGCAGGTCGGCGGTCAGCTCGGTCAGGGTCCGCAGCAGCGCGGCACCGGGACCGTCGGTCTCCAGTTCGCTGACTGAAGCCGGGTCGGCTGGCGCGATGGTCACGTGGGGCTCTCCCTCGCTCGGCACGGGGCCTGGCGGAAGGCAGGGGCAGCCACGAGCGCGCACGGCGTCGCGTCCACCGGCCCACTCCACGAGGCCCGGACGTCAGAACCACCCGGGCCTGGACGGCCGGGTGCACCGCCGGCAGGTCTTCGGACTCGACAGGCGTGCGGGGGCACGCGAGTACACCGTTGCGGGACAGTTCCGGATTCGCACCGGATTCCCCTGCGACGACAGCGAGGACGAGCATACATCTAGTGCCGGGCTGCCATGTCACCCCCAGATGTAGTGTCGGCCCGGCCTCAGAGGGTCAACTCGTACGCGAGGAGCGTGATGTCGTCCCGGCCCGGGAGGGGATTCCAGTCCCGTTCGGGGGCGCGGGCGAAACCGAGGCGGGTGTAGATGCGGTGGGCGGTGTGCATGGTCCGCTGGGTGGAGAGGACCACGCGCACGCAGCCCTCGGTGGCCCGCGCGCGTTCGACGCAGGCCCGCACCAGCGCCTCGCCGACCCCCTGGCCCCGGGCCGCGGGGGCGACCGCGAGCATCCGGATCTCCGCCTCTCCCGGGCCCGCGATGTCGGTCATGGGGCCGCCGGAGCGGGCGAAGGTGACCCCGCCGAGGAGGACGCCGTCGCGAACGGCCGCGAGGACGTCCGCGGCGGCGGCCCGCTTGGCGACGTCCTTCAGCTCGCCGAGGTACCAGTCGCTCTCGTCGAAGGCGAGGAGGCCGTCATCGAGGTAGGCCTCGGCGGTGATCTTGCCCAGGTCGTCGTACTCGCCGGGAGAGGCCGGCCGGATCACGAAGTCCATGGCACCGAGTCTGCCCGAGGGACCCGGCGGGGCTCCCCGGGGGTCCAGAGAGGGGGGCGCTTGCCGGGTTGCGGGGCGGAATGCCCATGTTTTCATGGAAGTAGGTGCTTTGTGGGGTCCTCCGTGCCGAAAGCTGGTCTCGGAAGGAGAACGCACGATGACGAGAATCGTCCGTCACCCACCGGGCAAGGAGCGGCCACCCAACGCGCCGATGGCGACGCTGTACGAGAGACGGGCGTGGCGCCGGGTCAGACGGTTCTTCCTGTCCCACTGGCACCATCTGACCATCAGGCTGGAGGCCCGCCTCGACACCACCCGCCCCCGGAAGTGGCGCAGATGGGTCTCGTACACCAATGTGAACCGCGTTGTCTGGGCCCTTGCCGCCCTCGCCGTCCTCGCGTGGGTCAGCGAGGGCGTGTACATCCTGATCTCGCACCACACGACGGGGTTCGAGTCGTGGCGCAAGGACAACCAGGGCTTCGACACCCTCCTCCGCTTCATCGGTCCGGTCCTCTCCGCTTCGATCGCCGCCGCCCTCTTCCTGTTCTTCTGGTACTGGTGGACCAAGCGGCGCTACCTCGTGAAGGCGCGCAAGCATCCCCGCAAACTGGTGCCTACCGCCGGCCCCGACATCGCCGAGATCGTGGGCCGCGAGGAGATCGTCCGGGTCATCGCCCAACGGCTGCGGCAGCGTGAGACCCGCAGGCCGTACGTGCTCGTCGGCGGTGTGGGCACCGGCAAGACGGCCGTCCTGGTGCGGCTCACCGAACTGCTCGCCCGGCAGCACGCCGTTCCCGTGCCGATCCGGCTGCGGGATGCCACCGGCGCCGATCTGAACTTCGAGCGCATGGCCAGGGCACGGTTCGCCGAGGAAGCCCCCTGCGGCATCCTGGCACGCACCAAGAACGACCGGGTCTGGCAGCAACTGCTCGCCGACGACAAGGTGGTCGTCCTCGCCGACGGCCTGGAAGAGGCGGTCCTCGACGAGCGCCTCCGGGAGGACAGGGACAACATCATCCGCAGGGCCATCGAGCGCGCCCACGCGGAGAAACTGCCGCTCGTCATCGCGTCCCGGCCGCACAGTCCGCTGGAGAGCACCCCCGCCGCGATCGTGGAACTGGAACCGCTCAGCGAGGAGGAGGCGTTGTGCTTCGTCGAGGCCCGGATGCCGGAGACGGACGAGCGCCGCGTGGACTGGATCGTGGAGACCGCGGAGGTCACGGAGTCGCCCATCTACCTCCAGATCGCCCGCGAACTGCACCACCACGGCGACCTGGAACGTGACCGTCCGCGCAACGACAAGGACCGGCTGGACACCCGTAGCTGGGACCGCAGCACGCTGCGGCTGTGGCTGCTGGAGACATGGGATCTCGCCGTGCAGGAGGGCCGGCTGCGCGGGGACGTCGAGCTGAACCCGCAGGAGCGCCGCGACACGCTGGAGGTGGTCTCCGCGCTCGCCTGCATAGGACTGCTCCAGGACAAGCTGGAGGTCGGTTTCGCCGAGCTGCTGGACGACGACGTACACCCCGGTCCGACACGGCGGACGTGGGCCCGGGCGGAGCACCTGTGGGCCAGGAGACCCGGTTTCCAGCAGTGCGACAAGCGAGGAGGGAACGCCTTCGCGGAGTGGCACCGGGAGCGGATCTGGGACACGCTCCGCGACCATCTGAGCCAGGCACACAAAGAGCGTCTGACCAAGGGCGACTTGGGCCAGTGCCATGCCGCGCTCGCCCACCTGGCGGCCAACGCGAACAAGCTCCAGCTGGTGGAGAGCTTCGAGAAGAGGGTGCGCTTCCCCCACAGCATCATCCAGGCCTACCTAGGCTTCCGCCTGCTGCGGCACCTCGACGAGCGCGACGCCGGCGAGCTGATCGAGCAGGCGCTGCGCCCGCCGGGCCCCAGCCGCGAGCTGCTCATCGCCGCGGTGATGCTCTCCCGTCACCGGGCGGCGAAGCTGTCGGCCAAGGGAGGCAGTATCGGGGCGGAGTGGCAGAAGGCCCGGGCCGAGCTGGTACGGCACACCCCCGTGTACGGCCACCCCCTGGCCGAGCGGCTCTTCACGGCCGCGAACCACCGTACGGACGATCCCAAGGCCCTCGACCTGTACGCGGCGGCCCTGGAGGTCGACAGCGTGGAACGCCGGCCACGGCTGCTGTGCGACATCGTCGAGCGGGTGCACAGCCGCTGGTCCGACATCAAGGGCGACCACCGCACCGTCGAGGACGCCAAGCTCACACTGCTCAAGCAGCTCGGCACGGCACTGCGTGCGGCCTCGGAGAAGACCGACACCATGCAGCTCTACGACCACCTCTTCCGCATCGGCACGGCGGAGCCCTCGCACTCCGTACGCCTGGCGGTCGCCCAGGAGTTCGGCAGCGGCGGAAACCACGCGTTCGCCGTGATCCGGGACAAGATCGGCCTGAACACCGACCCCATCCGGGAGTACAACAAGGCGGTCGGCAAGCTGAGAGCCGGCAAGAGGGAGCAGTACCAGGAGTGGACGGAGAGGATGCGGAAGGCGCTGGCCTCCCGTGCCTGCTCGCGGGACGAGTCGTCGGCGGAGGTCGATCGGCTCCAGGAGGAGCGGAAGGAGATCAAGCAGCAGTACCGCAAAGCCCGTGTCGAGCTGTCCAGAGAGTTCATGATGCGGGCCTGGATGCTCCCCATGCTCCTGGGCTCCGTCGACGACGCCCACCGTGAGGAGGCCCGGGGCCGTCTCACCAAGTGGCTGCGCCATCTCGATCCGAAAGACACCCACGGCACCCCCGACCTGCCCCTCCCCTTGGAGGCCGCGCTGGCCCAGGGCTTCAAGTTCGCGGCCAACCGGCGCAAACGCCACCCCTACTCGTACCCGGGCAGCCGGGCCGATCTGATCCGGCAGGCGGAGACCGTGCTTCAGCAGTCACGCTGCTGGTACACCCAGGTGACGCTGCTTCAGGCGCTGTGCCTGTGGGAGCTCCCGGACAGCGTCGGCCGCCATGAGCAGGACGCGGACAGCGCGGTGTGGCGGGAGGACGACGCCGACGGTTCCTGCGAGCCGTCCGGGGTGATCGGTGGGAGCAACGCGGTGCAGACGGTGCAGCGCTGGCTGTCGATGGCGGGCACGGTGAACGCCGCACCCGGGTGGCCCGGCGGCGACGGTGACGCGCCCCGGCAGGTCCTGCATCCGTTCGTCGCCGAGGCGGGCGACCTGGTGGCCATGGCACTGGAGACCGGGCGGCCCGAACGCTTCCTCTGGATCGACGAGAAGACCGTCACCGACAACGTGGGCTCGCGCACCGGAAACAACCGTGGCTACCGCAAGCACAACCTGTGGATCCCGCCCTCTGCCGGCTGGAGCACCCTCGACGGGCGTGCCCAGCGCCTCGTCGCCGACGTGCTGATCATGCTGAACCTGATCGAGCGGGACGGATATCCGGGCGAGGTCGAGGAACGCATGCTCCGCGCCGAGCGGCCCGGCATGCCGCTCCCGCCGTGCATCGCCACGAATCGCGAGCCGCTACGGCCCGATCTGCGGCCCGGCACCTCCGCCCCGCCCCCGCCGGGCAGCGCCTGTCTGCCCGACTGCAAGTTCCAGCTCTGCCCCTACCCGCCCCGGGGCGGTGTCCCCCGGGGCGAGATCCGCGAGCCCTTCTGCCGTCAGCAGCAGGTCCTTCTGCCCGGCCCGATACGCCGGAAGCTGCCCAGGACCGTGCACCGGAAGACACCCCCTTGGGTGAGCATGCGGGTCCGCGAACTGGACGGCTTCTGGGACGCGATGGCCGGGCGCACGCGCGACTGAGCGCCCGGCCGAGGCGTGGGCTAGTGAGCGCTTCCCGCGGTGGCCGGGGGAAGCTCCACCTGGACACCGGGGTCGCCGGCGTCCGCGGTGTAGTCCTCCGGCCGGGTCTCGTCCAGGCCCTCGGGGGCCTTGACGGCCTTCAGGACGAAGGTGAGGACCACGGTCACCGCCACGTTCAGGACGAACGCGGTGAGGCCGATGTAGCCGATCTCCCCGATGCCGGGGATCTCTTTCGCGGAGCCGCCGAAGTGCTTCTGCGTCGGCGAGGCCACGCCGTAGGCCGCGGCGGTGCCGTAGATCATGCCGACCGCCCAGCCGGCGAGCAGCGCCCAGCGGTGGAACCAGCGGGTGAACAGGCCGCCCACCAGCGCCGGGAAGGTCTGCAGGATCCAGATCCCGCCCAGGAGCTGGAAGTTGATGGCGACCGTCTTGTCCATGGTGAGGACGAAGACCAGCGCGCCGACCTTCACCAGCAGCGAGACCAGCTTGGAGACCTTGGTCTCCTGCTGCGGTGTCGCGTCGGGCCTGATGAAGTCCTTGTAGATGTTGCGGGTGAACAGGTTCGCCGCCGCGATGGACATGATCGCCGCGGGGACGAGGGCACCGATGCCGATGGCGGCGAAGGCCACGCCCGCGAACCAGTCCGGGAACATGTCCTCGAACAGCTGCGGGATGGCGAGCTGGCCGTTGGTGACCTTGATCCCGGCCGCGATCGCCATGAACCCGAGCAGGGCCAGCAGGCCGAGCATGAGGGAGTACAGCGGCAGGATGGTGGTGTTGCGGCGGATCACCTCACGGCTCTTGGACGACAGGGTCGCGGTGATCGAGTGCGGGTACATGAACAGCGCCAGCGCGGATCCGAGCGCGAGCGTGGCGTACGTCCACTGGCTCGCCTCGCCCGGCGCCAGCGCCCCGCGCGGCTTGCCGGTGGCCGGATTCACCTGGCTGAACGCCTGGCCGGCCTTGGCGAAGATGTCGTCGAACCCGCCCAGCTTGATCGGTATGTAGATGATCGCCACCGCGATGACGATGTAGATCAGCGCGTCCTTGACGAACGCGATCAGCGCGGGGGCACGCAGGCCGGAGGAGTAGGTGTACGCGGCCAGCACACCGAAGGCGATGAGCAGCGGCAGGTCCTTCACGAACCAGTTGGTGTTCTCGCCGCCGCCGACGCCCATCACGTCCAGCACCGCCTGGATGCCGACGAGCTGGAGCGCGATGTACGGCATCGTCGCCAGGATGCCGGTCACCGCCACCGCCAGCGACAGGCCCTTCGAGCCGAACCGGCCGCGCACGAAGTCCGAGGTGGTCACGTAGCCGTGCTTGTGCGAGACCGACCACAGACGCGGCAGGAACGTGAAGATCAGCGGGTACACCAGGATCGTGTATGGCACCGCGAAGAACCCGGACGCGCCCGCCGCGTAGATCGCCGCGGGGACGGCGACGAAGGTGTACGCCGTGTACAGGTCACCGCCCAGCAGGAACCAGGTGATCCAGGTGCCGAAGGACCGGCCGCCCAGACCCCACTCGTCCAGGGAGTGCTCGTTCTCGGCCCTGCGCCAGCGCGCGGCCAGGAAGCCCATGACCGTGACGGCCAGGAAGAAGAAGACGAAGACGCCGAGCGCGACGCCGTTCACACCGTCCTTCACTTCACCGCACCCCCGTTCGCGTCCTCACGGGAGCGCTGGTCACGCTGCCACAGCTTGTACGCCAGCATGGTGAGCGCCGTGGAGATCAGCACCCAGAGCATCTGGTACCAGTAGAAGAACGGGATCCCGATGAACGCGGGATCCGTCTTCGCGTACGAGCCGACCCACAGCATCGCCACGAAGGGCGCGACGAGACACAGGGCGATGACCACCCGGACCGGTGTCACCACCGGTGGTCTCACTTCAGGCGTTTCCGACATGCCACGGGCTCCGTCCCCTCGCTGATCACCTGTGTAATGAGCAGGCAATCTAGGTGACTCTGTCGCGAGAGTGGAAGACCTCGTCCGCATATCGGTATATCGATTCGGCGAACGTGCCGGGCACCGGCCGGCCGGCGCCTACTCCACCGGCCGCTTGAGCCGGGCCACGAACTTGTACCGGTCCCCGCGGTACACCGACCGCACCCACTCCACCGGCTTGCCCTCGCGGTCCAGCGAGTGCCGGGAGAGCATCAGCATCGGCAGGCCCACGTCGGTGCCGAGCAGCCCCGCCTCGCGCGGCGTGGCCAGGGAGGTCTCGATGGTCTCCTCGGCCTCGGCGAGGTGGACGTCGTAGACCTCGGCGAGCGCGGTGTAGAGGGACGTGTACTTCACCAGCGAGCGCCTCAGGGCCGGGAAGCGCTTGGCCGACAGGTGGGTGGTCTCGATGGCCATCGGCTCGCCGTTCGCCATGCGCAGCCGCTCGATGCGCAGCACGCGCCCGCCGGCCGTGATGTCGAGCAGCTCGGCCAGCCGGTCGTCGGCGGTGACGTACCCGATGTCCAGCAGCTGCGAGGTCGGCTCCAGGCCCTGCGCGCGCATGTCCTCCGTGTAGGAGGTGAGTTGCAGCGCCTGGGAGACCTTGGGCTTGGCCACGAAGGTGCCCTTGCCCTGGATGCGTTCGAGCCGCCCCTCCACGACCAGTTCCTGAAGGGCCTGGCGGACCGTGGTGCGGGAGGTGTCGAACTCGGCGGCCAGCGTGCGCTCGGGCGGGACCGGTGTGCCCGGCGCCTGCGTCTCCGTCATGTCGAGCAGGTGCTTCTTCAAGCGGTAGTACTTCGGCACGCGCGCGGTACGGGTGGTGCCGGCCTCGTTCTCCGCACGGCTGACGTCGGTGCTCATGCTCTGCCTTCCCGGCTCCGAATGCCGAAAGCGACCGACATCCCCATCGGCCACGGCTCACATCGTGGCACGGGTTGTTGTGTCAGCACTCCACCCGCACGCTCCGTGATCTCCTCTATATACCGTTGCGCCCGCTGTTGGTCTAGTCCATCGGGAGGGTGAGCCCCGCGAGCCCGCGGGGCCGGGGCGCCCTCCCGTCGGGCGCTTCGGGTCAGATCCCCTGCCAGTCCGGCTTGTTGGCGTAGGTGTGCCGGAAGTAGTCGGCCAGCTTCAGCTTGGACGCGGCGGCCTCGTCGGCGACCACCGTGGCGTGCGGGTGGAGCTGGAGCGCGGAGGCCGGGCAGACGGCCGCGACGGGGCCCTCGACGGTCGCGGCGACCGCGTCCGCCTTGCCCTCGCCGGTCGCCAGCAGCACCAGGTGGCGGGCCTCCAGGATCGTCCCGATGCCCTGGGTGATGACGTGGTGCGGGACCTGCTCGATGTCGCCGTCGAAGAAGCGGGCGTTGTCGACGCGGGTCTGCTCGGTCAGCGTCTTGATCCGGGTGCGCGAGGCGAGCGAGGAGCACGGCTCGTTGAACCCGATGTGCCCGTCGGTCCCGATGCCGAGCAGTTGCAGATCCACGCCGCCGGCCTCGGCGAGCGCGCGGTCGTACGCCTCGCACGCCGCCTGGACGTCCTCGGCCGTGCCGTCCGGCCCCATGAACGCGTCCATGCCCATGCCCAGCGGCTCCAGCACCTCACGGCGCAGCACCGAGCGGTAGGACTCGGGGTGGTCGGCGGGCAGCCCCACGTACTCGTCGAGCTGGGCTATCCGCGCCCGTGAGACGTCCACGGCGCCGGAGCGCACCTTGGCGGTCAGCGCCTGGTAGACGGGCAGCGGGGTGGAGCCGGTGGCCACGCCGAGCAGGGCGTCGGGCTTGCGTCGCAGCAGCTGTGCCATGGCCTCGGCGATCAGTTCGCCGCCCGCCGCGGCATCCGGAACGATGACAACTTCCACGCTGGGCCTGCCGTTCTGAAGAGGGCTCTGTGCGTCTCTATGTGGTTTAGACCAATCTAACAGTATCGGCGTTCGGGAGCGCGGGGAAGACCGGGAGGAACGCGCGGGAGGAAGGGATGGGGGAGGGGTGAGAGGAGACCGGGAGAGAGGCCGGGGAGAGGGGCGGAGGGGGGTCCGGAAGAGAGGCCGGGGAGAGGGCCGGGAGGGAGGTCGGAGGGGCCGGGGAGAGGGGTCGGGGGGGCCGGGGAGAGAGGGACCCGATAGTCCTCAGGTGAGGGAGCCTCCCGTCGCGTCCAGCCAGTGCCCGGTCACCCAGCGGCCGTCCTCCGAGGCCAGGAAGGCCACCGCGTCGGCGATGTCCGCCGGCGTGCCCACCCGGCCCAGTGCCGAGTAGTCGGCCGCCCGCTGCCACGCCTCGTCGCTCGCGCGCAGCCAGAGGGCGTTGACATCGGTGTCCACGATGCCGGGCGCCACCGAGTTCACCGTGATCCCGCGGGGGCCGAGCACCTTGGACAGGTCCCGGGTGAAGACGTCCAGGGCTGCCTTCGTCATCGAGTACGCCATCAGGTCGGGCATGGCGGCGGTCCGGGAGAGGCCGGACGATATGGCCACCACCCGCCCGCCGTCCCGCAGTCGCTCCGCCCCGAGCCGGGTGAGGAAGAACGGGGCCTTCACGTTCACCGCGAAGAGCCGGTCGTACTCCTCCTCGTCGATCTCCGTGAACGGGCGGCCGGTGCCGATGCCCGCGTTGTGGACGAGGATGTCCAGCCCCTCCGCGTGCCGGTCGAACTCCGCCCACAGCCGCTCGGCGTCCCCGGGCGTCCCCAGCTCCACCCCGAGCGTGAATGCCGAGCCGCCGGCCGCCTCGATGGCCGCGACCGTCTCCTTCGCGGCGGTCTCGTCGCGCCCGTAGTGCACCGCCACCCGCGCCCCGTCGCGTCCCAGCCGTTCGGCGATCCCCCGGCCGATACCCCGGCTCGCGCCCGTGACCAGCGCCGTCCTGCCCTTGAGCACGCCCATGTCTGCCCCCTCCAGATTTGTCTAGCGGTCGCTACAAAAAAACCGTACACCGGCCCGCCGACAATTTTCTAGGGGACGCTATAAAATGAGCCCCATGGCGACGGATCAGGACACGCGGGCGCAGGACGGCACGGGCCGGAAGCGGGGCAGGCCGCGTTCCTTCGACCGGGCCACCGCGCTGGAGAAGGCGCTGATGGCCTTCTGGGAGCGCGGGTACGAGGCCACCTCGGTCTCCGACCTCACCCGGCTCATGGGCATCGGCACACCCAGTCTGTACGCGGCCTTCGGTGACAAGCGGACCCTCTTCGACGAGGTCGTCCGGGTCTACGCCGGCTCGCACGGCGCCTTCACCGACCGCGCCCTCGCCGAGGAGCCCACGGCCCGGGCGGGCGTCGCCCGCATGCTCCGCGAGGCCGCGGCGGAGTACACCGACCCCGCCCACCCGCACGGCTGTCTGATCGTCCACGCGGCCACCAACTGCACCAGCCCCGAGGTGGAGACGCTGCTGCGGGACAGGCGCAACGCCGCCATCGCCGCCGTCGAGGACCGGATCCGGGCGGACATCGCGGCCGGGCTGCTGCCGGCCGGCACCGACGCCGCCGCCCTCGCCCGGCACACCGGCGCGATGATCCAGGGCATGTCCCAGCAGGCCCGCGACGGCGCACGCCGGGAGGAACTGGAAGCACTCGCGGAAATTGCCATGGCCATCTGGCCCCACGGCTGACCCGCTCGGGCTAGGCTGCGTGGCATCGCGTGCCGGTGCCCCCGGAGGCGCGGACGCCTCCGCACCATGGACACGCCGTCGTGGTCTAGTCCACAATCGAGAACAACACGCTTCCGCCCTCCCCGCACAGGAAGGCGGATCGAGGAACCGGCGCTCTCTGCCCTGACTGCCCCGGCTCCTCGGCCTTCGGCCGACCGGGACCGCACACCCCACGGCCGATGATGCTCCGGGCTGCGGTGCCGGGAGGGTTGAGGGTCCCTTCCAGGCGCCGCGGCCCGCGGGTGTTTTTTCGGCCATCCGCGAGGCCCCGGTACGCTCGCAGACGTGCCCTCCATGAACGAACTCGTACGCCAGCACACCGCCCTCGACGACTCCGACCTGGAGTGGCTCCACCTGCTGGTCTCGGAGTGGCAGCTGCTCTCCGACCTCTCCTTCGCCGACCTGGTGCTGTGGGTCCCCACCCGGGACGGCACCCGGTACGTCTCGGTCGCCCAGATGCGCCCCAACACCGGCCCGACCTCCTACCAGGACGACATGGTCGGCCACCTGGTGCCGCGCGGCCGGCGGCCCATGCTGGACGCGGCCCTGGACGAGGGCCGGATCGTGCGCGAGGGCGACCCGGAGTGGCGCGAAGAGGTCCCCGTGCGGGTCGAGTCCATCCCCGTACGGCGTGAGGGCCGCGTCCTCGGCGTGATCGCCCGGAACACCAACCTGCTCACCGTGCGCACCCCGAGCCGCCTGGAGCTGACCTACCTCCAGAGTGCCTCCGACCTCGCGCAGATGATCGCGGCCGGCGCCTTCCCCTTCCCGGACCAGCAGGTCGACATGGACGCCTCCCCACGCGTCGGCGACGGCCTGATCCGGCTCGACGCGGACGGCATAGTCCAGTACGCCTCCCCGAACGCCCTGTCCGCCTACCACCGGCTCGGCCTCGCCGCCGACCTCGTCGGCCACCACCTCGGACAGACCACCGCCGAGCTCGCCCCGACCCGGGGGCCGGTGGACGAGGCACTGGCCAAGGTGGCCAGCGGCTGGGCGCCGCGCGAGTTCGAGATCGAGGCCCACGACGGGGTCATCCAGTTCCGGGCCATCCCGCTCAAACCCAAGGGCACGCGCATCGGTTCGCTGGTGCTGCTCCGGGACGTCACCGAACTGCGACGCCGCGAACGCGAGTTGATCACCAAGGACGCCACCATCCGGGAGATCCACCACCGGGTGAAGAACAACCTCCAGACGGTCGCCGCCCTGCTCCGGCTCCAGGCCCGGCGCATCGAGTCCGAACGAGGCCGGGAGGCCCTGGAGGAGGCGGTCCGCCGGGTCGGCTCCATCGCGATCGTCCATGAGACGCTGTCTCAGAACCTGGACGAGCGGGTGGAGTTCGACGACATCGCCGACCGGGTGCTGGCGATGGTCGCCGAGATCTCGCCGGGCAAGGTGACCGGCCGGCGCAGCGGACGGTTCGGCATACTCGACGCCGAGGTCGCCACCCCGCTGTCCATGGTCCTCACCGAGGTTCTTCAGAACGCCCTGGAGCACGGCTTCCGTGAGGGCGACACCGGCACGGTCGAGGTCTCGGCGGTGCGTGGCGGCACCACCAAGGAGGCCCGGCTGCTGGTCACCGTCCAGGACGACGGGGTCGGACTGCCCGAGGGCTTCGACCCGCACCGCTCGGGCAACCTCGGCTTGCAGATCGTACGGACGCTGGTAGAGGGTGAGTTGGGCGGCTCGTTCGACATGGTCCCGGCACCGGAGCGCGGGACGCGGGTGATCCTCGACATCCCGGTGCGGGCGCAGAAGTGAGCGGGCGGGCCCGGCGCGCCAGGTGAGGGATGCGCACCGGGCCAGAGACGCGCACCGGGGGAGTGTGCGCCGAGGGCGGGCGCAGGGGAGACGGGCGCCGGGGGAGTCGGCGCAGCAAAAAGCCCCGGACCGTGGTGTGGTCCGAGGCTGATGCTCGTTGCTGCTCTGCTTGTATCGCTAAGCGCATCGGGGGAACTGCGCGCTGCGGCTCGGGGGCGGGAGATGCGTACGTGCTGTGCGCGCCGCCAAGCTCAGGCTGTCAGAAGGGGTGGGTATGTCAGGCGGAGGCCTGACGAGCCCGGTTGCGAGCGGCGCGGCGCTTCATGGCGCGGCGCTCGTCCTCGCTGAGACCACCCCAGACGCCGGAGTCCTGGCCGGACTCAAGCGCCCACTGCAGACACTGCTCGATCACCGGGCAGCGACGGCAGACGGCCTTGGCTTCCTCGATCTGCAGCAGCGCAGGACCGGTGTTGCCGATGGGGAAGAAGAGCTCGGGGTCTTCCTCGCGGCAAACGGCGTTGTGACGCCAGTCCATGGCTGCTACCTCTCCTTGGTATTACGTGCAGGTTGCTTGTGAATGTGAACGCTTTCACGAATCCCTCAACAAGTGAAGGGCCGACCGCCGAGTCTTCACCCGGCGTGGTCCTGTGTTTGAAGAGGGGTTCTGGTGATCAGTGGAGGCCGATGTTGCGGGCCGTCCCGATCGCCACGTAGAGACTCGCAAACCTCAGCGGCGGATACAACCCCTTCCCGAAGATTTTTTTTGATTCCTCGGTGTCGACTAGGTCACAGCCGTACTTCCATGGGGTGGACCCTGGCCTAAACGTTCGAGTGAAAGGACTTTCGCCCGTTCCGCTCACACAATCACACGCAGTGCACGGCGTACGCCTGTGAACGTCACGCTCGTACGCAGCCCGAGATGGTCACCGTCCATCTGAAGGGGGAGGGGCACCTTCGAATGCAAGGTGAACTGGTCCAGGTCGTGCAGTGAGACGGCGTGCCTTCCATGCGGTCCCCGCTCGGGGGACGAAGTGAGCAACTGGGTGCCATACCGGGCAACCGCGGCCGTGGACAGACGGCTGAGGCCGAGCACGTCGATGCCCGTATCGAACGAGGCCTTAGGTGACGTGTACATCGGGCGATTGCCGAGATACGTCCACGGGGACGTGTTCGAGACTATGGCGACGACCAGATCCTCGATCGGGTCCTCGCCGGGCTGTTCGAGCGTGATCGTGCCGTGCCGGCGGTTCGGCTCGCCGAGGAACTGCCGGACCACCTGCCGGACGTACAGCGCGTGCGTCGACTTCTTGCCGCGCTCGCGCTGCTGCTCGACCCGGCCCACCACGCCCGCGTCGAAGCCGAGCCCGGCGTTGAAGGTGAACCAGCGGGCCGGCACCGCCTCGTCCTCGGTGCCCGGCGTACCCGAGGTCAGGCCGAGGCCGACGACCCGCTCGGTGCCGTCGCGCAGCGCGTCCAGCAGCGCTCCGGTGGCCTCGACGGGGTCGTTGGGCAGGCCCAGCGCGCGGGCGAAGACGTTCGTGGAGCCGCCGGGGACGACGGCGAGACCGGGGAGGCGGTCCGGGGCGGGACCGGCGTGCAGGAGGCCGTTGACGACCTCGTTGACCGTGCCGTCACCGCCGAGCGCCACCACCAGGTCGATGTCGTCGCTCTCCGCCGCCTGCCGGCCGAGGTCGCGGGCGTGGCCGCGGTACTCGGTGGTGACGGCCTCCAGCTTCATCTCGCTCGCCAGCGCATGGATCAGTACGTCACGTCTGCGTGCGCTTGTGGTGGTTGCCGCCGGATTGACCACGAGAAGTGCACGCATGCATGGCAGCGTACCTACTGGGTGGTACTCGGCCCAGACCGAGTTAGGGATCCGGTAAGAGAGCGGGGCGTGAGCCTGGACACTCGGGGGCGCGGGGCGCGGCAGCACGCCTGTGGGGGAGGGCTACCCTGCTGAGGTGAGCAGTCAGCAGAATCCCGCCCCGCACACCGCCGAGGCCGTCACGGCCGACGCAGCCGACCCGGCCGCCGGGCCGCGCCCGCGCCGGCTGACGTACGCGGCGGCGCTGGCCGCGCTGGAGGGCGCGGCGCTGGTCGCCGGCGGCCTGTGGGTGCTCGTCCTCGGGCTCACCGGTGACCCGGACGACCGGCAGCAGGCCGTGACCCTGGGGATCACCCTGGTCGTCCTCGCGCTGCTGCCGCTGCTCGCCGCGCGCGGTCTGCTGCTGCGGCGCGGCTGGAGCCGGGGGCCCGCGCTGATCACCCAGCTCATGGCCCTTCCCGTGGCCTACAACCTGCTCCGGGCCGACAGCATGGCCATTCCGGCCGGTATCGTGCTCGGGCTGGTCGCCGTGGTGGCCCTGGTGCTCCTGGTCAACGGCGAGACGACCCGGGCCCTCGGGATCAAGGGACCGGGCCGGGGCGAGTAGGGCTCACCGGGCGGGACCTCTTCTGACAGGACCTCGCCGAGCAGGGCTCACTCCCCGCCCACTCCTCTCCTCGCTCACTCCTCCACGAGGAGCTTCTCGCGGAGCTGGGCCAGGGTGCGGGCCAGCAGCCGGGAGACGTGCATCTGCGAGATGCCGACCTCCTGCGCGATCTGCGACTGGGTCATGTTGCCGAAGAAGCGCAGCAGCAGGATCCGCTTCTCGCGCGGCGGCAGGTCCTCCAGCAGCGGCTTGAGGGACTCGCGGTACTCCACGCCCTCCAGCGCCTCGTCCTCGGCGCCCAGGGTGTCGGCGACCGCCGGTGACTCGTCGTCCGTGTCGGGGACGTCCAGGGACAGCGTGGAGTACGCGTTCGCGGACTCCAGGCCCTCCAGGACCTCCTCCTCGGAGATGGCGAGCTTCTCGGCCAGCTCGTGGACCGTCGGGGACCGGCCGTGCAGCTGGGACAGCTCGGCCGTCGCGGTGGTCAGCGCGAGCCGCAGTTCCTGGAGCCGGCGCGGCACGCGGACCGCCCAGCCCTTGTCGCGGAAGTGCCGCTTGATCTCGCCGACGACGGTCGGTGTGGCGTAGGTGGAGAACTCCACGCCACGCTCGGGGTCGAACCGGTCGACGGACTTGATGAGACCGATCGTGGCGACCTGGGTGAGGTCGTCCAGCGGCTCGCCGCGGTTGCGGAACCGGCGTGCCAGGTGCTCCACGAGCGGCAGGTGCATACGGACCAGCTGGTTGCGCAGCTCCGCGTACTCCGTGCTGCCCTGCGGCAGCGTGCGCAGCTCGACGAACATCGCCCGCGCCCCGCTGCGGTCCTGGGCGTCGTGCTGAACGGCCTGCACGGCCTCCTTGCCCAGCGCGTCGTCCTCGGCGTACCGCTCGTGCTCGCTCATCGTCCCGCCCGTAGCCCTTCCCCGAGCCCTGGCCCCCGCGCGGACGGTGGGTCCGGCGCCGCCGCGTGCCTTCGGTGGCGTGCCCGTGGCATCGTCACCGCCGACCCGCGCGGAGTCGTCCTCCGGGTGCGGTCTGGCCTGCTCGGGGATGCCGTCGATGCCGTCCGCCATGCGCCGGGAACCGTCCCGGGGGCCTGCCCCGGAGGTCTCGGCATCGCCCGACCAGGAGGCACCCCCGCCCCCGGTCGGCAGCTCCCGTGTGCCGCGCTCTTCGTCCCGCACCGGCCCGTCCCCGTTCCTCACGCCGGCCCGGGGCCGGCGCCACGCTGTTTGTAGAGGCTGATCGACACCGTCTTGTCCTCGTCCACGGCGGACGAGACCTTGCCCGCGAGGGCCGACAGCACGGTCCAGGCGAAGGTGTCCCGCGAGGGGGCGTGGCCGTCCGTGGTCGGCGCCGACACCGTGACTTCCAGTGAGTCGTCGACGAGCTGGAAGACACAGCTGAGCACCGAGCCGGGCACGGCTTGCTGGAGCAGGATCGCGCAGGCCTCGTCCACGGCGATGCGCAGGTCCTCGATCTCGTCCAGGGTGAAGTCCAAGCGGGCCGCGAGACCGGCCGTGGCCGTCCGCAGCACCGACAGGTAGGCACCCGCAGCCGGCAGCCGGACTTCCACGAAGTCCTGGTTCGCCGCGGGCTCGCCTGCGATCTGGGACACCCTCACCTCCATGGTGGTACAAGCTTTACGGGGCCGAGGGTCGCCCCCCGGGGTAACGCGCGAGTGGTTCAAGCGGTGACGCTATCGCGCTCCGAACGTTTCTGTCCCCGGGACCCCAACCCCCTGGCGTCACTCACAGTAAAGCTGTGGATACGCTCCGTGTCTAGAGGGTTTGCGGGCCCAAATGGGAAGAGCGCGCGCCGGGTTGACGTACCCAGACGTCAGACGCTCGAACCGTCGTGCGGCAGCCGCCGCATGCAGTGTCACACGAGAACCCGGTCGGACGGGACGCTCTCGCGGAGAACGCTGTCGCAGACGCGGTCGAAGGGCGGTCCGGGACGGTGTTCGCGGCACGCCCGGAACGGCCGGGACGGGCTCAGACGAGCACGTGGTCCACGAAGCACCACCGCCAGTCCTCGCCCGGCTCGAAGGTCCGCATCACCGGATGACCGGACTGCGCGTGGTGCTCCGTCGCGTGCCGTCCCGGCGAGGAGTCGCAGCAGCCGATGTGGCCGCAGGTGAGGCACAGCCGCAGCTGGACCGGGTTCGTACCGTCCCGCAGGCACTCCGGGCAGGTCTCGTCGAGCGGCTCCGGTTCGGGGTGCGGCAGCGCGGCGGCATGCGTGCACTGTTTCATGATTGCCAGATTACGACGGTTGTGCGGGTTGCCGCGCGAAAGACGAGGGTGGGCGAAAACCATGGACGTGATGCCACTGCTGTTGCTGGTGGCGGGCAGTGCGGCGGTGGCCGCGGCGGCCCGGCGTACCCCGGCGCCGGCGCCCCTGCTGCTGGTCGCGGTCGGACTGGCGGTCTCGTACATCCCCGGTGTGCCGTCCTACACCCTCGATCCGCACATCGTCCTGCCGCTGCTGCTGCCCCCGCTGCTGTACACCTCTGCCAGCGACAGCTCCTACCTCGACCTGCGGGCACAGATGCGGCCGGTGGCGCTGCTCTCGGTGGGATACGTGCTCTTCGCGACCGTGGTCGTCGGCTGGGCCGCCTACCTGATCATCCCCGGGCTGCCGCTGCCCGCGGCGCTGGTGCTGGGCGCGGTGGTCGCACCGCCGGACGCGGTCGCCGCGACGGCGGTCGCGCGCAGGGTGGGCCTGCCGTCCCGGATCACCACCATCCTCCAGGGCGAGTCCCTGCTGAACGACGCCACGGCGATCACCGCGTACAAGGTGGCGCTCGGCGCCGCCATCGGGGAGGGGGCCACCTGGGGAGGCGGCATCCGCGAGTTCGCGCTCGCCGCGGTCGGCGGGGTCGGGATCGGTCTCGTCCTCATGGCGCCCCTGCACTGGCTGCGCACACACCTGACCGAGCCCCTCCTGCAGAACACGCTCTCCCTGCTCATCCCGTTCGTCGCCTACGGGGTCGCCGAGCAGGCGCACGCCTCCGGGGTGCTCGCGGTCGTGGTCGTCGCCCTCTACCTCGGCCACCGCGCGTGGGAGGTCGACTTCGCCACCCGCCTCCAGGAGGGCGCGGTGTGGAAGATGGTCGCCTTCGTGCTGGAGTCCGCGGTGTTCGCCCTGATCGGCCTGCAACTGCCGATCGTCCTGAAGCGGCTCGGGGAGTACGAGGGCACCTCCGCCGCCTGGTACGCGGTCGCCGTCTTCCTGGTCGTGGTGGTGGCCCGGTTCGTCTGGGTCTACCCGGCCACCTTCCTGCCCCGGATCCTGTCGACCCGCGTCAAGGAGCGCGAACCGGACCCCACCTGGCGGGGCGCGATGGTCACCTCATGGGCCGGCATGCGGGGCGTCGTCTCCCTGGCCATCGCCTTCGCCATCCCGCCGACCATGCCCGCCGGTCCGCGCAACCTGATCCTCTTCCTGACCTTCACCACCGTCATCGGCACCCTCGTGGTGCAGGGCGTGACGCTGCCGCCGCTGATCCGGCTGCTGAAGTTCCCCGGCCGCGACCGGCAGGCCGAGACGCTCGCCGAGGCCAACGCCCAGGCCCAGGCATCCCGGGCCGCCGAGGCCCGGCTCGACGAACTCCTCGCCGACGAGCGCAACGCCCTGCCGCAGCCCCTCGCCGACCGGCTCCGCATGGTCCTGGAGCGCCGCCGCAACGCCGTCTGGGAACGGCTCGGGCAGGTCAACCCGATCACCGGCGAGTCCGTCGACGACACCTACCGGCGGCTGTCCCGCGAGATGATCGGCGCCGAGCGCGAGGTCTTCGTCAAGCTCCGCGACCTGCGCTACATCGACGACGAGATGCTGCGCGCCCTGCTCAGACGCCTGGACCTGGAGGAGGCGGCGGCCTACCGGGAAGCCGGTTAGCGCTCCGGGGCGGCTGCCGCGGGTTCCGGGAACGGCCGTCCCGTGACGACGGCGGCGATCGCCGTCCCGCGCGCGAAGGCGTTCCCTTCCGCCAGGGCGACCAGCCCGAACAGCAACTTGGCGACATACAGGCGCTCCACGGGCAGCCCGTGGAGCTGCTCGAAGTCCTGTGCGAACGCCTCCAGTTCCGGTGTCGTACGGGCGTAACCACCGCAGTGGAAACGGTCGTCCAGGGACCAGGTGCCGCTGCGGGCACCGAAGGCACGTTCTTGCAGCGCCTCTACGTCGGCCTCCAGGAACCCGCCTTTCAGGACCGGTACGCCGAGCGCGCGCTGGCCGGCCGAGAGCCCGGCGGCGAGGCCGGCGAGGGTGCCGCCGGTGCCGCAGGCGACCGCGACGACGTCGGCCAGGCCGCGCAGTTCCGTGCCGAGGGCACGGCAGCCGCGTACCGCCTCGGCGTTGCTGCCGCCCTCGGGGACGACGTACGCGTCCTGTGCGCCGGCCGCGCGCAGGATCCCGGCCAGGGTCTCCGGATCGGTCTTGCGGCGATATGTCGATCTGTCGACGAAGTGCAGCCGCATGCCGTCGGCCGCGCACCGGGCCAGGGACGGGTTGAGGGGGCGGTCGGCCAGTTCCTGGCCGCGGACCACGCCCGTGGTCGGCAGGCCCAGCAGGCGGCCCGCGGCGGCGGTGGCCCGCAGGTGGTTGGAGTAGGCCCCGCCGAAGGTGACCAGGGCGCGGCCCTCGGCCGCCGCGATGTTGGGCACCAGCTTGCGCCACTTGTTGCCGATCAGCTGCGGGTGGATGAGGTCGTCCCGCTTGAGCAGCAGCCGGAGCCCGCGGCGCTCGAACCGGCCGTCCCGCACCTCGTGCAGGGGCGAGGGGAGGCGGGGGCTGAGCGGGTCGGGGCTGGACACGGCCTCATTGTCGCCCGGCACGGGCGTTGGACGGGGGCGGGGCCGCTCGCCGGTGCCGGCGGGGTGTCGCTGGGCGGTCCGAAGAGGGCGGGCGGAACCGCGCGACCGGCCACGGCGGACCGGCGGCCCGAGGACATCTCACCCCACCGGCTAGTT
>NZ_KQ948388.1:0-22782 GCF_001514055.1 Streptomyces corchorusii | reverse complement strand
CGGCCCGCTCCGGGGAACCAGCCGACCACGCTCTCGGACGCCCCCGCGGCGGACTGAGCACGAAGGTTCACTTGGCCGCGGACGGCGGGGCACGGCCTCTAGCCTTCACCATCACCGCAGGCCAGGCTGGTGACGCCCCCGCCTTTGAGACCGTGATGTCCCGCATCCGCGTGCCCCGCACCGGCCCCGGAAGACCACGAACCCGGCCCCTCGCCGTGCCGGCCGACCGGGCCTACTCCTCCCGCGCCATCCGCTGCCACCTCCGGCGCCGGGGAATCCGAGCTGTCATCCCGCAGCCTTCCGGCCAGATCGGCCACCGCCTGCGCCGGGGCCGCCACGGCGGACGCCCACCCGGCTTCGACGCGGACGCCTACAAGCAGCGCAACGCCGTCGAGCGGTGCATCAACCGGCTCAAGCAGTGGCGCGGCCTGGCCACACGAACCGACAAACTCGCCATCGCCTACCAGGCCGCACTCCACCTCGCCGGCATCCTTATCTAGGCACGACGCTCACCAAGGAGACAGAACCTAGCTGACCCACACAGGCCCTGACATCGACCACCGAAGAGAGCACACGTCGCTTCGCACCAAGACCAAACACAGCCTGTCACACTGTGCGTGTTGCGCAGTGGTATGGTTGCCGCGTTGTTGTGAAATTCGCTGACTCGAAATGGGTGAGGCACATGCAGACGGAAGACCAGCTGAACGAGGACTTCGAGATCGTTTTCGTCGACGAGTTCCTCTCGGAGGCCGCTGAGACCCGCAGCTTCAGCTCGGGCATGGGCAGCATGCACTGCGACTGGTAACACACTCGGCAGTCTGAAGCCCGCGTCCGCTCCGTACCGAGCGGAATCCGGGCAGGACTGGGAGCGGGTGAGCGGCGGACTTCACATGTCAGGCCGTTCACTCGCTCTCCGATTGTTCACGCACGTATCGGCGGCAATCGGACCCTCGACAGACAGAGACACATGGAACAGTCACTCTTCACGTCCGCCGGTGTCTTCATGGTGCGCGCGCCCATCGCGCCGGCGGCCAGAGCCCGGCGGGCCGGCGACATCGGCGCCGACGCGTTCTTCGGCCCTCTCGGACCATGGGCCGACCCGGTGTTCAGGGAGGCGGTCCTGGTGTCCAGCCCTTCCCTTGCCGCGACGGCCGAGGCAGCGACCGCAGGGCATCAACTGTCGGACAAGGACATGCGCAAGGCGCTGCGTGGACTGAAACGGTATGTGTTGCGCAGCGGTACCAGGGCGACACCGTTCGGCCTGTTGGCAGGGGTGGCCCTGGGGACGTTCAGTGACTCCGTCTCCGCGACGCTGGGGAAGGAGCACCGCAAGCGCGTTGGCCCTCGCCGTGCCTGGCTCGGCGAGGGCCTGGACCGGAGGATACGCCAGACGGGCCTTGCGGGGTTCACCGATGTCCGTGTGATGGTGAACAACACATCCTTCGTCCAGGGAGCACATGTGGTCGTGCATGTCGCTCAGGGCGGCCAGGTCGTGCGTCGCAAGGTCCGCAGGACCGCCGCGGTGGACATGGTGCTGTGCGAGGCGAACCGACCGGTACCGGCGCGGCACCTGTGCGAGCGGCTGGGCCGACGGTTCCCCTCGGCATCCGAAGAGAAGCTGTGGAAGCTGTTGGAGCAACTCGTCGCCCTGCACGTGCTGGTGACGGACATACGCCCAGGGCCGGAGACGGCGGACCCCCTGGCGCACGTAGTGGAACGCGATCCGCAATGGGCGGATGGGCACCGCTTCCGCGAGCTCTTCGAGAGTTACGGGAAGCAGCCGGTAGGAGAGGGTTACAGCGCCCTGTCCGCGCTCTACCGCGGCGTCGGCTCAACCGGCTCGGCCAGTGTCGATCTGGGGCTGGACGCCGATGTGCGACTGCCGCACAGCGTCGCACGCGAAGTCGAGCGTGCCGCGACCGTGCTCTGGCGCCTCTCGGATCCGGACCAGCCGGCACAGCGCGCGCTGCGTGCGTACCATACCGAGTTCCTGGAGCGGTACAGCCAGGGCGAACTAGTACCAGTCGCCGAACTGCTGAACCCGGACAGTGGACTGGGGGCGCCAGCCGGATACGTGTGGCCCGCCGGTCACCGGGTCCTACCGTCCGCGGCCCCGGATGACCCGGCACGCGTTGCCGTCCTGACGGGCCTGATCATGGAGGCTGTCGCCGCCGGGCGCCGACATGTGGAACTCACCGACGAACTGATCGCTTCCCTAGCCCAACCCGCGGATGAACTGCCTCGCTCAGCGGAGCTGTTCGCCATGCTTCACGCCCCGTCACTGACGGCCGTCGAGCACAGCGACTTCACACTCTTCCTCTCCCCCCTCGTGAGTCCCCAGGCCGGCGCCTCCTGGGGCAGGTTCACACACCTGCTTGACGCGGCCGACACCACGGCACAGGCGGTCCAGCAGGCCTACCCCGATGGCGACCGTGTGCTGCCGGTGCAGCTGATGTACGCCACCCACGGCGACGCCGGGTCAGATGTCGCCGCCGTACCCCGAGTGGGTGAGCACTCCCTCTCCGTGGGCCTCTATGACGACCTGGACGCCCCCGGCCGGGTGCGCCTGGACGACGTACTGGTCGGCGCCGACCTGCAGGGTTTCCACCTGTACGACCGGGCCTCGGGCAGGGAAATCTCCCCCTACGTCCCCCATCTGCTGGTTCCCGAGTTCGCTCCGAACATTGCCCGCTTCCTGCGGGAGGCACCCACGCTGGGGCGTCGTCAACTCTCCGGCTGGAGCTGGAAACCACTGCACCGCTCGGCTTTCCTGCCCGGCGTGCGGTACGGACGTACGGTGCTGCACCTCGCGACCTGGCGCTTGACCGCCATGGACCTGGCGGGCCGGGATCCCGAGGAGGCGCTGGCCGGCTGGCGCCGCCGCTGGAACGTGCCCGACCTGGTCCGCCTCGTCGAAGGCGACCAGTACCTGTTGCTGGACCTGCGCACCGAACCGGACAGCCGCGTGCTCCGCGAGGAGGCGGCGAAGAAGACAGTGGTCTTGCAGGAGGAACCCTCGCCGGACTGCGGCCCGGGCTGGCTGCGCGGTCCCGGGGGCGGCTACTCGGCGGAGATCGTCGTTCCCGTCTATCCGGCCGTTCCGGCACCTCGGGTGCGGACCACGACGCTGCGCGCGCCCCGCGCCAGGGACGACGCCATGCGCCATCTGCCCGGCGGGAGTTGGGTGGCGCAGCATCTGTACTGCTCGGCCGATGCCCAGCAGGAGGTCCTCGACCGGCTCGCTCCCCTCGTACGGCGCCTCGGTGAGGACATCAAGACGTGGTTCTTCATCCGCTACGCGGAGGAACACACAGGGCGTCCTCATCTGCGGCTGCGGTTTCACGGGGACCCCGCAGTGATTGCCCGGCGAGTGCTGCCCGAACTCCACTCCTGGAGCCGTGACTTGATGGCCGCAGGACTGGCGAGCGACTGCGCCCTGCACACCTACCGGGCCGAAGTGGAGCGATACGGCGGGCCGTCGCTGATCGCGCGCGCGGAGGAGTTCTTCTGCGCGGACAGCCGGCTCGCCCTGGACCGGCTGGCGCGAGGACTCGATACGCCGCTGGACGTCGCGACCGATGTGGTGTCCCTCGTACGGCGGTTCCACAAGGCCGGACACGGGGACGCGGCCGTGTCTCACTACGCGGACCGGACCGAGGACTGGGAGAGGTGGTTCCTCGACGTCTTCCCGAAGAACGAGCGTCTGCACAAGAGGTTCACCGCAATGCGTACGGAAGCTCTGAGGCGGATCTCGTTCGATGAGCCCCCCGGGCCTGTCTCGGATGTCGTGGAGGAATGGTTCGCCAAGCTCGACGAGTACGCCGCAGCGGTCTATCGCGCGGCTGAACGGGACGGTGAGGCCCAATCCGGGGATGTGCTGGGCTCCCTGGTTCACATGCACTGCAACAGGCGGCTGAAGCACGCCGACGACGAGCGCCGAGTGTACGCGCTGGCTCGTGGAGTGGTGGAGGCGCGTGTCGGCCGGCGCCGCGCCGCGCGCCGGGAAGCACGGATGCCCGGTCCGGCGGGTCCCGCCCGAACGGACTGACCGCGGCGACCACGAGACCTCGGGGCCATCGCACCGCCGCCGTGGCGTCCGGCGCCCGGCACGTTTCCCTGCGACGGCCGGGCACCGCCCCGCCACGCTCAGGCCAGCGCCAGGCAGGAGTCCCAGTGCGGCGAAGCCCCGCCGCTCCAGGCGAAGGTGTACAGCGCCAGGGCCGCCCCCGCACTCCCCTCCAGGAAGTCGGGACCGTGCCCTCCCCGAACGGCGGTGGTGACCAGCCGCTCGGCCAGATGCGGCAACGCGGCGGCGATCGCCTCGCTGCCCGTCTCTCTGGCCATGCGCAACGCGGACTGCAACAGGCCCGCCAGGCCGTGGCACAACCCGATCCCGGAGACTTCGTCCACCTGGACCCGGTCACGCAGGGCCGCCAACAGAGCATTCTCAGCGGTCGACACACGGGCGGCATCGCCCAGAGCGCGACCCGCCAGCTGCTGGGCTCTTGCCATACCGGCGACGCCGTAACACCATGAGGGCCGGGGCCTACGCATCCCCGTCGGCGGAAGGTCACCGGCCGGGTGGCCGGAGGTGACCACGGCCGGCCACCAAGGGGCGGCCAGATCGCCCTGGCGCCACTCGTCCGTCCAGGCGCAGAGACGTCGCACCGCGTCGGCCGCCCCTGGGACGCCCTGGCCACGCAGCAGCGCCAGAGACAGGACGGACAGCACGGAGCCGATGCCGTGGGACATGCCCAAGTTGCCGTGTCCGTGCGGGTACTCGACGCTGGGTGAGCCGTCCGGCGCACTTCTCGTCCACCAAGGCGGCACTTCGGCCGGCGCACTCGGCAACGGCTCCGTCTCACGCACCAGACAGGACAGGATGTCCCGCGTGATCTGGTGATCCGGATGCCGACTCAGATGATAGGCGGCAAGGCCCGACAGTCCCCGGAGTACATCGAACTCGCCCAGCTCCGGGTTCGCGCCACGGTTCATGCGCCGGTGCGCCTCGGCCAGGCGTGTCTGGGTGACCGTGATGGTGGCGGCGTCCAGACGCGACAGGACAGGCTGGTAGCGGTCCGCCCCGGCGGCTGCCCGGTGGGTGACGAAGGCGAGCGCGGGTACCCCGTGAAAGAGGTTCGCGTAAACACCCGCGTGCACCTGTCCGCGAAGTGCGAAGGCCAGCCAAGTGTGTGCCGTGGCCCAGTCACCGCGGCCCGCTCGGGCTCGCTCGATGTGCAGCAGGGCGATCCCCGTGGCTCCATGGGCAAGCGATTGCGACTGGTGGCCGAGCTGGGGAACGGTGTTCGGGTCGGACAGCATGCGGGCCAGGTCGTCGGCAGCGGTGAGTGCCGCAGCGGTCACGGCGGCGGGTATGACGGTGGGCATGGTGGGTCTCCTCGATGTATGTGCAGGACTGTCGCCTGGGCAGCGGAGACGGGCTGAACGCATCCGTCTCGGACTCGGCTGAACACACTGCCACCACCATAAGGGCTTCCTTCACATGGTTTTCCAACTCATGCGAAGGAACTGGCGATGCCGAAACTGGGCGGCCACTGACGCTCGGAGGGGCGCTTGTCGGCCTAACGAGTTGGTGCGTGATAGCGGGTGAGGCGTCGTGCCTGGCCGGTGGCATGATCCGTCTATGGCGATCATGGTCAATCGGGCGCTGCTGGCGCACCGGCTGTTCACGGGGATCTCTCGGAGTCATCTCGCGCTCCTGGTGGAGGAGTTGGCGGTGCCGTGGCAAGCCGAGGTTGAGGGTCGTCGTCATGCTTCACGAGGCGGGGCCAGGAAGCGGGCCGCAGGAGCCGGGGCTCGCCACCGGTTGGTCTTCGTCGACCGGCTGGTGGCTACGCTGATCCATCTGCGGCACGACCTGCCGCACTCGGTACTGGGCCTGCTGTTCGGCGTCGACCGCTCCACCGTCACCCGCGCGATCGCAGAGATACGTACGCTACTGGCCGAGCGGGGGTGTGCGGTCCCCGACCGCCCCGGCCTGCGATTACGGACTCTGGCCGACGTGTTCGCCTACGCCCAGGCCGAGGGTGTGGAGCTGAGGCTGGACGCCACCGAGATCCAGGTCCGCCGGCCACCGGCCGGCCGCGGCGGACGGCGCGCATTCGTTTCCGGGAAGAAGAAACAGAACACCATGAAGGCCACCGTCATCGCTGACTGGCGGGGCCGCACCTTATGGACCGACACCCTGCGACCTGGACGGATGCATGATGCCACGGCCGCCCGCAACGAGGGCATCGCCGTCTGCTTCCAGCACTTCCCCGACGTCGAGGTCCTCCTGGACGACGGCTACCTCGGCCTGAGCCGCGACCACCGCGGGCAAGCGATCACACCACCACGAAAACCGCGCCCGGGAGCACTGCCCAGCAGAGTCCAGCAGTGGGAACGCGACCGCCACGAACACTCATCCGACCGCATCACCGTCGAACACGCCCTCGCCGACCACAAACGCTGGAAGCAACTGACGCGCTGCCACGACCAGGCTAAAGACGCCTCACCCGCTATCACGCACCAACTCGTAAGACCGTGTCCTATGTGGTGAGGCGGTCGTTGGTCAGGCCATGGGGCGGGGTACGTGGAGTTGGATTGTTCCGGACGGGCTGTGGCAGATCGCGAGGCCGCTGATCCCTCCGTCGAGGGTGCGTCCGCAGGGCGGGGGAACGCAGGACATGCCTGATGAGACGCTGTTCGCGGCCATCATCTACGTACTGGTCAGCGGCTGCGCCTGGCGGGCTCTGCCACCGTGCTTCTGCATATCGAAGTCGACTGCTCACCGCCGGCTCCTGATCTGGTCGAGAGCCGGTGTCTGGGGCCGTCTGCACGAGGCCGTACTGCACCGGCTCGACGACGCTGGCCTCATCGACGTCACCCGCGTGGTCCTCGACACTGCCCCCGTCCGCGCTAAAAGGGGGCGAACACACAGGTCCGAGCCCCGTGGACCGGGGCAAGCCGGGTTCCGAGATGCACGTGCTGTCGGACGCGAACGGACTGCCCCTCCTCGTCGCTGTTTCGGCGGGTAACACCCACGACAGCGAAGGGCTGAAGCCGATGGTGGAGGGTCACCAAACGAGACACGACCCTCGCCGCGGCCGTGCCTCTGGCGCGAAGCAGAACCTGTACCACCGCGTCGGCGTGCCGGGGATCAGCGGCACGGTCCCGGCCGACCGTGGACCTCGGATCGGACAGACCACCCGTTTGGCTCCGCTTGCGTGGGTCGGCAAGGGGCACTCCGCTGTGTGCGTTGTGCATTCCCTCCGGGGTGGGGGTGTCGCGGCCAGTCCCCGAGTCCGGGGCCGGCACCCTCGCCGGGGCCGGTCCCGGAACGCCTGCGCGCGCCCGTACAGGGAGGGATGGCTACCACCCCGGCTGACTCAGCCACCGCGTAAGGAGGGTGGGCCGCCCGCACGAGGCGACCCACCGTGGACACGTCCGGCTCCTGGGCCGGCGTCATCTACTGTTGCATGAGGTCAGTCGTGGTGTCCGTCGCACCGGTCACCGCCGTGACGCCGGTCGTCGTCGCAGTGATCGCGGTGGTGGCCCCAGGAGACTTCGTCGACGAACCGGCCGTGGTCGTTACGCAGGGTCGCGGTGTCGGAGCGGTTGTCCCACACGTACGCCAGCCAGTCGTGGAACCGGTCCGACTCCCTGTCACGGCCGATGCCGGTGTGGACACGGACGGTGGCGCGCCGAGTAGCGCCATCGCTCACGCAGCTCGGTCAGCCACCGTGGCTCCTTCCGATTCGCCGTGAGCGTCTGGTCGACTACCGGGCACGCCAGCGTGTAGGCGGACCACTCCCCAAACGGGTGCCCCTGGCGTTCTACGTAGTCAGCCGTCAGGACGGGCAAGAGGGAAGCAGACTGCGATATCTTGACATTGTGGCCCTGATCAGCATGTTGGAGGATCTGCGATGGTCGTCAGAGATACTTCACGTGCGTTCGTGAGCTGACAACGATGGATAGGCGGAACAAGCACACGTTCCGCAACCGGTTGATCTGTACCCATTGCTCCGTTGTTTGGATCCATGATGCTGTCTCGCATGCTTGGCCCGGCGCAGCCGCCCGCATCCGCACCCTGAGGTGACGACGGCGCCTCCCAATGGATCACGAGCCGTCCCTGTCGCCGTACTTCCGCTCGCCCAACGCTCGACGCATATCGGCACGTGAGGGCGGGCAGGGTGAAGTCGGTATGCCTGTCCGGGTGTTAACTGCAACCGGGTGGCCTTGCCGACGGATCCTGGGGAGCGGGAGGATATGGGGCTCTTCACGCGGACTGCACTGGACGACGAGAGCGACGGCAAGCGGGAGCGGTGGCTGCAGCGCGGACATTCAAGCGAAGTGGCGTTCGACGCAGTGGAGTTCGTCGACGGTTACGCGGTCCTGCGCTGGGACACCGGCCGGGGGGGCCTGGGACTGGCGCATTCGTTGACCACAGGCAACGCCAGTTGCCGGGAGGTTGTTCGTGCCCTGCGTCACCGCCACGGTGTGAGTCTCATCGACCGGTATGCGTGCCTAGTGGCGGCGCAGACCGCAACACAGGTGGCCCAGCCATACGTACCCCAGCTCCTGGCCTATGACATCGACGGGTCCGGTACACAGTACGAGACTAGGTGGGCTCAATTGGCGGCTGCGCTCGGGCAGCCGGCGCCGTACTGGTTCCACACGCTGCGCGACCGTGACGCGATCGCCGCCTGGCGGCCGGGTTCCGCGCCGGCTGTGGTACCCGCCCGGGACGTTGCCACTCCTATCACGGCGTTGACCGAGCTCGCCGCTGACGAGCCAGACGGCTCCCCGGTCGCCGAGGTGTGTTGGTACCTCGCCCGGGAAGTCCGCCGCCGCGACCACACCTTGGTCACCCGCCAGATCGCCGAGCTGCGCAAGGACGCGGCCGGCGGCGGCGACGGCGCACATCTCACCCTCGGCGCCGTACCCGCCTCGCTGCTGCGCCCCACCCCACCAGAACCAACGGAGACGGTCCGACGCGCCGGCTGGCTGAGCATCATCGAGCGCCGCGACGTTCTCGCTTACCGCGTCGCCGACTTCGCCCAGCACTGGGACGGCGGCCGCGACTGGCACACAGGCGCCGTCACCGATCTGTACCCCGTCTCCTGCACCACTGCCCAGGAGTGGGCCAAGCGCCTGACCCCTGCTGCCGATGACCAGCCGCCCACCGTCCTGGAGAAGGGCCTTTTGCGTCACGCCGACGACGCCGACGTCCTCCTACACGACCCCATCACCAGTCTCCCCGTGCTGCACCACTCCCCGGGCGGTCGCAATGCGCGCTTCTACACCTACAGCCTCCAACGGCTACCCACCCGCTCGCCGCTCGCCGCCGTCGTGCTAAGCGGCAGCGGTTACACCTGCTGGATCCGCACCCAGGACGGCACCCTCTGGCTCGCACCCGAGAGGGAAGGCTCGGGCATCGGCTTCGGCTACTCCGGGAACGGCTGCCACATCCTCGCCCGCCTCATCGACGTCCTCCTCGACGACATCTCCGCCTCGGCCGCCCGTTCGTCGGACCCGGCAGCACCGCGCGGCCTGTTCGAACTGCTGCGGGACACCCCTTGTGACCGAACGACCACATACACCCGCGCCCAGTTGCTCGCGGCACGGACCAATTGACACCATCTGCTGACCATCGTCCTCGTGTCAAAATATCGTTGTACATCACCAATTGGATCAGCGTCAGCCGGTGCCCGACTGTGTCTGCGCTCACCCGGTGTCCCTGACCGGTGAGCGCGGCCGCCAGGCTCCTGGTTGACGTCACCGTCCAGCGCAGCGGCGACATCGGATCTCCCCGTTCGTCAAGTTCCACCAGGGCCGGCAGCGCGGGCCGCAGTCCGATCAAGATCGGCCGACCTCTTCCGGCCACCACCGGGCCTGCGCACCCGTCCCGAAGGTTCCTCGTCGGCTTGCAGTTCGTCCACGGCCTTGCGGACCGTCATCTCGTTGACCTGGGCCGCCCGCGCAACCGCCCGGACACCGCCGTGGCCCGGGATGATCCGGACTGCGGCCCCCAATATCAGCCGCCGCTGCCGTCCGTTGAGGTGCGCGTCAGTTGCTTCCAGCGTTTGTGATCGGCGAGGGCGTGTTCGACGGTGATGCGGTCGGAGGAGTGACCGTGGCGGTCGCGTTTCCACTGCTCAACTCTGCCGGGCAGTGCTCCCGGACGCGGTTTTCTGGGCGGTGTGATCCCTTGCCCGCGGTGGTCGCGGCTCAGGCCGAGATAACCGTCGTCCAAGAGGACCTCGACGTCGGGGAAAATGCTGGAAACAGATGGCTATGCCTTCGTTGCAGGCGGCCGTGGCATCGTGCATACGTCCAGGCGCAGGGCATCGGTCCATAACGTGCGGCCACGCGAGTCGGCGATGACGGTGGCCTTCATCGTGTTCTGGTTCTTCTTACCGGAGACGAACGCGCGCCGGCCGCCACGTCCGGCCGGCGGACGACGAACCTGGATCTCGGCGGCGTCGAAGCGCAGCTCAATGCCCACGGCCTGGGCGTCGGCGAACACGTCTGTCAGCGTCCGCAGCAGATCAGGACGGTCGGGAACCGCGCACCCCCGCTCGGCCAGGAGCGTGCGTACTTCTGCGATCGCACGGGTGATGGTGGAGCGGTCGACGCCGAAGAGCAGTCCCAGCACCGCGTGCGGCAGGTCGTGTCGCAGATGGATCAGCGTGGCCACCAGCCGGTCGACGAAAACCAGCTGGTGACGGGCGCCGGCACCCGCGGCCCGCTTCCTGGCCCCACCCCACGCAGCATGACGGCGGCCCTCCAGGCCGCCTGCCACGACACAGCCAACTCCTTGACCAGACGCGCGAGATGACGCTGCTAGATCCCCGTGAACAGCCGATGCGCCAGCACCGTCCGATTGACCATGATCGCCACACCCGGATCATGCCACCAACCTGGCACGACGCCTCACCTGCTATCACGCACCAACTCGTTAGAGAGGGGTGGGCGAGTCATTGCTCGTGAGCACGTCTCGTCCACCCCGGGGGGCGTGCTGCCAGGCAGGACAGGGCGCCCCAGACAATGGTGCGAAGGAGAGATTCATTCCTGGACGTCGGCCCGCTTGCTGTGCAGAAGACCGGTCGGCTACAAGCCCAGAGCAGGCTGCCTGGGGCAAGCCCGACAATGTCCGGACTGAACCCGCCACCGGTGCGGACCAGGCGTCGTCGGCGGCCACACAGGAGCACGCCTGACAGGGCGAGCCGCCCGCATCGGCCAGGGCCGTCACCAAGGCGCCCCGGCCCGCTTTCTCGCAGCGACTCGAAGCCAAGGACAAGCCGGTCGCAGGGAAGAGGGCTGCCGCCAAGGGAAGCACCGCCGCGAAGCAGACCGGGGGCAAGACGGACGACGAGCCGGCACAGCACGAGCTCGTCCTGGTCCTGCTGCTGAAGTCTCCAGGACATCCGCACACCGCGCGTGAGGTTCTCGACGCAATCAAAGCTGCGCACCCCGAACGGCGACGTCCGTCCAAACCGTGCGTAACACCCTCGAACTGTTCGTCAAAAAGGGCCGCATCGAGAGGTCGCACCGGCAGAGGGCCGTGATGTACACCGCACACCCCGGCCAAGACACCGCATACGCTGCCGACGACACCACGGGCGAGACTGCGGACGCCGAGACTGTCAAGACCAACAAGGTTTCGGTGCAGGTCTGAATTGTGTGTGGGGCCGCCCGGCGCGCCCGGGCGGCGACACAAGGCCAGCCAGGAGCCGGAAGACAGCCGGCGTGCGGTAATTCGAGCGGGCACCCCACCGCCCCCGTTTGGGCGTCGGCGTCCGCACACGGTAGGCCGTCACGCGTCGGGCCTCATGGTGGCGCCTTTCGCGGGCCGGGCCGGGGACTCCGACGAGGCCGGGTATGCGCTCCGGGCTGGACCGGTCGGCAGGGTGTGGCTGACGTCGCCGTGAGCCAGGGTGAGGGCGTCCACACGGTCGAGGCGACGGCGAACACCGCCAAGGTCACCGCACACGTGATCCGTCCAAGTCGACCCCAGTCCCGCGGTGCGTCCGGCGGCATGCACAGGGGGGCAGTCACCGACGGGACGCGGAACACCATGTCTGGCCGACCGGCGGTTTACAAGCGGCTGTGCGGTCTTCGGCGAGCAGCGTGGCCTGCCGCGCGTCCCGCGGGCACGTCAGCAACCGGGGCCCGACGGAGAGATCCGGATCACACCGTGTGAATACGAATCTAAGATGCAAGAATGCTACGGTGATCTCGTGAGGTTGACCAGATACACGGATCTCGCACTCCGGGCAGTGATGCGGCTGGCCGTCCTGGACGGTGACCAGTTGGTCACCACACGGCAGATCGCCGAGTTCACGAACGTGCCGTACACACACATGGCCAAAGCCGTGACGGAGTTGCAGCACCTCGGGGTGATCGAGGCGCGGCGTGGACGCAACGGCGGACTGTCGCTGACCGCCGCGGGCCGGGACACCGGCGTCGGCGAACTGATCAGGACACTGGAGAACGACCGCGAGGTCGTCGTGTGCGAGGGCGACACCCCATGCCCCCTCTCTGGCGCTTGCCGTCTGCGTAACGCTCTGCGGCAGGCGCAGATGGCCTTCTACGCCTCGCTCGACACCGTGACCGTGGCAGACCTGGTGAAGTCACCGACCGGACCCGTGCTGCTCACGCTCGGCGCCGCACCCGCCGGCTAACCAAGAGGGGAACCCCCTCCCCCGCGGGACCCCCGGCAGGGGTTCCTTGGGGGCCGGACGCGGCCTTAAATATGCATTCTACATACCAATTACTCGGAACATCGAACACAGGAGCATGTCTGATGCTGTCTGCGCAGTCGGTCCCCGTCGTCCGGGCGACGCTTCCCGCCGTGGGAGCCTCCCTCACCACGATCACCGATCACTTCTATCAGCGACTGTTCGAAGAACGCCCCGAGTTGCTGCTCAACCTCTTCAACCGTACGAACCAGGTCAACGGCTCACAACGGGAGGCACTGGCCGGAGCGGTTGCCGCCTTCGCCACCCTCCTGGTCGAACGGCCCGACGAACGTCCGGACGCCATCCTGTCCCGCATCGCCAACAAGCACGTTTCCCTCGGCATCACCGCCGACAGCTACCCGCTGGTCGGCCGTCACCTGCTGGCCGCCGTCGCGGAGGTGCTGGGCGACGCCGTCACGCCCGAGGTGGCCGCCGCCTGGGACGAGGTGTACTGGCTGATGGCCAACGCGCTGATCGCCACCGAAGCCCGCCTCTACGCCGCCGCCGGCGTCGCCGACGGCGACGTCTGGCGCAAGATGGTCGTCACCGAGCGCCACGAGCAGTCCCCCGACGCGGTCTCGCTGGTCCTAAGCCCCGCAGACGGTGGGCCCGCCCGGCCCTTCAAGCCCGGGCAGTACGTCAGCGTCCGGGTGGAACTGCCCGACGGCGCACGTCAGATCCGGCAGTACAGCCTCTCCACCGCTCCCGGCCGCGACACCTGGCGGATCACCGTTAAGCGCGAACGCTCCGCCGACGGGACCGTCCCCGACGGAGAGGTCTCTTCCTGGCTGCACGCGAACGCGAAGGAGGGATACGTCCTCGACGTGTCACTGCCCGCCGGCGACCTGATCCTGTCCGAGGCCGACACGCCGCTCGTGCTCGCCTCCGCCGGCATCGGCATCACCCCCATGCTCTCGATGCTGGACCACCTCGGCCGGACCGACGCCACGCGCCCCGTCACTGTGCTGCACGCCGACCGCAGTCCGCGTCACCACATCCACCGCGCCGAGCAGGCGCAGTTGGTCGACCGGATACCCGGCGCCGATCTGCACCTGTGGTATGAAAACGACGCACACCACGTTACGGGCCCCCAGATCTACTCCGGGCGCGCCGTTCTGGACGATCTGAACCTCACCGGCGACACCACCGCCTACCTCTGCGGCCCGCTGCCCTTCATGCGCGCGGTGCGGGGCCAGTTGCTGGCCAAGGGACTGCACCCGTCCGCCATCCACTACGAGGTCTTCGGCCCCGATCTCTGGCTCAGCAAGTAGGCCCCGTACGGCCGGCGCCGCCCTCGTTGTCTTCTTCGCGATTCCGCAACAGAGCCGGCCTCCGGGCCGGCATGACTGGTCCCCCACTGTCGCACGAATGAGCTGGGGGGTGTCACCACGTGCGGGGGTGTCCTTACCAGATACCGAGCGGCTCACGGGTGGCAGGTCTGCATGACGTGGAAGTGCGCGAACGGCCCCGCCGCCGAGGCCGACACAGAATCGACGCATCAGCGCCGGATCAGACGCTTCCGCCGAGCGCGGGGGCGGCGATCGCCTGAAAGGCGTGGCGGGCCACCGAGCGCCCGGCCGCGCGCGGCCGGGCAACAGCGCGGCACCGGCAATTCGTCCGCCACGATCGGCCAACGGGCGCCGCGTCCAGCGCGACCGCGACCGACGCCAAGCTGCGGGTCGGCGCAGGCCCCGCTGTCTCAGCGTGGAGGATGCGGGCGTCGGCGCCTGCCCTCATTGGGGCTACGCAGGCACCTCCTGCAGCACCCACTCGTTTCCGTCCGGGTCGTTGAACGTGGCGTACGAGCGGTATTTGAGCCGCTGGGGATGGGGGCCGCTGCGCCGGGTTTCGTCAGTGCAGCGGTGGAACATGTCGCAGGTGTCGTGGAATATCTCACCCGTCTTGACGCCCCGCTCACGGAGTTGCAGGCACGCCCTTTCGATGTCGGTCACGACGAGGTGGAGTCCCCGGACCGTGCCAGGCAGGGCTGTTGTCACCCCGGTTCCGAAAAGAATTGAGCACGGAGATCCCGGAGGCGTCATGTGTACCACTCGATATGATTCGTCGCTGGTGTGGTCCCCGTCCAGACGGAACCCCACCGCCTGATAGAAGGCCTTGGCGCGATCGACGTCGGAGACGGGGAGGACGACCAGCTCCAGCCTGAACTCCAAGAAGGACCCGCTGCCTTCAGCGGCGACCGCAGCCGATTCGGTGCTCTCCGGACTCTCCACCTCCTGGATCTCCACCCTGTAGTCGTATAGCTCGGGGCTGCGCCCGTGTGTGGTGACCGTCCAACCGCCCACCACACGCCAGGCTGCGTCACGTCCCCGCAGAGGCTCCCCTTCCGGTGCGGAGGCTGCACGCAGCTCGGCCTCCAGTTCCTGGTGCCGCTCGTGCGGCACGTGCAGTTCCAGGGCGAAGTGGCGTAGGGCACGACCACCGGCGGCGGGGGTGAAGGACGGCAGCTCCACGGCCGGAACCTCGCGGAGCGCGCTGAGCAAAGTGACGTGCACTGTCGTCATGACCACATCTCTTCCTGACGTCTTTGCTCAGGATGACCGGATGAGACCAAGGTCCGTGACAGGCTGCACGTGGTCCGATTGCCCTGTCGGGCGACGCGGCACTGGCCTGCGCTGCGAACAGCATGGCACCCGCCAGGAGAACCTACTCGGCGCCGCGGAGGAGCACCACATCCCGCCGACCGTCCTGCTCGCCGTGTTCTACCAGGATCGGTCTTGTCGCCGGTGGTGGTGTACTGCGCTTCCGTCTTACGCCGTCAGGTTGCTTATCTGGCGATTTCCAGATCGCCGGGTTGTGATGCTCGTGCTGCTGGAGATGCGAGTTGATCTTTGCTGTTCAGATGGGGTGACAGGTGAGGCGGGAAGTGACTTGCGCCTGTCTCATCCCAGGACGTCCGGCCTTCGCGACCGTGCGCTTCCGTCGGTGTCGCTGTGCGCCTGGGCACTCTCGGTCCGCGGCGGTACGCCGGAGGCATGTCGACGCGACGCCCGTATCCGAGTGATCTGTCCGATGCCCGCTGGGAGTTGATCGAGCCGGTGCTGGCGGCCTGGCGCTACGAGCGCCGCAGCAGGGCCCTGGACTTCGGCCGACCGCCGCAACATGACCTGCGCGACATCATGGACGCGATCTTGTACGTGGACCGCACCGGGGTTCAGTGGCGCTACCTCCCCCACGACTTCCCGCACTGGAACACCGTCTACGGCTACTTCGCCAAGTGGCAGCAGGACGGCGTGTTCGCCCAGCTCAACGGCCTGCTCCGGCAGCTTCTACGGGAGAAGAAAGGTCGGGACGCCGAGCCGTCAGCCTGCGTGATCGACGCCCAAAGCGTCAAGACCTCCACCAGCGTTCCCGCCGTCGGCCAGGGCACCGACGCCGGGAAGAAGATCGTCGGCAGGAAGCGGGGCATCGCCACCGACACCCTCGGACTGCTGCTTGCCGTGCTGGTCACAGCGGCGAGCGTGCAGGACTCGATCGCCGGCACCCAGCTCCTGGACCAGGTCGCCGCCGAACATCCCCGCATCCGCAAGGTCTGGGGCGACGGCGGTTACCGCCAGCACCTCGTCGAACATGCCGCCACCCTCGGCATCGACATGGAAATCACTCAACGCAAGCCCGGGACCAGGGGGTTCACCCCCATCCCGAAGCGGTGGGCAGTCGAACGGACCTACGGCTGGCTCATGCTGCACCGCCGCCTGGCCCGCGACTACGAAACCCTGCCCACCCGCTCCGAAGCCATGATCCACCTCGCCATGACCGACCTCATGGCCCGCCGCCTCACCGGCGAGAACACCATCTCCTGGCGCGACCCGACACCACAGAACAAACAGGTGATTCCCGGGTAAAACATCGGGCGAAAACGACCTCTAAGGGCTTGCAGACCATCAACACGTTGCCTTGATCTTGTCTGGGCGAGGATTCGAGTCTGGAGGGCCAGGAGGGGGCAGCGGGTGGGGTGGTCGCGGGTGGGATGACGATGCCGTGTGCTCCAAGCAGTTTCCTGATCTTCAGCAGGGTGCGGTGCATAGCGGTGCGGCTGCTGCCGCAGAGGATGGCGAGGGGTTCTGCGGCCAGGGCGAGGTGCAGGTGGAGCACGGTGGCCAGGACCTGATCGGGGAAAGCGAGTCGAGGCGGGCGGCCTCGCTAGGTGTCCCCGTCCGGCGCCAGCGTCTGGACCGAGTCGTGCAACCGGTCCAGAGACATTCCCGTCAGTACTGCGTCGGACAGCAGGACCGGTGCCCACTCCGGCTCACACGGTCCCAGAGTCCGGGGTGCCGGGACAGCCGGGGCCGGATGGGGATGAAGGACGTAGTTCCAGTCGCCGTGGAGGGCATGCCGGGTCAGCGCCAACGCCGCCATCTCCGCATCACCGATCGTGACTCCGGTCGGATAGCTGTTGGTGTCCAACTCGGCCGTGACGCGTAGTCCGGTGCGGGTGGTGGTCGCGGCGATGGACTGGACGATGACTTCGTGGCTGGTCAGCGGCCTGCCCCGCCAGTTCATGGTGATGTGGGAGAAGAGCCGGTGCTCGATCTTGCTCCACTTCGACGTGCCCGGCGGCAGGTGGCAGACGGTGATCATCAATCCCGTTTCAGCGGCGAGCCGAGCAAGCTCAAGCTTTCAGGCCCGGGTGCGATAGCCGTTGGAGCCGCCCGCGTCGGCGGTGATCAGCAGCCGTGTCGCCTGCGGGTAGGCGGCCTGGCCCTGGCCGTGCCACCAGCGACGGATCGCTTCCACCGCGAACGCGGCGGTGTCGTGATCGGTGCCCACGTTGACCCAGCCGGTGTTCGCCGCCAGGTCGTAGACCCCGTACGGGATCGCTTCCCGAAGTGGGGGTCGGTGAAGTCGTGCATGTTCACCGGCTCCGGATCACCTGACGGTCGCCACTGGCGGTCGTCATTCTTGAAGGCGCCGACGAGCTCCTTCTTCTTGGTGTCCACGCTGATGACCGGCTGGCCGGCGTCCCGGTGCGTACGCGCTTGCACGTTGAGGTAGCGGAACTGCGCGTCCCGGTCGACGTGCTGGCTGCCCCCGAGTGTCTTCGCGTTGGCCTGCAGGCTGAAGCCCTCCTCCCGCAGCAGATCCGCGACGGTGTCCGCGCTTTCCTGGTGCCGGCCCGGGTCAGTTCCCTCGCAAGTGCACGGCAATCCGACGATGTCTTCGGCCAGTAGCACAGGATCGGGGACGCCTCAGCGAAGTCGCGCAGCTTCATTTCCGGACACGGGGGAAGATGTCGGCAACGGCCTTGGCGTCCGAAATGCCTGAGTTGCAATTATATTTCTGACTGCCTCGGCAGCCCCCTGGAGTCGCTCTTGCATTCTGAGATTGGCGAGGTAGGGCGGTAGCGGCCTCGCAGTGAGAGCTGCTTCGACTTCTCTGGTGACGAGGCCTAGTTTCTCTCCCGCCTGCTCAGCCAAGGGGGTACCGGTGACGGCCACGGCGACGAGCGAATGCGCGAGAAACAGAATGTCACTGCTGTCAACCGACCTGTGCCATGGTGTTATTTTCACCAGTTCTGGGATTATTTCGAGCAGCGGTGAGACACGCGATATGTGACGATGAGATTGGACAACCTGCACGATTTCCTTCAGGTCATCTGAGCGACCCGATCGCCCTTGTCTCACATGATCCTCAAAACAGGCGCTTGCCACCTCGGAAACTTTTCGCAAATGGGATGCGCTCTCAGCTTCGGACATGCGCCCCCCCTTTCCGCCAAAATGCCGCAATTCGAGCAGAGCCAGTGGGACACCGAGGTGCGAATCCATATCGTAATGCACCATTCCGAGTGTGTGGGCATGAGAAGGATACCATCCACTGCTGCGCCCGGTGAGGATGTAGGTGAGGTAATCGCGGGCTTGGACATCAACGCCATTTTCTTCATCGAAATAGAGAGAAAAACTAAGAGCAGCAGGATCAGGTCGCGTGGGAATATCTGGCTCTATCTCTCGAAAGAATTCCCATAGCGCAACCAGGAACATGTGCTCGATTTCTTGGGCGTGCGCTTCGAAGAAGTTCGCCACGTCGCTCTTCAATACATCTCGGACGTATCCCAATTCATGCCGGGAGGCAGCGGGAAGCATGTTCTTGAAAAGCCCGCTCAGCTTGTAGCGGTGAAAGAGAGGTCGGATGGCCAAATGATTGAACAGTAGCCAGCCGTATCCCCAAACTTCACGCACTCCCGGATCCACGGTTAGTAGGTTTATTTCTCCCTCGGAGAGGTCAAGCCCCGTTTTAGTCCTGACAAACCACTCTGCCAGGCGCATTCCGAACACCCGAGATGCGGGGAATAATGCAAAGCTCCTTGAGTCGTCACCCCTTGCCTCAGTGAGACGAAGAAGGGAGAGGAGGCCGTCCACTGGAACACCAATGGTGAACTGCGTGTATGCATCATTCCCTGCGTCTGCCAGCGGGATGATTTCTTTGTGGAGAAATTGCTCTTCTACGGTCCATCCTTCTTCCTCGCGCAGAACTTGCCCAATTGTTACTCCTCTCGCAGCGGAAGCCAAGGTACGACTTGTAGTGGAAACGAATCGCAAGGCATCTTCGAGAGTTTGCGAACCCTGTAGTCCCTCACTCGGAAGTACTGAAAATGGGGCCAGAACGAGTTCTAGAATGACATGCTTCTCCTTCTTGGGCGAGGAAATACCTGCCTTACGACCCGCCTTCTGAGCGACGGCAAGGCTCCGATAAATATCGGAAGCCACTCTATAGAACGTGTTCGTGTCGACCTTGAACTCGGAACCGTTGCGATGGCGGGCAATAGTCTCACCATATATGCGTGTATCGTCAGCTAGTCCTATAGATACACGGAATTCGTATTCTGCGCCGGCGCGCCCATAGCGGCGGCTCTCAGAAGGGTCAACCAGTGCAGCAGCGGTGGACAGCTGGTAATCAGGTAGGGAATCTTTCGCGATCCGACCAAAGCCATCAACGATCACCACTTGTGTCTCAGTGGGCGGAATGCGTGGCGGTGTGGTACTCATACGGTCAGCTGGGTTGGAATTCTGCAGGTCGATCCAGACGACTTCCCCAGCGTTATCGGCAGTGCGCAGGACATGGGCCGCAAAGGCGTGCCCCAATCCCATCGGGCGCCTGGCGAGCACGAACGCGGTACTGCCCCGGCCGGTCGTCTCGTGCATGAGTGCCCGGGTGACGTCGTCCCACTTGCTGACCGCTCGCCAATCGAACCCGGGGATAATCCCATTTCTCTGGGTGCGACCGTTCAATATTTCATCATCGACCACATATGCAGGAGCAATACCCTGTGGGTACAAAACCCCCCGCAGAGTCTGCAGCAATGTCAGACATTTCTGCATCGAGAGCTCATGCGGGGACAGAGACGTCCGCTTTTCATCCGCCAAGGCGTCTCCTGTACTTGGCCACTGATCGCGATGAGCCTTCAGGGTCTGCGCCACCACTTCATGCAAATCAGCCCAATCCCTCTCCCGGTAAACGCGCGGCGACACCGCCTCGGCGGACTTGGCTGCCAAGTCAAACGCGCCACCCCCCGGTGCGAATATAACGTCGGGGAAGTCGGAAGTCGCTTCAGTGAGGTGAGCGGGTATCTTCTCCGCTCCTCGTTCTTGAGCGAGACTCTCGTCCGTCGATATCGCCGAATTGTCATCCTTCACCCTGTCGACGGCGTCCCTCTGGGTATCGGACGCGATCGAACCGCTGTGTCTGGCCGGCTCGGGCGGCGCGAAAACCTGATGGGTGGAGAAGGGCAAGATGTCGGCATCCGCCAACTTACGTGTGGACACATCACGTTGGTCGTTCGCACGCCGAGTCGTGGCCAGATCTCCCCGCCTCTGCGCTTCCCCGTCGTCAACCGCCCTGCTGCGAGCACTGTCCGCGACCGTGGTGTCTACGACCGTGCCCTCTGATGCATCCGAAAGCGGAGGATTTAGCCGCTCGCGCCACAACGCCGCTTGGTCCGCCCTTCCGGTCTCACCAGGTCGGTGCATTGCGGGGGAACTTGCAGCCGTTCCGGGCGGCAGACCTTGGCTGGCGTCTCCGGTCAGAGGCTCCGGGTCAGACACCAACGACGACGGATGTGTCACGCCTTCCGCCGTCGCCATCGCTACGTCGTCTGCCTCGGCGGTCTGCGTGTGCGAGGTCTGCGTCTGCAGCCCTGTTGCGGAGAGCGTGACTGTTTGCCGGGCGGCAGGCATGCCGCCCGGCAAACCGAGGGCGCGGGGGGCAACGACCGAGGCCCCTAGCGGATCCCCATACTTGCGCAGATTCCGTTCGAAAATTGCCGCTCGCTTTTCCTCCGGCGTCATGTTTTTGTACTTAACACCGATGGCACGCCGCCTGGCATATAAGACCCTCGCCGCGTCTTCAATACGGACGCCCTCGAACGTCGCCAATTCCGCATAGGATCCGAGGTCCTCTTCAACCTCACGAAGATACTCCGCCCGCAATAGCGGAAGCTCTCCGTCTTCATATGAAGCCATCGAAACATCAGTCCCGCTCGCTGCGGCTAGGGGTAGATCCTGGCCCTCGCCGAAGGAGGCCACTGAGCTTTCGATGGCTCTTCGCCGGCTGCTGCCGCTAGCCACTTCCGCAGGCCGGTCATGAGCGCGGCTTAGAAGTTGCCGCCACCTGTTCCGCTCTTCGTGCGGTGACGACACCGACCCTACCGGCACCTCGGGGCCGTGGGTATCGATGTTCTCCTCGACGAAGTCGAGAAATCCGTTTCCACCGTCAATGGGGACGCCTGCAGTATACTGCGGATATGCTAGGTGGCCTTCACGATCAACGGCAGGCCACACGATGGCCGTCTGTCCATTCTCTGTTACGGTCCAGCCTTCGGATTCAAGGAAAAGCGAAGCGAGGCTGACTGGTGTGCGCGATTTATCGGCGAACGAAAGGCTGTGGCGCGCCTTTTCGCTGGCCACTATTCCTTCATCAACTCCCGGCCTTTCTTCGCCAGCCATAATGCGATACGGTGAGGATACAATTTCTACAATCATGTGCGCCTCACCCGTTGGCTGGGAGCGGCCGGTCGGAGTCAGTTCGAGGGCAGTGTCCGCTGAGCCGATCAAACGCCCGTCGTGGATCCGATAAAATCTGTGGCTATCAATTTGTAGCTCAATTCCATTTCCTTTGACAAGGACTGTGCCTTTGGGCGGCACGTTGCCCTCGAAGGTGATGCGGTGTCGATCCTCAATCTCCCATCCGAGGGTGCCGCCGGGTAGGCCGCCGAGTCCGTGGTCGAGGTAGTGGTCGACGAGTTGTCCGGCGAGGTCTTTGGTGTTCCGGGACAGAGCGGCGCCGTATTCGGCGGTTGCTTCGGCACGGAGTGCCGTGACCTCTTGCGGGGTCAGGTGGACTGGATCGGCCTGCGGAGCCGCGTAATGCTCGCGTAGTTCGGAGTTGACCGAGTGGTAGAGGTCGATGTCCGGCGCCAGCCATGGGGTTGGCCCCGCCTGGGCCGGTGTGCCAGCTTCGGTGGCCGGCTGGGCTGGGCCGCCTGGGCCGTTTGGGGCCTTTTGCGAGGCGGTGCTTTGGGCGGGCGCTGTGGGCTGTTCGGCCGCTCGCGGGGCAGGTGCTTTGCCGGTCTGGATGGCTGGTTCGGTGGCCTGTTGTGGGGTGTGGTTGGTTCGGGTGGTTGGGGGTGTGGTGTGCTCCGGCTGGGAGGACATCACAGGGCTGTTGGCCCCCGGGCTTGTTGGTGGGGTCTGGGATGCTTCAGGCGTGACGGCTGCGTGGGAGGAGCGGACGCGCTGAGGTTCGGTGTTGTGGTCGTGCGGCACCCCGGTGCCGGGCTGGGGGTCGCCACCCGGGGTGGTCTGCTCCTTGTCGGCGTGGCCTGTACTGCCCGTGTTGATGGTGGTGCCTGGGCTGTTGCTGTTTTCGGTGTGGTGATCGTGCGAGGTGGCGGCGGCGATCTCGGGCGCGGCGCGTTCTGTTGTGGGGGTGGAGGACTGGGTGCTGTGCCTGTCGGGCGTGGCGGGCGTTGTGCCGGACGTTCTGATAGTGGTGGCGGTGGGGTGGGCGGGGACGGTCGTATCGGTCT
>NZ_KQ948387.1:0-25061 GCF_001514055.1 Streptomyces corchorusii | reverse complement strand
GGCACTCGAGCGTCCTTGCTCGAACAACTCAGCCGCCCGCACACGCCGAGCCTCGGCCAACTGGGGCCGCGTCAAGGGAGGAACGACAGGCGCGGAGACAACAGACGAAGACTTGAAAGACACGACACCAGGATCCCGCCAACAAGCCCATCACACCCACAGAACTAACGAAAAGATCAGTAGTCACGCTGATCGTCGACTCTAACTCCGTCAAGGGCGCCTCTTGTCGGCAAGGACAGTTGCTGCTCCTGACTCGTCAGGAGTAGCGAGGTCGCGTGACTGAAAGGCATCGGCCCAGTCGTGGTGACAGTACATCTCCGAGCAAAGTGCTGCCCCGAGCCGAGCACTTCCTGGATCATGAAGCATGCTCCCGGATGCCTGGCACCTCACCGAAGACATCGACCACTTCCTCACCCGTGCCGGGGACTTTCTCCGCTCGCGCCCCGCTCTGCACAACACGCCACTCACCAGGCTGGAGAAGTGGCGAACCCAACCTGGCGCATTCACCCCAGGTGCCGTCCTCTTCGGCCGACTGGAGTCGGCGGGCGAGACTCAAGCGATCTTCTATCGCCCGCCGACCCGCCGACTGACCCTCACTCCACTCTCCCCCGAGCAGGCCGAAGCCCTCGCCGTCCATCTGACCGGCCTCGGCCACACCCTCGCCGGCGTCACCGCGGACCATGACACCGCGACCGCGTTCGCCGAAGCATGGCAGCGGCACACCGGCGCGACGCCCACACTCCGAGTCCGGATGCACCTCTACCGCCTCGACACCCTCACCCCGCCGAACCCGCACCCAGACGGCCATAGCCGCCCGGTGAGGGAGCAGGACCACGACCACCTCATGCGCTGGTGCCGTGAACTCGCTGTCGACCTTGGAGAGAAGGTCACCATCGACGCCTCTTCCTGGGCGAGCACCCGCTTCGCCGAGAAGACCTATACCTTCTGGGAGACCCCCGACGGCACTCCCGTCTCCATGGCAGGTGTGAACCCGATGATCGCCGGCATGGTCCGGGTGGACCCTGTCTACACTCCAGTCGACTTCCGCGGACGCGGCTACGCAGCCGCCGTCACCGCAGAGGTGAGCCGGGCCGCGCGTGCCGCAGGCGCCACCGAGGTCGTGCTCTTCACGGACGCAGGCAACCCCACCAGCAATGCCTTTTACCAACGCCTCGGATACCGCCGGATCGCTGATTGGGCCCCGTACGACTTTGCCTGCGTCACAGCCGAGGCCAGTTAGGAAGCAGCAGCGAGCGCGACAGATGCAGACGGCACCAGACCGTCCGGCGGACCGCCGGGGGCGGCCGCGCGCTTTGTGCTCCCGCCGAGCGGGAGTCGCCGTCGGCCACGCCCTGCGCGCGGTGCGGTGCCCGGCAGTGTGAACCGACAGCCGCGTCGATCGGCAATCGCCAAGACCAGGGAGACGCCGCGTGTCCGACACCGACCGTCTCTACGCCTTGTCGAGCACCTACACCCACCCCGGGCTGTCCGACGTGGACGGACCCGGTCTGCTGATCAACGACGCGATCGTGGCCATGCGCTGGTACCTGAACCACGAGCGGGAGGAGAACCTCGCCGTGGCAGAGGTCAGCGAGGACGGCGGCGTCACCTGGCGGGCTATTACTCCGGCGAGCTGTACGCGGACGCCGGACGCGCTCTTGCCGAGCGGGCGCAGGCGCCGGGGCCGGAGCGGCGCGGCGCTGCTGCGCGAGGCGCTGGCGGCCGAGGCAGCCGAGTGGCTCGACCACCGCATCCGGTACGTGCAGCCCGACGACCCCGTCCAGCACCGGCCCCGAACGCCCGGCCTGGCGTCGTGGCGGCGCGGCGGGCAGATCTGGGCTCTGGCGCTGGACACCGTCCCTGACGAGCAGGTCCTCACCCACCTCGCCGGCCACTACGCCGACTCGCAGCCCGAAGGGCCCGAACGGGCGCGCACCGGCGCCCTGGACACCCTGAACGCCCTCGTGCTGGCCGATGATCCGGCCGACGCGGACATCCCGGAACTCCTGCGCACCCTGCGCCACGTCAATCGGCTCACCTTCGGCTTCGAGATCGGCCAGCTCAAGGCCCGGGCCGAGCAGGCGCAGCACAAGATCCTCAACCAGCTGATCAGCCGTCACCCCCAGACCGCCGCGGTGGCCCGGGCCCATCCCGACCCGCAGCACCCCGCGCAGCGGGCGGCCCGCACCTACCTGCACCGCCTGTCCCTGATCGGCGCGGACGGAGAGGAACGCCTGCTGGCGGACGCGGCCCGCGACTTCACCGAGGCACTCGAGGCGCTCCAGGCCGCCGAAGCTGCCCGGCCACCGGCCACCGCAGCCCCGGACGCCGACACCCCCGGGCCGGAGCCGATTCCCGGCTATCCCAGGCAGATGGACGGGGATCTGCAAGCACAGCCGATCACGTCCGGGCCATCACGGCAGCCGGACTCGCCTACGTCGCACCGCGCCGTGCGATGGCGAGACAGCAGTCACCGCTAACCGACATGGTCGAAGGCTATCCTCGAGTGTGACGCTCCGGCTTCTCTACGGAACAGTTCGCATGGTCCATGGCCAAGAATGCCTCTGCCTCATGGAAACAAATCGTGATTGGGGGCTATCGCCCCGTGCCATACTCAGCTACCAACTGGTATCTGATCCGCCTGTGTTGAACACGTTGGCGAAGGGACTGGGGGATGGCGGTGGGGTTGCCCAAGTGGCGCGTGATTGTCGCGTCGGATTCGCGTGCGGCGGAGGATTTGCACGGCGATCTGAGCCGTGACGGTTCCTGGGACTCCGACATCTCGGTGGAGTTGGAACAGTCGGCGTCGAGGTTTCGGACGGGGGACGCTGCGATCCTCGTGGCCACCATCGCTGCTGCGAGTTCCGCCCTCACCGCGTTGGTGACCGGCATCCTGGGCCGCGGCGCGGCCAAAGCGGGGCAGCGCATCGTGATCGAGCTCGCGTCTGGGGCCAGGCTCGAGGTGCCGGCGGGCGTCGAACCGGCCGAATTGGACCGGATGCTCAGTCTGATCCGCGAGGATCCCCAGCGGATCCTCCTGCCGTGAAGCGAAGGACTGCCCTGGGTGTACCCCTTCGATGAGGCGAACTTGTATGCGGAGGCAGGCGATTCCGCCTGGGACCGGTTCGAGCGAACCCGTTCCCCGGCGGATCTGAACAGCGCGATCTCCTCGTTCCGCGCCGCCGTCGCAGCGCTGCCGGCCGACGATCCCGGCCGCGTACCGCATCTTTACCGGCTTCTCAGCGCGCTGCATCTGCGCTTCAAGGAGACCAGGGATGCGGCGGATCTGGAACCTGCGATCGCCGCCGGGCGCGAGGCCACCTCCCTGGCCCGGAGGGACACCGTCTGCCTCTCGGCGCTTGCGACCTTGCTCCTTGAGCGGTTCAAGGTGGCCGAGCGGAAGGCGGATCTCGACGAGGCGATCGAGGTGGCTCGTACCTCGACGCGCCTGCCTCCCTCGCGGCCGTCGGACGGCACTGCCGCGCTGGCGAATCTCGGCTCGGCGCTGAACGAGCGGTTTGAGTACCTCGGATCGGTCGAGGACTTGGAGGAGTCGATCGACCTGGAGCGCACGGCTGTCGTGCTGAGCCGGCCGGGCCCCGCGCGCAAGCACGCGCTCCACAATCTGGTCCAGAGCCTGCGTCGGCTCGTCATGGAGACCGGACGCGCCGAGGCGCTCGAGGAAGCCGTCGCCGTCGCCCGGCGCGGGGTCAACGCCCGCCCGCGCGAAGGCAGCGACCAGGCCATGAGCCTGAACGCTCTCGGCGCCGCCCTGGCGGACCGCTGCGAGCTGACTCACACCGCGGACGGACTGGACGAGGCCCTGGCGTGCAGCCTAGAGGCCTTCAACATGACTCCAGTTGACCATCCCGAGCGGCAGACGTATCTGGCCAGCCTGGTAGTCCAGTTGGCCCTCCAGGCACGTTTCTCGGGGAGCTCTGGACATCTGGACGAAGCCGTACGCCTCGCACGTGCGTCCGCCGAGAGCGCCCCCGCACGCACCAAGGCGCCACCCGAGCTGATCCTCGTGGCGGCTCTGGTGAACAGGTACGAGGCGACCGGTACGGTCGCGGACCTGGACGAGGCCATCGTACTCACCCGCGCCGGTCTGGCCCGGACGCAGGACCCCTGGCCCGGACCCGCGCACTTCTCGGGCGTACTGTCCCAACTGCTGTTCCTGCGTCACAGGCAGGCCGGGGCGATCGCGGATCTGGACGAGGCGATCCGCCACGAGCGGGCGCAGTTGCAGAACCCAGCCCTCGACCGCAGACGGCGTGCCACGGTGCTCAACGCGCTGGGCCTGCTGCTGTGGGCCCGGTGCCGGCGGACGCGGAACCGGGACGACATCGAGGCGTCGGTCGACCTGTGCCGTGAGGCGGTGGCGATCGGGATCCATAGGTCCGACCGGGCGATGCACCTGTCCAATCTCGGCAACGTTCTGTTGGCGCGGTTCCAGTACGTCGGCCAACCCGAGGATCTGGACGAGGGGATCGACGTGACGCGTCGCGCGGTGGCGGCGTCGACCAATCAAGAGGCCGACGATCTGGCCCGGTATCTCGCGAACCTGACGCACGCCCTGACCCAGAGGCACACACGGACCGGGCGTCTTGAGGACGTGGAAGAGGCGGTGTCCACGGGCCGCAGAAGCGTGTCGCTGATCTCCGACACCAACCCGGAACGCGCCCGGTTCCTCGCCAACCTGGGTGCCGCCCTGCGCGCCCGCCACGCCTCAACGGGCAACCCGGACGACCGGAGCGCCGCGACGGCGGCGGACGTCGAGGCGTGGGCCGTGGACACGGCACCGGTGTGGCAGCGCCTCGGATCCGCGAGGGCAGCCGCCGCCGACCTGGTCGCCGCATCCGAAGTGCTGCGTGCGACGGACCTGCTCCAGAACGCTGTACGACTCCTGCCGGAGGTCAGCCCCCGCCGCCTGGCCCGCAGCGACCAGGAGCACGCGCTGGGCGGCCTGGCGGGACTGGCCGGCGAGGCGGCCTCGCTCGTCCTGGCCGATCCACGGTTGCCCGCGGCGGACCGGCCGCGGCGGGCCCTGAGCCTGCTAGAGACGGGACGCGGGATCCTCATCAGCCAGGTACTCGACGGCCGCGACGACCTGTCCGCCCTGCGCCTCAGACACCCTGATCTCGCCGCGCGCTTCGTCGAACTCCGCGATCTGCTCGACCAGCCATGGGAAGCCAGCCCGTCGTCGGGTGGTGCGGAGCCCAGCACTCCCACGGCCGCACCGCAGCCCGGCGGCCGCGAACGGCACGTACTCGCCGCGGAGTTCGCCGCTACGCAGGCCAGGATTAGGGCACTTGACGGCTTCGGCTCGTTCGGTCTGCCGCCCGTCGCCGACGAGTTGCTCGACGCTGCGCAGGCAGGGCCGGTTGTCGTGCTCAACGTCAGCTCCTACGGGAGTCATGGCCTCCTGGTCACCCGGGACGGGGTCACAGCGCTGCCGCTCCCGCAGGCCGACGAGGACGGCGTGGCCACCCATGCCTCGGCGTTCCTGGCGGCCCGGCAGTCGATCCTGATGGGGGACGCGGTGGCGGAGGAGCGGGCAGGGGCCCGGATGCTCTCCGTACTGGAGTGGCTGTGGGACGCCATCGCGGCCCCGGTGCTAGAGGCACTCGGCCACCGCGCCAGCCCTGCCGACATGGAGCCCTGGCCCCGAGTCTGGTGGGTTCCCTGCGGCCTGCTGAGCCTGCTGCCGATTCACGCCGCGGGCCACCACATCACTGCGGCCCGTGAGCGGTGCCCGCGCACGGTCATCGACCGCGTGGTCTCCTCCTACGCCCCGTCCCTGCGCACACTCATCCACACCAGGCAGACCACGTCACCCGCGCGGCGCGGGCCGACGCTCCCGGCGCTGGTGGTAGCGATGCCGACCACGCCGGGTCTCCCCGGCCTGGGCCGCCTGCCGTACGTCACAGAAGAGGTCGGGGTGCTGCGCAGCCACCTGCCCGAACTCACCGTGCTCGCCCACCAAGAAGCCGCGTTGGACGCCACGGCGGAGCCGACAAAAGCCTCCGTCCTCGCCCGCCTCGCCCACCACCCGATCGCCCACTTCTCCTGCCACGGCGCCACCGACCCGCACCACCCCTCACTCAGCCGACTCCTGCTGCGGGACCACGAGCACGACCCGCTGACCGCCGCGAGCCTGGCCCCGGTCGCGCTGGACCGAGCGCAGATCGCCTACCTGTCTGCGTGCAACACCGCGGCGACACAACCGGTGCGCCTGCTCGACGAGTCAATCCATCTGGCTTCGGCGTTCCAGATCGCCGGTTTCCCGCATGTGATCAGCACGCTGTGGGAGATCGACGACCAGCTCTCGGTACGCATCGCCGACGACTTCTACGCCCGGCTCCGCACGCCGGAGGGCGACTTGGACGTGAATCGCGCAGCACAGGCCCTCCATGGGGCGTGCCTTCGCGCCCGCAGAGGAGACGGCACCGCGAACACGCTCCAGAACCCGTTCCTCTGGGCGTCCTACGTCCACATCGGCATCTGACCTCCGGCGTTCCGGAGGTCAGTCGTCCTCGGACCGTGCCAACTGCTCCTCGAACCAGGCACGCCGACTCTGAGGACAGGCCGTGCGGAGATGCCCAAGGGCCTGGTGAACAGAGTGCGTGTCATAGCCGGACGTGAGTATGCCGCGCGACAAGAGGATGTTGAGTGTGTAACCGACCGATCCGTCGCTCAGCTGCCAAAGTACTCTCGATGCCTCTTCCTTGACTCGCGGCTCGGCCGTGGGCGAGGCCAGCAGATCGGCGAGCGACGACAGGGTCAGCATCCCGTCTGGGGGTGCGCTGCGCAGACATCCCAGCACCACCTCAGGGTTGGGGTGATGAAGGAAGACCTTGGTCCAACTGGCGCGCAGGAGCGCCTGGGCCTGCTCCCCGCTGCCGATGTACCCCGTGTGACGAGCGTCCCCCGGCCACACATACGGCAGTGTGCTCTGCCCGAAGAACCGCGCCACATCGATGCTCCACGGCAGGCGTAGCGGCGCCATGCCCCACAGTTCGTCCCCATCCGGATCCGGGGGCAGCGTGACCATCTGCTCCGCGTCGGGCCGACCCGACGCGCCCGCGCGCTCGACAGGACCGATAACGGTCTGGACCGCCAACTTTCCACCACAGGCCCGGCAGACGGTCGCAAGCGCCGTGCCACCGGTCTGGGTGATGCCACTGCACACGGCACACTGCAGCATCGAGCAGGCACCGCAGTGCAGCCCGCCGCCCGTCTTCACCAGGACCGCGAGTTCGGTGTAGGTCAGAATCAACGACACCGAGCCGACGTTCTCGTTCTCTTCATTGATCGGCAGCTTGTACGGGACGACGAAGAAACCGCACCAAGCACACCGCGTGCCCGACGGCGAAGGGCTCCGGCTCTGCGGCCGCTCTCCCAACTCGATCAGCTCGCCGTCGGCCTCGTGGAACAAGTAGACGAGGTCCCGCCCGAAGTTGCCCTCTGGGGTCTCCACGATGTTGTAGACCAGTTCATCCTTGACATGGGCCCCTCGAAGAAATTCGAGTGCGGCCCGTCGACTCGGCCCTCCGTACACGTGGTAGGTGGCCTGGTCTGTGCGTTCGGTCTGCTTGAAACGGACGCCGGCCGGAAACCCGTCGCCCTCCTTGCGCCCCACCAACGACATACAACCCCCATGAAAGCGTGAACCCCAACACTGGAAGTCTCACAGCAATTGACGTGTGGTCAACCACGCTCGACACGTGGAACCCGTAGAGCACGCCGAGAGACCGCCGCCTTGCCCGCCGCCGCACCACGGATGCAGCGGAGCGGCCTACGCCCGAGGCACGATCCCCAGGGCGATCTTTCCTTTCGTGGTGTTCAATTCCTGCAAGACAGCCTTGGAGATGTCCCCGCCGGGAAGCTTTCCCTCGCTGTCCAACCGAACCAAGATCGCCATCATCAGGTCGTTGTTCGGGACCGAATCCCCCCGGTACAGGGTGAGCCCGGCGCCTGCGGTGTCGTGTCCCATGTTGTTCCGTACGTAGCCGGCAATCGCCTGAACCTCATCCGGCCGGGGTTCCTCACCGTTGTGGATCACTATGATCCTGTACACCTTCATCGCGTACAACTTTCTGTGGCCATAAGGGCGAGCAGATCCACAGTATCGTGATGACCTTGATAATGGAGGTTCCCAATTGATTTCAATCCCAGAGCTGTTGGTGACGGCTCCTGGGAGCAGCCGTGAGTGGCATGGGGACAGTGCCGCGGCAGATCGGACACTTCGCGCCACTGGGACGGCTCGGAGTCGGCGGCATGCGGCGGGGTACCTGGGCTGGCCAGTCCGATGGGCGCTTTGCCGCGGTCAGACAAGTGCACCCCCATCGAACTGAGTGGGCTTGTGCTCGCTCATGGTGACCAGCCCAGCACGCCCACGGTCGGCGACCGCATCAACGACTCCAATTCCCCAAGCAACCTGCCAATCCATCGAAGGCCGCGAGCACATGGGTAAGCACCGCCGACCCGGACCCCCGAACCAGCCGTCCCGCGCGTGAACGCCGACGACCCTCTCTTCGCCTACCAGGCGGTCAGCACCGCGCTGGACCTCGCCGCCGGCCAGAGGCGGGTTGCTGAGCTGGCGCTCGATGACGAGTTCGCAGCATGACGCGGCGGGTCAGCCCTTCCGGGCCGGGCGCTGGCCGGGCGGCTGCCATCACCCCAGCCGACCTGCGGACGATGGCCAACCCCCCGCGCGAGTGTAAGCCGCAGCCGACGGCCCGGCGTCGCACCGTCTACCGGGTGCCGGATTTGGCCCGGCTGCGGGACCAGACTCTGAACGCCTTGAAGCTGGCCGTGGCAGGGCGCAACGAGGAGATGTCCCTGATGGACGATGCGCACATCCAGGTCGTGGGCGAAGGTCTGAAGGTGACCGTCCCCTCAGTGAAGGACCGCCCGTCCCGGACCGTCCCCGTCTCACCTACGGCAAGAACGCGCCTCCTGCCCGGTGCGCTGCTGGCTAGCGTGGAAGGAAGCCAAACTGGCTGCCGGTGCCGACCCCAACGGCCCGGCGTTCCTGCCCGTCGACCAGTGGGGCCGCCTGGGCACCGCACGGCTGGCGCCGGACGCGAGAGCCCCCGGTTCTTCAGCGCGGCCGCCGAACAGTGGCTGCGCGACCTGGACAAGCTCCCTGAACCCGTCCCGGTCTGGCCGTTTGCCACCGTGACCTTCAAGGGAGGCCCCGTGATCAGGGTATACAGCACCGAGCCGCACAGCCCGGCGCTGCGGTGGAGCGGCGGCACCGTCTAGGACTTGTCCGGCCGATCATGCACGAAGCCGGATGACAAGGGCTGTGGCAGTCGCGGTGCCGAGGAAGACGTAGCCGCGTTTGTCGTAGCGGGTGGCCGCGGCCCTAGCGTGCTTGAGCCGGTTGATCGCCCGTTCGACGGTGTTGCGTTTCTTGTACCGGTCTTCGTCGAAGCCGGGTGGCCGTCCGCCGCGTGACCCTTTGCGCAGTCGGGCGGCCTGGCTGTCGGTCTTCTCCGGAATCGTGTGCCGGATGCCCCGGCGCCGCAGGTACTTGCGGCACGGTCCGTTGCTGTAAGCCTTGTCCGCCGCGAGACTCTCAGGCTTCTTGCGCGGCCTGCCCGGCCCGATCCGCGGGACGCGGATCTTCTCCAGCACCGGCTGAACTGCGTGCAGTGCGCCCGCTGTCCCGGTGTGACGATCAAGGACAGCGGGCGGCAGCGGCCGTCCGCGCTCAGGTGGAGCTTGGTGGTGAACCCGCCCCGCGAGCGGCCCGGGCCCTCACCTCCTGCACCACCTCCACCAGGCGGGCGACGAGGCTCTGCCACGGCGTTTCGCCCTGGTGTTCTGCCGGTTCGGCCCCCTTTGAGGCGGGCGCCGGCGGTGGTTCGGTGCGGGCGCCGGCAGCATGCTGATGAGCGCGCACGATGGTGGAATCGACGGCGATGTCCCAGTCGATCTCGCCAGCCGCGTCGGCCTCGGCCTGGACCTGCTGGAGCAGACGCTCCCACGTCCCATCGGCCGACCACAACCGGTGGCGTTCATACACCGTCTTCCACGGCCCGAACCGTTCGGGCAGGTCACGCCACTGAACGCCGGTCCGCACCCGGTGCAGAATCCCGTCGATCACCTGCCGGTGATCCCGCCACCTGCCACAACGCCTGTTGCTGACCGGCAGGAACGGCCGCAGCCGTTCCCACTCGGCATCCGTCAGATCGCCCCGCCCCATGTCCACATCAACGACACGACTGCGGAGTAGTCACATGATCGGCCGGACAAGTCCTAGTCTAGTGGCTCGTCACGCAGCGTTGGCCGGGTAGTCGGTCCATGAACGGATCGGTGAGTCTGGGGCGAAGGTCGTCTTCGGTTCGGCGCGGGCATTGCGCCAGCGGACGTAGGAGGCGATGGCTGCGTTCTGTTCGCCGTGGCTGCGGTGGTCGGTGCCGTTCAGGGCGAAGTAGCGCAGGGCCGCGAACTCGGACTCGATCCAGTTCAGCCAGGAACCGTAGGTTGGCAGGAAGACCAACTCGACGTCGTTGTCAGCGGTCCACGTCCGCACCTCGACGTGCTTGTGCGGGGAGAAATTGTCCAGCACCACGTACAGCTTCTGACCGGGCCAGCGCGCACGCAGGGCCTGAGCAGGCCGAGGAACTCGCGCCAGCGCTTGCGCGGGCGGATGCGGTAGTACAGCTTGCCGGTGGCCAGATCGAGAGCGGCGAGCATGTGCATCACGCCGTTGTAGCGGTTGTAGGTGGCCCGCAGCCTGCGCGGGCGCCTCACCGGCCCCCATGCCTTGCCCTTGCGGGGCATCAGGTTCAGCGGCCCGAACTCGTCGACGCATATCACCCGTCCGTCGGCGGGCGGAGTGTCGTACAGAGCCAGGACGCGGTGCATCTTGGCGATGAACTCCGGGTCGGTGGACGCCCTTCCAGGTGGTGGCGGTCTTCCAGGAGACCTTGCCCTCGCGGGGGATGCGGCGCAGGGTCTCCCGGCTGATGGCTGCGGTGACCTTCTGCTTGATGAGGTGGTCGGCGAGCTTGCTCAGGCTCCAGGTGGAGCACGCGGTGATCTTCCAGTCGGCGGGGGACGTCCGGGCGATCAGGCAGATGTGCTCGCGCACCTCGTCACTGATCGTCTTGGGGCGTCCCCCGCCCCATTGTGGGTCCAGCGCGTCGAACCCCCGCTCATTGAAGACGTGGATGACATCGCGGACGTAGTCCTCGCCGACCTGCATCAGCATGGTGATGTCTTTGACCGTCTGACCCTGGGCGGACATCAGCACCACAATCGCCCGGCGGAGCCTCACCGGGTCCTTCGCGCTCCAGCTGATCCGCTGCAGCTTCCGGCCCTCGCCCATCGTGACCGGCCGCACGAACACACTCGGTCGACGTCCCACGGCCACCTCCAAGATCAGCTCTTGGAGACAGTCTGCTGACCGACGAGCAGCAGATGGGGTGACCGAGCACTCAGGTTGGTGAATCTGAGGGGCGCAGTTGGCGAACGGAGGCCCCCAATCACACGGCTGGCGGTTCTAAGGCACCCCCGCCACGAAACCGGAACCCCAAGGCGTGAACGAGCGCGAAGACCAAGTCCTCCGCCAGCGGATCACACTCAGCCACCAGGGCAGTCCGGAGCGCCACCGGGTCCGGCTGAAGGCCGGCCCCTTGAGCCCAGGCTGCGGCTCGCTCACCTACTTCGACCGGATCACCGATCCAGTCACCTGGGAGGCCGTAGTCCCTCGCCATCTCCGGCGACAAAGCACATTGCCATGACAGGCCATCGGGACTCGCTGCCTGAACTGTCGCGAAGTCGCTGTCGACCACATGCGAGACCAGGACTGAAGCGTCTGTCTCACCGATGATCGAAGAGTCCGGATCCGCGATAGGGCACGCTTGCAGGATCTGCCACTCGCCATCACGCGCCCACCAGCACGGCACGCAGTCCAAGGACCGTATCGCCGCCAACTCCGTCAGTGGCTGGCTGGCTCGCGCCACGATGAAAGACCCCGAGAACCCCATGACCGGGAACCATAGCCGCGATCACTGACACCGTTGATTACACGACCAAGGCTGCGTGACGAGCCACTAGCTAGGTGACTACGACCTGGTCGTGTTCCTCGAAAGCGCCGGCGTCGCCAACCTCGATGCGTCCCTGGACGACCCGCAGTGGGTTCAGTGGCGCGGTGGCCTCGCTCACGAGTTCAGCGCTGCCTGACGTGGCGGACAGACGCTGGTGCGCGCCGCCTGTTCTGACTCGCGGCCGGCGGTCTCCGATGAGGGCCGCTGCTGCGATGCTCAGGTAGGGGATCGCCGGTCTACGGGGACGGCCTTCGGTGCTGGCCGAGGAGTTCGGTGAAGAAGTCCTCCACCAGCTGATCCGGGGCGACAGTCGACCGGTCGAGCGCTGCCGCCTGTGGGACGTCCACAGGCGGCAGCCATCAGTACGCGGGATCGTTCTCTGCAGGGACGGCAGCCTCGGCCACAGAAGCCCCGGGCTCGGACACCTCTGGCTCGAAGACCTCCGACACCGTGCACACGCCGTCTACGCAAACGGCAGCCTCCAGCACCGTCAACTGCACTATCCGGCACGGCACTTCCCCGGTCACCGGGCGGCCTCCCGCTTCTCCTCGGCGAGCTGGCGCAGGATGCCCGCGAACGTCGCTGCGTCCTGCGCGCCCGGAACCCCGTAGGCGTTCTCGAACACGTAGTACGGAACACTCTGGATGCCGAGCTGTCGTGCACGGGCCTCGTCCGCCTGCACCTCGTCGACGTACCGGCCCCCCTCGAGTGCGGCGAGCGCCTTCTCGCGGTCGAGTCCGATCTCCGCGGCGAGGTCGGCGAGGTCCTGGTCCCGGCCGACGTGCCGACCCTGCTCGAAGTGGGCGGCGAGGATGCGCTCGACCATGTCGAGCTGGCGTCCCTCCGTCTTCGCCCAGTGGATCAGCTGGTGTCCCTTCAGCATGTTCGTGTGCCGCAGGACGGCGTAGTCGAAGTCCAGTCCGACGGTCTTCGCCGCGCCGACGATCCGGGCGAGCAGCGGCTCAACCTCATCGTCCGAGTAGCCGCGGATCTCCAGGTAGTCCCGCTCGCTCCCCTCGAACTCCTCGGGCAGATCCGGGGCGAGTTCGAACGCGTGGTACTCGATCTCCACCGGGATCCCGGTCTCGGCCACGGCTGACTCGAACTTGCGCTTGCCGATGTAGCACCAGGGGCAGGCGATGTCCGACCACACGTCGACTCGGATCGGGCCGGGCCCTGTTGACGACGCGGATGTGGACGTGGGGTCGGCGTTCTGCCGGGTGGTGGTCATAGCGGCCTCATTTCGTATGATGACACCGAGCGTTCAGCCCCGTACGTGGATGAGGGGCGGCGAGCCCTCAACTGCGTGCGTGGGGTGCGGGGAAGGCGTGGGTCCGGGCGGAGACCACCACGATGACCGTGAGGACGACGAGGACCGCCACCGCGACCATGAGCGACGCGGATCCGAGGCCGGCGAGGAGGATGCCGCCGACCAGGCCACCGAGACCGATGCCGCCGTTCCACATGGTGACCATCAACGGCTGTGCGGCGTCGGCGTGTTCGCGCGACGCCGCCATCAACGCGCCCTGGAACAGGGTCGCCGCGCCGCCGAACGCGAGTCCCCATGCCGTCACCGCGACGTAGTCCACGACCACGTTCCCCGACCAGAGGGTCAGCGCGACCGCCGCCGCCGCGAAGAACACCGTGCTGAGGATGACGAGACGCCGGTGATGCCGATCGACGAACACACCGGTGAGCCAGATGCTCAGGATCGAGGCGATGCCGAACGCGAGGAGGATCCACTGCACCTGGTCCGCGAGCCCGACTCCCGCCAGCACAGGGGCGATGTACGTGTAGAGGATGGTGTGGGCGAGCACGTACACGCCCGTGACGACCAGGATGGTGCGCAGACCCCCGATGCGCAGGAGGTGAGGGAGGGGCAACCGCTCGGCGGCCTTCTGGCCGGGGACGTTCGGCAGCTTCCACAGGGCCCAGACGATGAGCAGGGCGCTCAGCACCGACATGAGGGCGAAGGTCACCTGCCAGCCCACGATCTGCCCGAGGAAGGCTCCGATGGGAACCCCCAGGGCGAGCGCGACGGGGGTGCCGGCGAAGGCGAAGGCCATCGCCCTGCCCTTCAGCGCGTCCGGGGCGATCCGCTGCGCATAGCCGCCGAGGATGCTCCACGTCACACCGGACGCCGCACCCGCGACGAACCGCGCCACCATCGTGATCGTGTAGTTGACGGAGACGGCTGTGCCGAGGTTGGCGACGAGGAACCCGACGAGCGCGACGACCAGGAGGTGTCGCCGGGGCCAGTTCGTCGTGGCGACCGCCACGGGTATGGCCGTCAGCATCGTGGCGACGGCGTAGATGGTCACCGTCTGTCCGGCGACCGATTCGGAAACGCCGAGCGCACGGCTCATCTCGGGGAGCACCCCGGCGGGCAGGGCCTCGGTGAGGGTGGTGATGAAGCCCGCCGTGAAGAGCGCGACGAGAGCGGCGACGGGCAGGCGGTCTCTTGTCGGCGCCTGCCGGACCGCGTCCTGAACCTTGGTCATGTCTTCTTCCTTCTGGCATGCCGAAGCCGAAGCTCGACGGCGTGCCTCGTCTCAGTGCACCGCGGAAGCGGCGACGCGGAAGAGCTTGCAACCTTGACATCGATGTGAAGGCAAACGGGACCGTGAAGCGGCTGTTCAGGAAGGGCCGGCGAGCGCCTCGGCGGCGGTGCGCCGGGGGCGGACCCGGCGGCTTGCCTTCACATAGATGTGAAGGTGTGAAGGTGGGCCATGCGTGGCCGACTCGCACGGACAGCGGACCGGTGGCGCACGCCCCACGACCGACCGCTAGTGCACGGGAGATCGCCGTGACCGTCTCCGCCCTCTTCGAGCCCCTCACCCTCCTGCACGGCCCCGCGATGCGGAACCGGTTCATGACGGCTCCGCTCACGAGTCAGCAGAGCGAGCCGGGCGGCTTCCTCTCCGCGTTCGACAAGGACTGGATGCGCCAGCTGGCCGAAGGCGGCTACGGGCTGGTGCAGACCGGCGCGACGATCGTCGAAGCCAGTGGCATCGCGTGCGCTCGGCAGCCGGGCATCTTCAGCGACGAGCACCTGCCCGGCCTGACGGAGGTGGCGACGGCGATCCGTGAGAACGGCGGCCTGTCCGCGGTCCAGCTCCACCACGCGGGCCACCGCGCGAACCCGCGGTTCCAAGGCGTGCCCTCGCCCGCCTCCCCTCATACGCTCCCCGGCATCTCCGCCCTGTCGACAGCACAGGTGGAGCGCATCCGTGACAGCTTCATCGCCGGCGCGAGAAGGGCCGAAAGGGCCGGGTTCGACGGCGTCGCGGTCCACGGCGCCTTCGGGTGGACCCTGTCGGAGTACATGTCTCCGATGCTTAACGACCGCACGGACAAGTACGGCGGCAGCCTGGAGATCCGCGCCCGTTTCACCCTCGAAGGTGATCGGGGGGATCCGCCGGGGGTGCGGACCGGACTTCCGGATCGGGTGGCATCTGTCGATCGAGCGGTACGGCCTGCGCCTGGAGGAGCTTCGGGAGATGACCGCGGAGATCTTCGATCGAGAGCTGATCGACTACCTGGATCTCGCCCCGTGGGACTACCACCAGATCGTCCAGGAAGGCTCGTTCCGAGGGCGCACGTTGCTCAACGTGTTCGCCGACCTGCCCCGGAACGGCGGCGCGGCCGGCCGGATCCGGAGCGCCGGGCGTGCCACGCGGCTGCTGGACGAGGGTTGCGACTTCGTACTGATCGGCCGGGCGGGCATTCTGGAGCGGAACTGCCCCGTGCTGGTCGAATCGGATGCCTCGCACGAGAGTCCGGCTCTCCCCGTGCCCGCGGACTTCCTGCGGAAGGGCGGGCTGAGCGAGCGCTTCATCGACCACCTGCGCGGCTGGGGCGACGTCGTGCGGCCGGGCAGCCTCTAGGACGAGGACGGACCGGACCCGGCGGGAAGGGCGTGAGGCGATGGAACTGAACTGGCAGGGAGAAACCCTCCATTGCACCGACGAGGGCACGGCCGACGACGCGGTCTTGTTCCTCCATGGTCTCGGCGGCAATGCGAACAACTGGCTACACCAGCGCCGAGCCTTCGCGCAGCACCACCGGGTGATCACCGTGGACCTCCCCGGCCACGGGCGTTCCACGGGAATGGGAATCCCGTTCGCGCAGTACGCGGACGCCGCCGGGGCGGTACTCGATCACCTCCGGATCGACGCGGTGTCGGTCGTGGGGCTGGCCATGGGTGCCAGAGTGGGGATCGCGCTCGCGGCACGGTCGCCGCACCGCGTCAGGCGTCTGACCGTCGTGAACGGCTGTCTGGAGCTTCCGCCGCGCGAGCACGAACGACGCGTCGCGCTGTACGACCTGCTCCTGCGTCCGGGCGGGGTGCGCGAGTGGGCGCAGGCGCTGCTCGAAGGCATGGGGGTCTCCGGGCACGCCGGCATCGCGCGGGGTTTCCTCATCTCGGCCGACCGCATCGATCCCGCACACGTCAACGCCGTCTTCCACCAGGTGGACGCCCTCGATCAGGTGGAGGAGTTCCGCGCACTGGTCGTTCCCGTGCAGCTGATCGTGGGAGAGCGGGACCACCTCGTCCCGACGTCCTCCACCGACCAGCTGATCGCGCTCGCCGGGGACGCCACGATCAGCCGCTTCCCCGGCACCGGGCACCTTCCCTACCTGGAGGATCCGGCGGCGTTCAACCGTGCACTCGAGGACTTCCTGCACGGTCAGGCAGCATCGGCGGACGGCGTGAGCCGGGACACGGCGCTGAGGTAGTCGTCCAGAGCGTTCAGGTTCTGCGTGAGCACGGTGACGCGTTCGCGCAGGCGGTCCCGCTCCGCCGTGATGCGGCGGACGAACTCGGGGTCGTCGTACTGGGAGCAGGCGGCGGCACCCAGGCACGGGAGGACCTCTCGAATGATCTCAGTGGTCAGCCCGGCTCGCAGCAGGTCGCGAATCTGCCGGACCCGCTCCACCGCCGCCTCCTCGTAGCACCGGTAGCCGTTCTCCTCACGACGCGGGGTGAGGAGGCCTTGCTCCTCGTAGTAGCGCAGGAGGCGGGTGGACACGCCGACCCGTTCCGAAAGCTCCTTGATCCTCATCATCGCCCTCTGTGGTGCTGCCGTATCACCATTCGACGCGTCGACGCCGAGCTCCGCCCCCAAAGTTACCGAAAGTTCGGTAACCTTGCAGCATGGCGCGTCCCCCCTCCATCGATGAGGCCCAGCTGCTCGACCTGCTCATGCCCGTGTTCCGGGAGAAAGGCTTCGAGGGAGCCCTCATCGGCGACCTCTCGGCGGCCTCCGGCCTGCAGCGGGCGAGTCTCTACCACCGCTTCCCCGCCGGCAAGGAAGGGATCGCGGAGGCGGTCCTAACCAAGGTGGGCGATCGCTTCCTGTGGATCCTGGAGCCGATGCGGACGGACTCCGACGTCTCGCGGGGGACGGAAGAGACCGCGCGCAGACTGAGCGACTTCTACGGGGCGGGAGCCCTGTCGTGCGTCCTCGACACGATGACGCTGGCGGGGGCCCCGGAGAAGGTCCGCGAGCATGCCCGCTCGCTCGCCATGACGTGGATCGAGGCGATGGCCGAAGCCGCACAGCGGGCCGGGTGCCGGCCGGAAGACGCACAGCGCGCCGCCAAGGACGCCTTCCTGCGGATCGAGGGAGCCCTGGTGCTGGCCCGGGTGCTGGGTGACACGGAGCCGTTCGCACAAGCCGTGGCGCTCCTGCCGCGCCTGCTGGCACCCGAGCAGGACTAGTGCTCTGACCGGGAAGGTTCGCCGGGTTGGCTGTTGTGGCGGTTGGATGTCGGTGGCGTCCGTCCGACCGTTGGGGGTGTGGTGGCCGAGCCTGTCCGTGTGCGCAGGTTGACCGACCAGGAAGGGCAGAAGCTGCAGCAGATCGTGCGCCGGGGCAGTACCAGCTCGGTGCGCTTTCGCCGGGCGATGATCTGCTCGCGTCCGCCGGCGGAAACCGCGTCCCGGTGATCGCCCAGCTGGTCCAGGCCGACGAGGACACGGTGCGGGAGGTGATCCACCGGTTCAACGAGATCGGCCTGGCCTGCCTGAACCCTCGCTGGGCGGGAGGCCGTCCCCGCCTGCTCAAGCCTGACGATGAGGACTTCGTCGTCCAGACGGCCACCACCCGCCCCACCAAGCTCGGCCAGCCCTTCACCCGCTGGTCGATCCGCAAACTCGCCGCCTACCTGCGCCGCGTGCATGGACGCGTCATCCGCATCGGCCGTGAGGCCTTACGGTGCCTGCTCCGGCGCCGTGGCATCACCTTCCAGCGCACCAAGACATGGAAGGAGTCCCCTGACCCAGACCGCGACGCCAAGCTCGACCGTATCGAGCAGGTGCTGGAACGCTTCCCGGACCGGGTCTTCGCCTTTGACGAGTTCGGCCCGCTCGGGATCCGACCCACCGGCGGTTCCTGCTGGGCCGAACAGGGCAAGCCCAACCGCCTGCCGGCCACCTACCACCGCACCCACGGCGTCACCTACTTCCACGGGTGCTACTCCGTCGGCGACGACCGGCTGTGGGGAGTCACCGCCGCCGCAAAGGCACCGCCAACAGCCTCGCTGCCTTGAAGTCCATCCGTGCTGCCCGACCCGACGGCGCCCCGATCTACCTCATTCTGTACAACCTCTCCGCCCACACCGGCGCTGACATCCGCCGCTGGGCGAAGAAGAACAAGGTCGAACTGTGTTTCACCCCGACCTACGCCTCCTGGGCCAACCCGATCGAGGCGCACTTCGGCCCGCTGCGGCAGTTCACCCTGGCCAACTCACACCACCGAAGCCATCCCGCGCAGACCCAGGCCCTGCACCGCTACCTGCGCTGGCGCAACGTCAACGCCCGTCACCCTGACGTGCTCGCAGCCCAGCGCAGGGAACGCGCCCGCATCCGCAGCGAGAAGGGCATCCGCTGGGGCGGGCAGCCCATCGACTGCGCTGCCTGATTGCTCAATTCGCCGACGCTGACGGACCATGCATCGGCTCTGATTGCAGCAGCGGGACTCGCCTCGTGAGCGCGGCAGCCGGAAGCAGATTGTCCGGTTCGATGCCGGGGTCCGCCGTGACAACGACGCCGGCTGCTTGAGCGTCGAAGCCGGTCGGCCAGATCGTGAGGTCGCTCGCCAGCGCGTCTTCCAGCCTCGCCTCTCGCAGGTCAGTCTCGGTGAGGTCGCAGCCCCGGAGGTCGGCCAACCGCAGGTCCGCGCCGACGAACACGGCACCCTGGGCACGAGCCTTGCGAAGGTTCGCCTCCCGCAGGTCCGCACCGGAGAAGTCCGCCGACCTCAAGTCGGCTTTGACCAGGCGTGCACCGCGCAGATCGGCTTGCAGACAGCGGACCTGGTGGAGAATGGAAGTGCCGAGTTCGGCATGCCGCAGGTTGGCGGCGATCAGTGACGCCTTGCTCAGGTTGACCTGGTAGACGCTCGCCGCTTCCAGGCATGCGCCGTCGAAGTTGACTCCGTGCAGCCACAATCCGTCACAGTCGGCCCGGCGCAGGTCGGTCAAACTGACGTTGAGCCACTCCGGACGGCGTTCCTGGTACAGGACCCCGAGGCAGGTCAGCACTGTCTGAGCGTCCGCGGCGCGGGTCTCCAACGGGGGCACCGCGTTAATGGACACGTCCGCCGCCGGCACTGCGGGTTCCTGCGGCGGCCAGGGAAGGTGTGTCCGCAGATACGCCGCCATGATGGAGACGACCGCCTCGCGGTCGCGGTCGGAGTGATCCGCAATCCGCCACAGCGCGTAGATGCCTCCGATCCGCACGTCCAGCTTGTCACTGCCGAGCTGATCCACGGCCCGGCTGAAGCGATCGGTGATGTTCCCCTCTCGGGTTGCGTTCAGCCCGTCTTGGCTGACGCGCAGCTGCCGCCATGTGGCATAGGCGCCGAACAGGACGACCGCACCGCCGACCGTCTGCAGAAGCGTGGTGCGCACGTTGTTCACCGCGTTCAACCGGTCCGCTGCAGCGAGGTGGCCACCTGCGAGGTCGTGGTCGACTATCAGCCCCGGAAGAACCAGGAGCACGACGCCCAGTAACACGATCACGGCCAGCGCGGTCAGCGCCACAGCAACGGCACGAGTCAGGCGCCACCGGTCACGAAAAGATCCCCCCATAGCCAGAGGATCCTAGAACAAGGCCGAACCCGGCGAACCTTCCCGGTCAGAGCACTAGCGGACCTCCGCCGGAAGCACGAGCCGCGACCGCGGGCGGCGCGCAACGCGACGCGTCCCGCCGTCCGGCCGTACGGCATGACCGTGCGGGCCGAGCTGGTCGCAACCGACCAGCACCGTCTCGCACGTACTCACCCCGCGTGGGGGCCTGAACGGCGGATGTCACCTGCACGCCGTCGCGCAGGTGACCCACCACGCGCGGCGCGCCAGGGTGAGCCGCCGGGAGCGGTGTCGACCGCTCCGCGCGCGTGCTGCGGACCGCAGCGGCCGATGACGTCGCCCTCCGCGCCCGCCGCCCTTCTACGACCGGGTGCGGGTCACCGGCATCGTTCGGGACGATGCGGACGCGGTCGTCGTGCCCGCCGTCGAGGCGCCGGCGACCGCCGTGAACGTAGGCGGCCGCGACCGCGCCTCCTCCACTCCGACAGGCCGTCCTGAGGTGTGACCGGCGTCACTTTTATAAAATTACCGAACGTACGGTAAAAATGAATTCGTCCACCTCACCCGACTCGAGGAGCTTTCGCAATGAGAAACAAGACCGCAGTCGTCGTCCTGTCCGACCCGTCGACCGGCACCGACGAAGCGCTAGGCCGCGTCTTCGACGCCCTCGCCACCGCCTGGGAGTTCGCGCAGGACGGCGAGGCCCTGGTGCTGTTCCAGGGAACCGGTACGCGCTGGCCCGCCGTGCTGGCCGACTCCGAGCACCCCGCCCACGAGCTCTACACGGCGGTGAAGAAGCAGGTCGCCACGGTGGCCTCCTCCGGCTGCACGACCGTCTTCGGCGCGAACAAGGGCATCGAGGGCGAGGGGATCAAGCAGATCGGCCAGAACCAGGCGCCCGGCACCCCGGGTGTCGCGAGCATCCGGGAACTGGTGGAGGCCGGCTACCGGATCCTGACCTTCTGACGGCACTTCGCCCTCCGCCCGCCCCCGAACCCGGCCGGGCGGACTGAACCCCCGGGAACGGACGCAGAGGCTACGGCCGATCCGATCACCCCACCCGGGGCATACGGGTCCGTTCCCGCCGACGGCCGTCCCGTTCAACTGCGGGCGGCCGCCGGAGTGGTCTCGTCCCCACCCCGGGGCGAGGTCCGGCCGGGCGCCAACGGCGCGAGAGGCGCGGCGTAGGCGCCGGGAAATGACCGTCCGATCCGGCAACTCCGTGTGGCGTCGGACGCGTTGCGCCCCACCCCCTCACCCGGCCCGCACGCGTGCGCGGCCACGCCTCTCGCGACCACGACCATCTGGAGTTCTGATGTCGGTCCCCGACCTGTTCAAGCCCCTCACACTCGCGCACGGCCCAGCCATGCGGAACCGATTCATGCTGGCGCCGCTCACCAATCAGCAGAGTGAGCACGACGGTTCGGCCTCTCCTTTCGACCAGGAATGGATCAGACAACTCGCCCAGGGCGACTACGCCTTGATCCAGACCGCTGCCGCCACCGTCGAACCCGGCGCCAAGGCATTCGTGCGCCAGCTCGGTATCCACAGCGACGAACACATTCCCGGCCTGGCCCGCATGGCCGCGTCGGTGCGGGAAGGCGGCGGCCTGTCGGCGGTACAGCTGCACCACGCCGGGCACCGCGCCCGCCCGGAACTGGGCGGCGTTCCGGCTCCGGCGTCCAGCACCACCGTGCCGGGCACCGACGCGCTCACGACGGAAGAAGTCGAAGAAATCCGCGACAGTTTCATCGCCGCCGCGGTGAGAGCGGAGACAGCCGGATTCGACGGGGTGTCCGTGCACGGCGCTTTCGGGTGGATCCTGTCGGAGTTCATGTCCCCCATGCTCAACGACCGTACGGACAAGTACGGCGGAAGTACCGAGAACCGAGCCCGCCTCACCATCGAGGTGATCGAAGGAATCCGCAAGGCATGCGGTCCCGACTTCCAGATCGGCTGGCGCCTGTCCGTCGAGCGCTACGGGCTGCGCCTGGCAGAACTGCGCGAGATCGTCACCGAGATCCTCGACCGGGAACTGATCGATTACCTCGACCTGGCCCTGTGGGACTCTGCGCAGATCGTCCAGGAGGGGGAGTTTCGCGGGAAGACGATGCTCAGCGTCTTCACCGACATCCCCCGGAAGAGCGTGCGCGTGGGCGCTGCGGGAAAGGTCAGGACCGCCCAGCGCGCCGGTCAGTTGCTGGACGAGGGCTGTGACTTCGTGCTGATCGGCCGCGCAGGAATCCTGCAGCGGGACTTCCCCCGGCAGGTGAGGGCCGACCCGCGGTACGAGAGCCCGCAACTTCCCGTCACCGCACAGTACTTGCGCGCGGGAGGACTGAGCGAGCGTTTCATCAACTACATGAAGGGCTGGCAGACCTTGGTCTACTGAGCCCGCGGTGGTCCACCCGCCACGACAGCACCACCCGCCCGGAGCATCAGTCGAACCTACGATTGTGGACATGATGGCAGAGAAGGCCGACATCAATTTCTATTTCGATCCCGTCTGCCCCTTCGCGTGGATGACGAGCAAGTGGATACGGATCGTCCAGGCGCAGCGCGAGTACACCGTCGACTGGCGGTTCATCTCCTTGCGACTGATCAACGCGCACCTCGATTACGACACGCACTTCCCCCCGGAGTACAACGCCCAGCACACCGCGGGCCTACGGCTGCTGCGGGTGGCTTCGGCGGTCAGGGAGAAGCACGGACGTGAGGCGGTCGGCCCGCTCTACGAGGCCTTCGGCGCGCGCATCATGGAGGCCGGGCCCGACGAGGGCCGGACCCCCGGGTGGCAGGGCAGCCCCGCCCTCGTCTCCGACGCCCTGGCCGAGGCCGGCCTGCCGGCCTCGCTCGTAGACGCGCTCGACGACGTGACCCGTGATGCCGGGATCCAGGCCGAGTCCGACGAGGCGTTGTCGCTGACAGGCAAGGACGTCGGCACCCCGATCGTGCACTTCGAACCGCCCGAGGGCGTCGCGTTCTTCGGACCGGTGATCAGCCGGCTGCCCGACGAGGAGCAGGCGGGAGTGCTGTGGGACCACGTCATCGGCCTCGCCCGGTTCCCCGGCTTCGCCGAGATCAAGCGCAGCCTGCGTGAGCGCCCGCAGCTGGCGTCGTTCGGCGTCACAGCGCAGGAGACGGGCAAGACCGAGGACTGGCACGCCGGGAGCCGCAGGCTCAAGAAGTAGGCGTACACGGGGACTTCCGTGCCGACCCGGCCCTCCGCTCCCGTCGGGAGCCGAGGGCCGGGTTGGCACACGGCCCCATCGCGGCCCTGCACGTGCTCCACGGGGGCGGGACCGGCCGGCGAGCAGTTCCTGGGCCGCGAATGCCGTCTCGTCATCACAGGCCGCGACCTCGACGACGGCCAGGCCTGGTTCCGCCACATGCACTTCGCTGATCGGCTTCATACCGGACATCACGCGCCGGCGCCGCGCGCAGTTCTCCCCTCCTGGCGGGATCACCCGACCGAGTAGGGCTACCTCGCGGCGACGACGGAAGCGGTGCAGCGCCCGGGAACATCCCAGGAACCCCGTAGGGCGCGCGGGAATGTTCGCCGGGCAGGTGTGGTTGAACCAGCCGTGATGGTGAAGGGAACAGTGTCCCCGGGCCTCATCTATCGCATGCGAGGACGATCGTTCGGCTGAAGCCTCGCATTGCCTTTCGCCGCGCAGGCGACCGCCCTTCACGATCACACCCCTTTGCGGGTTCAGCCCCGGCCAGCATGCTGGCCGGGGCGTTCTCGTTTCAGTCGATGCCGCAGGCTGTGGTCAGGTTGGCAGTGCACGCAGGGCGGCACCTGGTTTCGGAGCGCGTCGAGGGCCTGCTCGCGCGTGGCGGGGCGGCATCGGCCGCTCTTCTTCGCGGCCCAGCAGCCGCCGACGTGGACGGCGTCGACGTTGGCCTGGTTGAGGCCGTGCTGGATCAGCCAGTCCGCAGGGGCCGGCCGCATCTGCTCACCTCGGCGCCGCTCCGCCTCCCGCCGCTCCTCCTCTGCGATCCAGCGGTCGATGAGCTCAAGCTGCCGGACGGCCTGCTGCTCGACGACGCGCCGGGCGAAGCGCAGCGCGTCCAGACGCGAGAGCGGCTGCTCACCACCCACCTGCTCCTCCCGGCCCGCCGTGTCTTCGCTTGCCCCATGCGCGTCAGTCAACGGCACCCCCAGACCAACGACCGACTGATCCAAACGAAACTGCCTAGTTGGCGAGTCCGGCTGCGCGCCAGTGACGTTCTGTGATGAAGCACCAGCCGCCGGGGGACTTTCACCGCCTGAGGTTGAAGCTCAGCGGCCAGGTGGGGTAGATGCTCGAAGGACGTGTGCAGGGAAGGCCGGTGGTCATTCCCTGACGTACTTGTCAGCCCTGCTGGGCGGCGAGAACGAGCAGGTCACCTTCGGCAGAAGGTTCTGTGACCGTGTGACCCAGCTGAAGAAGCAGGCCGGACACCGCGGCCTGGACGATCGCCTGCATGCTGTCGCCGGAGGCGCCGGGCTGGTCCTTTCCTTTGCCAGTGAGGCGAACCCGTCAGAGGCCGTCCACCTCACCAGCACTCCATCCGGCACCGTTGTGACGGAAAGCCCCGGCCTGCCGTCCTGCGCATCCTCTGCGACCAGGTGGAATCCTGCCTGGAGCAAGGCATGGCGAACTTGGGTGAGCAGGTCGGACGACGCAGATGACACAGATTCCGCTTGCCCCGATCCAACGCGATCAAGCCAATCCGACTCACAACGGCTAACAAAATGAGTTCAGTTGTCGGTGGGTGATCAGGCAGCAGGCGAGTTTGAGGAACGCTTCGTGGATGTCTGCTCGTCGTTCCCAGCGCACGCGCAGTCGGCGGAAGCCGTGCAGCCAGGCAAAGGTCCGCTCGACCACCCACCGGTAGACGCCGAGGCCGGAGCCG
>NZ_KQ948386.1:0-27044 GCF_001514055.1 Streptomyces corchorusii | reverse complement strand
TCATTTTCCGATCCGATTTCCTCGGTGCTTTCCAGGTTCCCGCTCTCGCGTTTCCCTTTCCGGCGGTTCCGACTCTATCAGATCCTTTCGGCGTCTGATCCCCAGTCAGCGGGGTCTGTCTTCCCGGCCGTTGGGCCGTTCCGACGTCTCAAACCTTAGCGGATCCGCCCGGCGATTCCCAATCGGGCCGCCGAGTCCCTATTCGAATTGAATTCGGGCGCGCCGAAATCAACCCGGAGGGGGGATCGTGCTGAAGGTGTGAGGGGTGCCGCTCGGGGCGGCTGAGGTGTCACCGAAGAACCGTTACGGCTCCGCGGCAACCCGAAGAACTTTACGGATCGAGCAGGGGCGTGTCAACACCCTGGTGTCAAGATCTTTTCTGTGGGCGTCAGTCCAGGTCGCTGAGCCGGCCGCCGGCGTCCGGCTGGGCGTGTTCCACCCGGCGCAGCAGTCTGGTCAGGACCTCGCCGAGCACCGCGCGCTCCGCGGGAGTGAGGTCCTGGAGCAGGTCCTCCTCGAAGACCGTCGCCAGGCGCATCGCCTCCAGCCACTTCTCCCGGCCCTCGGGGGTCAGCTCCACGATGACGCGGACACGGTTGGACTCGTCGCGCTCCCGGGTGACCAGCCCCTCGGTGACCATGCGGTCGATCCGGTGGGTCATGGCGGCCGGGGTGAGGCCGAGCCGCTTGGCCAGCTCGCTGGGGCCCATGCGGTAGGGAGCGCCGGAGAGGACCAGCGCCTTGAGGACCTCCCACTCGGCGTTGCTGATGCCGAGGGCGGCGGTCTGGCGGCCGTAGGCGACGTTCATCCGGCGGTTCAGGCGGGACAGCGCCGACACGATCTTCTCGACCTGGGGGTCCAGGCCCTGGAACTCGCGCTGGTAGGCGGCGATCTGTTCTTCGAGCGTCGGCTCTGTGACGCCGGGGGTGTCGGCCATGGCCGCAGTATCGCACGGGAGCCCTTTGCCTTGAAGTCCTTGACCATGTACTCTTTAGCTTTGAAGTTTAGCTTCGAAGTCTTCAGGTCTAACTAGTGAGTGAGGTGAACGTGACCAGGGCGATGGGCGCAGCGATGCGCCGGATCCACGTGGGCAACGCACTCAGCGCGTTCGGGCTCGGCTTCACCGTCCCCTACCTGTACGTCTATGTGGCGCAGGTGCGGGGACTGGGAGCCATGACGGCGGGACTCGTGCTCGCCGTCTTTGCCGTGGCCGCGCTGATCGTGCTGCCGTTCGCCGGCCGGGCGATCGTGCGGCGCGGCCCGCTGCCGGTCCTGGTCGCCGCCCTGGTGACCGCCGCCGTGGGCGCGCTGAGCCTCGGTCTGGCGGGCAGCGCCGCGAGTGTGCTGCTGTCGGCCGCGGCGCTCGGGGCCGGGCAGGCCGTGATGCAGCCGGCGCTGGCGACGATGATCGTGGACTGCTCCTCGGCGGACACGCGCTCGCGTGCGTTCGCGATGCAGTTCTTCCTCCAGAACCTGGGGCTGGGCGTCGGCGGTCTGATCGGCGGCCACCTCGTCGACACCACGCGCGTGTCGTCGTTCACGCTGCTGTTCGCGATCGAGGCGGCGATGTTCCTGCTGCTGGTCGGTGTGCTGGCGACCGTGCGGATGCCGCACTCGCCGCGCCTGGCGGACGCTCCGGCGGGGTCGGCGAAGGGGAGCTGGAAGCAGCTGCTCGGGAACCGGGCGATGGTGCAGCTGTCCGTGCTGGGCTTCGTGATCTTCTTCGCCTGCTACGGGCAGTTCGAGTCGGGGTTGAGCGCGTACGGCGTGGAGGCGGCCGGGATCTCCACGTCCGCGCTGGGTACCGCGCTGGCCGCGAACACGCTGATGATCGTGGTCGCCCAGTTCGCCGTGCTGAAGTTCGTGGAGCGGCGCCGGCGGTCGCGGGTCATCGCCGCGGTGGGGCTGATCTGGGCCGTGGCCTGGCTGGCCGCCGGGTACGCGGGGCTGGGACACGGCAGCCGGGAGATGGCCACGGCCGCGTTCGTGTCGACGTACGCGTTGTTCGGGCTGGGCGAGGCGATGCTGTCGCCGACGGTCGCGCCGCTGGTCGCCGATCTGGCGCCGGAGGGCATGGCCGGGCAGTACAACTCGGCGTTCGCTCTGGTCAAGCAGCTGGCACTGGCCGTCGGTCCGGCGGTGGGCGGTCCGCTCGGGGCCTCGCTGCCCGGGCCGTACATCGTGACCTTCCTGCTGTTCTCGCTGGGGATCACCGTCCTGGCGCTGTGGCTGGGGCGGCGGCTCACCGCCGTACAGGACCGGCCCTGGCTGGCGCGCGGGACCCGGGTGGTCACCCGGGGCGGGGCGTCCACCGGACCGGTGCCCGCGGACGCGTGAGCCCGCGGTGCGTCACGGCCGTCACCTCCGGGTGACGGCCGTCGTCGTGTGCCGGGCGTGTCGGTCGGCGGGTGGCCGTGGCGGGGAGGTCGTCGTGCCGCAGGCAGAGGTCCAGGTCGGTGGCTCCGGGCGCAGGTCCACGGCGTCCGGCAGCTCGCGGACGGGGGCCGCGATGCCGCGCCGGCGGGTCCGGCGGCCGGTCAGTGCTTCGCCTTCGGCAGGGCGAACTCGCACCACACCGCCTTTCCGCCGCCGGGGGTGCGGCGGCAGCCCCAGCTGGAGGCGATCGTCGCGACGATGGCGATGCCCCGGCCCGACTCGTCGCCGGGCTCGGCGCGGCGGCGCCTCGGCAGGTGGTCGTCGCCGTCGGTGACCTCCACGATGAGGCGGCGGTCGGTGCGGCGCAGGCGGAGCCGCATGGGCGGGGTGCCGTGCTGGAGGCTGTTGGCGACCAGCTCGCTGGTGGCGAGGACGCCGAGGTCGTGCAGTTCGGCGGGGAAACGCCAGCTGGTGAGGACGCCGGAGGCGAAGGCACGCGCGCGTGGGGCCGCTTCGACGCCGCCGAGGAGTTCGAGGGCCGCGTTGCGGAAGAGGTCGCCGTCGGGTCCGGTCCGCGCGGGGTGCTGGAGGACGAGGACGGCCACGTCGTCGTCGTGGTCGGCGGTGACGCCGGCCGAGCGGACCAGGCGGTCGCAGACGACCTGGGGGCTGCCGGTCGCGCCGGCGAGGGCGCCTTCGAGCGCGGCGATGCCCTCGTCCAGGTCGGCGTCGCGGCGCTCGACCAGGCCGTCGGTGTAGAGGACGGCCGTGGAGCCGGGGCCGAGGGCGATGGAGCCGGAGGAGTGCATCCAGCCGCCGGTGCCCAGCGGCGGGCCGGTGGGTTCGTCGGTGCGGGAGACCGTGCCGTTCTCGTCGCGGACCAGGATCGGCAGGTGGCCGGCGGACGCGTAGACCAGGCGTCCCTCGTTCGGGTCGTGGACGGCGTAGACGCAGGTGGCGATCTGGTTGGCGTCGATCTCGGCGGCGAGGCCGTCGAGGAGTTGCAGGACCTCGTGCGGGGGCAGGTCGAGGCGGGCGTAGGCGCGGACGGCCGTGCGGAGCTGGCCCATGACGGCGGCGGCGCGCACCCCGCGGCCCATGACGTCGCCGATGACGAGGGCGGTCCGGCCGCCGCCGAGGGTGATCACGTCGTACCAGTCGCCGCCGACCGCGGCCTCGGTGCCGCCGGGCTGGTAGGTGGCGGCGATGCGCAGGTCGTCGGGCTGCTCCAGTTCCTGCGGGAGCAGCGAGCGCTGGAGAGTGACGGCCGTCTCGCGCTGGCGGCGCTCGCTGGCGCGCAGGCGCTCGGCGGCCTCGGCGTGGTCGGTGACGTCCGTGGCGAACACGAGAACCGCGCCGCCGCCCGCGGCGCGGTCGCCGTCCTCGGCGACGGGGGTGCAGGTGAAGGTGTACGAGCGGCCGTCGACGGCCTTGCGGGACTTCAGGGTGCGGGGCTTGCCGCTGCGCAGCACCTGGTCGAGCAGCGGGAGCAGGCCCAGTTCGGCGAGTTCGGGCAGGGCCTCGCGGGCGGTCGCGCCGGTGGCGCGGGCGCCGAAGGCCGTCGTGTAGGCGTCGTTGACGTAGGCGATGCGGTGGTCGGGGCCGTGGAGGAGGGCGACGAGGGCCGGGACGCGGTCCAGGACGTCACGCGCGGGCAGTTCGTCGACGGCGGGTACCGGGGCCGTGCCGTCGGCGGGCTGTCCGGCGCGGGCCGCGGGCACGGAGCCTTCCCCCCGCCGGTCCGGGGAGACCGCCGTCTCGGTCCGCGCGGCGGCGCGGCGCTGCGTTCCGGGGAGCCGGGCGCTCCAGCGCGTGAAGTTCACTTGGGGAAAGCCTCGTGGGTGCTAGGGCGGGCGGGTGCCCGTCCGACGTCGTAGGGCAGTCTGGCAGGGAGCGGGCCGCGGCGGGCGACAACCGTCAGACGCCGGGGCGGGCCGTGGAGTTCCTGAGTCCGGTCAGGACGACCCCTTCGGGTCGTCGGAGGGGCTGTGAGGAGGATTTCCACCGGCCGCGAGTTCGAACTCCGCTCGGGGGTGTTCGAGTGAACCGAGCGAGACGATCTCCCGTTTGAAGAGCCCGGCGAGGGTCCATTCGGCGAGCACCCGGGCCTTGCGGTTGACGGTGGGCACCCTGCTGAGGTGGTACAGGCGGTGCATGAACCACGCAGGGTAGCCCTTCAGTTCGTGCCCGTAGACCTGTGCGACGCCCTTGTGCAGGCCGAGGGAGGCGACCGAGCCGACGTACTTGTGCGCGTACGTCTGGAGGGGCTCGCCGCGCAGGGAGTGGACGATGTTGTCGCCGAGGACCTTGGCCTGGCGGACCGCGTGCTGGGCGTTGGGGGCGGTCTCGGTGCCGGGTTCGGCGGCCGTGACGTCGGGTACGGCGGCGGCGTCGCCGGCGGCCCAGGCGTGCTCGGTGCCGTCGACGGTGAGCTGGGCGGTGCAGCGGAGCCGGCCGCGGTCGGTGCGCGGCAGGTCGGTGGCGGCGATCAGCGGGTGCGGTTTGACGCCGGCCGTCCACACGACCGTACGGGTCGGGAAGCGCTGGCCGTCGCTGAGCACGGCGACGCGGTCGGCGCAGGACTCCAGCCGGGTGTCCAGCAGCACCTGGATGTTGCGGCGGCGCAGCTGGGTGACGGTGTACCGGCCCATCTCGGGGCCGACCTCCGGGAGGATGCGGTCGGTGGCCTCCACGAGGATCCACTTCATGTCCTCGGGGCGGAGGTTGTGGTAGTAGCGCGCGGTGTAGCGGGCCATGTCCTCCAGCTCGCCGAGGGCCTCGACGCCCGCGTAGCCGCCGCCGACGAAGACGAAGGTGAGGGCGGCGTCGCGGATGGCCGGGTCGCGGGTGGAGGAGGCGATGTCCATCTGCTCGATGACGTGGTTGCGCAGGCCGATGGCCTCCTCGACGGTCTTGAAGCCGATGCCGTACTCGGCGAGGCCGGGGATGGGCAGGGCGCGGGAGACCGAACCGGGGGCGAGCACGAGTTCGTCGTAGCCGAGGAGTTCGGCGGTCCTGCCCTCCTCGGCGGTGGCGAGGGTGGTGACGGCGGCGGTGCGTACGGCGTGGTCGATCGAGGTGACCTCGCCGACCACGACGTGGCAGTGGTCCAGGACGCGGCGCAGCGGTACGACGACGTGGCGCGGGGAGATCGAGCCGGCGGCGGCCTCGGGGAGGAACGGCTGGTACGTCATGTAGGGATCGGGGGTGACGACGGTGATGTCGACCTCGCCCCTCCTCAGCTCGGCCTTCAGCTTCCGCTGGAGGCGCAGGGCCGTGTACATCCCGACGTAGCCGCCGCCGACAACCAGAATGCGCGCACGTTCCTTCACCATCCCATGACGCACCCGCCGCTGGAGTTTGTCCACAGCCCCGACAATTTGTGTGACCGGCGGCCCGGTGTGCGCACGGCCGGCCGTGGCGTCCGCGCGGGACGAAAGGGGGCAGGTCAGCGGGGGCGGGCGACAGGGGGTGAAGGGCGGGAATCGGGATGTATACACCCCGTACTCCGATCGGGGGGCGCACTGTACGGAACCTGCCCCTTCTGAATTGACTTCCTCTCAACTATGTTCGTGTGTCGACGGGGTGTAGGGAATGTGGTCGAACGGGTCCGCGACGGGCGGATCCGGTCGGGACCGAAGCCAGTTCCGCGCGCCTCGCGTTCAGTGGCGGGGAGTCTCCGGGGGGAGACGTCATTACCGGGGGAAACACATGCATGTTCAGGACACGCACTGGGCATCGGCAGCGGCCGTCGCGCCCGGCGGCAAGGCGATGAGCGCGGCGGTGGGCAACGGACGCGCCGACACGGCGCGGACGACCCCGCTGCGGGTGGACGCACAGCGCAACCTGGAGCACGTGCTGCGCGCGGCACGTGAGGTGTTCGGCGAGCTGGGGTACGGCGCGCCGATGGAAGACGTGGCGCGGCGGGCCCGGGTCGGGGTCGGCACGGTGTACCGGCGCTTTCCCAGCAAGGACGTGCTGGTCCGGCGGATCGCCGAGGAGGAGACGGCCCGGCTGACCGATCAGGCCCGGGCGGCGCTCGGGCAGGAGGACGAGCCGTGGTCGGCGCTGTCGCGGTTCCTGCGGACGTCCGTGGCGTCCGGGGCGGGGAGGTTGCTGCCGCCGCAGGTGCTGCGGGTCGGCTCCGCCGGTTCCGGTGACACCGGTGACACCGGTGCGGCAGGTGAGGCGGTCGGCCTCGTCGGCGAGGCGCGGGTGCCGCAGCAGCGGGTGCAGCCGGGGAGTGCCGAGTTGCGGCTCGTGGCGCAGGAGGCCGCGGTGGCCGATGACGCCGGGGCCGGGGCGCTGCTCGATGTGGTCGGGCAGTTGGTGGACCGGGCCCGGGCGGCGGGTGAGCTGCGGACGGACGTGTCCGTGGGTGACGTGCTGCTGGTGATCGCCACGGCGGCGCCGTCGCTGCCGGACGCGGCGCAGCAGGCGGCGGCGTCGGCGCGGTTGCTGGACATCCTGCTGGAGGGGCTGCGGTCCCGGCCGTAACCGGGCCTCGGCTTGCCCTTCGGAGGCGTTCCGTCCTCGACCGGCACCACCCGCGCGGCTGTCGCGGTCGGGTGGTGCCGGTGGCTTTCCCGGGGCGGGTGCGCCGTCGACGGCCGCGGGTCGCGGTGTACGGCCGCCGCCCCGTCGTGGGTACGGGGGCGTGGAGCGGTGGTGGGGCGCGCCCACGCCGTCCCGCGCCCCCTTCTGCGTCGAGCGCCCCTCGCATCGGCTTCGGTGGCCGGGCGTTCGACGGGTGTTCGGGGGATGGGGGAGGCAAGTGCGCTCGGATGAGTGGACGGGGTGCGCGCGGGGGCTCCGAGGGGATTCGGTGTGGCAGTCTGACGCCTGACGGGTTGGGCTGAGCCGGGGTCGGGGGCTGTCCGCGATGGGCGTTGACGGGTGGGACGGGTCGCGCGGTGACGACGGGGACGCGGAGACCCGGGAGCTGGCCTCACCCCAGGTGCCGCACCAAGGCGGGCGGCCGGCTTCCTCCGGCGGGGGCCGTGACGGGAGCGTGCCCGCCCAGCGTGGGGGAAGTGCGCTGCCGCCGCTCCGGGGGCTGCCGCCCGCCGACACCGAGCTGATCGAGCGGATGCGCGGCGGTGACGACTCCGCCTACGAGGAGCTGTACCGACGGCACGCCGACGCGGTACGGCGCTACGCCCGCACCTGCTGCCGGGACTCGCACACCGCCGACGACCTCACCGCCGAGGTGTTCGCGCGGATGCTGCAAGCGGTGCGGGGCGGCTCCGGGCCGGAACACGCCGTACGGGCCTATCTGCTGACCTCGGTCCGGCGTGTCGCCGCCCGCTGGACGCAATCCGCCCGGCGGGAGCAGCTCGTCGACGACTTCGCCCTCTTCGCCCAGCAGGCCGCGCGGGTCCCGGACGCCTCCGACGGCACCGCGTTCATCGGCACCTCCGGTGCGGGCCTCGGTCTCGGCGCCGACGTCCGCGCCCTGCACGAGGCCGAGCAGTCCATGGCCATGCGGGCTTTCCGCTCGCTGCCCGAACGCTGGCAGGCCGTGCTGTGGCACACCGAGGTGGAGGACGAGTCCCCGAGCGAGGTGGCCGTCCTGTTCGGGCTGGACGCCAACGGCACCCGGGTGCTCGCCAGCCGCGCGCGCGAGGGGCTGAGGCAGGCGTACCTCCAGGCCCACGTCAGCGCCGCCCTCGCCCAGGACGAGGAGTGCGCCCGCTACGCCGACCAGCTCGGCGGCTACGCCCGCCGCAAGCTGCGCGTCCGCGCCGAGCGTGGTCTGCGCAAGCACCTGGAGGAGTGCGCCAAGTGCCGGCTGGCGGCGGCGCAGATCGAAGAGGTCGCGAGCGGTATCCCCGCTGTCGTGCCGGTCGCGGTCATCGGCTGGTTCGGGGCCGCCGGGTACGCCAAGGCCCTCGGGATCGTGGCCGGCGGTGCGGGGGCCGGGGCGGCCGGCGCTGCCGCCGCGGCCGGTGGCTCGTCCGGCGGGGCGGGCGGCGCGGGCGGGGCCGCGGCCTCCGGGGGACTCGGGGCGCCGGTGAAGGCCGGCATCGCGGCCGGTGTGGTCGCGGTGGCCGCCGCCGCGGTCGCGCTGGCCCTGGTGAACGACGGCCGTCCGGCGAAGGAGGTCGCCCAGCCGGCGCCTGCCCCCTCCTCGTCCGTGTCCGCGCCGGTCGTACGGCCCGGGACGACCGCGCCCGCACCGCCTGCGCGCACGCCCCCGCCGAAGCCCGCCGTCCGCGCTCCCGAACCGGCGCCGACGCCCGCCGACACGCCCGCCCAAACGCCCACCGCGACACCCCCGACCCCCTCGACACCCCCGTCACCCCCGTCACCCCCGGCGAAGCCGGCCCCCGGGCCCGTCCCGCCGCCTGCGCCCACTCCCCCTGCTCCTCCCACCCCTACGCCGAGGCCGACACCCAAGCCGACCCCGACGCCCGCTCCGCCGCCCACCGTCTACGAGCTGAGCGAGCTGCGCTTCGACGTCGTCGGTGACGGCACCCGGCCCGAGATCGTGCTCGGCGAGAGCAGCTGGGTGTGGCAGCGGTACGGCATGTCCGTCGGCGGCGAGCGGTACGCCCGCGGGGTCACCGTCCACGGCGACTCCTCCGTCACCATCGCCCTCAACCGGCAGTGCACCGCGTACGACGCGCTGGCCGGCGTGGACGACCTGACGCCCGGCCTCGGCAGGGTCTCGTTCTCCGTCTACGCCGACGGGGTGCGGCTGTGGCGGTCCGGCATGGTCAAGGGCCGCGACCCGGCCGTCCCCGTCCACGTCGACCTCACCGGGCGCGGGACCGTACGGCTCGTCGTGGAACCGCACGGCAACGCCGTCGACCGGGCGGCGCTCGCGGACTGGGCGGAGTCCCGGCTCACCTGCCGGTAACCGTCCCGGCGCCCAGCTCGCGCAGGACGTCCGCCACGCCGAAGGAGGCACCCCGGGCGCACTCGGCGGCGTAGCGGTCGGCCGGGAGGGCAGCGCGGGCCGTGGCGCGCACCCGGGCAGCTTCGCCGCGCTCCGGTTCGGGCCGGTCGAGGCCGTCGCGCCAGTGGTCCGCGGCGGCGAACAGCCGCAGCGCGCCCGGCAGATCGCCGAGCCGGGCCAGCAGACCGGCCGCCACGTCCACCAGGCCGGCCGTGATCGACTCGGCGCACCGGTGGTCCACGGCCTCGCGCAGGGCCTTGGCCAGGATCGGCAGCCCGTGCGCGGGCCCCGACCCATGGGCCGCGATCAGCGCCTCGGCCATCCGCTGGGCCGCCACGAACTGCGGGGGCGGGGTGCCGTCCCGGATCACCGCGCGGGTCGCCTCGTACAGCTCGCGGGCCTGCGCGTGCTGGTTGTCGTGCAGGGCGATGTGGGCGCGCAGGAGCAGCACGAAGGCCCGGGACTCGGGTACCGCGTACCGGTCGGCGGCCGTTCCCGCCTCGTCCAGCGCGGCCAGCGCGGCCTCGCGGTCGCCGGAGCGGTAGGAGATCTCGGCGAGCCGGGCGATCAGGAACGGGGACTCGGCGTAGGCACCCACCTCGTAGGCGAGCCGCAGTGCTTCCTCGTACTCGCCGCGCGCCTCCTCGTACCCGCCCCGGACCATGGCCGCCTCGCCGGCCGCGCTGCATATCTGCGCCCGCATCCAGCGGTCGCCGACGCGCCGGCCGAGCGTGCGCAGCTCGGCCAGGTCCTCGTCGACGCCCCGCAGGTTGCCCGGGGAGTCGACGGTGACATGGGCGCGGTACATCAGGGCGACCCCGAGTTCCCAGTCGCCGCCGTAGCGGCGGCAGTTGGCGACGCACTGCGTCATCTGCGGACCGATGTCCGTGGGGCCGCCCAGGTAGTAGGAGGTCAGCGGCCAGATGATGCCCGGAAGCCGGGCGGCCTGCGGTCCGCCGCCTTCGTAGGCCGCCCGCACGCGCGCGAGGTACTCCCGGGTCCGTTCGTCGGCCGCGAGGCTCTCCGTGCCCGTCTCGGCGGTCAGGAACAGGTCCAGCATCCGCAGGTCCATCCGCAGCTCGCGCAGCGGATGGCCGGCCTCGCCGTCGGGAGCGGCGAGGAAGGCGCCCACCGGGTCGGCGGTCGTCGCCCGTGCCCTCACCTCGTCGGCCGGCGCGCCCGCGGGCAGGGTGTCCAGGGCGATGCCCAGGCGGAGCACCAGCCGCACCCAGGCCACCGCCTCCTGACGGTGGTTGCGCAGCCACCAGAACCAGCCGGTGGCCAGGACGACGGCGCCCGCCTCCGCCTCGTCCCCCGCGCGGACGGCGCGGTCCAGGGCCGCGCGGATGTTGTCCAGCTCGGTCTCCAGGCGGGCGATCCAGGGCAGTTGGGCCGCCGACCGCAGCCGCGGCTCCGCCTCCTCGACCAGCGCCCGCACCCATGCGCGGTGGCGTCGCTCGGCCGCCGCGCGCAGCCCGGGGACCTCGGCCGCGCGCTCGGTGGCGTACTCGTGGATGGTCTCCAGCATGCGGTACCGCATGCCGGCGCCGGTGCCGTCCGGGTCGTGCGGGGCGGCGACCACCAGGGACTTGTCGACCAGCGCGCCGATGAGGTCCGCCGCCGGGCCGGTGCACACGGCCTCGGCCGCCGCGAGGTCCCAGCCGCCGGCGAACACCGACACCTCGCGCAGGACCGTACGCTCCCGCTCGTCCAGCAGTTCCCAGGACCAGTCGACGACCGCGCGCAGGGTCTGCTGGCGGGGCAGGACCGTGCGGCTTCCGGAGGTGAGCAGGCGGAAGCGGTCGTCCAGGCGGTCGGCGATCTGGCGCGGGGTCAGCAGCCTGAGCCGGGCCGCGGCCAGCTCGATGGCCAGCGGCAGCCCGTCCAGACGGCGGCAGATCTCCGCCACGGCCTCGGTGTCGCCGAGCACCGCGTCGGCGTCGGGACGGACGGCCTTGGCGCGCTCGGTGAAGAGGCGGTGCGCCTGCTCCGGGACGAGGGGCTCGACCGGGCGCACCGACTCGCCGGGGACGCCCAGGGGTTCCCGGCTGGTCGCGAGGATCGTGAGCCCCGGGCAGTGGGTGAGGAGGGTCTCGGCGAGGGCGGCTGCCGCGCCGATGACGTGCTCGCAGTTGTCAAGGATCAGGAGGTGGCTGCGCGGGGCGCAGTACTCGATCAGCAGGGCCGTGGGGTCGGCCTGCGGGGTCGCCAGCTCGTTGGTCAGCAGCACGGTCTCGCGCAGACCGAGCGCGCTGACCACCGCGCCGGGCACCGCCTCCGGCCGGTCGAGCGGGGCGAGCTCGACCAGCCAGGCCGAGGGCAGTGGTGCGGCGGCCTCCTCGGCGAGGCGGGTCTTCCCCGAGCCGCCCGGTCCGGTGAGCGTCACCAGGCGGGCCCTGTGCACGTCGGAACGAATGGCCTTGAGCTCCGGTTCCCGCCCGACGAAGGAGGTCAGGCGGGGGCGGAGGTTGCCGGTGCGTCCGGGGGGTTTCGGGGGCGCGGGGTACGCCGGATGCGCCGGGTGCCCGGAGGTGTGCGCGGGCTTGGGTGGCTCCAGGTGCTCGGGGGCGTGCGCGGGCTTGGGTGGCTCCAGGTGCTCGGGAGCGTGCGCGGGCTTGGCGGTCTCCTGGTACCCGGGGGCGTCCAGGGGCTCCTGCTTCAGCAACGAGGTGTGCAGGGACTGGAGTTCGGGGCCCGGGTCGGTGCCGAGGGAGTCGGCCAGGGTGCGGCGGGCGGACTCGTAGGCGGCGAGGGCGTCGGCCGGGCGGCCCGTGTCGCGCAGGGCACGGATGAGGAGGGCGTGCAGGGCCTCGTCGTACGGGTGGACGGTGGTCAGTTCCCGCAGCTCCGGTACGGCCTCCCGGGCGCGGCCGAGGGCCAGGGACGCGGCGGCGCGGGCGCGGGCCGCCTCCAGGCGCAGCGCCTCGGGGCGGGCGGCGGCGGTCCGGTCGGGGAGGTCGGCGAGGGCCGGGCCGTACCAGAGGGCGAGGGCCTGGGTGAGGGTGCGGTGGGCGGTGGCCGGGTCGCCGGCGGTGAGGGCCTGGGTGCCGGTGCGGGCGAGGCGCTCGAAGACGTGGAGGTCCACCTCGTCCTCGGCCGCTTCGAGGCGGTAACCGCCCGGGGTGGAGGCGATGGTGTGCCGGCCGAGGGTACGGCGGAGGCGGCCGACGAGGGCCTGGAGGGCGGCGGGGGCGTCCTGGGGCGGGTCGTCCGCCCAGATCTCCTCGACGAGGGTGCGGGGGGCGGTGGTGCGGCCGGGACGGAGGGCCAGGGCGGCGAGGAGCGTCCGCAGGCGCCGGCCGCCGATGGGTACGGGGGTGCCCTGGTCGTCCGCCGCTTGGGTCACGCCCAGGATTCTGTACCGCACCTGGTCATTGTGGCGGGGGGTGGCGGACGGGGCACGGGGGTTTCGGTTCCCGGGGCTCCCCATGCCCGGCACGGCTGCCCGCGGCCGGACGCACCCCGAAGGCGCGGGAGGAGCCGCGCGACCGGCCACGCGGGAACCGCGCGACGGACCCCCGGACGCACGGCGAGCTCAGCCCCCGCCGCTCACACGCCCGCCCCTCACACCCCCGGCGCGAGCGCGCTGCGCCTCGGCTGGATCCCCGAAGGGACCGCGCGGGAGCGGGTCGGGGTGCCCGTCCAGCAGGTGCCGCGGCGGGCGAGGAGGCGGCGGAGCCAGAGTTCGAGGGAGACGAGGTCGGCCAGGCCGTCCAGGGGGAGGGCCTCGCCCGCCGCGGCGGAGCGCAGGGCCTTGCGGACGACACGCGCCTCCACCAGGCCCGCGTCGGCCAGCAGCGGTGTGGAGAAGAGGTCCAGGAGGGGGTCGGCGGCTGCCCGCAGCCCCGCGCGCGCGGCTGCCGCCGAGGACGCGTGGGAGGGCGCGCCCCAGCCGGGCGGGAGGTCGGTGACGCCGGCGCCCTCCAGGACCGTGCGGAGGATGGCGGCGCGGGCGCCGGGCTGGACGCGCAGGGCCTCGGGGAGGTCACGGCAGGCGCGCACGACCTGGTTGTCGAGGAACGGCGCGTGCAGCCGCTGGGAGCGGATCTCCGCGGCCTGCTCCAGGACGCGCAGATCGGCGGCGTGCCGGGCGAGTGCCGCACGCGCGCGGTAGTCGCCGGGGCGCTGCGCCCCGGTCGCGGAGCGGTCCGCCTCCGCCTGGAGCAGAACCGATACTTCAGCCAGCGCCTCCCCCGTCAGCCACCGGGCGGCGGGCCCGGGTCTCGCCCAGGCCAGCGCGGCGAGGGACGCGCCGACCGCCCCCTTGGGCTCGTCGAAGCGGCGCCGCATCAGCCGCTCGGCGAGCACCTCCAGGCCCGCCCGGTAGGGGGTGCGGGCCAGGCGCCGGGCCGCGCTGTACACGCGCGCGGGGACCATCACGGAGCCGTCCGCGCGGGCGAGCGCGGCGACCGGCCGGACCAGGTGGCGCCGTTTGCGGTCCACCAGCAGGTCGGCCAGGCGGGCGGGGTGGGCGTCCAGGACCTGGCGGGCGCCGTGCCCGGTGAAGTGGTCGGCGCTGCCGGCGGCGAGCCGCGCGCGGTGCCGGGCCGCCTGGGCCAGGGAGGGGCCGGGTTCGTCGGTCAACGGGCCGTCGAGGTCGGCGTACGGCAGGGTCTCCTCGCCGCCGGTGACCACGACGTGGTGCAGCCGGGGATTGGCCGCCAGGGCACCGGCGCGCTCCAGTTCGGCCTCGCGGCCGGTCGCGGTCAGATCGTTGAACGTGACGGCGAGCAGCCGTTCGCCCGCGCCCGTACCGTGGCCGAGGAGCGTGCCGGGTCTGCCGGGCAGCCCGGCGGCCAGTAGCGCGAGCGTGCCGGAGGCGGGGCCGCCGGACAGGTCGGCGCCGATGCCGGGGACCGGCATCCCGCGCGCGGCCCGCCGCTCCGCCGGTCCCATGCCGGGCACCGGCCCAGGGTCCAGGTCGGGCACGTGCCGGGGTGCCGACAGCCGGGTGCGGACGGCCTCCACGAGCGCGTCCCGGACGGCGTCCACGGCGCGGCCGGGGTCGGCCGGGGGCGCGGCCACGGCGAGGGAGGCGACCGGCTCGTACCCGGCGACCTCCCGCGCCCCGGCGCGCAGCACCAACGCGTGCCCCGGCGGAATGCGCCGTACGCCGTCGTACGGGGTGCTGTCGCGCAGCGCGGCCGGGACATCCGGGGCGGCGAGCAGAGCGGCGAGGTGGGTGAAGTCGAGGTTGGCCTCGACGAGGTCGGCGAGGGGCAGTGCGGCGGTGGCGTAGGCGGTGCCGCCGGCCCAGGGGGTGTAGAACACCGGCCGGGCGCCCGCGAGATCGCCGCAGACGGTGATGCGGCGGCCGGCCTGGACGACGGCCGTGTAGCTGCCGGGCCAGGTGGTCAGATGGCGCACCGCGCCCCCGCGCGCGGTGAACAGGCCGCGCCTGAGCTCCTCGTCGGTGGCCCCGCAGATGCCGAGGACGGCGATCCGGTTCTGTGCGTCGGCGTGCACCACGCGCACCTCGTCCGGGCGCCAGTCGCCGACGGCCCACAGCGGGTCCGGGTCGCCCCACAGGAGCTGGGAGCCGACCGGGTGCAGGGTCTCGCCGTCGTATCCGACGGCACCGGCGGAGCCGATCCCGGCGGCGCCCGCGGCGGTGCTGCTCCAACCCACCAACCACCGCATCGACGCCTCCACAGGCTGTGGACGAACAGTGCACCGTACGAACCGGACCCCATGCTGCCATGAAGGGCGCGCGGGAGAGGGACGGCGGCACCGCCTTCGATCGAGGGAAAAACCGGGGAAACACGGGGGGCCGGCCTGGGGAGTTGGCGGGCGGCCGGTGTCCGCGGGGCGGGTGCCGGCCGGACGGTACCGCACGGGCCCGGCGCGAATGCGCCCCCTGCGCGCTCCCCCAAACCGCCCTTCGCGCCCTCAAGTTGCATGGTCGGAGCGGCAATTGAGCGCACGCGACAGGGGGTGGTTTTCGGCCAATTAACCGGAGCGGCACCGGAGATGAGCACGCTCCGTACAGGCCTGCGGAGCGCGCGGCGGTCCACACGCGCGCACGGCCCGGGAGGCGGGCATCGCCTCCCGGACCGGTCCGCCACCCGCGGGGATGAAGGCGGCGGTGTCCCCCAGCCCACTGGATCCAGTACAGCGGGCCGACCCACGCAAGAGCCATGGAACCGCTCCCCGGGTGGCCGGAGAAGAGCGCACGGACGGGCGCACGGCCACACGTGCGGGGGCACGCGGCGACAGACCGTGCACGGTGCGTACAGGGCCCGGACTTGCGCACGGACCACAATCCCGCCAACCGGAACAATGCCCCTTAACGCTTGGGATGCGGCGAACTACGCTGGGTTTACGAATGCCGCGTGGTTATGCCAGCGCGGCAGCCGTCTGTGTCGAGGGGTGGCGCATGTCCAGGGAGCAACGCGGGCCGAACGAGAAGCTCGGCGCCGTTCTCGCCCTCGCGGGAATCAGCAACGCGGGCCTCGCCCGCCGCGTCAACGACCTTGGCGCGCAACGCGGGTTGACGCTTCGCTACGACAAGACGTCCGTGGCGCGCTGGGTGTCGAAGGGCATGGTGCCGCAGGGTGCGGCGCCGCACCTCATCGCCGCCGCCATCGGCCAGAAGCTCGGCCGGCCGGTGCCGCTCCACGAGATCGGCCTGGCGGACGCCGATCCCGCGCCCGAAGTGGGTCTCGCCTTCCCGAGGGACGTGGGCCAGGCGGTGAAGTCCGCGACGGAGCTGTACCGCCTCGACCTCGCCGGCCGCCGCGCCGGCTCCGGCGGCATCTGGCAGTCGCTCGCCGGGTCGTTCGCGGTCAGCGCGTACGCAACGCCCGCCTCACGCTGGCTGATAACCCCCGCCGACAGCTCGGTCGCGCGGGAGGCGGGCTCCGCCGAGGGGTCCGGCGCACCGATCAAAGTCGGCCACAGCGATGTGCGCAAGCTCCGGGAGGCCGCCGAGGACGCCAGACGGTGGGACTCCAAGTACGGCGGCGGGGACTGGCGTTCCTCGATGGTGCCGGAGTGCCTGCGGGTGGAGGCGGCCCCGCTGCTGCTCGGCTCCTACTCCGACGAGGTCGGCCGCGCCCTGTTCGGCGCCTCGGCCGAACTCACCCGGCTCGCCGGGTGGATGGCCTTCGACACCGGGCAGCAGGAGGCCGCGCAGCGGTACTACATCCAGGCGCTGCGGCTCGCGCGGGCGGCGGCGGACGTCCCGCTGGGAGGCTACGTCCTCGCCTCCATGTCGTTGCAGGCGACCTACCGGGGCTTCGGCGACGAGGGGGTCGATCTGGCGCAGGCCGCGCTGGAGCGGAACCGGGGGCTGGCGACCGCGCGGACGATGAGTTTCTTCCGGCTGGTCGAGGCGCGGGCACACGCGCGCGCGGGAGACGCGCAGGCGGCCGGCGCGGCACTGAAGGCGGCGGAGGGGTGGCTGGAACGCTCCCGTCCCGGCGACAACGACCCGTCCTGGCTCGGCTTCTACGGGTACGACCGGTTCGCCGCGGACGCCGCCGAGTGCTACCGGGACCTGAAGGCCCCGCGTCAGGTGCGCAGGTTCACCGAGCAGGCGCTGTCGAAGCCGACGGAGGAGTTCGTGCGCTCGCACGGGCTCAGGCTGGTCGTCTCCGCGGTCGCCGAGCTGGAGTCGGGCAACCTCGACGCGGCGTGCGAGCAGGGGGTGCGGGCCGTGGAGGTGGCCGGGCGGATCTCGTCGGCACGGACGACGGAGTACGTGAAGGACCTCCTGCACCGGCTGGAGCCGTACGGGGACGAGCCGCGGGTGGTGGAGCTGCGGGAGCGGGCCCGGCCCCTGCTGATGGCTCCGGCGTAGAGAGGGACACTGCCGCACCCGGCGTTTGAAGCCGTTGTCAGTGGCGCAATGCACTATCGGAGGCGGAGGTGGTGCAGGTGCGGGCCGGGGCGTACGACTGTGATGTGCTCGTCATCGGTGGGGGGATCGTCGGGCTGTCGACCGCGTATGCGATCACCCGGGCCGCGCCCGGTACGCGCGTGATCGTGCTGGAGAAGGAGCCGGGGCCGGCCCGGCACCAGACGGGGCGCAACAGCGGGGTCATCCACAGCGGGATCTACTACCGGCCGGACTCGCTCAAGGCGCGGTACGCGGTGCGGGGCGCCGCCGAGATGGTGAAGTTCTGCGCCGAGTACGGCATCGCGCACGCCGTCACCGGCAAGCTGATCGTCGCCACCGAGCGGGACGAGCTGCCACGGCTGCACGCGCTGGTGCAGCGGGGGCGGGAGAACGGCATCCCGGTGCGGGAGCTGGGACCCGCGCAGATCACCGAGTACGAACCTCAGGTGCGCGGCCTCGCCGCCATACACGTCGGTACGACCGGGGTGTGCGACTTCGTGGGCGTCGCGGGCGAGCTGGCGCGGGCCTCCGGGGCGGAGATCCGCTACGGCGCCCGGGTCGTGCGCGTGGACCGGCGGCCGGAGCGGGGCGTGGCCGTGCTCACCGCGGCCGGGGACGTCGTACGCGCGCGCGTGCTGGTGAACTGCGCCGGGCTGCACTGCGACGAGGTGGCGCGGCTGACCGGCGACGACCCCGAGGTGCGGATCGTGCCGTTCCGCGGGGAGTACTACGAGCTGGCGCGGCCGGAACTGGTGCGGGGGCTGGTGTACCCGGTGCCGGACCCGGCGTTCCCGTTCCTCGGGGTGCATCTGACGCGCGGGATCGACGGGGGCGTGCACATCGGGCCCAACGCGGTGCCGGCGCTCGCCCGTGAGGGGTACGACTGGGGGGTCGTACGGCCCCGGGAGCTGGCCGGGACGGTCGCGTGGCCGGGGTCCTGGGCCATCGCCCGGCGGCACTGGCGGTACGGCGCCGGCGAGCTGCGCCGGTCAGTGTCCAAGGGCGCGTTCCTGGAGGCCGTGCGAAGACTGCTGCCCGCGGTGGAGGCCGGGGACCTGGTGCGGGCCCCGGCCGGGGTGCGGGCGCAGGCGGTGCTGCGGGACGGGACGCTGGTGGACGACTTCCTGATCCGGGAGGGGGCGCGGGCGGTGCACGTGCTGAACGCGCCCTCGCCGGCGGCCACGGCTTCGCTGCCGATCGGGCGGGAGATCGGGCGCCGGGCGCTGGCGATGCTCGGCTCGCTGTAGTGGCCCGTGGGCACCCGTAAAATCGGTCGTACTGTGTCTGACTCCCTGAACGCCCCCGCCCCGCGCCCGGCCCCCCACAGCCCCGGTGCCCCCGTCCGGCACACCCGGGCCAAGGGCGAGCCGCGCTTTCCCGACGGGCCCAAGGCCGATCCGGCCGGGTCGCACTTCGAACGGCGGATCCGGAGCTTCCAGCCGCGGCGGAGCCGGGTGACGGCCGGGCAGGCCGACGCGTTGCAGCGGCTGTGGCCCACGTGGGGGCTGGACATCGACGGGCAGCGGGTGATCGACCTCGGCGAGCTGTTCGGCAACGACCGGCCCGTGGTCCTGGAGATCGGGTTCGGGATGGGCGAGGCCACCGCGCGGATGGCCGCGGGCGACCCGGACACCAACATCCTGGCCGTCGACGTGCACACCCCCGGCCAGGGGAACCTGCTGGGTCTCGCCGAACGCAGCGGCCTGTCCAACGTCCGGGTGGGCAACGGCGACGCGATCATCCTGCTCCGCGAGATGCTCCGCGCGGACTCGCTGGACGGGCTGCGCGTCTACTTCCCCGACCCCTGGCCCAAGAAGCGGCACCACAAGCGGCGGCTCATCCAGCCCGAGTTCCTGACGCTCGCCGCGTCCCGGATGAGGCCCGGCGCGCTCCTGCACTGCGCGACCGACTGGGAGCCGTACGCCGAGCAGATGCTGGAGGTGCTCACCGCGCACCCCGGCTTCGAGAACACCCAGGCGGACGGCGGCTTCGCACCACGCCCGGAGTTCCGGCCACTGACCCGTTTCGAGGGACAGGGACTGGACAAGGGACATGTGGTGAACGACCTGCTGTTCCGGCGCGTCCCGCACACCACCGCTGAGCAGGACCGATAATCCGTTCCAGCCCCTCGTCCCGCCACCGTTAGGGTCGATGCCGTGGCCACCAGTCCTCCGTTTCCGACGTATCCCCCGAGTCCCGGCGGCGGTGTGCTCCACCACCCGCACTGGTGGCAGCGCAGGTGGGTGCGGTACGGAGCACTGAGTTCCCTGCTGGCCCTGTCCGGCCTGGTCATCCTCGCGCTCGTACGGCGGCAGACCGGCACGGAGGGCTTCCTCGTCGGTCTCGGGCTCGCCGTGCTGCCCGTGCCCTGGCTGATGGCCGCCTTCCGGTGGCTGGACCGGGTGGAGCCGGGCCCCTGGCGGAACCTGGTCTTCTCCTTCGCCTGGGGGGCCTGTGCGGCGGCGCTGATAGCCATCGTGGCCAACAGCTTCGCGACCAAGTGGATCGCCACCTCGACCGCGGATCCGGCCAGTGCCGACACGCTCGGCGCCACCGTGATAGCCCCCATCGTGGAGGAGTCCGCGAAGGCCGCCGCCGTCCTGCTGGTGTTCCTCTTCCGCCGGCGTGACTTCACCGGGATCGTGGACGGGGTGGTGATAGCGGGCGTCACCGCCACCGGGTTCGCGTTCACCGAGAACATCCTCTATCTCGGTACGGCCTTCGGGACCGACCAGCTCACCGGCGACCGCGGCATCGCCTCCGTCACCGCCGCCACCTTCTTCGTGCGCATCGTGATGTCCCCGTTCGCGCACCCCCTGTTCACCGTCCTCACCGGCATCGGCTTCGGCGTCGCCGCGCTGTCCGCCGAGCGGCAGCACGCGCGGCGGGTGCTGCTGCCGGTCTGCGGGCTGCTGCTGGCGATGGGCATGCACGCCTTCTGGAACGGCTCCTCCACCTTCGGCGAGTACGGCTTCTTCGCCGTCTACGGCGCCTTCATGGTGCCCGCGTTCGCGGTGGTGACCTGGCTCGCGATCCGGACCCGGCAGCGGGAGCTGCGGACCGTGCGGGCGGAGCTGCCCACGTATGTGCTGGCCGGGTGGCTGGGGCCGGCCGAGCCGTTCGCGCTCGGGTCGATGCGGGCGCGCCGGATGGCCCGGGACTACGCCCGCCACCACCACGGGCGCCAGGCGGCGCGGGAGGTGGCCCGGTACGAGGCGTGCGCGACCTCGCTGGCGTTCCTGCGGCACCGGGGGCGGAAGGGCAAGGCCGGGCCCGACTTCGTCGTCCGGGAGCGTGAGCTGCTGGACGAGCTGTGGCGGCGCAGGGATGTGGCCCGGCCCGCGTTGGAGTACGCGAGCAGGGCGTCCGTTCCGCCGCCCGGCCAGTGGGGGGCGGCGGCGCCGTACGGGTATCCGGCGGTGCCGTACCCCGCGTACAACCCGTACCGGACGTAGTCACGGGGGCTGACGGGGGTCCTCCGGCACCGCCGGGCCGCACCGTCGCGCGGGGGACGGGCTAGGCGGACGCCTCCGTCAGGCGGGCCACCTCGGTCTCCGTCAGCTTCAGCTCCGCCACCCCCAGCAGCGCCGGAAGCTGTTCCACCGTCCTCGCCGAGGCGATCGGGGCCGTGACCGTGGGCTGGGCGGCGAGCCAGGCCAGGGCGACCGTGGCGACCGGGGCCTCGTGGGCCGCGGCGATCTCGTCCAGGGCCGCGAGGACCTTCTGGCCGCGCTCGGACTCCGCGTGCTTCTGCGCTCCTTCGGCGCGGGCGCTGTCGACGGTCTTGCCGGGCCGGTACTTGCCGGTGAGGAAGCCCGAGGCGAGGGAGAAGTACGGGACGGCGGACAGGCCCTCGCGGGCGACGAGGTCCTGCAACGGGCCCTCGTAGGTGTCCCGGGAGACCAGGTTGTAGTGCGGCTGGACGGCGACGTAGCGGGCGAGGCCCTCGCGGTCGGAGAAGTCCAGGGAGGCCCGCAGCCGCTCGGGGCTGATGTTGGAGGCGGCGATGTGCCGCACCTTTCCGGCCTTCACCAGCTCGTCCAGCGCGCCGATGATCTCCTCGACCGGCACCTCGGGCTTGTCGTAGTGGGTGTAGTAGAGGTCGATGTGGTCGGTGCCCAGGCGGCGCAGGGAGGCGTCGGCGGCGGCCTTGATGTTGGCGGCGGACAGGCCCTGGTACTCGGGGTGCTGGCTGACCTTGGTGGCGATGACGACCTCGGAGCGGTTGCCGCGGGCCTTGACCCACTTGCCGATGATCGTCTCCGACTCGCCGCCCTGGTTGCCCTCGATCCAGGCGGAGTAGGAGTCGGCGGTGTCGACGAAGTTGCCGCTCGCCGCGGTGTAGGCGTCGAGAACGGCGAAGGAGGTCTGTTCGTCGGCGGTCCAGCCGAACACGTTGCCGCCGAGGGAGAGCGGGAAGACCTCAAGATCGGAAGAACCGAGTTTACGAAGTGACGTCATACGTCATGTCAACACCGGCGGTGGGTGATCGCATCCCACCGCCGGGGCCGAGTTCCCGCCAAGTTCCCGCGAGGGGCGGGCCGTCAGGGGGTGAGGCCCTTGTCGCGCAGCCACGCCATCGGGTCGATGCCGGTGGGCTGGCCGTCGGGGTGGACCTCCATGTGGAGGTGCGGGCCGGTGACGTTGCCGGTCGCGCCGACGCGGCCGATGACCTCGCCGGTGGCCACCTTCTGGCCGACGGAGACGCTGATCGAGGACTGGTGGCAGAACCACAGCTCGGTGCCGTCGTCCAGGGTGAGGATCGTGCGGTAGCCGTAGGAGCCGGCCCAGCCCGCCTCGGTGATCGTGCCGCTGTGCACGGCCTTGATCAGGGTTCCGGTGGGTGCGGCGAAGTCGAGGCCGGTGTGGTAGCCGGAGGACCACATCCCGCCGGCCTGGCCGAAGGTCGAGGTGATCGTGTACGAGGAGGTGGGCAGCGTGTACTGCTCGGCCAGCTTCGCCAGCCGCTCCTCCTCGGCCTTCTTCTCGGCGGCGGCCTCCGCCTTCTCCTTGGCCGCGGCGGCCTTGGCGGCGGCCTCCTTCTCGGCCTGGGCGGCGGCGTCGGCGCTCTGCTTCTCGGCCGCGGCGACCGCGGCGGCGGTGGCCTTGCTCTCGGCCTGGCCCTGCTGCTGCTCGGCCTGGGCCATGATCCGGTTGCGCAGCGCCTCGCCCGCGTCGGCGCCGTCCTCGCCGGCGGCCGTGGTCACGCCGACGGTGCTCAGCGTGGCCGTGGCGGCCTGGGCCGGCTGGTGGTCGGCGGAGTCGTCGCCGAAGAGGGAGCCGACCGAGGGCAGGTCCGGCAGGGAGATGGAGACCGGCGGCTTGCCGGTGTTGGCGCTGGCCATGCCGCCCGCGCCGACCGCGGCCATGACGCCGACGCCCAGGACGGTGGAGCTGCGCGCGAAGCCGCCGCGCTGCTTGGCGACGCGGTGCCGGCCGCGCACCGGGGCGACGGACTCCTCGGTGGGGTTCCACTCCTCCCAGGGGCCCTCCTCGGCCTGGTAGGCGCCGTACCCGAAGGTCTCGGGCTCGCGCTGTGCCGGTATGAACGGGGCTTCTGGGACAGGCCGGTTGGACGCCACGCGGGCGTACTCCTTTCCTTCCTTTCGCCTACCGGGTTAGCTGACGGGTTCGGAGCAGGAAGGTCTCCTACGCGCGTATACCGGTCGTGGACTCCGTGAGTTCACGGCGGCATCCGCGTGATTCACCCCAGGGTGGTGGTTCCCCGGCTCCCTTGCGGGATTCGGCGTGTGCGCACGGAGCCGCCTCTTGTGACGGCTGTGACGACCGCGCTGCGTTATCGAACGTTAATAGACTTGCCAGTCACTTTCCAAGCCGTTCGGCTTGATCATTCGCGTCTTTACCGGCGGAGTTATCGGCCACTACCCCGTCAAAGCGGGCGAGTTGACCGGGCGCCGGCCCGGTTCAGCAGTCACCTTCGGTTTTGATGGTGACTCAGATGTTATGCGGACGGCGCTCGCCCGGTGACCGTCGGTGACGTCGCGGGCCGTCGTACGGCGAGGAGCGCCATGTCGTCGGTCATGCCGCCCCCGGAGTGCCGGCGCACCTCCTCGGCGAGCCGGCCGACCAGCGCCGCCGGGCCGGGGAAGGTGCGCCCCGCGAGCCGCCGTGCGGGGTCGTAGAACCGGCCGTGGGCGTCCCGGGCCTCGGACAGGCCGTCGGTGTGGAACAGCAGGGTCGCGCCGCTCGGGAAGGCGGTCTCGGTGGCCCGGTCCGGCCACAGGCCGAGGTCGCCCATGCCGAGCGGCAGCGCGGGCTCGGCGGGGGCCAGGGTGCGCAGGGTGCCGTCGGCGTGCAGCAGCAGCGGTGGCGGATGGCCGCGGTTGACGATCCGTACGACGCCGTCGCCGTGCGGGAGTTCGGCGAGGACCGCGGTGGTGAACCCCTCGAAGGCGTCGATCCCGTCGCGCCGGGTGCCCTCGCGGGCCAGCGCCCGCTCCAGTCGCTCGGCGACCGCCTCCAGCGTGGCCTCCTGCTCGGCCGCCTCCCGGAACGCGCCGATCACCACGGCCACCGCGGCGACCGCGCCCATGCCCTTGCCGCGCACGTCCCCGACGACCAGCCGGACGCCGTACGGGCTGTCCTGCACCGCGTACAGGTCGCCGCCGATGAACGCGTCCTGCCGTGCCGCCTCGTAGCAGGCGGCGATCTCGTAGCCGCCGATCCGCTCGTCCGGCTCCGGCAGGACGGCCCGCTGGGCGGCCTCGGCGATCTCCCGGGCGGAGGCGAGCCGCCGGTCGCCGCGGCGGACCACCCGGTTGATGGCGACGGCCAGCAGGGCGACCGTCGCGACGGTGACCACGTCGGTGAGGGTGCCCACGGCCGGATGGACCCCGGCGTCGGTGTGCACGGCGTAGGCGGCGGCGAGGGAGGCGAGGCCGGTCAGGACGGTGGTGCGCAACGACGACAAGGGCGCGGCGACCAGCGGGGCCGCGGTGAAGAACGGGACGGCCGTGAAGTCGTCCGGGGCGAGCAGGCCGTACAGGACACCGCAGACGATGAGCAGGGCGGGCAGGGTGCGGGCCAGGGCACGGGGGCCCGGACGGCGGCGGGCGCGCACCGGCACCGGTGCGTCCCCGAGGCCCGGGTCGGGCACGGGGTCGCCGGGAAGCCGGCCGCCCGCCCTGGCGTACGGGCTCTCCTCCACCTTTCCAGGGCGCACCGCGTGTCTCCCGGTTGTCCGACGTACCTCCAGGTTTCCGGGCCCCGGAGCGGGCGGCGACCGGTGTGGGCCGAAAGGGGTGTGCGAGCGGTCCCGCGCATGGCGTACACTGGAGTCACAACGACGCGGGGTGGAGCAGCTCGGTAGCTCGCTGGGCTCATAACCCAGAGGTCGCAGGTTCAAATCCTGTCCCCGCTACTGAAGACTCAGGGCCCGGAATCCAGCGGATTCCGGGCCCTGAGTCGTTTCCGGCCCCGGGCCGGGCGGGCGCTCACAGCAAGTGGGCGTTCGGCGCCTTGGCGAGCTCCTCCAGCTCGGGAAGCACGACGACCCGCGCGCCCCCCGCGACCAGGACCCCGCTTCCGTCGGCCCCCGCCACGAACGTGTCCGGCTCACGCCACGCGGTGACCACCCTGCGCACCCCGGCCCGGAGGATCAGCTCGGCACAGGGCGCCGGCCGGGACGCGCGCCGGGCGCAGGGCTCCAGGCTGCTGTACACCGTGGCGCCGGTGATCCGCGCGTCGGCGGGAGCGATCTTCGCGAGCGCCGCCTCCTCCGCGTGCACGACCGGATCGGCGCCCTCGCGGGAGTACCCCCGCGACAGCTCCGTACCGTCGGCGGCCACCACCACCGCACCGACGCTGAACGCCGTCTCCGACGGCGGGCACAGCGCCGCCAGTTCACAGGCGGTGCGCAGCCAGTGGCGGTCGGCGGCGGTGGCGACCGCCCCGGTGCCGGGCGCCGTCGGCACGTACCGCATGAGCACGACGTCCTCGATCCGGCGGGTGTCGAGCAGGCGCAGCCGTCCGGGCTGGTAGGCCCCCGGCCCGAACAGGCGGGGCGCCGCGGGGTCGCCGACGAACAGGGGGGCGAGGACCAGCTGGAGTTCGTCGGCGAGGCCCTGGTGCAGGAGCTGGGTGTGGACCGTGCCGCCGCCCTCGACCATCAGACGGCCGACGCCGCGCACGTCGTGCAGGTGCTCCAGCAGGGCCCGCCAGTCCAGGACGGGACCGAGCGGAACGACGTCGGCGGTGCTCCCGAGGCGGCGGGCGGCCCGCTCGGCGCCCTGGTCGGTGGTGTAGACGATCTTGTCACCGCCGGTGTGCCAGAACCTGGCGTCCGGGTCGAGGTCGCCGGTGGCGGTGACCGTGACCTTCAGGGGGTACTCCGGCTTGCCGCCCGCCACCCGGGCCGCGCGCCGCTCGGCGGAGTTGACCAGCAGGCGGGGGTTGTCGGCGCGGATCGTGCCGGCGCCGACGAGGATCGCGTCGACCGAGGCCCGTACCGCGTCGACCCGGTCGAAGTCGGCCGGGCTGGACAGCAGCAGGCGTTCGGGGCCGGTGTCGTCCAGGTAGCCGTCGAGGGAGACGGCGGCGGACAGCAGCACGTACGGCAGGGGCATCGGCGCCCTCTCTTCGCGGAGGCGGACCTCACTCGTCCGGACGGACGGCTTGGTTCAACTTTTAAACAAACTTACACTGGCGGCATGACGACCCGCTGGCTCACCCCCGAGGAGCAGCGCGCCTGGCGCGCCTACATGGCCGCCTCCCGCCTCCTGGAGGACGCCATCGACCGGCAACTCCAGCAGGAGGGCGGCATGCCGCACCTGTTCTACTCGGTGCTGGCCAACCTCTCCGAGGCCCCCGACCGGCGGCTGCGCATGACCGATCTCGCCGAGACGCTGAAGATCACCCGCAGCCGGCTCACGTACGTGGTGACCCGGCTGGAGCGGGACGGCCTGGTGCGCCGGGAGAACTGCCGCTGGGACAAGCGCAGCTCGCTCGCCGTGCTGACGGACGAGGGGGTGGCCGTCCTGGAGCGTACGGCACCCGGACATGTGGAGACGGTCCGCAGCACCCTGTTCGACCGGCTCACCCCGGAGCAGGTGGGGCAGTTGGAGGAGATCTGCACGGGGATCGCGCGGGGCCTCCAGGGCGAGGACGACGCGTCCGGCGCCGAGGACGTCCCCTGGCGGCGCCGTTCGTCCTGCTCGTCGTCCCCGGCGTCCTCCTGAGCGGACCGGACCCACTGATTGCTTTAACTTTTAAGCAGAGGTAGGGTCCCTGCGAACCGCTGCTTCAAATCTGAAGCAACTGTCCGGGAGGACCCGCATGCCCGACATCCCCGCCGCCACCCCGCGCGCCCGCGTCCGGGTACCGCTGCGCTTCGCCGACGGCTACGGCGCCGACGCGGAACTCGTCACCTTCCACGGCCTCACCGACGGCCGGGAACACCTCGCCGTCGTCCTCGGCGAGCCCGGCCCGGTCCCGCTGGTGCGCCTGCACTCCGAGTGCCTGACCGGGGACGTCTTCGGCTCGGCCCGCTGCGACTGCGGACCGCAGCTGCGCGAGGCGGTCGAGCGCATCGCCGACCGCGGCGGCGTCCTGCTCTACCTCCGCCAGGAGGGCCGGGGCATCGGCCTCTACAACAAGCTCGACGCGTACGCCCTCCAGGACGGGGGCCTCGACACCTACGCGGCGAACGCCGCCCTCGGCCTGCCGGAGGACGCCCGCGACTACACGGCCGCCGCCCAGATGCTCGGCGCCCTCGGCATCACCGAGCTGGACCTGCTCTCCAACAACCCCGACAAGGCCGAACAGCTGCGCTCGCTGGGGATCGCGGTACGGGACCGGGTGCCGACCGGCGTCTTCACCACCGCCCACAACGTCCGCTACCTGCGCGCGAAGGTGCTCCAGACCCAGCACACCCTGCCGCTGGCCGAACTGACCGAGCTGACGGCGGGC
>NZ_KQ948385.1:0-32748 GCF_001514055.1 Streptomyces corchorusii | reverse complement strand
GCCACGCCAGAGCTGCATCCACGGCCCGGCCGCAGCGCTGTCCAGCTCCGGGCCGGCCGGCCGGTGAGGACGAGGGATGACGAGGAAGGAGTCGGTGCGCAGGTCTGTCACAACCCGGGCGGGCTGCCCTCGGGCCTGCCTGCGGGCGGCATACTCGCCCGCGGACCAGGAGCCGCGGGATCCGCCGGCGGGCAAGCGCCCGATCCAGGACGGTGCGCTGGAGCTGCCGGCCGGGCATGGGGTACCTCCGGGACCAACTGGAGAACCGGACGGGCACGAAAAGACAGCACAGCGCCTGGCCGACGCCGGTGGCCCCGCAGGACGGCGAACCTGATGGGCAAGCCGAAGGCCGAACTGAACGGACTCGGCCGTCGACGCGTGCAGGCCAAGACGACAGTCAGCACACCGCCGGTAAAGCCGGTGCCGGATGCTGTCGACGGCCCCAGGCGCCGTCGCCGGCGCCCCCTTCCGGGACGAAGACGCTGCCGGCAGTGAAGACCAGCTCGATCAGGGCATCCTTCTTGGCGGAGACCAGGGCGACACGCTGGACCGCGGCATTGAGAGCGGCGACCTCCACCGAAGCGGCGCGGCAAAGAACTTGGAGGAGTTGAACTCCTTCACGGCTCGTGCGGGCGAGCCGCGTCGCTTGGGGCAGCGCTCTGAGGTCGTCAATGGCGAGGATGATCGGTGTGAGTTCAGGAGAGGGCTGCTGCACTCGACCATCATGCCCGCAGGGCGGCGGGCAGGTGTCGGCAGCGGGCGGCGGTGTGCCAGTCCTGTACGGGGTGCGGCGGCGGAAGGCGAGCGCAGCGGCGAGCAGGGGGCGGGCGCAGGGCGGGGCGGTGTAGACCACGGCGGGTGATGGGGTGGGTGAACCGTGTTCGGGTTGCCCAGAAGTCAGGGACAGCTAGGTGTGTGCAGTGCTCATCGGGAGCGGAGACGGGGCAGCTGTGTCGTCCAGGAACGGCCCAGGCGTTTCAGTGGTCGCCGCGCTCGCCTCACCGTGACCGCTGGTCAGTGCAGGATGCTCACGGCTCGTGCGATCACCAGCAGGGAAGTCAAGAGGGCGGAGACGCTCTGAACGCTCATCATGGCTTTGGCGCGGGTTGACAGCGGCATGGTGTCGGTCGGACTGAAGGCCGTGGAGTTGGTGACCGACACATACAGGTAGTCCACCAAGGTGGGGACCCAGTCCGAGGCGCCGCTGGCGCCGTCGGCGACTTCTTGTACGGCGTCGTCGTTCTCGTCCTGTGAGAAGCGGAAGTCCGCCAGGGGCAAAGCGGAGCGGGGCACCTGGGTGCGGCTGACCGGGCCACCTCGGTCCAGCTCCCAGTAGGCCAGACCGAAGACGATGATGTTGGTGAGCCAGACCTGCAGCGCAGCCACCAACAGTGAACGGCCGTCTTTCACTCCGGCGTACAGCAGCTCATGGATCAAGATGGTCAGCGCCACGAGATTGCTGATCGCGATGACGGCTACGAGCGTCAGCGAGAGCACCCGGAAGGCCTTCGTCTGCCGGGTCAGACGTTTGGGGTTGATCGCGATGAGCGGAATGAGCAGCAGACATTCCAGGGCGGGAAGCACATAACGAGGAGCGATCAGCAACCGCTGCGGCAGGAACAGGTACAGGGCGATCGCGGCAAGCGTCGCCACCACTGCCGGCAGCCGTGCCTCGCCCCTGCGCTCATGTCGAGGATGCCTGGTCCTTGCCTCCGCACGCGTACGCGCCATACGGCCTGCCCCTTCCGATTGCTGCCACGACAACGTCACCGCAACCACGCATCCGTCAACAACGCGGGCCGCCGCACATCTCCAGCACCTACCCCGATCCATAGCGTTGGATCAACACGGACGGGCACCCAAGGCAGGCCTGCCCGCAGGGCCGCCGGTAAAGTGGGGGCTGTTCCAGCAACAGACGAAGGACTGTCAGGGCCGGGCGGGTACGGGCAGCGGGGCGGGCGGGGGCGCCGGTGGGACAGCCGGGCGCGCGTGCGGGCCCGGGGGCGGAAGGCGCAGCGGGGCACGGCGCGGGCAGGCCACCAAACCTGATCGGCGCACTGGGCCAGCGTGTCCCTCAGCGAGTCTCCCTGTCTCAGCGGAACTCGTGGATCACCTGGATCTCGCCGACGATGTGGGCGTTGAAGTCGCCCAACTCCTCAGCCGGAACCCAGAGCTCAAGGATCGTCTGCCCGCCTGCCTGCTGGATGGGATACCGGCTCAAGAAGTCCGACTCGACCTCGAAACGAGTGACGAAGCCAGCGCCATCGTGCTTCACATTCCAGTCCCGCGCGATCCTGACCGCGTAGTCCTCGTTGAGGACCGGGTAGAAGATCGGCTGCTCAGGCAGCCGGGGCGGCCAGGCACGCCAGTCCAGCTCCCGCACCAGATCCAGCTCCTTCGGACCGGTGGGACGCCACAGGGTCGTCGTTGCTTGCCGGCTGGTCATCTGCATCGCCCTCTGAAGTAGGCTACCGGTACGGCGGGTCGGAACCCCGGACGTTACCGGCGCCGCAAACGCAGCAGCCAACCAGTTTCCCCACCAGCCAGCGCCGTGACCGACAGGTGCAACCCTCCTGCGCTCGCGATCGCCGCGGTCCCCGGAAGGGCGCTCGGCTGCCTCGGCGAGCCACCTAGCGCGTCGCCGGCCGCCTGGCGGCGGGTGCTGCCATCCGGCAGCTGCACGACGCGCCGTTGCCGTCCTGGCCCGGCCGAGTCCTTGATGAGTTGGCGACGAATCTCGATGTCGAGTGCGAGTAGCTCGTGACGAACGACGTCCCGCCCGCCGACCTGGTCACCCACAACCACCAGGCCGCCGAGGCCGCGCTGCGGCCATGCGATCCGGTGTTCGCGCACGGCAACCTGCAGATCACTCACGTGTTCGTGGACGGCAGGGAGTTTACGGGCGTCATCAACCTGTCGGTGGCGGGCTGTGGTGGCGCCCGGTTCCGCCCTGCCACGTTGACGTTCGGACACGCCGAGCACCTCCGCGACGTCGTCGCCGGCTACGGCACAGACGTCAACCTCGACGTGATCCGCGCGTGGTGGTCGTTGCCTAGCCTGCTGGCGATTCGCTGGCTGGCCGAGGACGGCTTCCCCCCTGTGCCCGACCGTGAGCCATGGCAGGCCCTTAACTAGGACAGCCTTGTGCACCCTCCGCGTGTTCGGTGTCGAGTGCCTCCAACGTATCTGCGATCTCGATGAGGTCTTCAGTCGAGAGTGCGGGTGGAGTCCAGTGGTGTGCGCGTGCGTGATCGATGAAGATCGCCTCCAGCGGGACGTGGTAGCGCTCGACATAGTGAGCGAGGTCTGAGTACCAGAACCACTCGCCGTCGGTGTGCAGCTCCAAGGCACCGATGAACTCGCCACTCAGCGCGTCGTGGACCGGTGATCCGGTCACGGCAAGGGCTGATCCTGCTCGCAGGTAACGCAACAGCTTCTCCTCGTCCGGGGCAGCGTGGTCGCAGACCGAGTCGCGGAGTGAAGGGCCGTCGAGGCGACCGTGCGCCAGCTCCTGGAACTCACCAAGGAACCGGTCGTAGGGAAAAGATCGGCTGGCCATACGCGGAAGCCTATGCACCGATGATCGACTGTTCGGTGCTGACACCGGGCAGCGCATCGGCGCGGGAAGAAGCCGATAGCGGAGGAGCCGCGGATCGGGTCCGCGCCGGCGTACGGGCCCAGCGGCGCTTCATCGGTGGCCAGGCTGCTGACCGGGGCGGGTGCGGTCAGCTGCCGGCACGATGTGCTCAGCGCGGGCCTGCTCGATCGTATGGAACAGCAGCAAGAGGTAGGCGCCCTGGGGGCCCGTGTGTCCACGTCCGGCAACGGCAGAACGCAAGGGCCGCCCGGTGTAGCCCATTTGATGCCCTCGGTCGGGCCGCGCCGGTGAGGAGTGAGTCTGGTCGGTGCCAGCCGCCCTCGCCCCGGTGGAAAAGGCCTGCCTTCTGGCCGGTACTCGCAGGTAGCGGTACGCCGGACGGCTGGTGGGGGCATGATCGCGGTTGTGTTAGGCGACGACATGCCCGCTTGCGTGCGGTGGGAGATCCTGATGCACGAGCGGTTCAGCGACGTGTGGATCTGCAAAGACTTCGGCCGAGCCACGACCAGGGCGGATCCCGCTGAGCTGGGCCGCGCCGTCCTGGCCGCCTACCTCACCGGCCGGGACAGCCGGGGCGAAACATTCCGCGTCCTCGTCCGCACCGACCACGGCCACCACCTCGTCATCACCACCGCCCAACTCACCGACCCCGGCTGGGAAGCGGACCCGGCCCTCTGCCAGGCACTGCCCGCCTACCTTCGCAACGCACTCACCCGACACCAAAGCCGTGAAGAGGCCGGGACGCCGCCGACGTAGGTCTGCTCCGTGTCTGCCGGTGTGATTTACCCGCCCAAGGGTGACAGGGGCTGATTCCCGGGCGCGTCGCACCGGTGCACCGCTATGAAGATCACGGCCTGTCCGTCACTGTGAAGGGGGAAGTTCATCGTGCGTTGTGCCCGTAATGCTGCCCTGCTCGCCTCGCTCACCGGCCTCCTCCTGGCCGCCCCCGCCACCGCGGCCACCAACCCGGACGCTGTCACGGTGCAGCACGGTGCGTCTGGTCCCGCGTGTCCGGGGGCGTGATCCGGCCCGTGGACTACTCAGACTGCGCGGATGTCCTTGCACAGGTGCAAAAGAACCCTCACGGGCTTCCGCGAAGAGTGCGGCAGGCCAACGTGCCTAGGCTGCTGGATGCGTTGGGCCGTCCTGAGCAGGGACTGCGCGGGATGCTGGTGGTCGGAACGAACGGCAAGGGGTCGACCTGTGCGTTCGCGGTATCGGCCGTGGCCGCGGCCGGCGTGCACGTGGGCAGCATGCCCAGCCCGCACCTGCAGGAGCTCAGGGAGCGTATCCGCATCGACGGGGTCCCCGTCACACGCGCCGAGTACACCGCCGCGTTCGCGGAAGTCTGGCAGGCGATCGAGCGGCATCGTCTGCCCGTCCTGGCCCAGGGCATCTACGCGGCGACCGCCGCCGTTCACTTGCGGCGGGCCGGCATCGGGCTGGCAGTGGCCGAGGCGAGCATCGGCGGAAGCAGGGCGGCGGCCGCGGAACTCGGCCTGGACGTCAAGGTCGTCACGGGTATCGGGCTCGACCACACCCGACTGCTCGGCACTTCCCTGACCCAGATCACCCAGGCCAAGGTCGCAGCCGCCAAGGACGGGGACCATGTAGTTCTCGGACGCCTGGCCCCCGAAGCAGCCACCGCTGCGGAGCAGGTCCTCAAGGAACGGACAGGCCTGTCGGTGTGGCGCATGGACCACGAGATCCGCTACACCGCTCGCGCCGCCGGCCACGGCGACGACGGCGGCCCGACGACACTCGTGGACGTCTTCACCCCGCGCGCCGTGCACCGTGATCTGCCCTGCCCCCTGTCCGGCACGCACCAGCACCACAACCTCGCGCTCGCCATCGCCGCGATGGACTCGATGGCCGAGCGCGGCCACATCCCCGCACCCGACGCAGAACGCCTGCGCGCACGACTGGCGGCCACGCGCTGGCCCGGACGGCTGGAACTCGTTGCACACGCACGGCTGAACGACTGGACAGGTAGCGTCCTGATGGACGGCGCCACCAATCCGCAAGGTGTCGCGACCGTCGCCCCGCAGATCCTGCGCCAGGCCCGCGCCGACGGCCGCTCGAGGCCGCCCGTACTGGTCTTCGCGGCGATGGACGACAAGGACGCCCCGGGCATGCTCGCCCCGCTCCCCGCACACTGGCCCCTGGTCCTCACCCGCACCGACGCTCCACATGCCGCGAGCTGCGTCACCCTGCACAGGCAGCTTTCCCCCCACCGCCAGGGTCCCTGCCTGAGCGCCGAGAACACTATGACGGCGCTGCACCGGGCTGCCGAACTCACCGGGCCCGGCGGCCTGATCATCGTCCTCGGCTCACTGCGCCTCGTGGGAGAGACACGCACCGCGCTGGCGCTGGAGCCCGTGTGAAAGACGGCCGGCGACCTGTACCGAAGTCCGGACCACCGCGGAAGGCACCGGTGCCCGCGTACCTCAGTGGAGAGGGCGTGCAACGAGCGCACGCCACCCAGAGTCCGAACAAGGGTGTCCGACAGACCCGGCGGGCACCGGTGCGCACCGTCGGGGCCGACAACGTGCTGAGTGCTCACACCTGAGTGACTGAGCGCGGTAGGTGGCCCGAACCGGCAACTCCGCGGCTCAGCCGCTCGGGAGAATGCCGAGGGTTCGCATCGCAGCGGGCTCCGCGGCGCCGTACGGCGTCGCGGAGGGGGCGCGAGGGATCCGGGACCAGCGCGATGCGGCAAGGCTCCGGCCTGCTGTCAGGTCGGAAGCCTGCCGAAGCGCCGGGTCAGGCGGCTGTGGCGCCCTGGCCGCGGCGGATGCGTCCGAGGAGGTCGCGGTGGTAGGCCGCGAGGCCTCCGTCGGGGATGGGGGCGGGGCTGCCGGTGAGGGTGTACCACTCGTCGGTGCCGGGGTACGGGACGGCGGCGCAGGCACGGTGCCCGTCGCCGGTGAGGGTGGTGCGGACGGCGAGGTCACCGGTGACGACGCCGACCTCGTCGGTCATCGCCCCGACCGGGCCGGCGGTGACGCTGCTGGTGTAGGAGTCGGTGTCCGGGCTGGTGTTCATGCGGGCCAGGTGTCCGCCATTTCGCCTAGCTTGTCCTTCTCCGGCTCGGTGCCGTTCAGGGGGTACACGTACAGGTCCCGCCGCACCGCGGCCGCGGTGGCCGGATGGTGGGCGGCCGCCGGCGGTGCGGCGGGGGCGGGGGGACGGACGCCGCGAGCGGCGTCGCCAGAGACAGGGACAGCACGGCGGTGGCGGTCGGACGCCACCGTGAGCGAGAAATGACCACAGGAGACGAATGCCTACCGGCATCACCTGCCGACCGCGGGGATCACCGCCCTGATGTGGTGGTCCCGGCGCAGGGGTTGACGTGGCCCTGTGGCCCCGCCGTGTGGTGCTCGCCGCCTTTGGCGGGTACGGCAGCGTGCCTGACGGCTGCACGGGAGCGACACCGATGTCCACGAGGACCGTGTCTGCCGCAGCGGAGCCGCCTGACGCGCTGAGGTGCCAAGTAGCACAGTGGCCTGGTCTACTTCCGGAAGACTTCTACCCGCTGCAGCTCGACGTCCGCGTTGGGGCGGTCCTGAGTGGTGGGAACGTTGGCGATCGCGTGGACGACGTCCTGGCCGCTGATGACCTGACCGAAGATGGTGTGCTTGCGGTTCAGGTGGGGGGTCGGTCCCTCGGTGATGTACCACTGGGAGCCGTTGGTTGCGGGGCCGGAGTTGGCCATGGCCAGCACGCCGGCGCCGCTGTGGTGCAGTTCGGGGTGGAACTCGTCGGGGAACGTGTAGCCCGGGCCGCCTGTTCCCCAGCGTGAGGCCGTGTCCTTCGTGCGGGTGAGGGGGTCTCCGCCCTGGATCATGAAGCCGGGGATGACACGGTGGAAGAGCGTGCCGTCGTACAGCGGCGTGCCCTTCATCGGCTCACCCGAGACAGGATCCTTCCAGTCGATGGTGCCCGTCGCCAGGCCGACGAAGTTCTTGACCGTGCTGGGGGCCCGGTATTCCTCGAGGCGGACCATGATCTCGCCGAGAGAGGTGATCATGCGGGCATGGAGCTGTCCGCTTCCAGGCACGTCGATGCTGGGGAATTCCACAGTCACAGGTCCTTCCGGGTCAGGCGGGCAGAATGCCCACGGCGTGCGTGCCGGCGATACCAGCGTGGTGCGGGCGTCGCTGAGTTGAACGGTACTCGCAAGATCGACCAGGGGCGGTGCCGGTATGTCACCGCCACCTAACCCCGCCTGACGCGACCTGGCGGGGCCGGCCCGGCAGCCGGGTTTGCAGGGCGGGCGGCCGCTGCCGGCCCCGGCCGGCAGCGGCACAGTGGTCGCGGTTCAGGAGAAGACGACGGAGCGCAGGAGCAGGCGGTCGGATGCGCCTGATCCTGGGGGCAGGGTGTAGTAGGTGTCGCCTTCGCAGTCGGCGTTGAGGAAGACGGTGGCGGTGGCGTCCGTGCGGTTCTTGGGTGCCCGGCTGGTCGATCCTGGTTCGGAGGCCGGTCCTTGCAGGTTGATGCACTGGCCGCTGGGAGGGTTGTTCAGGAAGCCGACGGCTTCGTAGCCGTCGGTGGTGGTGTAGGTGTAGCGGAACTGGCCGGTTGCGGCGGAGGCTGAGCCGGGCACCGCCAGGAGCAAAGCGAAAGCCGTGCAGGCAGCACCGAGGGCCGCCGTGAAGGAGCGAGCAGACACTGGTATTTCTCCTCGTCGAGCGTTCATGCGGTCAGTGCCAGCGATGCCCTTGAATGCCACGGGATAGCCGCTTTGTCCCCCGGACGGGGAAGCCGAATCGTTCCCCCTCGATCAGGCAGCTCACAAGAGAGGGGCCACCTTCCCGGTCACTTGGCGGCCCACCCGTACGGAACCGGGTGGAAGAAGCAGACCGACGTCCCGCGCTGCTGCTGGTACGTGCGTCATCTGTAACCCAGTAAAGAGGCTCTCCCGACCTACCAGTCCACAGCGGTGTCGCACCCTGCCCTGCTCAGGTCGGCGCGGGCCCAGAGCCCGGCAAAGCCGAGCGTCCTGCGAACTGGCGCTCTTGAGTGACCCGGTCGGCCTGCGCGCTGGCAAGTCTTCTTGGTCGTGCCACCTGACGAGCACAGCGGCGGCCAGCCGGGATGAGGCCCGCGCCGAGGAGCCCCTGGCTAGGCAGGCAGCGCTGGCAGCTACGCCAGCCTCTGCGGCGCCGGCCAGGGGGCTCGGCCGAGACGCGCCCACCATTGGATGAATGGCTCCAGCGCGCATCGGGCCCGGCTTGGATGAGCATCCGTCGTTGCCACCGACCCCAAGGACGATCTGCAATGCCTCAACTGCCGCCGATCGGCACGGAGAGGCCCTGCTCCCAGCTCGCCCTGAACACCCAGTTCGAACGGCTACGACGCCGACGCAAAGAGCGTACTGAAGCAGGTCCAGGAGATACCGCCCAGGTATGAACACCAAGACGTCCTGCCCTTCACGGTGACGGTCGAGGCCGACTGCGGCGAACCGGTGATGCTGACCACCAAGGAACCGATGATCCTCAAGGCCACCCTGACCCAGTTTCCACCCCGCGGCGACCTCTACACACTGGCCAAGCCCGTCGACCTCGTCGCCCAGGACGGCGACCTCGACAAGGTGCTCGCCCGCATCACCCAGTTCTCCGCCAAGACCGGCGGCCTCTGACCGACGCCGGCCCTGCCCGTTATGTGGCCCCTCGCATCCGTTCCACGCAGGGGGCCACCCCCGCATCCGGCGTCCTCAAGGAGCGGCCGACAGCCGGCGCTCCCCGCTGGCGTCGCTACGCCCGGCAATGCACCCGCGTAGGCCTGCTGAGGGGTGCAGCCCTTCCCACCCGGGCCCGTGGTCGCCCCAGGTGCGAAGGGCGTCGTCAGAGCCGTCGGCGGAGCCAGCCGCGGCCCCGGCCCGGCTCCTGAACGTTCTCCGGCCCCGGCGGCACGGCGGCCTACCGGGTCAACGAGGCCCAGGACGGGCTGGTGGAACGGGTCACCCCTGCGGTGCGCGACGCGGTCCGCCAGACGATCACCGTGCGGCGGCCGTGCCCGCAGCCGGCTCGGCCACCAACCACCCCACCACGGCGCGGCAAGCGGCCTACGGCCGCGGCCCGGACCCGGCGCGCGTACAGCGAGGCCATCAAGGCGGTGGAGTGCGCGGCGCACGCCGTCATCCAGCCCACCAACGCCAGGGCCACCCTGGGCACGATGCTGGGCGAGATCAGGAACGCTCGGCACAAGTTCAGTGCCGCGATCCCCTCCCCGGTGGCTTTATCGGTGAGTGCAGACACCGCTTGTCGATCGGCGCCGACACCGCCCAGTGTTGGCGGAGAGTGATGTCGCTGAGTTTTGACACCACTTGGGTGCTTGCGGTGGGACCATCGGAGTGCTCTGCGTGATGAGGGGGCGCTGATGCCACCGAAGTCCAAGGTCGATCTGTACGCGGCGATACGTCGTGATGCCCGGGCGGGGATGTCGAACCGGGCCTTGCAACGCAAGTATGGGGTGGGCTTCCGGACGGTGAAGGCAGCCATGCAGTCCGTCTGGCCCGAGCCGCGCAAGCAGTTGCCGCCTCGTAAGACGCGGCTCGATGCGTTCAAGCCGGTGATCGATCAGATGCTGCGGGCCGATCTGGACGCCCCGCGCAAGCAGCGGCACACCGTCAAGCGCATTTACGACCGGCTGCTCGATGAGCATGGTGCGGTGGAGGTGACCTACCCGATGGTGCGGGCCTACGTCGCCGACCGTCGTCCGCAGATACGGATCGAGGCAGGACGCGGGCCGATCAACGCGTTCATCCCGCAAACGCACCTGCCCGGTGCTGAGGCCGAGGTGGACTTCGGGGACGTGACGATCCGGCTGGCCGGCGAGCAGGTCAAGGTCTACCTGTTCGCGATGCGCCTGTCGTATTCGGGCAAGGCGGTGCACCGCATCTTCGCCTCGGCCGGGCAGGAGGCGTTCTTCGAGGGCCACGTTCACGCTCTCAGCGTGTTGGGCGGGGCGCCGACCGGCAAGGTGCGCTATGACAACCTGCGGGCCGCGGTCGCCCGGGTCCTGGGCCTGTCACGGGCTCGGATGGAGAACGAGCGGTGGACCGCGTTCCGTTCGCACTACGGCATCGACCGCCCGGGACTCGAAGGCGCCCACGAGAAGCGGGGTAGAGGGCCAGATCGGCTGGTTCCGCCGAAACCACCTGGTCCCCGTCCCGGAAGTCAACTCCCTTGCCGAGCTCAACGCGATGGTGGAGCGGTGGGACGCCGAGGACGATGACCGGCGCATTCGGTCACGGCCGAGGACGATCGGCGAGTACTTCGCGGTGGAGCGGCCCCTGTTACGGCCACTGCCGGACGAGCCGTTCGAGACCGGCCGTCTGTTCAGCTTGCGGGTGGACCGATATGCACAGGTCAGCGTCCGCACGAACCGCTACTCGGTGCCGGTGGGGCTGATCGGCCGCACCGTTCGGGTGATGTTGCACGCCTCCGAGGTCGTCGTCTACGACGGACGCAGGGAAGTCGCCCGGCACGAACGGCTGATCGCCAAGGGCAAAAGCCGCCTGGTGCTGGACCACTATCTGGAGGCCCTGGTCCGAAAGCCCGGCGCCTTCCCCGGTGCGACCGCGCTGGAACAGGCCCGCTCCGCAGGAAAGTTCACGCCCGTCCACGACGCCTGGTGGGCGGCGGCCTGCAAGGCCCACGGCGACCGGGACGGCACCCGGGCCCTCATCGAAGTCCTGCTGCTGGGCCGCCATCTCCATCACGAGTACCTGGTGACCGGGCTCGCCGCGGCCCTGCGGGCCGGCGCCCTGACTGCGGACGCCGTCGCGCTGGAAGCCCGCAAGGCTGCCGAGGCCGACGAACCACCGCCCGTCGCCGATCCGGAGCCGGACCGGGCGAGGGTGACGTTCCTGACCGAACGGCGGCTGGCCCATCTGCCGCCCGACAACCGGCCGCTGCCGTCGGTCGCGGCCTACGACCAGCTGCTGCGACCGCGGCAGCGGCCGGACCGTTCCGCCGTCGAGGGAGATTCGCCATGACGACGTTCAAACGCCACCGCGGACTGACCGAACAGGCAGCCGATGCTGCCGTCGACCAGGCATACCGCATGCTCCGGCTGCCCACTATTCGGGCCCAGTTCCCAGAACTTGCCCAAGCCGCAGCCCGCGACCAGATGTCGTACCGCGGGTTCCTCGCCGAGCTGCTGATGGCCGAGTGCGACGACCGGGCCCGCCGCCGTTCGGAACGACGGATCAAGGCCGCCGCGTTTCCCCGCGAGAAATCACTGCGGGCCTTCGACTTCGAGGCGAACCCCAGCGTGGACCCGGCGGTCATCCACACCCTGGCGACCTGCGAGTGGGTCAAGAAGGGCCTGCCGCTCTGCCTGATCGGCGACTCCGGCACCGGCAAGTCCCACCTGCTGATCGCGCTGGGCACCGAAGCCGCGATGGCCGGCTACCGGGTCCGCTACACGCTCGCCACCAAGCTCGTCAACGAACTGGTCGAGGCGGCAGACGAGAAAGTACTGACCAAGACCATCGCCCGCTACGGCCGAGTCGATCTTCTCTGTATTGATGAGCTGGGCTATATGGAGCTGGACCGCAGGGGCGCTGAGCTGCTGTTCCAGGTCCTGACGGAGCGTGAGGAGAAGAACAGCGTCGCCATTGCCTCGAACGAAAGTTTCAGCGGCTGGATCAAGACCTTCACCGAACCCCGCCTCTGCGCAGCCATCGTCGACCGCCTCACCTTTGGCGGCAACCTCATCCAGACCGGCACCGAATCCTACCGCCTCGCCCTCACCCAAGCCCGAGGCGCAGCCCAGGACTCGGCCGGGAACTGACCTGTCCGCCGATGCCCACGCCCGCTCAGCTTCATCTGGCACTGGCCTTCGGTGACCAGGACGATCGCGTTGCCTGGTCGGACGTGCGGTCACCAGCCGTTCGAGGCAATGGCGTCTCAGGTATGCCGAGACCAGAAGACGGCGAACGTGACGTAGGCGATGGCGGCGGTGGCCACGAACCAGAAGTACGGATCGCCGCTTCGTCCGGAGGCCAGCTCACCGATGAAGGCGCTGAGATTCCCCACGGTTAGCACCACGCCCGTGCCGGCCCAGGCTCGCCCTGCGATCCGGGCGAAGCGCTCGTCGGGTTCCTTCTCGGTGAGGCCCTGATAGGTCTCGCTCCGGCGCCCCAGCAGCACCAACTCGTAAGTGCGATCAACGCCGCACGGCGCGGGCCGCCTACGGTCTGTGCCGTGCCAGAGGCCCCCGATGAGTTGATCAAGCTGGAACGATCCGCCGAGGAAGAGCGCGCCAAGCTCGCCGGCCTGGCCGGTGACGAGTACGACGCCCAGTGGCGCCGCTGGCGCGAGGCGTCCAAGGAGGTGCAGGCGGCCGTCACCGCGCACGCCGAGGCGTCCGGGGCCAGCCGATACGAGCTGGAGCAAGCGGTGAAGAAGGCCGTACGGCACGCTCACGACGATCCGCCGGCCAGATAGCTGGCGCGGTCCTCTACCGGTCGTCGGGCCAGGTCGCCAGCACCTCTCCGGCGTCCTCGTCACAGAGGCTGACGCGAGCGTCGGGCATGCTGCCGTACTCGCCAATCCAGCGGCGGAACTTGTCCCGCCCCACCTCCTCACGGTGCCACCAGCCGCGCTGCACCGCCCGGCCGCCGGATTCCCGCACCGCCGTTGTCACGTAGTTGCTCCTCTCGAACCATGCATGGCAGGAATTCGGTGGCGGCGGGGCCGGTGAGGTCCTCTGTGGACGGTGGCAGGCGCAGTGAACTGGGGCCGGGGGACGAGGTCCACCGCCTGGCGCCGTTCAGGTCGCGGGCCGTGGCCTGAGTGATCTTGTTCAGGAATCCGTCGATTGCTGAGCAACGGCAATGTCCCCCGCCTCCTTCCGCCACCGAGCGAGGTCCTTCCGGGTGGTGAGAGTATCGGGATGGTCCGGGCCCAGCACCCGTATCCGGTCGGCCAGCACCCCGGCCAAGGCGGCGGCGGCCCCAGCCGGATCCCCTGCCTTCCCCCGCCACTGGGCCAGGTTGTCCCGGCTGGTGAGGGTGTCGGGATGGTCCGGGCCGAGCACCCGTATCCGGTCGGCCAGCAGCCCGGCGTACGCGGCGGCAGCCCCAGCCGGATCCCCCGCCTTCCCCCGCCACCAAGCGAGGTTGTGCCGGATGCTGAGGATGTGGGGGTGATCGGGTTCCCTCACCCGCTCCATGTGCTCCAACAGTTCGGCGTACGCGGCAGCGGCCCCGGCCGCGTCCCCCGCCTCCCCCCGCCACCGGGCCAGGTTGTGCCGGATGCTGAGGATGTGGGGGTGATCGGGTTCCCTCACCCGCTCCATGTGCTCCAACAGTTCGGCGTACGCGGCAGCGGCCCCTGCCGCGTCCCCAGCCTCCCCCCGCCACCGGGCCAGGTGGCCCCGGATAGTGAGGGTGTCGGGGTGATCGGGGCCCAGCACCCGGAGCCAGTCGGCCAGAAGCTCGGCGTACGCGGCGGCGGCCCCGGCCGCGTCCCCCGCCTCCCCCTGCCACCGGGCCAGATGGCTCCGGGTGATGAGCGTGTCGGGGTGGTTCGGTCCCAGCACCCGCACCATGCGCTCCAGCAGCTCGGTGAAGGCGGTGACGGCTCCGGCTGCATCCCCCGCCTCCCCCCGCCACCAGGCCAGGTTTCCTCGGGTGGAGAGGGCGTCAGGGTGGTCGGAGCCCCGCACCCGGACCCAGTCGGCCAAAAGTTCGGCGTACGCGGCGGCGGCCCCGGCCGCATCTCCCGCCTCCCCCCGCCACCGGGCAAGGTTGTGCCGGGTGTTGAAGGTGTCGGGGTGGTCCGGTCCCAGCACCCGTATCCGGTCGGCCAGCAGCCCGACCAAGGCGGCGGCGGCCCCGGCCGCGTCCCCCGCCTGCCCCCGCCACCAGGCGAGGTGGTTTCGGGCACCGAGGGTGTGGGGGTGGTCGGGGCCGAGGTGGGACGTGGCGCTGTCGGTGAAGCGCTGGTAGTGGTCCCGGGCGGCAGTGACCTGGCCGGCTTCGCCGAGGCTACGGCCAGTGCGATGCAGTACCGCATGTGCGTCGGGCCGGTACAGCGCCTGTTCGGCGCGGGTGGTGAGGGCGGTGGTGTTGGCGCGCAGGGCCTGCGCGAGGACGGTGTCGTGATCGATCTCGGGCCAGGCCGCGATCAGGGCGTTGGCGGCGGTGCGGGCGAGCTGAGCGTGCCGGTCGGGGGTGAGGGTGTCGCGGATGGCGCGCTGGATGAGCTGATGGATGCGGACGGCCCGGTGGGGGGTGTCGGGGGTGTGGTCAACGAGGTTGAGCCGGTGCAGGGTGCGCAGCGCCCGGACCGCGTCCCCGGGAGGGACCGGGGCGGCTCCCCTGGTTGGCTGATGGCCTGTTCGGGCGCGGTGTGCGGTGAGGTGGGCCAGGGCCGGCGCGCTGGTAAGGACAGTCTGGGGGATGCCGTTGGGGTCGAGCAGAGCGGCCAGCTCGAGCATGGGGCGGGCCAGGCCGGCGGGGTGGAGGGTGTCGGCGCGGTCCACGGACAGTGACCAGGTGGTGGCCAGAGGGAGGGCCTGGTCGTCGGGGAGCCCGCTGGGGGCGGTGTCGGCGAGGGTGGTGGCCCGGTCGGCGAGCAGTTGCCGGTACGCGGCCGCGTCCTCGCCGGAGTCGATGAGGTAGGCGGCGGCCTGGGCGAGGGCCAGGGGTAGATATCCAAGGTCGGAGGCGAGGGCGGTGAGCTGGTCTTCGGGCTCTTCTCGGCCGTGGGCGTCCAAGGCCCGGGTGAGGTAGGCGACGGCCTCGGCTTCGGTGAACAGCCCGACCTCGACCAGGCGGCGGCCTTCCCCGGCCAGGGCGGCATCCCGGCGGCGGGTGGTGACCAGGGTCCGGCCGTGAGGGCTGGCCGGCGGCCACAGGCCCCGCAGGTCGTCGGAGTCTGCGACGTCGTCCAGGACGATCAGCCACCGGCACGGCTTCCTCCCAGCCTCGGGGGCCAGCCACGCCAGAAAGGTCCGCGCGGCCAGTTCGGGGTCGTCGGCGTCGCCCCGGCACAGTTCGAGGCCGGCCTGCGCGTAGCCGGTCACCACCGCCGTGCGGGTACTAGCGGTGATCCAAACCAAGACGTCCAGGTTGTCGCCCGAACCGTTGTCCCAGGCGGTCAGCGCGTAATCGGCGGCGAGCTGGGTCTTGCCCACTCCGCCCATGCCGGTCAGGACCTGCCGCATTACGGAGGTGCCGCCGCGGTCAACCACCGCGCTCAGCCGCGTGGTCTCAGCACGCTGCTGGAAGGACTGCGCCCGGTGCGGGATCACACCGACCTGGTGTGGCCAGGCGGCAGGCTGCCGGGGATCAGCGTGATAGTTGACCTGACCGACGCTGCCGATCGCGACGCTGTTGTGGGCGGCGTGGACCGTGACGATCTTCGGCGTACCGGTGCCTGCGGGGAGCGGTGGTGGGCTTGGGGTGGCCGGTCCGTTCAGCCCTGGGTCGGATCCGGCTGCGGAGGGCGGACGATGTGGGCCCCTCCGTGGATGACGCCGGCTGCGATCGAGCCCTTCTCAGCGCGGATGTCCACGTTGCCGCCCACGGCCAGTCCTCCGCCGGCTGACACCCCGCCTTGGCGGGTGTGCTGGGCCAGCAGGGCACGCATTTCCTCAACGGCCTGGGCTCGCTCGGTATCCTCCAAACTCTCCAGAAGGGCCTCGATACGGGCCTGCCACGCCGCCTCCTGACGGATGCGCTCCCGCTCGATCACGGCAGCGTCCGCCGTCTCCAGCTCGCCCGCGGTCCGGTCCAGGCGCTCGAGTTCCACCCGCTCGCGCTGCCTGTCGCCCCGGCCGAACCAGCGTGCCACCGCCTGCCGCAGCCCGGTCCACGCATCCGTCCCCGCGGCCTGCACCACCGCGGCCCCGCCTGCTGCGGCCAGCGCCGTCAACGCCTGCTCCAGCATCCCCGTTCTTCCCCCTCCGAAGGCCAGATGCCCTCGCCGGCACGGTAGCGCCGCGTCCAGCGCGCGCATCCGTCACGAGGGGACACGCACCGCGTCCGCGGGCAGCCGCAATCGGCGTTTGGGTCTCATCCCTCCCCATGTTCTCCACCCCTCAGTCCTCCCGGTCCTCGCCATCGGGGGCCTGCGGGTCGCGCCTGCTGCCTGGTGCTGACGGTCGTGGGCGGCCGTGGCGGGATCACCGGCAGGTGATCAACGGGGTGAGTCGATCATGCGTGGCCGGTCAGTCATGAGGCCCGGCGAAACGGCACGACGGCGGCTGGCCCGATGGATGCGGGTCCGAACTTCTTCCGGATCCGGTCCATGGCCTGCTCGGCGACGAGGCGGGACTCGCGGGCGCCGTCCAGGCTGATCTGTTCGGCGACCTGGCCGGCGTCGATGAGATCCTCGGCCCTCATTCCGATCCCGGTCAGGCGGGCGCGTTGCAGGCCGGCGGCGTCCATCAGCTGGCAGGCGAGTGTGCGCAGGTCGTCCTCGTGGGCGGAAGGTTCGGGCAGGCGGCGGGTCTTCTCCCAAGCGGTGTGCCGCCCGCGAAGCGCAGCGTCAGGGTGATCGCGCGGGCGGCCTGACCGCGGCGGCGCAGCTGGAGGCCGAACTGGACGACAAGATGGAGCAGGGCGGTCCGGACGACGGCGCCGTCCAGGGTGTGGCTCGTGAAGCGGTGGCGTACGGCGGCGGAGGCCCGCAGGTTCCGGGGGACGACGGGGCGGGGGTCGATGCCGCGGGCGCGGTCGGCGGCGAGCCGGCCGGCCTTCTTGCCCAGCAGACGTTGCACGGTGGCCGGAGAGACGCTGGCGAGCAGGCCGACCGAGTGGATGCCGTAGTCACGGAGCACGGCGGCCTGGCGCGGCCCGATCCCGCGCACAGCGCCTGTTCGCTCCACACCCGTCCCGACCGGTGGACATCGCGCCGCACGACCGTCTGGCCGTCTCGAATCCCCGCACTGCGTCCCCTCTCCGGCCCGAGGCCGTGGTGCCCGGCCCGTCCGGTCGGCGAGGCGGCCGGGGTGCGGGTGTTCGACTCGTTCGCCCACCACCCCGACGAGGTGAGCGCGGACCTGGCGGCTGCGCGTTCCCTCGTCGAGCTGGGCCGTCGGGTGATCGCGGTGTTCCAGCCCTCCGACCTTGCCCGCCTCGATGCCTTCGGGGTGGACTTCGGGAAGGCGCTGGCCGGCTGCGACCAGGTCGTGCTCACCGACAGCACGCGCGGGGTGCCGTCTGCCGCGCTGGAGTTGCTGTCGGCCCACGTGACCAGTGCGGGCGGGAGCGTCCAGCACATCCTGCGGGACAGGATCGACGCCGCGATGCGGGCGGCCGAGATGGCTGGCCCGGGTGACGTGGTCGTGCTGCTGGGCTCCGGTGACCTCGTCGAGTCCGGGCCGGCGCTGCTGGCCACGCTCGGCACGCTGGTGGCTCCGGCCGCCTAAGCGTCCGCAGGGCCCGGGGTCGGGTGCAGCAGCTCCTCGGCGAGCCGCTGTAGCTCCACCCCTCGGCTTGCCTTGACCAGGACGACGTCGCCGGCCCGCAGGGTCCGGCGCAGCAGCTCCAGGGCGGAGTCCTGGTCGGGCAGGTGAACGGCCTTCGCGCCAGCACTGCTCACGCCGTCCAGCATCCATCCAGCCTCTTCCCCTCCAACGAGGATGATCTGGTCCAGGTCCAGCCCGGCCGCGTATCGCCCGATCTCCTCGTGGGCGGTGCGCTCGTCTTCGCCGAGTTCGTTCATCCGGCCGAGTACGGCGACGGACCTCTGGTCACGACCGCCGGTCATGGATGCGAGTGCGTTCAGGGAGTGACGCATCGAGTGGGGGTTGGCGTTGTAGGCGTCATTGACGATCGTGACGCCGTCCGCCCTGATGGTGGTCTCCATCCGCCAACGCGAGCGCGGGACGGCTTCGGAGAGACGTGCTGCGATCTGTTCGACGTCGAGGCCGGCCTCGCGGGCTACGGCGGCTGCGGCGAGGCTGTTGTAGACCTGGACCTCTCCGATGAACTGGAGCTGGACGTGCGCGGTGCCCTCGGGGGTACTGAGCGCGTACGACGGTCGCCCGTGGCCGTCGATTCCGACGTTCAGGGCACGGATGGTGGCCTGCTCTCCGAGGCCGTACGTGACGACGCGACCCCGGGTGCGGTGTTGCATCTCCCGCACGAAGGCGTCGTCGCCGTTGAGAACCGCGAGCCCGGACGGCTGGAGAGCCTCGACGATCTCGCCCTTGGCCTGGGCGATGTTCTCCTGTCCGCCGAACTCTCCGATGTGCGCGGTGCCGACGTTGGTGACCACGCTGATGTCCGGCTCAGCGATACGGGTGAGCTCCCGAATGTCGCCGATGTGGCGTGCCCCCATCTCCAGGACCAGGTAGTCGGTGCCCTTGTGCGCCGTGGTGATGGTGATGGGCAGGCCGATCTCGTTGTTGAAGGACTGGCGTGTAGCGACCACATTGCCGGGGAGGACCTGGGCGATGAGGTCCTTCGTGCTGGTCTTCCCGGCCGAGCCGGTGATGGCCACGACGTTGGTGGAGCCGAGCGAGTCGTGGAGGAGGAAGCGGCCGAGACGTCCCATGGCTTTGAGGACGTCGTCGACGACGATGGCCGGTACGCCGACGGGCCGGGTGACGAGGGCAGCGACGGCGCCCTTGTTGACGGCGGCCTCGGCGTAGGCGCGACCGTCAGTGTGTTCCCCCTTGAGCGCAAGGAACAGCGAGCCGGGAACGGCCTCACGTGAGTCGAAGACGGCGGGCTGGGTGACCTCCGCTTCGGGATCGAGGACGTCGGCGAGACGGCCGCGGACGACGGCGGCGATCGTGGTCAAGGAAGTGGGTTGCAACGTAGTTCTCCCTGCTCAAGAGCGGTTGGTCGCGACGCTACTGCGTGGAACGTGATGGTCCGTGGAGGCCTGCGTTAGATCAGGCCGTGGCGGCGCTGGGGCCCGTGAAGGGGGGCGTAGGCCCCAGCGCCGTGTCCGCCCGCGCCGACTGCCGTGTCATACGGGCGGAGCTTGGAGCCTGTCTGGTGGCCAGGGCCGGATCCGCTCGGGCCACCAGACAGGCGTTCAGGGGTGTTCGCGTCGGCCAAGCTCCATCAAGGCCTTGCCGACCGTTGCGACGGGACGGAAGGCGATCGCTCGCCCATCAGTCGCAGTCCTCCGAGTCGTCCTCGTCGGGGTAGATGGCCTTTTCCGTCGGCGCGCAGCGGCACCGCCAGCACCGGCCGGCGGCGTCGAGTTCCACGATCTGGTCGAACTGGCGATGGAAGGCGCACACCGGCCTGTCGGTCGAGTCCTGCGCTGGCCTGGTCTCGTCCCGCCCGATCTCGCCCGGCTCACTGCTCACGGCCGTCCGCCTCTTCCGCGTACGCGGCGATCGCCTCGTCGCTGTAGCCGTAGAACTTGCCGCGCAGGTGGCCGTCGGTGGTGTTGGGCACCGGGTCACCCCACTCGACGGCATGGCAGACGTCCGGGTCCGTCGACCAGCGCACGCGGGCGTCGGGGAAGCCCGGCAGCTGGCGGAGCTGGTCGACACAGATGCCAGATGACCTCCGCGTCGCCGGCGCTCACGCAGCCCCCGCGGCGCCGTCCGCAGCACGGCACGACCAGATACCCAGTGCCGTCGACCACGATCACCACCGCGCGGTCAAGCAGAGAAGGGTCGGCCAGCCGCTCCCGGTACCAGGACAGCTCCCATTCATCCCGCCGGTCGGGCTCCCGCACGTCCACCGGCACGCTGCGGGGGCGCTTCACGAACCCTCCCGCGAGTGCACGACGAGCCGCCTCACATCGGCCGGCACTGCGCCGTCGAGGGCGTTGCGGTTCAGGCGCTGGAGGAGTCGGCCCGCCTGGTCCACGGACAGGTACAGGGTCAGACTCTCCTCTTCGTGGGTGCAGCCTGGCTCGAAGACGGCGTCGACCAGGGAGCCCACGACCCCCGTGACGAGGTACCGGAAGCGCTCGGCGAGACGTCGCAGACCACGGGGCCGCCCCAGCTCCAGGCCCTGAGCGATGCGGGGAGCGCCGAGCTGTTCCGCGAGCGCCACCGCCGAGCCCAGTTCGTCACCGCCAAGTCGCACGTCGATGACGTCCCGGCTCGCGCCCGTCACGCTGTCCACGCCGAGTTCACTCAGCACGCGCCTGAGCCCAGCAGCGGTGGCGTTCGCGCAGATCTGCGGCTCCAGCAACGCAATGAACCGGTGCACCGCTGCCGCCTCATGCAGGTGGAGGACGACGATGCCCGCGCCATCCCACCTGGCCTCACCCGGCACATCCACCGTCCGCATCCACTCCTGGGCGGCCTCAGCCGTCGTCGGATGCCACGGCACCCTGATGGTGAGCACAGACACGAGCAGGGAATCATCGTCGACGGTGACGTCCGCCGCGAAGTCGGCCTCCTCCAGGGCGAGCTTCAGAACCGGCCGTAAGGGAGCGGCCGGCCGCAGCGGGACCGGCGGCACAACATCGGTGCCTGGCGGCGCGTTCACGAAAAGATTTTCTCCTGAGTAGCAGAACGAAGGGGAAGTGCCCGTGTCCGGGGTCGGACCGGAGAGGCAGCCGACGCGGGCCGTAGATATTCGCGACTCGGCCTCGCCGCACGGGCCCTCTGCTGGCCATTGGCTCGTCCCCCCCACGTGAGGATCGCCCAACCAGAGAGCGACACCAGCAGAGCCGGCGGCCCCGGCCCATCCGCCTCGGGGGTTTCGCGGACGGGCCGGGCCGCCGTCCCGCACGGAACTGGTCGCTGCCAAGCCCCGTGCGGGGGTCTTCAACTCGCCGCCCCGATACGCGGCCTGCTGAGCCAGTAGGTGCCGGCCTGCGCCATGAGCCGGGCCAGGCACGACGCACACGACATGAACGGCGCGTGTACCCGTCCCATTGCACCGGTCCCAGCCAGAGCACCCGGACTCCGGTCCGCTCACAACCGAGCCAGCAGTCCCCGATGACCCAAGACCGCTCCACGGTCAGGCCCCCGCCCTGGCGGCGAGCCAGCCACTCGGATCAGCCGCCTCGTCAACGCCGCCACCCCGTCGCTCCCCGCCCACCCGCCGACGCCCCAGCGCGCGCAGTTCACGCAAGGCGCGCGCGAGAACAGCGAGATCGTGTAGCCGCAACTGCCAGTCCGTCGACGGCGCGTCCGGGTACAGCACCCGGTCGACGTTGCGCAGCACGACGAAAGCCGTCTCGCGTGTCTCGCCGGCCAGTTCCGGCACGAACGCCGTCACCTGCGGGCTGAGCGCCCGCACGTGTCCGTCCAGCTCCTCCAGCAGCGCCCGCGTCTCGTCGGCGTCGAAGGGCCGCATGTCCCACAGCACGCGGTGACACGCCGCTGCCACGGCCTGCTCGTCGCCCGGCTCGGCCTTCTCAACGCCCACTGACGGCCTCCCGCGTCGTGAGCCGGTGCCGCCCGTGAGCGACGAGCTGGGACACGGCGTCCGGGTCACACAGGTCCGCAGGGCCGTGCATCGGCACGCACCAGTAGCTGAAATGCCCGGAGTGCGGCTCATCCAGCCCCGGCCGGGGCACACCGACGTAGCTGCCGCGTCCGAGGATCTCCGCGTGCGGCGCGTGCCGCCGCTCACGCCACTCCGGCCGGTCCGCGGCGCTCGCCGGAACCAGGGCGTAGTACCGGGCCGTGTACACGTCGACGAAAACCGGCCCGCCGAACAGCGCGGCCTCCAGGAAGTCCCGCACGGAGCCGGGCTCGTTCGAGCCGGCCGCCGCTTCCACCAGCTCGGTGGACATGCGGATCACGGAGAGCAGCGCCCCACAGTGCAGGAGGGCGATCCCGGTCCTGTCCCATTCGGTACGCGATGTGTCTGCGCTGGCGGCCGACAGCAGCAGCCACGAGCGGACGGCGGCCTCACGTTCCTGTCGGGGCACGACTCGCGGCTCCTCACGCCAGCTGCGTGCGAGCGCGTTGGTCGTCGGCTCGGCTGTGGCTCGTACGTCTCTCACCGGATTCTCCGAGTCGTTCGTCCCGCCGCCGGTCACCGAACGTCGCTCACACGCAGGTGAGGGACGAGACCAGCTCTCGGCGGCATGCTCGCTGGGTCCTGTGCTCGTTCGTGCACTCTCAGCGAGGATCGATATGAGCGTTGCAAGAGCGCGCGGACGGCTCTACCCCCAAACCGACCTCGGGTTCTGCCCCTCAAGTTGACGACTTCCTCAAACCTTCCCCGGACCGTCCTCGGGTTCGGTAAGTACCGTCTGAAGGGGGCAACTTCACCGAGACAGCGTTCTACCGTCAGAGCACTGACGTGCTAGGCGGACGGAGTGGGAGGCGTCGTGCTGTTCTTCCGGCAGCTCTGCGAGGCACAAGGCATGCGGCATCCCGACGACTTCCTGCCGAAGTACCGGGAAGCAGCTGCACGGTTAGGCCTCCAGAGCGTGGATGAGCCGGCCCCGAAGACGATCGAGGGATGGCTCTACTGGGGCAGGAAACCGCAGAGAGTCTTCCGTCAGGTCCTGGCCGAGATGTTCGGCCACAGCATCGACGTTCTGTGGTCGCAGGTGCCCGAGGGCACCGCTCCACACGTCGCGCCCCTGGCCAGCGCGTCACCTGTGTTCCCTGCCGACGCCGGCATGGACCCCAACGAGATGAAGAGGAGGGGCGCGATGGCTGTACGACGCGCGAAGGAGTTCCTTCTGGGCGCTGACCGTGAGCGGGTAGGTGACGACACACTCGACCTGCTGGACGACGAAGTGCAGCGCTTGGTGGCTGCGTTCCCGCGTGAACCGCTGGCCGTACTCTGGACCGATCTACTGGAAACCCACGACCAAGTCTTCCGCCTGCTGGAAGGCGGTCGCGTTCGGCCCTCTCAGCTGCGCGACCTGTACGCCAAGGGCGCCATCCTGTCGTTCCTGGTGGCCAAAGGGTTCAACGACATGCAGGACCCTCACCAGGCCATGACGATGACCCGGGTCGCTGCGGCCTGCGCCCGCGACGCAGAGCACCCCGGCCTGATCGCCCTCACAGACGGTCTCAAGAGTCTGATCCCGTACTGGGCGAACAGGCCGGAGGACGCCCAGCATTACGCCAGCCGGGGCGCCGAAACGGCTGCGAACCTCCGCGGAACCGTCGGCCTCTGGCTCCTCGGTCTCAAGGCCCGATCCGCTGCCGTGCTCGGTGACGAGGAGACCGTACGGCTCGTCAACCAACAGGCATCCGACCGCCGTGAGCAGGTCGTGCCCGACGACCTGAACCAGCTCGGCGGACTCTTCACCTACGCCTGGGAGAAGCAGCTCTACTACACGGTGGAAGCCGAGGCGCTGCTCGGGCACGGGAACGCCGACCTGATCGCACAGGCAGAGGAGGCTGTCACTGGCTTCAGCGACCCCAGCTCCCCGAACTGGGCGTTCGGAGACTTGGCGGGAGCGCAGTGCGACCTGTCCCTGATCCGGCTCCACAGCGGAGACCCGGACGGTGCGGCAGCCGCCATCCGACCGGTCCTCGACCTTCCCGCCTCGCACCGCAACAACGGCATCGTCGTATCCGCGATGCGGGTCCGCAGCGCCCTGATGAGCAGTCCCGCCCGCAGCGCGGTCACCGGGAAGGACCTGCGTGCGGAGATCGAAGCGTTCTCCACCAGCCGGCCCGCGCTGCCCCGCGGGTAGCATCCAGGGCCATGTACCCGATCAGTCGGTCCAGCGCGCGCCTCAACCTCAGAGAACTGACGATCGAGGACGTGGACGCCGTACTCGCCATCTACGGCAGCCCCGAAGCGACGGAGCACCTGAGCTTCGAGCCACGAACCCGCGAGCAGGTCGAACAGATCGTGGCCCGGTCCGTCGCCGCCGCAACCGACCTACCCCGCACGGAGTTCGCGTTCGCCGTCGTGGAGCGGAAGACGGACCAGCTGATCGGATTCGCCCGCCTCGCCCTCGACCCACACCAGCAGCGCGGAGCCACCATCGGCTTCGCGCTGCGTCCAGACGTGTGGGGCGTGGGGCACGGCGTGGAGACAGTCCGGCTTCTGCTCAGCGTCGGCTTCGGCGACCTCAACCTCCACCGTATCTGGGGTGCCAGTTCCTCCCACAACGAGGCCTCCGCGAAGACCATGACGTCTGTGGGCATGGTCGAAGAAGGAACGATCCGCGAGCACGTTCTCAAGGCAGGAAAGTGGCGCGACTCGGTCGTCCACGCCATCCTCGACCGCGAGTGGATGGCCGACCTGAACTGAGCGCGTAGCCGCGTGAAGGGCATCAGCATGACCACAGCACCGGGCGTCAAACTCCGCTCGTCCGCCGTCCTGGACGAGGTCCGAGCGGATCTGATCGACGTGTACGCCGAGGTGCGCGCCCCGCTGCTCCACCTGCCGAACTACCAGGTGACCGCGTTCGGCGAGCGTCTGGACCGGCACGGTGGGGAGCCGGGGTTCGAGGCCGTACTGGCGTACGCGGACGGTCACGCCATCGGCTACGCGTACGGCAACCGGATCGGGCACGGTGACCGGTACTGGCAGCGCACCAGCCCCACACCGGCCGAGGAGTACACGTCAGGTCCGGCCTTCGCCTTGAAGGAGATCGGCGTACGCCCGGCCTGGCGCGGCACGGGCACCGCACGGCGTATCCATGACGCGCTCCTGGCCACACGAGACGAGCCCTACGTCACGCTCATGGTCAACCCGTCAGCCGGCGACGGCAAAGTCCACACGCTCTACAGGTCGTGGGGGTATGAGGACATCGGCCGCAGCCAGCCCTCGCCCGTCCTCACGGTCATGATCCGCGCCAACTAAGGCGTGTCCGGCGGATCATGCTGCGATCGGCACGTGAAGCAGGTCATCACTACGATCACGGGATGTTTGAGTACCACGGTTGGATCACGGTGAGGGAGACCGCAGCGGATGACGACGATGAGGCGCGTCTGCGGCGTATCGTCGATGAGCTTGAGCTTCACATCGCCCAGATAGACAGCCCGTACTTGCTTGACCTCAGGTGGATGAACGGTGAGCCGTTCATCCACCTCGGCGGCTACTCCAATCACCGTTCGTCGCCGGATCCTGTGGAGCTGTTCGAGCATGTGGCCGTAGTTGCCCCTGGATCCTATGGGCTCCTCCACGTTCGCGATGACGAGGCCCCGGGCCACGAAAACGAGGTACGCGTGCTCAGGCTCGTTCGAGGAGTAGTCACGCAGCACACGGAGGCGCTGCTGTCTCCGTGCATCCCAACGGTGGAGGATCCCTTCACCGACTGAGGCGTTTTTGACGGATCATGCTTGGAGCCAGAGGCGTATCGCGGCCACCGTGACGGTGCCGTGGAAGACGTAGGCTCGCTTGTCGTAGCGGGTGGCGACGGCGCGGAAGCTCTTCAGGCGGTTGATCGTCCGCTCGACTTCGTTGCGGCGCTTGTACTTCTCCTTGTCGAACCCGGCGGGTCGGCCGCCGCGGCTGCCTCGGCGCTGACGGTTGGCTCTCTGCTTCTTTGGCTCAGGAACGGTGTGCTTGATGTGGCGTCTGCGCAGGTAATGGCGGTTCCTGCGGGAGGAGTACGCCTTGTCCGCGCTCAGGTGTCCCGGTCGGGTGCGCGGGCGTCCTTCGCCCTTGCGAGCCACGCGGACGCGTTCGAGTACGGGGATCATCTGTGGTGCGTCGCCCCACTGGCCGGGGGTGACCAGCAGCGCGAGAGGTCTACGACCACCTTCGCTGGCGAGGTGAATCTTGCTCGTCAGGCCGCCCCGGGACCTTCCGAGTCCTTCGTCGGGACGATGCTGCCGGGGCGTGGCTCTTTTTTCGGAATGCGGGGTGTCTTCCTGCGGGCGCCGGCGGCGTGTTGGTGGGCGCGGCAGGACGTCGAGTCGACGCCCACCATGCTCCAGTCGATCCGGCCCTCGGCGTCGGCATCAGCCTGGACAGCGTGGAGGATCCGGTCCCAGGTGCCGTCTGCGGACCAGCGTCTGTGCCGTTCGTAGACCGTCTTCCACCTGCCGAACCTCTCCGGCAGATCCCGCCATGGAATCCCGGTCCACTCACGGAAAAGGATCCCGTTGATCACCCGGCGGTGACTGGCCCACCGCCCACCACGCCGTCCATAGAGGGGCAGATGCGGCTCCAGGCGGTGCCATTCTTCGTTCGTCAGATCACCACGGCCCACGACCAACTACACGGCAGGGAAAGCCGAAACACTCATGATCCGCCGGACAGGCCTTAGGTGAGTTGGGGGTCCGGTGGTCGCTGGCCGATCGCGGCCAGGAGAGTGCGGGCGTGTTGGCGGACGGTGGCGTCCCGCCATGGGTCGGTGCTGGGGTGGGCGACGAGCGGGGCGGTGAGTTGCGCGGCTGCGGGTTTGTCCGGGTGGTGGGTGGATCGCTCGGCGATGTGGTCCGTGTCGCGCAGGGCAGGCGTGTGGCGGGCGGAGGCAAGGGTGAGGTCGAGCCAGAGCGTGTCGTCGATGCTGGCCAGGGCGAAGGTGCCCGCTCCGCCAGGGCACCTTCGGGAAGGTCCGCTGCCAGGGCGGCCCGCCACAGCTCCACGACGGCGGCGGTGGCCGGGGCAGCGGCGGCGCGGTGGGCGAGGAGTTCCAACAGCCGGGACACCGCGGCCGCTCCGCCGTCCGCAGCGGCGAGCTCGGTGAGGAGCGCTGTCGGGTCGCCAAGGAAGTGCGGATCGTCCAGGAGGGCCAGTGCCACTTGGAAGGCGGCTTCTCGTGGGGCGCTGGTGCGTAGCCGAGTCAGGAGTTCGGCGCGGTCAAGTTCGACGAGCAGCGGAAAGTGGGAGAGGCCCCAGCGCAGCCAGGCGGAGGCGACGGAGGGGGTGCCGTCGGCCGGCAGGTGCAGCAGGACGCTGCGATGGTCCAGGAGCCAGTCCCGGGCCCGCTGGTGCAGCAGCGGCAGGTAGGGGCCGAGGGCGGCGGCGGTCCGGAGTTGGGTGCCGGTGGCTTCGGTGATGGTTGTCAGCTGCTTGAGGAGTCTGGTGGGCAGGCCGTCACCGGGAGCGCCGTGCTGGTGTTGTGCGTGTTCGAGGAGGCAGTGCAGTGCGCGGGCGGCGGGGTCGGTGCCGATGAAATCGGCGGGGATCGTGCCGGGTGGAGTGTCGTCGGGCGGACTGGCGGGTGGGCTGGTCAGGGGTGCGGTCAGGGCGTAGAGGTGGTCCAAGACGGCCGGGAGGCCGTCGCCGAGGTCGGTGCCGGTTCCCAACGCGAAGAGCACCAGCATGAGCATCGCCTGTTCGGCCAGATGCGCCGCGGACGGCTGGTCGTCGTCAGGGTCGGTCGCGGGAGGCTCGTTCGCGGTTGGGCCGGTGTCGCGGTATACGGCAAAGGTCACCGTTGCGGCCTCGGCCAGTGCGTTGCCGGGGAACGTGTTGCGCTGGGCGACCTGTCCAGAGGCGAGGTCCAGGTAGAAGGCGCGCAGGCGGGGCTGGGCGAAGCGGGCGGTGATTTCGGCCGGTGCCGTGGTTCAGGCAACCGGATCATTCTGGATCAGGGCGCGCAGCACCTTCAGGTAGCGCCAGTCGCCTGCGTCGGGTGCGGCGGCCAGCGCGTCGGCGGCCGCGGCGGGGCCGTGTTCAGCGGCAATGGCCGCCGCCTGGGTCTCGTCGACCGTCTGGTGGGCGAATTCCTGGGCCATGGCGGCGCTGACCGTGGGCCTGGTGTCGCGGATCGTGTCCAGGTAGTCGTCGGTGGTGGGGGTGGTCCGGGTTCCGGTGTCGAAGGTGCGCTCGAACTGGGCCTGGGAGACGGTGCGCGCCGCGTGGGCGATGTCGGCGGGGGTGAACCCCTCGCTGGCGGACGCGAGTACCGCGCTGTCGGCCCGCGTGTCCGCTCGGGCCAGGTAGCTCTCCCACAGCGCGGTCCTGGCGGTGTGGTCGGGAGGGCCGATCGGCAGCACGTAGTCGAAGCGGCCGTGCCGCAGGAACGCGGAGTCGAGCGTGGTGACGTTGTTCGTGGCGCAGACGAGCAGCCGTCCGTCCTGGCTTCGGAACCGGACGATCGCCTTGAGCAGTTCGTTGACGACGCCGACAGCGGTGGCGTCCGCGCCGCCGCGTTCGCCGGCGATCTCCTCGACCTCGTCGATGAAGACGAGGACGTGGTCGAGCCGGGCGATCTCGTCGAAGCGCCGGTTCAGCCCGGTCGCCAGGCCGTACTCGGCGGCCAGACGGGCGGGGAACAGTTCGAGGAAGGGCCATCCCAGGCGGCTGGCGATCGCGTGCGCGAACGTGCTCTTGCCGGTCCCGGGCGGGCCGAACAGCATCACCGCCCGTGGCAGTTCCACTCCGTGCTGGGCGGCCAGTTCGGGGTGGGCCAGCGGCAGGACCAGGCGGCGCTCGATGAGCTGCTTCTCCCGTTGCATGCCCGCGACCTTCTGCCACAGTCCCCCTGGCGGCAGCTCCGCTCCGAGTGAGGACAGCGTGCCGGCCGACTGTGGGGTCACCGGTCCGCGTTTCTCGAAGAAAACCAGGCCGGGGCGGGCACCGAAGTCGCAGTTGCGCAGGGCGGTGGCACCGGTCCCGCCCTCGGGCAGGGCGGCGTGCACCGCGCGGACGCCGGCGGCGAAGAGCCGTTGCTCAAGGGCGGTGATCAGGGCACTGCCCAGCCCGCGCTGCCGCCAGCCGGGCGCCATGCAGATGCGCAGGATCCATGCCCGTTCGCCCTCCACCCTGCTCACCGCGGCGCCGATCAGCACGTCGTCGGCCGTGGCCACCACGGCCGGGTGGCGTGCCTGGAGGGCCGTCACGGCGTCCGAGAGCGGGAAGAGCGGCGGCTCCTCGGTCGTGCCGCTCTGCATGTCGACACGGATCATCGCTTCGAGATCGTCCTGGGTGTAGTCCCTGACCCGCCAGCCCGTCATGAGCAGCTCCGCGTGTTCGGCCGTACTCCCATCATCAGCCAGTGCCCGGAGGACGCGCGCGACAGGCGACGGTCATGAATCCTCCCTGGTGCCACGGATCGCTCGGGCCGTGGTCGGGTTCACGCCGCGGTGCCGGGCGCGCTGCCTGCGGGGCTGAGGGACTTGTCGGTGCGGCCGGTGCCGGCCGGTGGCGCTGCCGCGGCGGGTGCGGCGGCCGCGGTTTCCCGGGCGAGGAAGGAGCCGAGCTCGCCGATCATGCTCATGAGGGGGGCCGGGAAGACGACGGTGGTGTTCTGGTCGACACCGATCTCCACCAGGCTCTGGAGATCGCGCAGTGAAGCGCCAGGGGGTGGGCCATCATGGTGTCCGAGGCGCCGCCGAGCGCGGCTGCGGCCAGGGACGGCGCTCCGCGTTGATGATCTCTGTCGATACCGGCGGGAAGTGGGCTGAGGGCGCCGGGGCACGTTGTACGCCGGCTACCGGACAGGTCTCACGCCCGACGGCTCGCATGCCCTCGCCCAGCACTCCCTGGCTGTGTGACGTCTGTTGTTCCGTTCAGTCCGTCGTTCCCCGCCAGTCCGCCGGGCCTCGGCGAGGAGTATCCTGGTGATTACCGAGAGCATCTCGTACACCGGCCTCCACGCCGGGTCGTTCTCGGCGATTCATGACAACCGGGCCGGCCGTGACCGGCCCGGGGTTGAGTCCCCGCCATGACCGCGACCATTCCGCTAACACGCGCAGTCGGAGGCCGGGCCCTTTTTCGTCACCGCTCCGACTCATGCTGGCGCCAGCCAGCGCCCCTGCGGCCCTGATCGACGGTGCCTGGTGGCCCTGTTCGCGCATCCTGACGGAGCAGCTCCCGGCGCTCGTCGGATGTCTCGACCCGCTGTGGGGGCGGATCACCCGGATACGGTGAGCCGCACGTTCTGGCCGGTCATCCCGGGAGCAGTGCCCGCGCACGGCCACATGGTGCGCGTCGGCTGGTCCAATGCCGGGCAGGACCCGCACAAGCTGTTGCTGCTGTCCCACACCTTCGGCCGCTGGGATCTGCTGATGATCCCACCGGAGACAGCCCCGGCGACCGCGGCCCCGCTCATGGCCACGGTCACCGACCCGTCGCGGAGCCTCACGGCGACCGGCCTGATCCATGAGGCCGAACGTTTCCGGGCCGCGGCAAGGCAGCGGCCGACTCCGACTCGCTCCGGGAGGCGGTCTGGGACTCCGAAGGCGGAGCGGACAAGACGCCCGCCACCCTGCCTCACGCACTCCTGACGGACCGGTCACCGGTCACGGGCCCACCACGGCAGTAGGAGTCTGCGAAATGTGCACCCTCGTGCCGGTGAGTGTGCTCCTCGCAATGATCGTGTTCGGTCTGATCGTGATCAGCTGTTCACGCGAGCCACGATGATCGCTTGGAGACCCTGGCCTCCGGCCGCAGCCGGCGGTGGCGGTTCTCGCCATGGCACCGCACAGAGGAGTGAACCCGCTCCAAGGAGGGGCGGTGCGCTGCCGGCTCATTCCGGGAAGGCGAGGTGGTCGGTGGGGCTCCCTCGCCATTCGATCAGCAGGAGCGTCGCATCGTCCGTGGTGATACCGCCCCGCGCCCGTTGCAGCGTGTGGGAGAGGGAGCGCGCCACCGTCCGGATCCGTTGGGCCGTGGGCTCAAGGCGGTTCACCCACCCGATGAGCTGCTCCTCACCGAATTCCTCGCCGCCGACATCGCGCTCCTACCTGCCCAAGTCCTGGACGAGCGACCCGGACCGCTGCGGCCCCGCAGCTCGCCCGACAGATGATCGAGCGCACCCTGGACGCGGGAGTTGCGGCCGCATGGGCGGCCGGCGACGAGGTCTACGGCGACAACCCGCACCTGCACGTCGCCCTGGAGCGGCGGCAGCTCGGCTACGTGCTCGCGGTCTCCAGCACCCACCGAGTCCCCACCCCGGCCGGAGACCAGCGCGCCGACCACCTGGCCAAGAAGATCCCCAAGCGGGCCTGGCAGAAGCTGTCCGCCGGACGCGGTGCGAAGGGCCACCGCTGGTACGACTGGGCCCAGATCGCCATCACCGCCCCCGGCCTCCAGGACCTTGCCGCGGCGCGGGGCCGGCTGCTGCTCGTGGTCGCTCATGCCTCCAGGGACCACGGATCGCCTGTGGACAGACACGTGCGTCGACGTAGGTCGTGGGTGCTGCCAGCGTCGGTGTGACGACGCATCGCAGTTGGCAAATCAGCACGCTTGTTGGCAAACGACGCTGAGGATGCTCCGTGGTTACTCTGCGGAGCTGTCCTGTCGCACTGAAGCTGTCGGATTCTCACTGTGTCGCATGCGGCGCGTGTCGGTTCTCGTCCAATCGAGGCATCCGCTCGGGCGGGAGTGCTGACGTCGGCTCATATCCGGTGGGCTAGGCTGTGCGGCTATGAATACCGGGACGGCCTTGCGCCACACACGGATCGGTGACCCGGGGCTCTTCTGAGCGCCGTACGGGCCGGTTCGGGCCCGCTCTTTGATCGAGGCTCTTGCGCTGTCGCGCGGGCTCCGCCTCCGTCGTGTTGATCACAGGCTCTGCACATCAACCACGACAGGAGCATTCATGCCCACCAAGACGCTGCGGATTCCCACCGCGGACGGCCAGGCCGACGCCTTCGCCGCGTTCCCCGACCACAGCGAGCGGCACCCAGGGGTGCTGATGTACGCGGACGGCTTCGGCATCCGGCCCGTGCTGCGGGAGATGGCCCGCGAACTGGCCGGGCACGGCTACTACGTGCTTGTCCCCAACTCCTTCTACCGGCACGGCCCGGCACCGCTGTTCGAGCTTCCCGAGTACATCGGAGAACAGGTCCGGCCCGCGGTCTTCGCCCAGCTGATGCCCCTGATCGAGGCGCACACCGCCGAACGTGTCCTGAGCGACGCCGACGCCTACCTCAGGTTCCTCACCTCCCAGCCCGAGGTCGGCGCCGGGCCGGTCGCGGTGACCGGCTACTGCATAGGCGGCCTCTACGCGATGCGCACCGCTGCGGCCCGCCCCGACCAGGTGGCGGCCGTCGCCGCGTTCCACGGCCCCGTGGGTGTCGACGGGCCCGACCTCTTCTCCAAGCTCACCGCTCAGGTTCACCTCGGCCATGCCGAAGGCGACATGACACCTGAGGCCCTCGGCGAGCTCAACCAGGCCCTGGATGCGGCAGGTGTCGGCTACACATCCGAGATCTACCCCGGCACCATCCACGGCTTCACCATGTCCGACACCGACGCTTTTAGCGCCTCCGGGCTGAAGCGCCACTGGGATCGCCTGCTCCCCCTCCTGGACCGCACTCTGGCCAACAGCTGAGGCTCCAGCCCGGAAACCAAGCCTGAGACGGCCACGACCAGTAGACGGCATGGCGGGCCACACCGATGTCTCCATGGCCGTGGCCCGCCTCTG
>NZ_KQ948384.1:0-44190 GCF_001514055.1 Streptomyces corchorusii | reverse complement strand
TGCATGGTCGCTCACCCTCCAGGTTGTTGACCGTTCAACTATACCCCTCCAACGGCCACCCCACCCCGCGTATTCCAGCCCCCTCCCCCGCACCCTCCCGCGCGCCCTCCTCGACCCCTACGGCACCAGCACCACCCGCCCCCGCACCCCGCCCTCCGCGAGCCGGGCATGCGCCTCGACCGCGTCCTCCAGGGCGAAGGTCCCGGCCACCCGCAGGGTCAGCACCCCCTCGTCCACCAGCCGCACCAGCTCCGCGAGCCGGGCCCCGTCCGCCGTCACCGCCACGGCCCCCGTCCGCACCCCGCGCACCGACGCCGGGTACGCCCCGGGCCGCACCCCCATGTACACGCCCCCGTCCCGCACCCACTCCAGCGCCGGCTCACCGAGCACCGCCGCGTCCAGCACCGCGTCCACGCTCCCCGGCCCGACGCCCTCGGCCGTGAAGTGCGCGGCCCCCAGCGACCGCACCAGCTCCTCGTCGCCCGCCCGGGCGTGCCCGGTCACCTCGATCCCCCGGTGCGCGGCGAGCTGCACGGCGAAGGCGCCGACCGCACCCGCCGCCCCGGTCACCAGCAGCGACGCACCCGGCGCCAGGCCCAGCAGGTCCAGCGCCTGGACGGCGGTCAGCCCGTTCAGCGGCAGGGTCCCCGCGTGCACGGCGTCCACCGTGGCCGGCGCCTTCGCCACCGCGTCCGCGTCCACGACGACGTACTCGGCGTGCGCGCCCAGCGGGTCGGACACCCCCGGCACCAGCGCCACCACCGGGTCGCCCACGTGCCAGGCGGCGGCCACCCCGACCGCGTCCACCGTCCCGGCCGCGTCCCAGCCGAGCCCGAGCGTCTTGCCGGCCCCACCGAAGAACCCGGCGCGCACCCCGGCGTCCACGGGGTTCAGCGCGCCCGCGGCCACCTTGATCCGCACCTGCCCGGCCCCCGGCTCCGGCACCGGAACCTCGGCGATCTCCACCGCGTCCGGACCGCCGAACGCCCTCACCACAGCAGCACGCATGACAACTCTCCTCAGCCCTAAGGCAGTTGACGGATTCCGCGGCACCGTTCCGGCCGCACGACCCACCGTAGGAGAGCTACTATCCACAGGTAAGTAGTTACCTGAGAGTGCGTAGCCGACCCGGAGGAGAGCCCATGGCGACCATGTCCGCCGCCCAGCGCCGCGAACAGGCCCGCGCCGACTACGACGCCTTCCTGCGCAACTGCCCCACCAACCAGCTCCTCGGGCGGCTCAGCGACAAATGGGTCAGCCTGGTCGTCGCCGCCCTCTCCACCGGCCCCCTGCGCTACAGCGACCTCGGCCGCAAGATCGCCGGCGTCAGCCCCAAGATGCTCACCCAGACCCTGCGCACACTGGAGCGGGACGGCATCGTCAGCCGCACGGTCACCCCGTCCGTCCCGGTCCGCGTCGACTACGCGCTCACCCCGCTCGGCACCGGCCTCGCCGGCCTGCTCACCGCCGTGAAGACCTGGGCCGAGACCCACTTCGACGAGGTCCGCGAGGCCCGCGAACGCTACGACGCCGAGAACCCCGCCTGAGCCGACGGAGGCTCCCGCAGCCGGACCGTGACGGCGGTGGGGCTGTTGTCGCGCGGAAAAAGCAGCGCCTCCACCTTGTCGCCACCCAGGCCCGCATCCGCCTGGCCTCACCCCTCCTCCCCCGTGACCGCACCGCCGTATCCCCGGCCGCCGTACGGATGCCTGCCACGCGGGCCGCCCGCCGGGCACCCTCCCACCAGGTGACGCGCCCTCCCCCCGGTGACGCGGAAACGGCGTGCGAAGCTGCCCCCATGCCGATCCTCCGCTCCGCCGCCCTGTTCGTCGTCGCCGCGCTGTTCGAGATCGGCGGCGCCTGGCTGGTCTGGCAGGGCGTGCGGGAACACCGGGGCTGGCTGTGGATCACCGGAGGCGTCCTCGCCCTCGGCGCGTACGGCTTCGTCGCCACCTTCCAGCCGGACGCCCACTTCGGCCGCATCCTCGCCGCCTACGGCGGGATCTTCGTGGCCGGCTCGATCCTGTGGGGCGTCGTCGCGGACGGCTACCGCCCCGACCGCTGGGACCTCACCGGCGCGCTGATCTGCCTCGCCGGGATGGCCGTCATCATGTGGGCGCCGAGAACCGGCGGCTGAGGCTCACTTACGCTGGACGGAACGCTCGACCGAACCGCTCGACCGACCGCCCAGCCGCAGCCCCAGGAGCAGCCATGGCCACCTCCGCACCGTCCGCCGCCTCCCGCATCGCCGTCGTCACCGGCGCGAGCAGCGGCATCGGCGCCGCCACGGCCCGGCAGCTCGCCGCGGCCGGCTACCGCGTCGTCCTCACCGCCCGCCGCAAGGACCGCATCGAGGCCCTGGCCGAGGAACTGACCAAGGCCGGCCACTCCGCCGTGGCCTACCAGCTGGACGTCACCGACCGCGCCGCCGTGGACGAGTTCGCCACCGCCTTCGAGACGATCGGCGTCCTGGTCAACAACGCCGGCGGCGCCCTCGGCGCGGACCCGGTGGCCACCGGCGACCCGGCGGACTGGCGCACGATGTACGAGACGAACGTCATCGGCACCCTGAACCTCACCCAGGCGCTGCTGCCGAAGCTCGTCGCGAGCGGCGACGGCGTGGTCGTGGTCGTCTCCTCCACCGCCGGCCACGGCACCTACGAGGGAGGCGCCGGCTACGTGGCCGCCAAGCACGGTGCCCACGTCCTCGCCGAGACCCTCCGCCTGGAGATCGTCGGCCAACCGGTCCGGGTCATCGAGATCGCCCCCGGCATGGTCAAGACCGACGAGTTCGCGCTCACCCGCTTCGGCGGGGACACCGAGAGGGCCGAGAAGGTGTACGAGGGCGTCGCCGAGCCCCTCACCGCGGACGACGTGGCCGAGACGATCACCTGGGCGGTGACCCGCCCCAGCCACGTCAACGTCGACCTGCTGATCCTGCGCCCGCGCGCCCAGGCGTCCAACACGAAGGTGCACCGGGAGCGGTGACGGACGAGAACTCCCCGGCGGAGGACACCTTCGAGAAGCGGCGCCTGGCACAGGAGACGAAGAACGAACGCCAGGTCTGGTACTTCCTGGCGTACTTCCTCTTCGGCATCCACTTCATCGCGTTCATCATGATCTACGCCGTACGGCACGCGAAGTAGCCCGCCGGGCCTAGGCAAACGCCGGCAGGTTCCGCGCGACCCACGCGGCGAAGGGTGCGGCCGGGCGCCCCAGGACCGCCGCCACGTCCGGGCTCGCCCTGCGCTCGGCCGGCAGCGGTGCGCCGAGGACGTCCAGGGTGCCGGCGACGACCTGCTCCGGCAGGAACCGCGCCATCCCCGCGTGCGCCGCCTCACGGGACAGCTCGACGAAGGCCACCTCCTCGCCGAGGGCCGCGGCGATGACCCCGGCCTGCTCGCGCGGACTGATGGGCTCGGGCCCGGTCAGCTCGTACACCCGGCCGGCGTGCCCGTCCTCGCGCAGTGCGGCGGCGGCCACGGCGGCGATGTCCGCCGGGTCGACCACGGGCAGCGCGACATCGCCGAAGGGGGCGAAGACGGTGCGCTCGGCGCGGACCGCATCGGCCCAGGCGAGGGCGTTGGAGGCGAATCCGCCGGGGCGCAGGATGGTGAACTCCCGCCCGGACGCGCGTACCGCGGCCTCGAAGGCCCGCAGCCGGGCGTGCGAGGGCGCGTCGGGCCGGGTGGCGCTGACCTGCGAGGACACCAGCACGATCCGCTCGGCCCCGGCGTCCGCGACCGCATCGAGCAGGGCGTCGGGGCTCTCCCCCCGGAAGTTCAGCTCGCCCCCCAGGACGAGGAACACGGCGCGGGCACCGTCGACGGCGGCCCGCAGGCCCGCCGCGTCCCCGGCCCCGCCCGGGACCCACCGCACCCCGGGCGCGGGCGGCGCGCTTCCCGGCCGCCGCGACACGGCCACGACCTCCTCACCGGCCCCCGCCAGCAGCTCCACCAGCACACGCCCGACGTTCCCGGTGGCACCGGTCACAGCGATCATCGTGAACTCCCTACTGAGTTAGTCAGCTAACTAACCGGGAACCTAGCAGATCCCCACCCCCGGCTGTCTATAGTCAGTCAGGTGACAAACTCAGTGGACCGGCGGGCACAGGCGTCACAGAAGCGCCGGCGACTCACGGCGGCGGCGGCCCGCGTCCTGCACGAGCAGGGCGTCGAGCGCACCACCCTCGCCGACATCGCCCACGAGGCCGGCGTCCCGGTCGGCAACGTCTACTACTACTTCAAGACCAAGGACGAACTGGTCCGGGCCGCACTCGCGGAACACCGCGCCCACCTCGACGAACTCACCGCCGAACTGGACCGGTTGGCGACCCCCCGCGACCGCCTCAAGGCCCTGGTCGAGGCCTGGACCGCCCAGCGCGAGACCGCCGCCCGCCACGGCTGCCCCACCGGCACCCTCGCCGTCGAACTGGACAAACGCGCGGACGGCACACTGGACGCGGAGGCCGGCGCGGTGATCCGCCGCCTCCTGGACTGGACCGCCGGCCAGTTCCGCACCTGGGGCGTCCCCGACCCCGACGACCACGCCCTCACCCTGATCGCGGCCTACCAGGGCATGTCCCTCCTGACCAACGCCCTGCGCGACCCGGACATCATGACGAAGGAGGGAGCCCGCCTGCTGCGCTGGCTGGACTCCCTCCAGGTCACCCCTTGACGCAGACGACCTGCTTGAGCTTCGCCACGACCTGGACCAAGTCCCGCTGCTGGTCGATGACCTGGTCGATCGACTTGTAGGCGCCCGGGATCTCGTCCACGACACCGGAGTCCTTGCGGCACTCCACGCCCCTTGTCTGCTCTTCCAAGTCCTTCGTCGAGAAGCGCCGCTTAGCCGCGTTGCGGCTCATCCGTCGACCGGCGCCGTGCGACGCCGAGTTGAATGCCTTCTCGTTCCCGAGCCCCTTCACGATGTACGAGCCGGTACCCATCGAACCCGGGATGATCCCGTACTCGCCGGAGCCGGCCCGGATCGCTCCCTTGCGGGTCACCAGCAGGTCCATGCCGTCGTACCGCTCCTCCGCCACGTAGTTGTGGTGACAGGAGATCTCCGGCTCGAAGGTCGGCTTCGCCTTCTTGAACTCCTTGCGGATCACGTCCTTCAGGAGCGCCATCATGAGCGTGCGGTTGTACTTGGCGTACTCCTGCGCCCAGAACAGGTCGTTGCGGTAGGCCGCCATCTGCGGGGTGTCCGCGACGAAGACGGCGAGGTCCCGGTCGACGAGACCCTGGTTGTGCGGGAGCTTCTGAGCCACACCGATGTGGTGCTCGGCGAGTTCCTTGCCGATGTTCCGGGAGCCGGAGTGGAGCATGAGCCAGACCGAATCATCTTCGCTTATGCAAACTTCTGCAAAGTGATTCCCGGATCCAAGTGTCCCCATTTGTCCGATTGCTCGACTCTTGCGGAAGTGCACCGCCTCCGCCACCCCCTCGAACCGCCCCCAGAATTCCTCCCACCCCGCCGTGGCCAGCCCGTGGAAGTCCCCCGGCTCCACGGGATCCTGGTGCATCCCCCGCCCCACTGGAATCACCTGCTCGATCCTCGACCGCAGTCGCGACAGGTCCCCGGGGAGGTCGTTCGCCGTCAGGGACGTCCGCACCGCCGACATCCCGCAGCCGATGTCCACCCCGACCGCCGCCGGGCACACCGCGCCCCGCATCGCGATGACCGAGCCGACCGTGGCGCCCTTGCCGTAGTGCACGTCCGGCATCACGGCCAGGCCCTTGATCCACGGCAGGGTCGCCACGTTCTGGAGCTGGCGCAGGGCCACGTCCTCGACCGTCGCCGGGTCCGTCCACATCCGGATCGGGACCTTGGCGCCCGGCATCTCCACGTACGACATACGTTCCCCATTCCCCCGGAAGCGATAACAAAAGACTGAAAGCGACAAAACGCAAAAGCGGCGCCAAGGTCGATGAAAAGGGACAAGGGACCGGCGTCCACGGCAGTGCGTGCGATACACATTGTCTCCAGGGGACGCCCCGCCGCGGCAAGCGAATAACCAGCGGGGACACTGGAGCACCAGCGATCACAGACCGTCGAGAGGAGCCCGACCGTGCAGCGGAAGGCGTACGTAACCGGCACCGCCGCCCTCCTCGCGGCGCTGCTGGCCGGCTGCACGAGCGGCTCCGGGGACGAGGGGCCGACGGACAACGCCAACCCGGGCGACGCCGGCTCGGCCACCGCCGCCGCCCAGCCCGGCAGGTACCGCACGCTCCCCGAGCCCTGCGGCGCGGTCGGTCACGACGCCCTGGACGCGCTGCTGCCCGGCATCCAGCAGATCACCGACCCGGCGCAGCGGGACAAGGCGTACCAGGGCGAGGCCGCGCTCACCTACGACACCGATCGCAAGGTCGGCTGCCGCTGGAAGGTCGAGTCGGCCGAGGCCACGGACCGGCTGTCCGTCGACTTCGAGCGCGTGGTGTCGTACGACAACACGGTCAGCGACGACGACCAGGCGCAGAGGCTGTTCCTGGAGAAGGAGACGGCCGCCGACCTCCCGGCGCCGGCGACCTCCTCGGCGCCGCCGCCCTCGTCCCCGACGCCCACCGCGTCCTCGTCCGCGTCCGCGTCCTCGTCGGCGAAGGGCTCCCCGGGTGGTGCGGCCTCGCCGGGCTCGGCGACGTCCTCTTCCGCCAACTCCCCCGCCTCCTCGGGCTCCTCCGGGCCCTCCGACGCGTCGTCCGGTGCCGCGCTCAGCGACCTCCAGCCACGCGTGCTGACCGACGTCGGTGACGAGGCGTATCTGGACGACCAGCTCAGTACGTCCGGTTCGACGGCCGAACAACGGACGGTGACTGTGGTGTTCCGCACGTCCAACGTCATCGTCACCCTCCAGTACGAGGAGCAGCCGATGGCCATGGGAACGGTCCCCGACAGCAAGGAAATGCAGGACAGGGCCCGTAATCTGGCCTCTCGGCTGGATGACGCGCTGGGCGGCTGACGGTCTCGCCGGTCCCGTCCGCCCGCGCCCGCGGAGCGCGCGAACGAAGACCGCACAGGTCCTTCACCGCGTACCGTGGCCCCGCAGGAACCCGCACGAACACCGAGCGTCATGAGTGAAGGAACCATGCAGCGAGCAGCCCAGCGAGACGACCGTGCCCAGCGACACCAGCGAGCCATGCGCCTGCGCCGCGTTCTTGTCTGCGCGGCAGCCGTTCCCGCGGTGCTGATCACCGCGGCGTGCTCCTCCGACTCGGGTGACTCCAAGCCGTCGAGTGGCGGCAGCGGCGGGCAGTCGGCGGGGAGCAGCAGTGCGCGGCCGTCGGTGAGCGCGTCGCCGACGGTGCGGGCGGCGGCGTACGGGAAACTTCCCGACGCGTGCGCGGTGCTGTCGAAGAAGACGCTGGGCGATCTGGTCCCGAAGAGCGGGAAGTCCGGCAAGAAGGGCAGTTCGGACGAGCCGTCGTCGCGTGCCTCCTGCTCGTGGAACAGTCTGGACAACAACGGCGTCAAGGGCTCCCAGTTCCGCTGGCTGAACGTCTCGCTGCTCCGCTTCGACTCGGACGTCACGCGCGGTTCCGGTGACGAGCAGGCGCACACGTACTACGCCCGGCAGGTGAAGGACGCGCAGGCGGTGGACGGTGCGAAGGACACCAAGGCGATACCGCTGTCCGGCACCGGCGCGGAGGCGACGGCGGTGCGCTACGACCTGAAGAAGAAGGAAGGTCTGTTCAAGCAGCAGACGGTCGTGGCCCGGGTGGAGAACGTCGTCGTGACGGTCGACTACAACGGTGCCGGTCTCGCGGGTGAGAAGACGCCGGACGCCGACGACCTGACGAAGGCCGCGGAGAAGGCGCTGAAGGAGGCCGTGGCGTCGGTGTCGTCGGCCAACGGGGCGGGTGGTACCGCTACTTCGCCGGCGTCTCCCTCGAAGTCGGCGTCGTCTTCCGGGGCTCCTTCGAAGTCCCCTTCGAAGTCGGCCTCCGCCGACGCGTCCGCGTCCGCGTCGGCCGCGAAGGACAGCTGACCGGAGGGCTGTGGCGCGGCTGGCGGAGGGCCGTGGCGGCTGACCGGCACCACGTTCGCCGTACACGTGTGCCACTCTGTTGCGCGCAACAACACGCAAGGGGAGGGGAGTACGAGTGGCCGCGCCACTGCAGCTGACTCGGATGCACCGCGTGCTGATCGGTGTGGTCGTGACCGGCGCGTTGATCATCGCCGGCATCGGCTTCGCCGGTTCGTACGCGGCCGTCCGTGCGCTGGCCGTCAAGAAGGGCTTCGGGAACTTCTCCTACGTGTTCCCGGTGGGCATCGACGCGGGCATCTGTGTCCTCCTCGCCCTGGACCTGCTGCTGACCTGGATCCGGATTCCCTTCCCGCTGCTGCGCCAGACGGCGTGGCTGCTGACGGCGGCGACGATCGCGTTCAACGGCGCCGCCGCCTGGCCGGACCCGCTGGGTGTCGGGATGCACGCGGTGATCCCGGTGCTGTTCGTCGTGGCGGTCGAGGCGGCCCGGCACGCGATCGGCCGGATCGCCGACATCACGGCCGACAAGCACATGGAGGGGGTCCGCCTCACCCGCTGGCTGCTCTCCCCGGTGCCCACGTTCCTGCTGTGGCGCCGTATGAAGCTGTGGGAGCTGCGCTCCTACGACCAGGTCATCAAGCTGGAGCAGGAACGTCTCGTCTACCAGGCCCGTCTGCGGTCCCGTTTCGGCCGTACCTGGCGCCGCAAGGCCCCGGTGGAGTCCCTGATGCCGCTGCGGCTGGCACGGTACGGCGTTCCCCTGGCGGAGACGGCTCCGGCGGGTCTGGCGGCGGCGGGCATCGAACCGGTCCTGCTGCCTCCGGCTCCCCAGCCGCAGCTGGAGGCGGCGGCGCGCACCGCGGTCGCGGGCCCTGGTCCCGCCGGGGCGGCGCCCGTCCCCCGGCAGGCCGCGCCGCCGAGCGAGCGGCACCCGGACGAGCCTGCGGTGGACGAGCAGAGCCCCTGGTTCCAGACCCCCCGGGAGGTCGAGTACCACGGCGGCTACGACCCCACCTACGATCCCATGCTCCAGGAACCCCAGTACGCCCCCGAGGAGCAGTACGAGGACTGGTACGAGGACCAGCCCCCGGAGCAGTTCCAGCAGCCGTCCCCGGAGGAGACGGGCAGCTTCCCCATTCCGGTGGGTCCGAACCGCACGCGTGAGCTGGGCGAGGGCGGGGGCACCCCCCAGCCGGACCCGACGGAGGAGGACTACTACCAGGTCTTCCGCAAGTCGATCGACGGCAGCTTCCCCACTCCGCACCAGTTCGGCGAGGCGGTGGAGGCGACGTACGGGATCACGCTGCCCCCGCGCGACGCGGACCGCATGGTCAACCGCTTCACCAACCGCTTCAACGCGGAGCTGGAAGAGGACCACATCGCGTGACGGCATGAAGAAGGGGCCCTCCGCCGGCGGAGGGCCCCTTCTTCATGCCGTTCTACTCGCCGAGCAGGCGCCGCACCCGGTCCTGTCCCACGGCCAGCAGCAGCGTGGGCAGCCGGGGCCCGGTGTCGCGGCCGACGAGCAGGTGGTAGAGGAGGGCGAAGAACGTCCGCTGAGCGGTCTTGATCTCGGCGGGCAGTTCCTTGGGCGTGGCGTCGGCGGAGAACCCGGCCTGCACCTTGGGCACGCCGTACACGAGGTGGGTCAGTCCGTCGAGCGACCAGTGGTCGGCGAGTCCGTCGAGCAGCAGGCGCACGGACTGCTGGGAGGCCTCGTCGAGGGACTTCAGCAGCTCGGCGTCGGGCTCGTCGCGCACGATGGTCCGCTGGTCGGCGGGGACGTGCGTGTTGATCCAGGCTTCGGCCCTGTCGTACCGGGGCCGTACCTCGTCCAGGGAGGCCAGCGGCTGCTCCGGGTCGAGCTCGGAGAGGATGCGCAGGGCCTGGTCCTCGTGTCCGGCGGTGATGTCGGCGACGGAGGCGAGCGTGCGGTACGGCAGCGGTCGCGGCGTCTTCGGCAGTTCACCGGCGGCGGTGCCGACGGCGCGGGTGTACGCGGCCACGTCGCCGGGCAGAGCGGAGCCTTCGGCGACCTTGGCGGCGAGCTTGTCCCACTCGTCGTAGAGCCGCTGGATCTCCTGGTCGAAGGCGATCTTGAAGGACTGGTTGGGGCGGCGGCGGGCGTACAGCCAGCGCAGGAGCTGCGGCTCCATGATCTTCAGCGCGTCGGCCGGGGTGGGGACCCCGCCCCGCGAAGAGGACATCTTCGCCATGCCGGAGATGCCGACGAAGGCGTACATGGGGCCGATGGGCTGCTCGCCGCCGAAGATGCCGACGATCTGGCCGCCGACCTGGAAGCTGGAGCCCGGCGAGGAGTGGTCGACTCCGCTGGGCTCGAAGATCACGCCCTCGTAGGCCCAGCGCATCGGCCAGTCGACCTTCCAGACCAGCTTGCCGCGGTTGAACTCGCTGAGCCGGACGGTCTCGGCGAAGCCGCAGGCGGTGCAGGTGTACGACAGCTCGGTGCTGTCGTCGTCGTAGGAGGTGACCGTCGTCAGGTCCTTGCCGCAGTTGCCGCAGTACGGCTTGTACGGGAAGTACCCGGCGGAGCCGGAGCTGCCGTCGTCCTCGGACGCGGCGCCGGAGCCCTCCTCGGCCTCCAGTTCGGCCTCGTCCCGGGGCTTCTGCTGCTGCTTCTTCGGGGCCTTCTTCGTGCGGTACTGGTCGAGGATCGCGTCGATCTCGTTCCGGTGCTTCATGGCGTGCAGGATCTGCTCGCGGTAGGCGCCGGAGGTGTACTGCTCGGTCTGGCTGATGCCGTCGAACTCGACGCCGAGCTGGGCCAGCGACTCGATCATCGCGGCCTTGAAGTGCTCGGCCCAGTTCGGGTGCGGCGAGCCCTTCGGCGCCGGGACGGAGGTCAGCGGCTTGCCGATGTGCTCGGCCCAGGACTCGTCGACGCCGGCGACGCCGGCCGGGACCTTGCGGTACCGGTCGTAGTCGTCCCAGGAGATCAGGTGCCGGACCTCGTGGCCGCGGCGGCGGATCTCGTCGGCGACGAGGTGCGGGGTCATGACCTCGCGGAGGTTGCCGAGGTGGATGGGACCGGAGGGGGAGAGTCCGGACGCGACGACGACCGGTTTGCCCGGGGCCCGGCGCTCCGACTCCTCGATGACCTCATCCGCGAAACGGGAGACCCAGTCGGTGGTCTCGGTGCTCTGAGCCACGATCGGCACGTCCTTCTTTCTGAACGGGGTGACACTCCATTCTCACAGACCGGATCGCGCCCGGGAAAACGGCTTTACCCCCCGTGGGATACTGGGCGGGTCTATCCATCCCCACGAGGAGAACGGCACCCATTCCTATGGCCTCGGTCACGTCCCTCAGCGACAACGTCCAGCAGCACCTCGCGTCCGCCCTCTCGGCCACCCTGCCCGAGGCCGCCGGCGCGGACCCGCTGCTGCGACGAAGCGACCGGGCCGACTTCCAGGCCAACGGCATCCTGGCCCTGGCCAAGAAGGCGAAGGCGAACCCCCGGGAGCTGGCGGCCCAGGTCGTCTCCCAGGTGGTGACCGGTGACGTGATCGAGGACGTCGAGGTCTCCGGGCCCGGCTTCCTGAACATCACGATCGCGGACAAGGCGATCACCGGGAACCTGGCCGCGCGGTACGCGGACGAGACGGGCCGCCTCGGTGTGCCGTACGCGGAGCAGCCCGGTACGACGGTGATCGACTACGCGCAGCCGAACGTGGCGAAGGAGATGCACGTCGGTCACCTGCGCAGTGCGGTGATCGGCGACTCGGTGGTGCAGCTGCTGGAGTTCACCGGCGAGAACGTGGTCCGCCGGCACCACATCGGCGACTGGGGCACCCAGTTCGGCATGCTCATCCAGTACCTGGACGAGCACCCGCACGAGCTGGACCACAAGGACGCCCGGGTGACGGGTGAGGAGGCGATGTCGAACCTCGACCGCCTCTACAAGGCCGCGCGGAATAAGTTCGACTCCGACGAGGAGTTCAAGACGCGGGCCCGGCGCCGGGTGGTCGACCTCCAGGCCGGGGACGAGCACACGCTCGCCATGTGGCAGAGGTTCGTGGACGAGTCGAAGATCTACTTCTTCTCCGTCTTCGAGAAGCTGGACATGGAGATCCGGGACGCGGACATCGTCGGCGAGTCCGGTTACAACGACATGCTGGCCGAGACGTGCCGCCTCCTGGAGGAGTCGGGCGTGGCCGTCCGCTCCGAGGGCGCCCTCTGCGTCTTCTTCGACGACATCAAGGGCCCGGACGGCAACCCGGTCCCGCTGATCGTGCAGAAGTCGGACGGCGGCTACGGCTACGCGGCCACCGACCTCTCCGCGATCCGCGACCGCGTCTTCAACCTCAAGGCGAACACCCTGCTGTACGTGGTGGACGCCCGGCAGGCCCTGCACTTCCGGATGGTCTTCGAGACCGCCCGCCGGGCCGGCTGGCTGAACGACGACGTGACGGCGGTGCAGCTGGCCTTCGGCACGGTCCTCGGCAAGGACGGCAAGCCGTTCAAGACCCGTGAGGGCGAGACGGTCCGCCTGGTCGACCTGCTGGACGAGGCGATCGACCGCGCCTCGGCCGTGGTCCGGGAGAAGGCGCAGGACCTGTCCGAGGAGGAGATCGCCGAGCGGGGCGCCCAGGTGGGCATCGGCGCGGTGAAGTACGCGGACCTGTCGACGTCGGCGAACCGGGACTACAAGTTCGACCTGGACCAGATGGTCTCGCTGAACGGCGACACGTCCGTCTACCTCCAGTACGCGTACGCCCGTATCCAGTCGATCCTGCGCAAGGCCGGCGAGGTCTCCCCGGCGGCCCACCCGGAGCTGGCCCTGGCGGACGCCGAGCGCGCCCTCGGCCTGCACCTGGACTCCTTCGCGGAGACGGTGCGGGAGGCGGCCGCGGAGTACGCCCCGCACAAGCTGGCGGCGTACCTGTACCAGGTGGCGTCGCTGTACACGACGTTCTACGACAAGTGCCCGGTGCTGCGCGCCGAGACCCCCGCGCAGGTGGAGAACCGCCTCTTCCTGTGCGACGTCACGGCCCGCACCCTGCACCGGGGCATGGCCCTGCTGGGCATCCGCACGCCCGAGAAGCTCTGACGTTACGCGCGCTCGGCCCCGCGTCCCGCGATCCCCGGGGCGCGGGGGCGGGGCTACCGGCCGTGACAACTCGCAGCCGTTTCAGTACGGTTGGTTGCCCGCCGGGAGACTCTGGCGGGCGTGGGGCGGTGGCGTCGGGGGGCTCGTTGGTCGTGGTGATCTCGCCTGAATCAGGTTCCGTTCGTCCCGGGACCTCCCTGTCGGTCATGGACGGCACTGGGGTCCGATGACCGCGATGATCGCCGCCCAGGGCTCGCTGACCGCCGAGAACCTGCTGGGGCAGGCCGATGGGGCGACCGCGCTGTGGCGTGTGAAAGCGATCGAGGCGGGCGGCAATCCGCATCTGGAAGAACGCGCGGTGGTGCTCCCCGCCGCGGCGAGGGCGGCCATCACCTGGTTGTCCGCGCCCGAAGGGCTGCACAACCTTCCGGCCGCCGGGGACGGTCTGATCGGCCGGACGGACGCTCTGCGGGGGCTCCGTGAGTCGCTGACGTCCGGCGCGGGCGTGATCTGCCAGGCGGCGGCCGTTCACGGTCTCGGCGGTGTGGGCAAGACGACGCTGGCCCTGCACTACGCGCACGCGCACCTTGACGACTACTCGTTGGTGTGGTGGATCACCGCCGAGAGCGAGGAGCAGATCGCTTCGGCTCTTGCCGATCTGGCCGTTCGCGTCTACCCGGACTGGGCGCTGGGCGCCGGTGCCAGGGAGCGCACCGAGTGGGCCGTGAGGTGGCTGCAAGCCCACCCCGGCTGGCTGGTCGTCTATGACAACGTCAACGAGCCGCTCCACGTCAACCCCTACCTCAGCCGGCTCTTCGGTCGCGGCCACCAGCTCGTCACGAGCCGCCGACGGGCCGGATGGCGGGCTGGTACGCACCTGGTGAGCCTCGATGTGCTGTCCCCGCACCTGGCCGTCGACCTGCTGTGCACCGTGGCGTTCCCCGATCGCCGCCCGACCGCGGCGGAGCGGAGGCAGGCCGGCCTGCTGGCGTCGGATCTGGGGTATCTCCCCCTGGCCCTGGCGCAGGCCGCGGCCTACGTGCGCGAGACCGGCACGTCCTTCGCCTCCTACCGCTCGCAGCTGGTCGCCGCTGCGGGCGACGCACTGGAGACGACGGCGCCGTCCGAGGGACTGGACCGGGCCATCACGCAGATCTGGCTGACCAGTTCGCGAGCGATCGGCGAGCGCTGCCCGGTCGCTGTGGACCTGTTGATGGCACTGGCCTGGTACGCGCCCGAGGCGCTCCCGGTGCGGGTGCTGCTGTCGTTGGCGGACAGCGAGGCCGAGGCACGGACCGCCGTCGAGATGCTGGCCGACTACAACCTGGTCAGCGTGGGCGGGGACTCCGTCTCGCTGCACCGGCTGATGCAGAAGACCCTCCGTGCCGCGGCCTCCGTCAGGGCGGCCGACATCCGCGGTCGTGCCGAACGGGCCCTGGCCAGGGCGCTCCCCGACACGTCCGCCATGGACGGCGAGGCGGAGCGGGGGGTCTGGCAGCGGTGGCTTCCGCACGTGCAGGCGCTGGCGAAGACCGGGCCTTCGAGCACTCCGCGTCACGAAGTGACCGAGATGTACCGGCGCGCAGCCGACGAACTCGTCGCCCGTGAGCAGCATGTGCTGGCCATCCCCCTGGTCGAGCGCGTGGTCGAGAACCAGCTTCGGCTGCCGGCCGCGGACGACAGCGCCATCCTCGCCGACCAGGACCGTCTGGCCGAGCTGCACGCGAAGGCCGGTGACCCGGCCAGGGCCGTGCGGCTGTGCCAGGAAGCCTTCCGCGACCGCTTACGGTTGTCGGGCGGGGACGCGGCGTCAACGCTGGCCGGCAGGCACAGGCTCGCGTACGCGTACCGGAAGGCCGGCGACGTCCTGGCCGCCGTGCGCGAGTTCGAGGCCGTGGTCGCGGACCGCCGGCGCGTCCTCGGCGACGACCATCCCGACACCCTCACCAGCCGCAACGACCTTGCCTACGCGCGTCAGATGGCAGGTCGCCACCGGCGTGCGGTGGAGGAGTTCGAGGCCGTGGTCGCGGACCGCCGGCGCGTCCTCGGCGACGACCACCCCGACACCCTCACCAGCCGCAACAACCTGGCCTACGCGCACCTCAGGGCCGGCGACCACCGGCTCGCACTGCGGCTGTACGAGCAGGCGGTGGCCGACCGGGAGCGGGTCCTGGGCGCCGACCACCCCGACACCCTGACGAGCAGGGGCTGGCTGGCCTCCGCCCATGAGGCGGCGGGCGACCAACAGCAGGCCGTCTCCCTGTACACGGCCCTGCGAGCCCAGCGCGGACGCATCCAGGGCGAGGACCATCCGGAAACGCTGAAGACCCGCCAGAGCCTGGCCTACGCCCTGATGGACGCCAAGGGCCCCGCCGCGGCCCTCCCGGAGTTCGCCTCCCTGGCCGAGGACAGCGAACGGTGCCAGGGCCCCGACCATCCCGACACGCTCGACTACCGCGAGGACATCGCCTACGCCCACCGGGTCCTCGCGGACTACGCGCAGGCGCTCGCGGAGTACGAGCACCTGGTCGAGGACTACGCCAGGGTCCGGGGCCCGGAGCACCCCGAGACACTGTCCACCCGCAACGCCCTCGCCTACGCCCGGCAGCTGGCCGGGGACCACCCCCGGGCGATCGTGGAGCTCCAGGACCTCCTTGACGACCGCACCCGCGTTCAGGGGGAGGGCCACCTCGCCACACTGACCGCCGCCGAGAACCTCGCCTACGCGTACCAGGCCGCCTCCGAGTACGACCAGGCCATCGCCCAGTACGAGCGTGTCCTGCGCGACCGGACCCGGATCATGGGTGACGACCACCCCCGGGTCCTCGACACGCGGTGGAGCCTGGCCCGCTGCCGTCAGCTGGCGGGTTCCCCGGAGCGTGCCGTCTCCGAGCTCCGCGCCTTGGTGGCGGACCAGGTACGCGTCCTGGGCCCCGGGCACCGGGAGGTGTACCTCACGCGCCGGGCGCTGGGCGGGGCGCACTCCGCCGCCGAGGACCACGCCACGGCGATCAGCCTGTACCGGGAGCTCCTCGAAGAGATGGAGCGGGCGCTGGGGGCGGATCACCAGGACGTCCTCAACACCAGGGGCTGGCTCGCCGAGGCGTACCGGCTGGCCGGCGAGTACTACCGTTCGATCTCCGCGTGGGAGGCACTCGTCGCGGACCGTCGGCGGATCCAGGGAGCCGACCACCCCGCTGTGCTGGAGGCCAGGCACCAGCTGGCCTGGTCGCTGCGGTCCGCCTGCGAATACCGGCGGGCGATCGAGATCCACGAGGACGTCCTCAGGGACCGCGTCCGGCTCCACGGCGCGGACAGCCGGATCACCCTGATCGCACGCAACGAGGTGGCGCTCGGCCACAAGTACGCGGGTCACCACCAGCGCGCGATCGACGAGTTCGCCTCGCTCCTGGCCGACTACCGGCGGGTGTTCGGCGAAGACCATCCCGACACCCTCGTGGTCTGCGCGAACCTCGCCCACGCGTACGCGGCGGCCGAGCGCCACGGTGAGGCCAGGTCCCTGTTCGAGGACGTGATCAGCCGATGGACCCGCCTCAAGGGAGAGGACCACCCGCAGACGCTGGACGCCCGTCGAAGCCTCGCCCAGTCGTACGGCGAGGCCGAGGAGCACCGGCTCGCGCTCGCCGAGTTCGAGGCGATCTGGACCGCCCGGACACGGCTGAACGGAGCCGATCACCCCGACGCCCTCGACGCCCTCGACGATCTCGCCGCCGCCTGCCGTGACGCGGGCGAGTACCGGCGGGCGGCGCTCCTGTCCCAGCGGATCGTCGACGACTGGGGGCGGCTGCGGCACCCGGACCATCCCAAGACGCTGCTCGCCCGCAGGTGGCTGGCCTTGGCGCACCAACTGGCAGAGGAACACAGCCGGGCCGTCGCCGAGTCCGAAGCGCTCGTGGCGGACCGCGAACGCGTCCAGGGCCCCCTCCACCTGGCCACGATCGTCGCCGGTGAGAACCTCGCCAACGCCTGCCGGAGCGCGGGCGAACACGAACGGGCCGTTCGGGTCCGCGAGCAATGGCTGGCCCGGCGGCTCCAGGTCCAGGAACACGACCATCCGCAAGTCCTCACCTCACGGCACTGGCTGGCACGCACCCGGCTCGACGCCGACGACTTCGCGGGCGCCGTGCGCGATGCCGTGGCAGTGGTGGAGGACCTGGAACGCACACTGGGGGCTTCCCACCTCGACACGCTCAACGCCCGGCTCTCCCTCGCCCTGGTGCGTCAGCGGTCGGGCGAGACCGCGGAGGCCATCCGTCTGTCCGAACGGCTCGTCGCCGACTGCGTCCGCTTCCTGGGACCTGATCACCCGCTCACGTTCACGGCACGGGGCAGGCTCGCGTTCGCCCACCGCGCGGCCGGGCACTTCGCCCAGTCCGTCCGGCTCCAGCGGGAACGGCTGGCCGATCTCCTACGGGTGCGGGACGCCGACCACCCCAGCGTGCTCAGCGCACGTGACGCGCTCACCCGGGTCCTCCGGCTCCGCGGTGCCTACAAGGAGGCCGTGGGCGAACTGGACTCGCTGGTCGCCGACGGCTTCCGGCTGCACAGCCCCCTGCACCCCAGTACCGTCGAATGGCGAGTGGACCTGGCCTTCGCGTGCCGGGACGCGGGTGATCACTGGCGGGCGATCGCGGTCATGGAGGAGTTGCTCCGCGACTGCCGTACCGCCCTGGCGGAGGACCACCCCACGACCCTGCACGCCCGCGCCCGTCTCGCGCTGCTGGCCACCGAGTTCGGCCCGCCGAGGCGAGCGGTGGCCCGGTTCGAACGGCTCGTCGAGGACGCGGCGAGGGTGTACGGCCCCCGCCACCGCGTCCCGCTCCAGTTACGGGACCACTTGGCCTACGCGCTGCTCCAGGCGGACGACCCCGAGGGGGCCCTCGCCGTCCAGCGGGCGTCGCTCGCCGACCGGGCCCGGCTGCTGGAACACTCGGGGTTCCCCGGCACTCCCGAGGGCATCGCCGAGGCTCACCGGCAAGCGGCGGACGGCAGCGCCGACGACCGTGCCAGGTCGGTCGTCATGGTGTGCCTGGAGCGTGCCGACGACGGCTATCCCACCTGGACGGAGAGCCTGGCCCGCGCGATGGCCGAAGCGGGCGACACCGAAGGAGCCGAACGGCTGCTGCGGGCGGTGCACGCCGGACGCGAACACGTCCTCGGTCCCGATGCTCCGGAGACGCTGGACAGCCTGACCATGCTGGCGTTCGTCCGCGCGGAGGCGGGACAGCACGACGCGGAGCCGTCCCACGACGAGTTGCTGACGCGCTGGGAGCGTGTGCTCGGGCCGGACCACCCACGCCTGGAGGCGCTCCGCGCCCAGCTGGCCCGGCTGCGGCCCGCCTGGCTGCCGCGCATGACCCTCCTGGACGACCCGGGCGTCGGAACGGAAGCGGCCATCGAGGTGTGGCTGGAACGCTCCGGGGGCACGGCGGCGCCGGAACTGCCGCCGCTGCTGTTGGTGGCGGGAGCGCGCACGGCAGCGGTGATCGAGCCGGCCGCGCAGGAGTACACGGCCGGGGGCGAGCCGGCCCGGTTCGGCTTCACCGCCAAGGAACCCGGCGCGCATCGCGTCCGTTTCACCGTCTACGACCAGGAGTACGGCTTCGTGCTACAGGACCTGGAGGCGACCGTCCACGTCCCCGCACCCCCTGTCCCGAGTTCCCCGGGGAGAGACTGACCGACCATGCCCCAGGACCTGACCGTCGACATACGCAGCAATCCCTCGCTCGACTACACGGTGCTGCCGCGGCAGCGCACCGGCTCGGACAAGAACCCCTCGCGCAGTGAGCCGCTGGACCTCAGCGTCGTGCTGCGCCAGGACCACGGAGGCGACCTCGATCTGCTGATCCTGGGATCGGCCGTGCCCCGGGTGCGCACCCGGTCGCCCCGTGCCTCCCTGTCCATCACGGCCCCGACCCTGGTGCGGAAGGCCGCGAGACTGCGGACGATGTGGCGGGACCGCCTGGTCGGCCACACGGAGACGATCGACGGAGAGGTCCGCTACCCGCTCGCCGAGTCCGCGGACCTGTCCGCGCACGCCGGTCTGATGGACCGGCTGACGGGCGAGATGGCCGAGGAGGGCGCCTACCTGCTCGACTGCCTGCTCGGCGGCGACACCCACGAGGAGCGCTCGCTGCGGGCCCTGTTCACGGACATCCTGGGCAGCGAGCGGTCGCTGCGGATCAGCTTCGACTCGGACATCTACCTGCCCTGGCCCATGCTCTCCCTGGACCCGAGGGACCACGGCGGGCCGTGGGGCTCCTTCCTCGGCCACCGGCACCAGATCGAACAGACCGGCGGCACCTGGCCGGAGTACGACTTCCCCTGGGGCGCCCGGGCCCAGGCGATCACCAGCCTCAACACCGACACCCAGCTGGACTCGGTCGGCAGAGCACCCGACGTGCGCAAACTGCTGGAGGAACGCTCCAGGCTGACCGTGCGCACCGAGGCCGGCCCGCTCCTGGAAGCGTTGTCCGGTGCGCATTTCGACGAGGACCTCATGTACTTCTGGTGCCACGGTCATTTCGTCGACAACGGTTCGCCCCATCCGCACCTGGTGCTCCGGCTCTCCGACGAGCAGCACATCGACGCCGACAGCATCGAACTCAGGCGCAGGCGCATCGACTACACCGCGCGCACCCGCTTCAAGCCGTTCGTCCTGCTCAACGCCTGCCACGCGGGACAGCCGGCGGCCGCTCCCCAGTTGGAACACCTCGGCCGGGCGCTCATCAAGTTCGGGGCCGACGGTGTGCTGGGACCGCAGATCGAGATACCCCAGGACTTCGCGAGCGAGTACGCGTACGAGTTCCTGAACCTCTACCTGAGCGGGAACCACACGGCCGGGGAGATCAGCCTGGAACTGGTGCGCCGTTTCGCCGAGGGCTTCCGCAACCCCCTCGCCCTCACCTACTCGCTGCACTGCGGCCTCGACAGCAGACTGGACCTCTCCTCGTGACCCGCACGCCGGAGAACCCCAGGCCCTTGCCACGGCCCGCGGAGATCGACCTGGACGAACAGGGCAGGATCCAGGTCCCGGGCACCCGCGTGCCGGTACCGGCCCCAAGGGTCCGCGAGCATCTGGAACGCCATCTGCGGATCCCCGCCTGGGCGAGCGACATATACGTGTACGTCCACGGCTGGCAGACCGCGCCCGGCACGGCGACCCAGACCGCGGCGCGGCTGCTGCGGCACGCGCTGGACCTGCGGTCCGCCCGGCCAGGGCTGTATCCGGGCGTGACCGCGGGCTACCGGCCCTGGTGCGTGGTGGTCCGCTGGCCCTCCTCCAGCCTGCCCTCCTTGCGGGGCTACCGCAGGATCCGGGACCGGGCGCACGCGATGAGCGCCCAGGGCGCCGGCCAGGCGCCCTACGTGCTCGCCCACCTGCTCGGCTACCTGGACGACCGGCGCGCCAATCCGGCCCACCCCTCGGTCCTGGCCAACCGCGCGGGGCAGTACCTGCACCTCGTGGGACATTCCTTCGGCGGACGGTTCCTGTGCGAGGCGGTGCAGCGGGCGGCCGAACGACCGCCGCGTCCCCCGGTCCTCGGCTGGAGCACCCCCCGGGACCCCCGGCAGCCCTTCACGGTCGACAGCATGCTGGTCTTCCAGATGGCCGCTCCCCGCGACGCGTTCCTCCGCCACTTCCCCAGGCTGTTCCCCTCCGGGGAGACCCTGGGCGCGCCGCTTCGGGGGCCGCTGGTCCTGACGCATTCCCGCTGGGACCGGGCCACGGGCTTCTGGCACCTGCGCGCGGAGGGAGCCCCCGGCATCGGGCACTCCGGTGCCGGTGCCGCTCCGGTGCCCCCGTTCCCCACCCGGCTGCTCCCCACGAACGCCGTGTATCCGCAGCAGGCACTGGACCACCGCATCGTCAACGTGGACGCCGGCTGGCTCTACCGGGGCGGCAGGCTCACCCGCCTCGCCCCCGCGGGCGCCCACTCGGACTTCCAGCGGGCCGAGTCCGCCCACCTGTTGCTCACACTGGCGGAACGCTCCCGCTGACGTCTGTCGGCCGCGCCGGTTCCCGGGCCGCGTTCTCCTCGGCGAGCTCCCGCGCCCGCCGCGCCAGCGCCTCCCGTACGGCGGCCGGGGCGAGGACGCGCAGGGGGGTGGCGAGGCTCAGCAGGTAGCGGGCGAGGCCGTCCGGGTCGGGGCCGCCGATGTCCACGACGGTGGCGTCGGGGCCGTCGGCGCGGTGGGTGCCGACGGTGGGGGGTACGACCCGCAGCGCGTCCGCCATGGGCAGCGGCAACCGGATCGTGGCCGACATCGGGTAGGGGCCGTTGGCGGTGTTGCGGGAGACGAGCCGGGCCGGGTCCGGCGGGTCGGTGATCTCCACGGGCCGGCCGGTGGGCTGGAGCCGTTCGACCCGGTCGGCGCGGAAGGTCCGCCAGCCCCGGGCGACGTCCCGGGCGACGAAGTACCAGCGCCGGCCGGTGTGGACGAGCCGGTAGGGATCGACGTCGCGGACCGTGTGCCGGTCCTGTCCGTCGCGGTACGACAGCCGGACCCGCTCACCGCGCCGGCAGGCGGCGGCCAGCTCCAGCAGCATGCCGGGCCGGATGCGTGGCTCCTCGGGCCAGTCGAGCCGTACGAGGGCGTCGTCCCACTGCGCCAGCCGCTCGGCGATCCGGGGCGGCAGCACCTGCCGCAGCTTCAGCAGCGCGGACAGGGCCGCCTGGTCGCCGCCCAGCGCGCCGCCGAGCGCCGCCTCCCGCAGCCCCACCGCCACGGCCAGCGCCTCCTCGTCGTCCAGGATGAGCGGAGGCACCCGCGAGCCCGCCCGGAGCCGGTAACCGCCCCAGGGGCCGGCGTCGGAGTCGACGGTGTACCCCAGTTCCCGCAGCCTGGCGATGTCCCGCCGGACCGTGCGGTCGGTGACGGCCATGTGCCCGGCCAGCTCGGCACAGGTCCAGGAGGGCCGGGCGGCGAGCAGCGCGAGCAGGCGGAGCAGGCGGGCGGAGGCGCTGAGCACGGGCGGAAGTTTTCCACACGGGTCCGCACGACCAGGACCGTATCTGTCCGGGTCACGTCCTACGGTCGTCCCCATGAGCACAGACACCGCTTCCGCACCCGTCTTCCGCTATGCCGCCGTCACCTTCGACTGCGCCGACCCGGTCGAACTGTCCCGTTTCTACGGCGAGATGTTCGGCCTCTCCGTCGCCTACACCTCCGACGACTTCGTCTTCCTGGGCGGCAAGGACGGCGCGCCGGGCCTGGGCTTCAACCGCCTGGCCGACTACCGCCGCCCCACCTGGCCGGACCCGGCCCAGGAGAAGCAGGCCCACATCGAGGTGGGTGTGGACGACCTGGACACGGCCGAGGAGCGGCTGCTGAAGCTGGGCGCGACCAAGCCGGAGACCCAGCCGCAGCCGGACCGCTGGCGGGTCCTGCTGGACCCGGCGGGGCACCCGTTCTGCATCACGACCCTGGTCTGACACCGGGCCGGACGACCGGCCCGCCAGGGCGACCGCGCAGCTCAACGGCGTTGTCAGTGGCGGGCCTTACAGTCACCGGTATGGCGACTCTTCCCAACCCGCTGCCCAAGCTGGCCACCGACCCCAGTGGGCGTTCCCTCGGCCTCCGGCTGCCGCCCGGCAGGCTGGTGGACGAGACGGACGACGGCCCCTGGCACGAGCCCCTGCTGTGGCACGCGGAGAAGCCCTCCTCGCCCGGCACCTGGAAGGCGCTGGGTGCGCCGGCGTCCCGTGCCGGGCTGCTGCCGGTGCTGGTGGACCTGGCCGGCTGCCGGGCCGGGGCCGAGGACTGGGTGCTGCTGCCGGGCGAGGCGTCGTACCCGGGGGACCACGAGGCCGAGGAGGTGCTGTCGGAGTACTGGGCGGAGGAGACCGACGGGTACGCCGGCGAGGAGACCGAGCCGTTCGGACTCCAGTGGCCGGGGCTCGCGTCCGCCGGACTCCTGGCCGCCGATCCGGAGAGCCGGGCCGCGCAGGTCGCCGACGCGCTGCACCAGGACCTGAGCACGTGGGCCGAGTGGGTGGAGGAGCCGCACCTCGCCCTCGTACCGGCCCGCCGGTCCGCCGACATACCGGCGGCGATCGGCTGGACCGGCACCCTGGACCACGACGGCGACGTGGCCCGGGTCTGCGCGGTGCTGCGGTCGTGGGAGGACCGGTTCGGGGTCCGGGTGGTGGCGCTCGGGCCGGACGCCCTGGTGGTGTCCGTCGCGGCGCCGCCCACCGCCCTCGACGTCGCCGAGGTGCTGGCCGCCGAGCACTACGCCCTGTGCCCGAACGCCGTGGTGCAGAGCGGCCCGGGGAGCGTGGGGGCGTACGCCAAGGAGCTGGTCGGCGCCACGAGCTGGTCCTTCTGGTGGGAGTGAACCGGCGGCGTCAGTTCGTCTCCGACGCCGGTCCCCATTTCTCGCCGCCGAGGGGGAAGGCGTAGGCGGGCCGGCCGTTGTTGCCGCTGGTGCGGAACGGCCGGCCGGCGTCGTCGACCACCAGCGTGCCGTGCCGGTCCCCGCTGGACCAGGACAGCTCCAGGTACCAGCTGACGTCGTAGGCGGACGCGTCCGCGGTGACGTAGAAGACCTCGGGGTCCGACCGGCTCACCTTGAACGGGAAGTCCTGGCTCCCGGCCTCCGGTACGGGCGCGGGGCGCATCGCGTCCAGGGCGACGGTGAAGGAGTGGGTCGGCACACCGCCGCCGCAGCCGACGCCGGGATAGCCCATGGCGTAGTCGTTCCAGGCGAGCGGGGACCGCTTGCCCGCCATGCGCACGGACAGCTTCTCCAGGACGACGGTCTCCTCGCCGGTGCCCTGCACGGTGAAGGTGACGAACTGCTCCCCCGCCGAGACCGCCTTGTGCACGTCCACCCAGGCGGGCGCGTCCTGCTCCAGCGGTGGCGGGGCGACGGCGGTGGGCGGCCGGTCGATCAGGTAGTGCTGGGAGCAGGGGCTCTCCCAGCTGAAGGGGTGCGTGGTGACGGTGAGGGGCGAGGCGGCCGTCACCCGGTCGGCCGTGGCGGCGGCCGAGCCGCCCGCCGGGGTTCCGCTGCGGGCAGCTCGGGCCTCGGGTGAGGGCGAGGCCGAGGCCGAGCGGGTGGCGGACCGGTGCGGCGCCGGGCTCCCGGCCGTCGGCGCCGGCGACGCGCTGTCCCGGGCGGCGGCCCCCCAGGTCGCCGCGGTGCCCTTGACGTCCCGGCCGTCCCGCTCTCCGTCCCCGGAGTGCCCGGAGGGCAGGTTCAGTACGACCGCCGCGGTGCCGAGCAGCGCGGTGACGGTCAGGGCGGCGAGGAGGGCGGCGGGACGGCGGCGCCGACGCGCAGCAGGCACCGCCACCGGCCGGGCTTCCGGTCCGGCCGCCGGGGCCCGCACCGCCTCGGGCTCGGGCTCGGGTCCGGCCACGGACACCGTCTCAGGTCCGGCGACGGGCTCAGGCCCAGGTCCGGGTTCAGCCACCGGCTCCGTCACCGCCGACGGCTCCGTCACCGCCGACGGCTCCGTCACCGCCGACGGCTCCGTCACCGCCGCTGGCTCCGTCCCCGGCGACGGCTCCTTCCGCCCCCGCCACGCGTCCGCCAGCACCCACCGCCGGTGCAGCTCCACGAGTTCCTCGGGCGTGGCCTTGCACAGCCGGGCGAGCCGCTCCACCGGCGCGTAGTCCGCCGGTACGGCGTCCCCGTTGCAGTACCGGTGGAGCGTCGACGTACTCATGTGCAGCCGCTTGGCGAGCATGCCGTAGCTGTGCCCGGAGCGGTTCTTCAACTCCCGCAACAGCTCGGCGAAACCGCTCTCGGACATGCCTCCCGACACCGTTTCTCCGTCCCCCTCGTCCCACCCCGGCGTTCCAGGGAGGGACTGTTCCCGCAGGTCAAAGCCGGTGTGGGCGTTCCAGCGTCCCGGATTCCCGGCCGCTGCTGGCCGCCGGGACGGACCCGCCCACAGGCTGTGGCCATCCAAGCACGTCAACCGGCCCAGCCCGAAAGAGGACTTGCCATGCGAATGCGCCATATCCGTCTGCTCGCCGCCACCGGCACCGCCGTCGCCGCCCTCGCGCTCACGGCGTGCGGCGGCAACGGGACCGGCACCGAGGACGAGGGCGCCGGCCTGCCGACGACCCCGACGGCGTCGGCGGAGCAGGCCGCGTCGAAGACGCCCCAGGCCGGCACCGGCGGCCGTACGGCGAACGGCACGCCCGTGACCCGTACCCACGCACCCGACCCACGGCCGAGCGCCTCCCCCGCCACGCGCGGCTCCCAGGGCGGCACCCGCGCCGGCACCTCCGGCGGCTCCGGCGCCTCGGTGGTGCTGTGCAACGGCGCGAACACTACCGTCACCGCGCAGCCGGTCGCCCGGCCCCTCAACCACATGCTCATCACCGTGAAGAACACCGGCGGCAAGACCTGCGAGCTGCCGTACTACCCGGTGCTCCGCTTCGACCAGATGCAGTGGGTGCCGCAGGCGGACCGGGACACCCAGCCGCAGGCCGTGGTGTCCCTGGCGCCCGGCGAGTCGGGGTACGCGGGTGTGCTGCTGTCGGCCGCCGACGGCAGCGGCACCGGCGGGATGACGGCCCGGAAGCTGACCGTGGGCTTCCAGGGCCTCACCCCGAACAGCAGCGGGGGCCCGTCCGCGACGCCGTCCCTGCCGGCCAAGGGCGTCTACTACGACAGCTCGCTGAAGGTGACGTACTGGCAGCAGGAGATGGACGACGCCCTCAACTGGTGAACGGGGAACGGCTCAGCTTCTGGGCCACCTCGGTGGCCCAGTAGGTGAGGATGTTGCGCGCCCCGGCCCGCTTGATGCCGGTCAGGGTCTCGAAGATCGCCCGGTCCCGGTCGATCCAGCCCTTCTCGGCGGCGGCCTCGATCATCGAGTACTCGCCGGAGATCTGGTAGGCGGCGACGGGCACGTCCACGGCGTCCGCGACCCGGGCGAGGATGTCGAGGTAGGGGCCGGCCGGCTTGACCATCACCATGTCGGCGCCCTCGGTGAGGTCCAGCTCCAGTTCCCGCAGGGACTCGCGCCAGTTGGCCGGATCCTGCTGGTAGGTCTTGCGGTCGCCCTGGAGCGAGGAGGCGACGGCCTCGCGGAAGGGGCCGTAGAAGGCCGAGGAGTACTTGGCGGTGTAGGCGAGGATCGCGACGTCCTCGCGGCCGATCTGGTCCAGCGCGTCCCGGACGACGCCGATCTGGCCGTCCATCATCCCGCTGGGGCCGACGACATGGGCGCCGGCGTCGGCCTGCACCTGGGCCATCTCGGCGTACCGCTCCAGGGTGGCGTCGTTGTCGACGCGCCCCTCGGCGTCCAGCACCCCGCAGTGCCCGTGGTCGGTGAACTCGTCCAGGCACAGGTCGGACATGACGAGCAGGTCGTCGCCGACCTCGGCCCGCACGTCCCGGAGGGCGACCTGGAGGATCCCGTCCGGATCGGTGCCGACGGTGCCCTGGGCGTCCTTCTTGGCCTCCTCCGGCACGCCGAACAGCATGATCCCGGAGATCCCGGCCTCCACGGCCTCCAGCGCGGCCTTCTTCAGACTGTCCCGGGTGTGCTGCACGACGCCGGGCATCGCGGCGACCGGCACCGGCTCGCTGACGCCCTCCCGGATGAACGCCGGGAGGATGAAGTCGGCGGGGTGCAGCCGGGTCTCGGCGACCATGCGGCGCATGACGGGGGTGGTGCGCAACCGTCGGGGACGCGTACCGGGGAAGGAACCGTACTTCGTCATGCCCTCTACGCTACGCCCGCCGGGCCTGCGCCTTTGCCGACGCGGTGTCGGACGCGGCAGCCCCCGGGCACGGTCGGGAAGGACACCGGACGGTCCGTCACCGAACACCGACCCGGTTCCGACCGGCCCGGAAACGCTGTCCTGTGACGACACCGCGAGGATCCGCACCGAGGTCACCGGCCGGGTTCACGGCGATGCCGGCGGCCAGGGACCGCGTCACCGACCCCGTCCCACGCCTCAGGGGCCGGCCACCGCCCACCTTCCGCGAGGTCGTACGACGGGAGGCGGGCCCGGGGTCCGGGGGGCCGAGCCCCCCGGTGCCTCAGGTCGTCGAGCGGCGTCTGCGCGCCCCCGGCCGGCGCTCGCTCGGGCGGGTCACCGGGTCGCCGGCCTCCAGCGCGGCGGCGCGCCGCTTCATGCCGAAGTCCGCCAGCGCCTCCGCCAGCTTGTGCACGGACGGCTCCGGGGCCATGACGTCGACCCGCAGCCCGTGCTCCTCGGCGGTCTTGGCCGTGGCCGGGCCGATGCACGCGATCACCGTCACGTTGTGCGGCTTGCCCGCGATGCCCACCAGGTTCCGGACCGTGGACGAGGACGTGAAGAGGACCGCGTCGAAGCCGCCGCCCTTGATCGCCTCCCGGGTCTCCGCCGGCGGCGGCGACGCGCGCACGGTCCGGTAGGCCGTGACGTCGTCGACCTCCCAGCCCAGCTCGATCAGACCGGCGACCAGGGTCTCGGTCGCGATGTCGGCCCGGGGCAGGAAGACGCGGTCGATCGGGTCGAAGACCGGGTCGTAGGGGGGCCAGTCCTCCAGGAGGCCGGCGGCCGACTGCTCGCCGCTCGGCACCAGGTCCGGCTTCACGCCGAAGGCGACCAGCGCCTTGGCGGTCTGCTCGCCCACCGCGGCCACCTTGATGCCCGCGAAGGCACGCGCGTCGAGGCCGTACTCCTCGAACTTCTCCCGGACCGCCTTCACCGCGTTGACGGAGGTGAACGCGATCCACTCGTAGCGGCCCGTCACCAGGCCCTTGACCGCCCGCTCCATCTGCTGCGGGGTGCGCGGGGGCTCCACCGCGATCGTCGGGACCTCGTGCGGCACCGCGCCGTAGGACCGCAGCTGGTCGGAGAGCGACGCCGCCTGCTCCTTCGTGCGCGGCACGAGCACCTTCCAGCCGAACAGCGGCTTGGACTCGAACCACGACAGCTCGTCGCGCCGGGCGACGGCGGAACGCTCGCCGACCACGGCTATCACCGGCCGGCCGCCGTCCGGCGACGGCAGCACCTTCGCCTGCTTCAGGGTCTGCGCGATCGTGCCGAGCGTCGCCGTCCAGGTCCGCTGCCGGGTCGTCGTACCGGCGACCGTCACCGTCAGCGGGGTGTCCGGCTTGCGGCCCGCCGAGACCAGCTCGCCCGCCGCGGCGGCGACCGAGTCCAGGGTCGTCGAGACGACGACCGTGCCGTCCGACGCGCCCACCTCCGTCCAGCACCGTTCGGAGGCGGTCCGGGCGTCCACGAACCGGACGTCCGCGCCGTGCGCGTCCCGCAGCGGCACACCGGCGTACGCGGGCACGCCGACCGCCGCCGCGACACCGGGGACGACCTCGAAGGGCACCCCGGCGGCGGCGCAGGCGAGCATCTCCTCCGCCGCGTACGTATCCAGTCCCGGGTCCCCGGGCACCGCACGGACGACCCGCCTGCCGCCCCGCGCGGCCTCCATGACAAGATGAGCGGCATCCCGGGCAGCGGCCGGGACGGCGACGGGTGTTGACGTGCCGTCAACGACCGTCAGCTGGGGCGTGCCCGTGCCCGGCGGGGGCACCGCGGCGGAGTCCGCGTCCGTCTGCACCACGGAGACGCCCTGCCGCGCGTGCGTCCGGATGACGTCGAGCACCTCGTGCTCGGCGACCAGGACGTCCGCGTTCGACAGCGCCTCCACGGCGCGCAGAGTCAGCAGTCCCGGATCCCCGGGTCCGGCACCGAGGAAGGTGACGTGCCCGTGTTCCGGACCGGCGGGAAGGGTGGTGGGGCTCAATGTGCTCGCTCCCCCATCAGACCGGCCGCGCCCTGGGCGAGCATCTCGGTGGCGAGTTCGCGACCGAGTGCCGTCGCCCGGTCGTGCGTCTGGGGCACGGGACCGGTGGTGGACAGCTGCACCGTGCGGGTGCCGTCGGTCGTACCGACGACGCCGCGCAGGCGCATTTCCTTGACAGTCTGCCCGTCGGCCAGAAGGTCGGCCAGCGCGCCCACAGGTGCGCTGCAACCGGCCTCCAGGGCGGCGAGCAGTGACCGCTCGGCGGTGACGGCGGCCCGGGTGAACGGGTCGTCGAGCTCGCCGAGCGCGGCGACGAGTGCGGCGTCTTGGGCGGTGTTCCCCGCCCTGCACTCGATCGCCAGGGCCCCCTGGCCGGGGGCGGGCAAAACGGTGTCGACCGACAGGAAGTCGGTCACTTCGTCGATCCGGCCGATCCGGTTCAGTCCGGCCGCGGCCAGTACGACCGCGTCCAGCTCGCCGGCGTGGACGTATCCGATCCGGGTGTCGACATTGCCGCGGATCGGGACGGTCTCGATGTCCAGGCCGTGGGTCCGGGCGTACGCGTTCAGCTGCGCCATGCGGCGCGGCGAACCGGTGCCTATGCGGGCGCCCCGCGGCAGGTCCGTGAACTTCAGCGCGTCACGCGCGACGATCACGTCCCGCGGGTCCTCGCGCACCGGTACGGCGGCCAGGACCAGCTCCTCGGGCTGCGTGGTCGGCAGGTCCTTGAGCGAGTGGACCGCGAAGTCGACCTCGCCCCGCAGCAGCGCGTCGCGCAGCGCCGTGACGAACACGCCGGTGCCGCCGATCTGCGCGAGCGCCTCGCGGGAGACATCGCCGTAGGTGGTGATCTCGACCAGCTCGACGGGCCGCCCGGTCACCTGGCGGACGGCCTGCGCCACCTGCCCGGACTGGGCCATGGCGAGCTTGCTCCGCCTGGTCCCCAGCCGCAACGCCTTCTCAGTCATGCCGGTCGGTCCTTCGTGTCTGTGCTGTCCCCGGCCCGGGAGACGGCGGCCACCGTCTCGGGGTCGAGGTCGAACAGGGTGCGCAGCGCGTCGGCGTACCCGGCGCCGCCGGGCTCGGCCGCGAGCTGCTTGACCCGTACGGTCGGCGCGTGCAGCAGCTTGTCGACGACCCGGTGCACGGCCTGGCGGATCTCGCCGCGCTGGCGTTCGTCCAGGTCGGGCAGACGGCCGTCGAGGCGGGCGATCTCACTGGCGACGACGTCGGCGGCCATGGTGCGCAGCGCGACGACGGTGGGCGTGATGTGCGCCGCCCGCTGTGCCGCGCCGAAGGCCGCGACCTCGTCGGAGACGATACGCCGGACCTGGTCGACGTCGGCCGCCATCGGCGCGTCGGCGGAGGCTTCCGCCAGCGACTCGATGTCGACCAGGCGGACCCCGGCCAGCCGGTGCGCGGCCGCGTCGATGTCGCGGGGCATGGCCAGGTCGAGCAGGAAGAAGAAGGGTGCGGGCCGCTCGGCGACCGGCTCGGGCCTGCGCCGCTCGGGGATCCGGCCGACGGTGGCGGCGGTCGCGGCGAGCGCGGTGATCAGCTCGGCGTCCGCCTCGGGCGTCCGGCGCTCCCGGCGGTCGAGGGTGCCTCCCGCGACCCAGGCCGCGTGCTGCTCCAGGGTGGCCGCGTCCATACCGGCCACGGCGGCCTCGCCCATCACGGAGAAGCCGGGCTGTACGGCGGCCAGGTCCAGGGGGCAGTTCTCGTCTGCGCCGGCGCCGGTGGACCGCGGGGGGGCCTCGGTCCGCACGGCCTCCGGCTGCGCGGCCGTGGCACCGGTGTCGGCGACGGGGGTGCCGGTACGGCCCTCGACCGCGTGCGCGACCGCCTCCGCCGTGAGCACCAGGCCCGTCGCCCCGGTACAGGAGACGACGACGTCGGCACGTGTCAGCTCGGCGGCCACCGCGTCCATGCGCACCGCGCGGGCGGTCACCTCGTTCTCGTCGGACCCGGTGAGGATCTCGGCGAGCCGCTCGGCACGCTCGAAGGTGCGGTTGGCGACGACGACCTCGGCGACCCCGGCGCGCGCGAGGGTCGCGGCGGCCAGGGACGACATCGATCCGGCGCCGATGATCAGCGCCTTCTTGCCCGCGGCCCACTCGGGGACGGGCGTCCCGACGGCCAGCTGCTCCAGGCCGAAGGTGACCAGGGACTGGCCCGCGCGGTCGATGCCGGTCTCGGAGTGGGCGCGCTTGCCGACCCGCAGGGCCTGCTGGAACAGGTCGTTCAGCAGCTTGCCGGCGGTGTGCAGCTCCTGGGCGCGGGCCAGCGAGTCCTTGATCTGACCGAGGATCTGCCCCTCGCCGACGACCATCGAGTCGAGCCCGCAGGCCACCGAGAACAGGTGGTGGACGGCCCGGTCCTCGTAGTGCACGTAGAGGTACGGGGTGAGTTCCTCCAGGCCGACCCCGCTGTGCTGGGCGAGCAGCGTGGACAGCTCGGCGACACCGGCGTGGAACTTGTCCACGTCGGCGTACAGCTCGATGCGGTTGCAGGTGGCGAGCACCGCGGCCTCGCCGGCGGGCTCGGCGGCGACCGTGTCCTGGAGCAGCTTGACCTGGGCGTCCGCGCTCAGCGCGGCCCGCTCCAGCACGCTGACCGGGGCACTGCGGTGGCTCAGTCCGACGACGAGGAGGCTCATGCCGGCATCACGGCGGGGACGTCCCCGTCGGGCCCCTGGTCGGCGGAGTCGTCGGCGGTCGCGCCCCGGGGAGCGGCGGCGGGCAGCGCGCCGTCGCCCGCGGCGGTCTCCTCACCGGCCTTGCGTTGCTCGTGGAAGGCGAGGATCTGGAGTTCGATCGAGAGGTCGACCTTGCGCACGTCGACGCCGTCCGGGACGGACAGCACGGTCGGCGCGAAGTTCAGGATGGAGGTCACGCCGGCGGCCACGAGCCGGTCACAGACCTGCTGGGCGGCGCCGGCCGGGGTGGCGATCACACCGATGGACACGCCGTTGTCCTCGATGATCTTCTCAAGGTCGTCGGTGTGCTGCACGGGGATGCCCGCGACCGGCTTGCCGGCCATCGCCGGGTCGGCGTCGATCAGGGCGGCGACCCGGAAGCCGCGGGAGGCGAAACCGCCGTAGTTGGCGAGGGCGGCGCCGAGGTTGCCGATACCGACGATCACGACCGGCCAGTCCTGGGTGAGGCCGAGTTCGCGGGAGATCTGGTAGACGAGATACTCCACGTCGTAGCCGACACCGCGCGTTCCGTAGGAGCCCAGGTACGAGAAGTCCTTGCGCAGCTTGGCGGAGTTGACCCCCGCCGCCGCGGCCAGCTCCTCGGAGGAGACCGTGGGGACCGAGCGCTCCGACAGTGCGGTCAGGGCTCGGAGGTACAGCGGAAGCCGGGCGACGGTAGCCTCGGGAATCCCTCGGCTACGGGTCGCCGGTCGGTGTGTTCGGCCAGTTGCCACGGTGCTCCTGCGGGTAGAGCGGGGCTGTAGGCGGTCATACGTCCCCAGACCGCCCCGTCGACAGCAGGCTATGTCTTTGTGAACGCGTGCACAAAGATGGTGTCCGATTTGCCCGGCAGAAGTGACCGGGGTCACGCAACTTTTGCGCCCTGGCCGGGAACCGGCGCATACGCACCGATGCTCCTTCGTTACTGGGGGCAAAACCGTACACACTCCTCACGAATCCCGCCCCCGAGACCAAACCGCCGTCGATCCTAAGCGACTTTCGGGCCGGTTTGGACTAGTCGGTCAGTGCCCGGCGCAGACGCTCCTCGTTCACGCGCCAGAAGGTGTGCTGTTCACCGTCGACCAGTACGACGGGGATCTGCTCCCAGTAGCGGTCGTGCAGCTCGGGGTCCTCGGTGATGTCCTTCGGCTCCCACGGCACGCCGAGGTCGCCGCACACCTTCTCGACCACCGCCTGCGCGTCGTCGCACAGATGGCAGCCCGGCTTGCGGATGAGGGTGACCAGCCGCGCGCGCGGCTCGGCCTTGCGTCGGAAGAGCGGACTCATACCGGCCATTCTCGCGCGCCCGGCGCCCGTTCCGGATCGCTTCCTTAACGACCCGGCCGCGCAGAGTTCACAACCTCCCAACCTCCGGTCGCCGGAACCACCGGGCGGACTGGCTATGCTCACGACATGGCCGCTCTCGGATGGCTCACTCCCCGTAGGCGCTCCGCCACGGCGCGGAGCGTGTTGGCAGGCGAGGCCTCGGCGGAGGCCGCCCGCAAGTCCTCGCAGGAAGCCCCGCGTGCCACGCCGGAGGAACCTCAGTTCCCGGTGATCGGCGACGACCGGGCCGCCGCCTTCTTCGACCTCGACAACACGGTCATGCAGGGCGCCGCGCTGTTCCACTTCGGCCGGGGGCTGTACAAGCGGAAGTTCTTCGAGACCCGCGACCTCGCCAGGTTCGCCTGGCAGCAGGCGTGGTTCCGGCTGGCCGGCGTCGAGGACCCCGAGCACATGCAGGACGCCCGCGACTCCGCGCTGTCGATCGTCAAGGGCCACCGGGTCGCCGAACTGGAGTCGATCGGCGAGGAGATCTACGACGAGTACATGGCCGACCGCATCTGGCCGGGCACCCGCGCCCTCGCCCAGGCCCACCTGGACGCCGGCCAGAAGGTGTGGCTGGTCACCGCGGCCCCGGTGGAGATCGCCCAGGTGATCGCCCGCCGTCTCGGCCTCACGGGCGCCCTCGGCACGGTGGCCGAGTCGGTCGACGGCGTCTACACCGGCAAGCTGGTCGGCGAGCCGCTGCACGGACCGGCCAAGGCCGAGGCGGTCCGCGCGCTCGCCGCCGCGGAGGGGCTGGACCTGTCCCGCTGCGCGGCCTACAGCGACAGCCACAACGACATCCCGATGCTGTCCCTGGTCGGCCACCCCTACGCCATCAACCCGGACGCCAAGCTGCGCAGGCACGCCCGCGAGAAGGACTGGCGCCTGCGCGACTACCGCACCGGCCGCAAGGCGGCGAAGGTCGGCATCCCGGCGGCGGCCGGGGTCGGCGCGGTGGCCGGCGGCACGGCGGCGGCGATCGCCCTGAGCCGACGGCGCCGATAGCCGCCACGGGGGTCCCGCGCGCACGAATTATGCCGCGGCCATTTCAACACGCGCCGCTCCTCACCGAAACCGGCCTCTTTACGGTCAACAAGCGATCATCTTGCGAAACTTGACCCACCATCAAACGGTTACGGATGCGACGCAATCGATGATTTGAGCAACTCGGTGTAGCAGGCCCTGCACGAAGCGTTATTCTCCTCAGACGCAAACCGGTACCCCTCCGTCGCTACGACGGGTGAAAGGTCCCGCACTGCACGTGATGGAAGCTCTGCCTCTGGGAGTCCCGTGTACCCACACGTCGGGGTTGACGCCTCGGGCCTGGCTAAGCTGCGCGCAACAGTCGCAACGGTCAAAGAGTCGCTGCGCGGCTTCGTCCCCACCGCGTACGCCGTCCCCGCCTTCGCCGCCGCCGCGCCCGCCGGCCCGTGCTACGCACTGGCCGACGGCAGCGCCGCCGTCGGCAGACGGGGGCGGGCCACCGGCGCGGCCACCGCCCGCCGCCCGGCCGCCGACAGCGACAGCGCCCGGATGATGGACCTGGTCGAACGCGCGCAGGCCGGGGAGGCCGAGGCCTTCGGACGGCTCTACGACCAGTACAGCGACACCGTCTACCGCTACATCTACTACCGCGTCGGCGGCCGGGCGACCGCCGAGGACCTCACCAGTGAGACATTTCTGCGGGCGCTGCGCAGGATCGGCACCTTCACCTGGCAGGGCCGCGACTTCGGCGCCTGGCTGGTCACCATCGCCCGGAACCTGGTCGCCGACCACTTCAAGTCCAGCCGCTTCCGGCTGGAGGTCACCACCGGCGAGATGCTCGACGCCAACGAGGTCGAACGCTCCCCGGAGGACTCCGTCCTGGAGTCCCTGTCGAACGCCGCCCTGCTCGACGCCGTACGGCGGCTCAACCCCCAGCAGCAGGAGTGCGTGACGCTCCGCTTCCTCCAGGGCCTCTCGGTCGCCGAGACCGCCCGGGTCATGGGCAAGAACGAGGGCGCCATCAAGACCCTCCAGTACCGCGCCGTACGCACCCTCGCCCGGCTGCTGCCGGACGACGCCCGCTGAACCACGTGACCCAGGGCGACGGTCAACTCACCGACGGTGAAAGTCCGTTGCCTTTCCGATCCGGTCATCCGCCGTCCGTAACCCAAGTGCCGCGCCAGTCGTTGTGCGGGATACAGGCTCCCTGTGGTCACGTCCTGGCCGACCCCGATCGCTCGATCGCGTGGAAGTGCCGGGGGCGTGCAACCCTCAGGACCCCCTGGGGAGTCGACCGTCATGACGAGAGGAGGTGCCGCCAGTGATCGCGAACGTATCGGCGCACCGGCGGGCGAACGCCTTCGCCCAGGCCCTGGAGGAGCAGTCCGACCGGGACACGGCGGCCGAGCAGTCCGTTGGCCAGGCGGGAGCACCGCCGACCACCGGGGAACGGACCGAGCAGGGCGAGCTGCTGGCCCTGGCGGAGGGTCTCGGCGCGCTGCCCAGACCGCAGCTCGACCCCGAGGTCAAGGTCGTCCAGCGGGCCCAGTTGGTGGCCGCGATGGAGGCCATGCTCCAGGAGGGGACCGGGGCGGCGGACGCGTCGGTACCGCAGCAGCGGTCCCACCGGGCCAAGGGCGCGCACCGGGCGAGCCCGCTGGGCAAGCTCCGCCCGCGCACGAGACTGACCAAGGGCCTCGCGGCCGGCGGGCTCAGCGTGGGCGTGGCCGCCGGGGCCTTCGGCGGAGTCGCCGCCGCCAGCTCCGACGCCCTGCCCGGCGACTCGCTGTACGGACTGAAACGCGGCATCGAGGACTTCAAGCTCAACTACCTGACCGACGGCGACGACCAGCGCGGCCAGACCTACCTCGACCAGGCCTCCACCCGCCTCAGCGAGGCCCGACGGCTGCTGGAGCGCGGCCGGGGCGGCCATCTGGACCACGAGTCCATCGGTGAGATCCGCCGCACCCTGTCCGGGATGCAGCACGACGTCACCGAGGGCCACCGCCTGCTCCACGCGGCCTATCAGGCCGACCCGGACTCGCTCGGCCCCATCCAGGCGCTGTCCACGTTCTCCCGGTCCCACCGCCAGGCATGGAGCGCGCTCAGCGACAAGCTGCCCACGCAACTGGGCGATGTGAAACAGCAGGTGTCCTCGGTCTTCGACGCCATAGACGAAGAGGTCGCCCCGCTCCAGTCCCTGCTGCCCCAGCCACCCGCACAGCCGGGCGACGGCAGGCACCCGGGCGGCTCCGGCCCGGCGTCCCCCGGCTCCTCCGGCAGCCACCGGTCCACCACGCCCAGCGCCGGGAACACCCCGTCCGCCGGCAAGCACACCGGCACCGGCACGCCGAGCGGCCCGGCCACCGGCAGCAGCGGCGACGGGCTCATCGGCGGTGACACGGGCGGTCTGCTCGACCCGCCGAAGACCGGGTCCGACACCACGTCCCCGTCCGCCGGCAAGTCCCCCACGGGCCAGCCGGACGTCACGATCCCCCCGCTCATCCCCGACCTGCTCCCGGGCCTGGGCATCGACGGGGAGAACGCGGACTGACACGACACGGCAACGGCATCGAGGGCGCCCCTTTTCCGAGCAGGGGCGCCCTCGACGCCGTTCACCGGCGGCTCAGAAGAACACCGAGCGCCGCTGCACCAGCAGCTTGTACAGCGTGTGCTGGATCTGCTCCCGCACCTGATCGGTCAGGTTGAACATCAGCATCGGGTCCTCCGCCGCCTCCGGCGGATACCCGTCCGTCGGAATCGGTTCACCGAACTGGATCGTCCACTTCGTGGGCAGCGGAATCGCACCCAGCGGCCCGAGCCAGGGAAACGTCGGCGTCAGCGGGAAGTACGGGAAACCCAGCACCCGCGCCAGCGTCTTGGCGTTGCCGATCATCGGGTAGATCTCCTCCGCCCCGACGATCGAGCACGGGACGATCGGCACACCCTGCCGCAGGGCCGTGGAGACGAAGCCGCCCCGGCCGAACCGCTGGAGCTTGTACCGCTCGCCGAACGGCTTCCCGATCCCCTTGAAGCCCTCCGGCATCACCCCGACCAGCTCGCCCTGCCCCAGCAGCCGTTCCGCGTCCTCCGCGCAGGCGAGGGTGTGCCCCAGCTTGCGGGCCAGCTCGTTGACCACCGGCAGCACGAAGACCAGGTCGGCGGCGAGCAGGCGGAGATGGCGGCCGGCCGGGTGGTGGTCGTGCACCGCCACCTGCATCATCAGCCCGTCCAGCGGCAGCGTCCCGGAGTGGTTGGCGACGATCAGCGCCCCGCCCTCGGCCGGGATGTTCTCGATGCCCTTCACCTCGACCCGGAAGTACTTCTCGTACACCGGCCGCAGCAGCGACATCAGGACCTGGTCGGTCAGTTCCTCGTCGTAGCCGAAGTCGTCGACCTCGTAGTCGCCGGTGAGCCGGCGCCGCAGGAAGGCCAGCCCGGCCGCCACCCGCCGCTCCAGGCCGCCGCCCCGCCCGTCGTCCTCCACGGCCTCCACCGGCTCCTCCTCGCGGCTCACAGGAGCATCCTCCCGCGCCCGCTCCCGCCCCGGCAGCGGCTGGACCGCGCCCATCTCCCCCGGCTCCCCGAGCGCACCGAGCCGGCTCCCCCCGCTCCGCCGCCGCGGCTGGCGCTGGGCGGCGCTTCCTCGGGACCGGTCGTCGTCGAACGGAATGACCTTGGCGTCCGCCATCGTTGCCGCTCTCCTCAGTTGGCGCTGTGCGTCTGGGGGTGGCCGCCCGCCCTCGCGGTCAGCGCGGCGACCCGGTCGACGGCCGCCGCCAGGCTCTGCGGCGGCAGCAGCCCGGCGCCCTGGCCGCGCGCGAAGTCCGCGAAGGTCCCGGCCGTCGTGTAGCGGGGCGTGAAGCCCAGCGTCTCGCGCATCTCGACGGTGTCCACCACCCGCCCGTGGGTGAGCAGCCGGATCTGCTCCGGCGAGAAGTCCGTCATACCGAGCGTACGCACCAGGGAGCCGGCCCAGGTGACCGCGGGCAGCAGCAGCGGCACGGTGGGCCGCCCGAGCCGCCGCGAGCACTGCGAGAGCAGCAGCACGCCGTCCCCGGCGATGTTGAAGGTGCCGCTGTTCAGGGTGCCCCGGCGCGGCTCGTGCGAGGCGATCCGCAGCACCTCGATGACGTCGTCCTCGTGCACGAACTGAAGCCGCGGGTCGTAGCCGAACACGGTCGGCAGGACGGGCAGCGCGAAGTACGAGGCGAGCGGGGTGTCCGCGGCCGGCCCGAGGATGTTGGCGAACCGCAGCACGCACACGGCGACGTCCGGCCGCCGCCGGGCGAACCCGCGCACGTACCCCTCCACCTCGACGGCGTCCTTCGCGAAGCCGCCGCTGGGCAGCGACTTGGGCGGGGTCGTCTCGGTGAAGACGGCCGGATCGCGTGGCGCGGAGCCGTAGACGTTCGTACTGGACTTCACCACCAGCCGCCGCACGGTCGGCGACTTCTGGCAGGCGCCGAGCAGTTGCATGGTGCCGATGACGTTGGTCTCCTTGACCGTGGCCCGGCTGCCGCCGCCCAGGGCCGTGCCCGTGACGTCCAGGTGGACGACGGTGTCCGCGCCGGTCTCGGCGAGCACCCGGGCGATGGTCGGCTGCCGGATGTCGGCCTGGACGAAGTCGGCGCCGCCCAGGTGGTGCGCCGGCGGCACCGCGTCCACGGCGATCACCCGCTCGACCTCCGGGTCCCGCTGGATCCGCCGCACGAACCGGCCGCCGAGCTGCCGGGCGACTCCGGTGACGAGCACGATCCGTCCCAAGACCAGTGCCTTCCTTCCCGCGTAACCGGTATCCCGCGTTCCCCGTGTGCGGCCAACCTAGCCGGTCGATGTTGCGCTGTGATGACCCCAGGTGCCACCGGCGACGGAAATTCCCCCATCGGTATATGCCTGTGGCCCCCCACCACTGCTGGTGGGGGGCCACAGGGCCACGCTCTCGCGGCGCCGCTTACTTCTTGTTACGGCGCTGAACGCGCGTGCGCTTGAGCAGCTTGCGGTGCTTCTTCTTGGCCATCCGCTTGCGCCGCTTCTTGATAACAGAGCCCACGACTACCCTCGCTCACTTCTCATCACTCGGTTGTTTGGGCGCCATGGGCCCACACGACCTACGAGGGGCTAGCCTACCCAACCGAGCGCCGAGGTCGTAATCGAGGGGGTCCCCCCGGGTCACCCGGGGGTCGTCGTCAGGCCGTCTCCACCCCCACATAGCTGTCGCGGAGGTACTCGTGTACCGCTTGTTCCGGGACGCGGAACGACCGTCCCACCCGGATCGCGGGCAGATGACCGCTGTGCACCAGGCGGTACACGGTCATCTTGGACACTCGCATCACCGAGGCGACCTCCGCCACGGTAAGGAACTGAACCTCGTTCAGAGGCCTCTCGCCAGCTGCAGCCATGACACACCTGAACCTTCCGCACTCGACGGCCACCGGCTTCCCCTTCCGGTGACTCTTCGTCGTTGCGTGCTCACTCCCCAGACTAGGGGCGGGTGATGCGAGTGGGGAAGAGGTGCACCCATCGGCGGCCTACTGTGACAGACACGCTCGATTGAGTACGTAGCGGATCAACGGCAGGTAGTGAGCAGACCGCACTGCGTCATCAACCGGAACGGCGACGGACACCCGCCCCTCGGCCTCTCCCACGAACAGCGCGGGATCATCCGTGTCGGCCAGACCGATGGCCTCAAACCCGAGCTGACCAGCACCGCAGACCCACCCGTGGTCCCCCACGACCAGCTCCGGCAGCGGCCCGCCGGCCTCCGCCGCGGCGTCCAGCGCGACCCGAACCGGGAGCGGCGAGTGGCTGTGGGCGCCCGGCTCACGCCCCGGGCGCCCGCTCGCCGGTTCCCGCACCAGGGCAACCCCTCGTACGTAGTCGAGGCGATGGGTACGTAGGCCGAACCGGGTCAATATGTCGACACAGCGACCCTGCGCCGGGGTGAGGACCTCACATCCCGCCGCCGACAAGGCGTCTGCGAGACCGGCGTAGAAACCGAGCAGCGGACGCGGGTGCCCGGTGCCCAGCAACACGGGCGCGCCACGCCGGGCCACCTCCCGGATCCGCCCGGCGAACGCGTCCAGCGCGGCGAGCGTCCGCTCCGGGTCGATCACATCCGGTCCGGAAATGTACCGGAGATCGGCCGAAACCCCGCACTTCTCCGCCATCAACCCGAGCAAGTCCCGGACTCCCCACGACCCTTCGGGATCGATCCCGATCAACACGCGTGGGTCCCGGGCGGCGAACAGCCGGTAACTCCGCAGGCTGTCCTCCCGCGACGTCGCCACCACCCCGGCCAGCCGGGCGGCCACCAGATGCGCGCGAAGACGGGCGGCGGTCGACACGGATGCGATGGTGGCCCATGGGGGGTGCGGACGGGACGGAAACGCCGGAAGTCCGCACGGTTGGCCTAACGCCGGCCAGGGGTGGGCGCGGTCGTCAGGGAAGGAGCCCGCGCAACGGGAACACGGCCCGGCGGGTCGCCAGCACCGCCTGGTCGACCCGGTCGGCGGGGTCGTACCCCTCCTCCCAGGACGCCCACGACACCGGCCACAGCCCGTCCGTCATCCGCCACGGCCCCGACTGCCGCGTCCGGGCGAACACGTCCTGCCGCCACGCCTCGGGGATCACCGCCTCCGGGGCGACCGGCTTCCCGGCCGCGATCCCCACCAGATGCGTCCACGACCGCGGTACGACATCCACCACCGCGTACCCGCCGCCGCCCAGCGCGAGCCACCTGCCCCCGGCGTACTCGTGCGCCAGGTCGTGACACGCCATCTGCACCGCCCGCTGCGCGTCCAGCGAGACCGCCAGGTGCGCGAGCGGATCCTCGAAGTGCGTGTCGGCCCCGTGCTGGGTGACGAGGACCTGCGGCCGGAACTCCGCGAGCAGCTCCGGCACCACGGCGTGGAAGGCCCGTACCCACCCGGCGTCCCCGGTCCCGGCCGGCAGCGCCACGTTCACCGCGGCCCCCTCCCCCGCGCCCGCCCCGGTCTCCTGCGGCCACCCGGTCTGCGGGAACAACGTACGGGGGTGCTCGTGCAACGAGATCGTCAGCACCCGCGGGTCCTCCCAGAACGCGGCCTGCACCCCGTCCCCGTGGTGCACGTCGACGTCCACGTAGGCGACCCGCTCGGCCCCCAGTTCCAGCAGCCGCGCGATGGCGAGCGCCGCGTCGTTGTAGACGCAGAACCCCGACGCCCCGCCGGGCATGGCGTGGTGCAGGCCGCCCGCGAAGTTCACGGCGTGCTCGGCGTCCCCCCGCCACACCGCCTCGGCCGCCCCCACCGACTGCCCGGCGATCAGCGCGGACACCTCGTGCATCCCGGCGAACGCGGGATCGTCGAGCGTCCCCAGCCCGTACGAGCCGTCGGCCCCCGCCGGATCGGCCGACGCGGCCTTCACGGCGTCGATGTAGTCCTCCCGGTGGACCAGCCGGAGCGTGGACTCGCCCGCCGGCTTCGCCGCGACGACCGCCACCTCCCGGTCGAGCCCGAAGGCACCGACCAGCCGGCGGGTCAGCTCCAGCCGGACCGGATCCATCGGGTGGTTCCGACCGAAGTCATAGCCCGTTACTGCCTCGTCCCACATCAGCTGTGCGCGGCCGCTCATGCCCGCCACCGTATCGGTCCGGTTGAGCGGAGAACGACCTGGCGTACCCCAGTGTCACCAGCACCAACACCATCGGCACGAGCATGGCCCCCCGGTAGCTCCACGCGTCACCGAGAGCGCCCACCAGCGGCGCGCCGACCAGGAACCCCACGTAGTTGAAGATGTTCAGCCGTGCGACCGCCGCGTCCGAGGCCCCGGGGAACAACCGGCCCGCCGCCGCGAACGTCTGCGGCACCAGTACGCACAACCCCAGCCCCAGCAGGGTGAACCCGAGCATCCCGGCCCACGCGCCGGGCGCCGCGGCCACCACCGCGAACCCGCCGGCCGCGACCACCGCCCCGAGCCGTACGACCGCCACGGCCCCGAACCGCCGCACCCCGAGGTCCCCGAGGGCCCGCCCCACGAGCGTGGTCACCATGTACACGTTGTACGGCACGGTCGCCAGCTGCTCCGAGCTGCCCAGCACGTCCTTCAGGTACTTGGCGCTCCAGTTGGAGACGGTCGAGTCCCCGATGTAGGCGAACATCATCACCAAGCACAGCGGCAGCAGCAGCTTGAAGACGACGGTCCCCTGCTCCGCGGTGGGCTCCGGAGCGGGCACGGGCTCCCCGTCGACGTACCACCGGCTCCCCACCAGCGCCGCCGGCAGCAGCACGGCCACCACCGGCAGGTACGACACCCACAGCGCGAGGTGCCAGTGCGCCCCCGCCCAGGCCAGCGAGGCCCCCAGGATCGCGCCCAGGCTGTAGACGGCGTGGAAGCCGAGCATGATGCTGCGCCCGTACGACCGCTGGAGGCTGACGCCGAGCATGTTCATGGACGCGTCCAGCGCGCCCACCGCCAGGCCGAACACGCCCAGTGCGACGGCCAGTACGGCCACCTGTCCCTGCCCGCCCGTCCCGACGCCGAGCAGCGCCAGCAGCACCACCGGCTGGGACCAGCGCAGCAGCCGGCTGGGCCGTACCCGCTTCACCAGGTGCTCGGTGCCCACGCTGCCGACCCCGGCGAGGATCGGCACGGCGGCCAGGAAGACCGGCAGCAGCGCGTCGGAGACCCCGTACCGGTCCTGGATGGCCGGGATGCGCGTCACCAGCAGGGCGAAGGCGACGCCCTGGGCGAAGAAGCCGAACGCCAGCGAGGCCCTGCCGCGCCGCAGCACATCAGTCATGGCGGCGAGAGTAGGGCCCCGGGCTACCGCTGGGTAGATCCAGCCAAAGGTGAATTCGCCTCAGCTTCGGTCCGGGCTTCGACTCGCCCGGCTCGGCTCGCCCGGCTCGACTCGCCCGGCTCGGCTCGGCGATCAGGCGGCCACGGCCACCTCGGGCCGTTCCGCCCGGCCGACCGCCACCTCGGCCGAGAGCATCCGCTCCATCGGCCCCGCCGCCAGCCCACCGCTGACCACGAAACCGATCACCATGGCGGCGACCATGACGACGGAGCCCAGCCACACCATGGTGTCCACGGGGACGGTGTAGGCACCCACGACCCGCACGACGCACTCGGCCAGCAGGACCAGCCCCCACACCACGGAGAACGCCCGCTCCCTGGACCGGAAGGCCACGGACTCGGCCGCCGCCCCGGACACCAGCCGCTGCCAGGCGGTTTCCCTGGCCGCGTCGCCCTTCACCACGAAGGGCTTCATGCCCGCGGTCATCATCGGCCTGCCGAGCCGGACGGACACCAGGATGCCGATGGCCACCGTGCTGCTGACCGCGCTGTCCTTGGCCAGCATCAGCCGCGGGTCACCCGAGACGAAACTCAGCAGCAGGGACACGACGTTCACGACGAGGATCAGACCCGCCAGCGCGTTGGTCCTGCGCTCCCTGACCAGTCCCCACGCGGTCCGCACCGCCGGTACGACACTGCTCCAGGCGAGCGCCGCGAAGGTGCTCATCCCGAAGGCGTCCTTGAAGAGGTAGTACGAGCCGAGCGGCAGCGCCACATCGATGAGCAGCGGCCCCAAGTTGTCCAGCACGCTCGGCTTCCGGCCCTGGTTCCCCGTGTTCTTCGTCATGCCCTCAGCTTCGCCCCCGGGCCGGGTCCGGCAGTAGGAACGTTCGTCCGGAGCTCCGCATGACATATGTCAGCCCGCAGGGCCGACCGGGGTCACACCAGCAGGTCGAGCAACTGGTCCATGCGGGAGAAGAGTTGACCGGCACCCGCGAGCTTCGCCGCCGGCGTCATCGCGGTGAACCCGCACACGTCCATCCCGGCCGCGACAGCCGCCTGTACGCCCAGCGGGGAGTCCTCCACGACCACGCACCGCCCGGGGGCCACGCCCATCCGCTCGGCCGCGTGCAGGAACAGGTCCGGCGCCGGCTTGCCCCGCCCGACATCCTCCGAGCTGAAGACGCGCTCTTCCGAGAACCACCGGTCGAGCCCGGTCGTCCGGTGCCCCACCCGGATCCGCGCATGGCTCCCCGAGGAGGCCACGCAGTACGGCACCCCGTCCGCGGCCAGTTTCTCCAGTACGCCGGCCACCCCGGGCACGGGCCGCAACTCCCGTTCGAACGCGGCGAACACCCGCGCGTGGAAGACCTCGTCGAAATCCACGGGCAGCCGCTGTCCCGTCCGCTCCAGGATCAGGTCATGGATCCGGTGCATCGCCGACCCCATGTAATCGCGGATGGAGTCCTCGTACGAGGTGGGGTGCCCCAGCTCGGTCAGATAGGCGGCCAGGAGCCGGTTGGATATGGGCTCACTGTCCACGAGGACACCGTCGTTGTCGAAGATGACGAGGTCATAGCGCATGAGTTCACCCT
>NZ_KQ948383.1:35373-44843 GCF_001514055.1 Streptomyces corchorusii | reverse complement strand
CTGCTCCGCAGACGCGACGCGCCGCCGCTACGCGGCGGATTCCGCGCAAGCGCGGAATAAGCCCGGAACTCCGTTCCGGGCCTCGACCGCTGACGCGGTCGAGGGGAATCCGGCTCCGCCGGATTCCTGCCCGGTGCCGGGCCGCTCCGCGCCCCGTCTCCGGGCGAACGGCGTGCGCTCCGCGCCCGCCTGAAGCAGCAGCGGTGCCGATGCTGGTTGCCGACCGCTGGACTGACGGAGTGTCACCCCGCTCACTCCGCCGGGCCCGAGGCCCCCAACTCAGGGGCCCAACAACCGGGAGATCCAACCCACACCAGAACCAGCCAATCTGACGACCCTTCCCCAACCTTCGTGCGTCATGACACACCCTCGGGATAGAGTCTGGGCTCAGCACGCACCCCCTCCCCCGGCTCCTCCCCTCAGCACGTGCGGAGGAAATTCTGGTCCGTCAGTACCACTGATGACAACGGGAAATCTCCACTCGTCACCTCTGTATAGCCGAGCAGAAAGCGGGTCTCCGAATGCCTCACATCGAATTGCGACCGCATCAGTCGGAAGCCGTAGACGCCGTGGTGAATCACCTTCAGGACCCACCCGGGGGGAACATTCCCCCGGAGGGTCTACGCACGCAGGTAATCGCCGCGACCGGATCAGGCAAGACGCTGATTGCTGTGGAATCAGCGCGGCGGCTTTCCGCGCGGCGGGTGCTGGTCCTGGTGCCGACGCGGGACCTGCTGACACAGATGGCCGGCGCATGGCGCCGGGGCGGTCGGCGGGGCGCGATGGTCGGGGTGTGCGACCTTGGGCCCGAGGAGTCCGACGGCATCCCGTGCACCACAGACCCGGATGAACTCCTGTCGTGGGTGCGGGACCTGGAGACGGTCACGGTGTTCGCGACCTACGCGGCGGTGGGTCTGGGCAAGCTCCAGCGGGCGCACGAGGCGGGTCTGAGGATGTGGGACCTCATGATCGTGGACGAAGCCCACAGGACAAGTGGGGACGGCATGAAGCCGTGGGCGGCGGTGCACCATCAGGCGCGGATTCCAGCGGTGCGACGGCTCTACATGACCGCGACGCCCCGTGTGTGGGAGGCCGAGGGGGAGCAGCCCCGGTTGGTGGCGTCCATGGACGAGGATTCCCCCGTGTTCGGGCCGGTGGCGTACAAGCTCAAGCTGTCGGAGGCGATCCGGCGGGGGATCGTGGCGCCGTACCAGGTGGTGTGCCTGGACATCCGGGACCCCGACCTGTACGCCGCGCTCGCCGAGGAAGCGGGAGGCTCTGACCGGGTGCGCGGGGCGCGGCTCGCGGCGCTTCAGGCCGGACTTCTGACGGCTGCCGCGCGGGAGCGGCTGCGGCGCATCCTGACCTTTCACAGCCGGGTGTCAGAGGCGGAGGCGATGGCCCGGGGCATGCCGTCGGTGGCGGCCCGGCTCGCCGAGGACGACCCGGAGACCTTCCCGCCGGCGGAGCGGGTCTGGGCAGACTGGCTCCACGGGGACCACGCCCCCGGATATCGGCGTGAAGTTTTGGCCGAATTCGCCTCCGATTTCATCGGTGGCGCCCGGTCGGATATCCCGGCTGCGGTCCGTGTCCTCAGCTCTGTGAAAGTGCTGGGGGAAGGCGTGGATACGGCGCAGTGTGATGCGGTTGCTTTCTGCGATGCACGAGGGTCCATGGTCGACATCGTGCAAATGGTCGGGCGTGCCCTGCGCATGAATCCGGGAGAGGGGAAACTGGCTTCACTTGTGGTGCCGGTACTCCTCGGCCCCGACGAGGACACCGACGAAATTCTGACCTCGGATGTGTACGGGACCCTCGCGAAGGTGCTCGGGGCGCTCCGTGCGCACGACGCGGACACGATCGAGGCTCTGGCCGATCCCCGGCAGCGCAGCGGACGCCGCACCGGCGACGACGAGACTCAAGTACCTCTGTCAGAAGTCGAGTTGGTTGCCGAGCTCGCCGAGGACCAGGACCAGGGCGCCGAGCTCGCCGAGGACGACGAGGACCAGGACCAGGGCGCCGAGGACGGTCCCGAGGCGGACGCAGGCGCCGGGGATGACGTGTGGGTGAGCCAGGCAGCGGCGGGCCTGCTCCGCTTCAGCAGCCCGCGTGACCCCGCGTTGGTGGCGCAGTTCGTGAGCCTGCGGGTGATCGATCCGGAGAAGGCGTACTGGCGGCGCGGGATCGAGGCGGCCACCCGGTGGCGGCGCGAGAACGGCGGCGGGCAACTGCGCGTGCCGTACGACTACGTGATGCCCGAGGACGAGTCGGCCGGCGCCGGGTTCCCGCTGGGGCGGTGGCTCGCCGACCTACGGCGCTACTACAACGCGGGAACCCTGGAAGCCTCCCGCGTGAAGCAGCTCGACGTGCTGGGCATGGTGTGGTCCCACTATGACGTCGCGTGGGAGGAAGGGCTCACGGTCGCGCGCTCTTGGGCCGCCGCATACGGACACTTCCTCCCGCCGGTCAACGCGATCGGGGATGGCGGCTACCCGATCGGGGTATGGGCCAAGAACAGGCGCGCTGAGGCCCGCAGGACCTGGGAGAACGCCGAGCGGCGCGCGGCCGGTGAAACCGTGCCCGTAGGCGCCGGGGAGCTGCCAGAGAGCCGCATGGCGGCTTTGGAGGCCATCGACCCGGGATGGTGCCCGCTGGGATGGGACGTGGCATGGCAGCGTTGCTTCACCCTCGCCCGCACCCACGTCCGGGCCGGGGGCGCGCTCCCCGAGGCGGCCGGTGAACTCGTCGTCCAGGGCGAAGACCTCGGGGCGTGGGTCGCCGCACAGCGGCACGGGTGGGACAAGCTCACCCCCGCCCAGCAATGGCTCCTCGGCAGCACACTCGGACTGGAACCCGCCGCCCCTGGGGCGCGGCCGGCCAAGCTCACCGCGGATGGCAAGTGGGCGCTGAACCTCCGCGCGGCCCGGCAGTACCACGCCCGCGAAGGACACCTGCGACCGGGCCGCAAGCACATCGAGCACCTGGACGTCGACGGCGAAGCGGTCGGCATCAAACTCGGGACGTTCCTGGACAACACCCGGCGCCGCGCCGACAAACTCACCCCCGACAGGCGGGCCGAACTCGACCAGCTCGGCATGCGCTGGTAACCCGACCGGACACCGAGGCGGCGGGCAGCGAGCGCCCGCCACCCCTCAGTGCCAGCCTCTCGGGAATCCAGTCGTGAACACGAAACACCCCCGGGCCAATTCCTTGAGTTCTAGTGGTCGTCGCAACATCCCAGCTCAGGTGATGCGATGGCCTACCAGATCCGGGAGGACCGGAAGCCGCAGGGACGGAAGAAGCTGACTGCTGAGCGGTCGGCATACTTCCAGCTCATGCAGCAGGGCTACAGCAACAGAGAGGCGTGCCGGATCGTGGGCGTCAGCCCCCGCCCCGGCAAGGTGTGGCGCAATGGCCGCCACGCGCACAAGGGCCTGGCGAAGGCGCGTCCCCTGGTCTATCGGGAGCCGTCTTCGCCAGGCCCAGGCCGCTATTTGCGGGAGTCCGAGCGCATCCACATCGCCGACCGGCTGCGGGAGAAGGCGTCCGTCCGGACCATAGTGGCAGAGTTGGGCCGCAGCCCTTCCACCGTCAGCCGGGAGATACGCCGCAACGGCACGCCCCTGCGCAGGGACGGCTCCGGCTGGGCCTGCCGGCCCCGTGCCGCCCGGGCCCGCGCCGACGCCTGCAAGCCCTGCCGGAAGCCGGGGAGGATCGGGCAGAACCGGGAACTGCGAGGCTTCATCCAGGACCGCCTCGCGCGACGGTGGAGTCCTGAGCAGATCTGCCCGGCTCTGCGGGCCGTCTTTCCCGACCGGCCGGAGATGTACGTGACCCACGAGACCCTCTATCAGGCCCTCTACGTCCAAGGCCGCGGAGAATTACGGTGGGAGCTAACCCGCGCGCTGAGGACCGGGAGGGTCATGCGCCGGCCGCACCGCCAGTTCTACAAGCGCCAGCCGCGCATGTCGGCCGACATGGTCATGATCAGCGAGCGCCCGGCCGAAGTCGCCGACCGGGCCGTCCCCGGCCGCTGGGAAGGCGATCTCATCATCGGCAAGGAAGGGAAGTCCGCGATCGCTACCCTCGTCGAAGGCAGCACCCGCTACGTCCTGCTGGCGCCGTTGCCCAAGGATCACAGCGCGGTCAGCACCCGGGACGCACTCATCGAGGCCGTCACATCGCTCCCACAGGACTTGAAGCGTTCCCTGATCTGGGACCAGGGCTCCGAGATGGCAGCCCGCAGGGCGTTCACCATCGCCACCGACATCCCGGTCTACTTCTGCGCCCCTGGCAGCCCCTGGCAGCGCGGCTCCAATGAGAACACGAATGGCCTGCTGCGTCAGTATTTCCCGAAAGGCACCGATCTGTCCCCGCGCAGCCGCGAGCACCTGGCCGCCGTCGCCGTCGAACTCAACAGCCGTCCACGCAAGGCGCTCAGCTGGGAGACCCCAGCCGAGCGCCTGCAGAAACTACTCGCCGCCTGATCAGACCACCGCAAGTCGCGACGATCGCTAAAAACCGTGCTTCTTGTCCCTGCGAGGCTTGCGCGGCGCCTTCCCCCAGGCGCCGGCAGGTCGTTCTTGCCGGACCTTCGGTACGAATTCTGCACGCGTTAGAACGGTTCGTGGCTTGGGGTGCAGGAGAGACTCTGTGTCCCACGGGCCCTCATGCGTCCATCCGAACCCCAGGAGCACCTCGTTGAAGACCGGTGCGAAGTTTGCACCGACCAGGTCCGGCATCTGATGGCGCAGCTCTCGAACGCGGGCAACAAAATCTGCGGGCAACGGCACGTGGTACGCCTCCAGATAGTGCGCAAAGTCCGCGCGCCATACCCACATTGCGTCGGTGACAAGCGGCGAACAGCCGGAGGTGTGCCGGTGAACCTCACCTGTGAGCACGTCGACCCCTGCCTCCATGGGGTACGTGAGGCGATGGCCTACGTCCAAATACTCCACAATTTTCGCTTCGTCGTGTTCGCCGGACGCTTGCGCCTGGGCCGCCAACGGTCCCGCAGCAACCTCACCTGAGTAACCGGAGTCATCGAAGAACCCAAGCAGCTTCAGCACGCACGCCCCTCGTCAACCCGAGCAATCGAGGCGAGCATACGCAGACCCGGGGCCTGCCGACCTCGGGTCTGCTGCTTGACTGCCTGTGCTACACATCAGAGATCACGTGTTGCGACGACCACTGGAATCCGCCTTCACGCCCGAGGGTGTTTCCCTGCACTCCGGATTTACGCGGCCCGCTCCCGCTCCTTCTTCCGCCGATTAACGATCGTGGCGGAACGTCCGGCGAATTCACCGGTACGGCGCTGCGTCCATTCCTGGGTGAGGCCGTAGGCGTCAGTCGCCGGTGTTGGTTGCCCAGACAGGCCGGCCAGCGTTGTCGTAGACGACGACATTGCCGTCGTCCTGGACAGCGAGGTAGGCACCCTTGTGCCAGGTATCGGCCGCCCAGACCGGGTTCCCGGAGCTGTCGTAGACCACGAAGTTGCCGTCTTCCTGGAAGACAGCGCAGTTGCCGCGGCTCCACGTGTTGGGAGCCTGCCACACAGGACGCCCGTCCTTGTAGAGGACGAAGTTGCCGTCTTCCTGCATACGCAGGGCCGCGCGCCCGTTGCCCGACGTCCACGCCTGGTTCCTGCAGATCGTCGCACGCGGCCGGATGATGTGATCACTGCTCGGACGCGTGACCGCCCCGGGCTCCGCAACCCGGGTGGGCACCCCTGCGGGGCCCCACGGGGCCACCGCCTGCGCGCTGGCCGCGCCCGCGCCGGCAAAAGCCAGCACTCCGGCCACAACACACACAGCCCTACGAAGGTTCATCACAACCCACACTCCTTCAACGGCGCCAACGAGTAGTCAAATGATCACAAAGAGCGATGCCGTTCCGTGCGGAAACCCCCTCGCCTTCACACGAACGAGATAGCGCACAGACCCCAGCCCAGGCCGGTCCCACGGATGTCACACCCCACCCGTACGGAAACGTCCGGGCCGCGTGGGAACCCACACAAGAGATGCCACAGGAGTTTTCGGCGGGACTGGGCCACGCCTCCCGGAGCCTTCAGGCCGCGGGGTCAGGTGGGTACGGCGGCCGACGGCGCGGGCCACATGCCGGAGAAGGAGCGGGCGATGCGGTTGATGACCAGGCCGCGGTAGTGCGGGGTCGGTGAGGAGGTGCGGTTCGGCGCCAAAGGCGCAGCCTGCGGGCAGGCCGGATGGCCTGCCGATCGGGCGCGGCTTGCGCGGGGATGTCGGCGCGGGATCGCGGCGGCGACCCGGTGGCTGCGGGAGAACGGCGGCGGGCAACTGCGGGTGCCGTACGAGTACGTGACGGGCGAGGACGAGTCGGCCGGCGCAGCCGCCGGGTTCCCGATGGGGCGGTGGCTCGCCGACCTACGCCGCTACTACAACGCGGGAACCCTGGAAGCCTCCCGCGTCAAGCAACTGGACAAGCTGGGCATGGTCTGGTCCCACCATGACGTCGCATGGGAGGAAGGCTTGACTGTCGCGCGGTCGTGGGCCGCCGCACACGGGCACTTCCTTCCCCCCGTGAACGCTGTGGGGGACGGCGGCTACCCGATCGGGGTGTGGGCGAAGAACAGGCGGGCGAAGGCCCGCAGGGCCCTGGAGAGCACCGAACGGCGCGCCGTCGGGGAAAACCGTGCCCACGGCCGCTGGAGAGCTGCCAGAGAGCCGTCTGGCAGCCCTGGAGGCCATCCGCCCCGGATGGTGCCCCCTCGGGTGGACCGTGGCGTGGCAGCGCTGCTTCACCCTCACCCGCACCCACGTCCAGGCCGGGGGCACCCTGCCCGAGGGCGGCCGGGGAACTCGTCGTGCAGGGCGAGGATCTCGGGGCGTGGGTCGCGGCGCAGCGGCAGGGATGGGACAAGCTCTCCCCCGCCCAGCAATGGCTCCCCTCGGCAGCACACTCGGACTGGAACCCGCCGGCCCCGGGGCGCAGTCGGGGAAGCTCACTGCAGACGGCAAGTGGGCTCTCAACCTCCGCGCAGCCCGGCAGTACCACGCCCGTGAGAGACACCTACGACCGGGCCGGAAGCACGTCGAGCGCCTGGACGTCGACGGCCAGCCGGTCGACATCAAACTCGGCACCTTCCTGGACAACACCCGCCGCCGGGCCGACAAACTCACCCCCAACAGGCGGGCCCTCGACCAGCTCGGGATGCGCTGGTAACCCGAGCACGGGCGGCAGTGGGATAGGCATCCGCAGTCAGCTTCCTCGGGCGGGGCGCCGCAGTGGCCGGGTCGCGGCTTGCATGCGCGGTGCCTCGGTGCCAGTCCCGTTGAGATGCTGCCGGCATCACGTCAGTTTCCCGAACCTTCGATGGGGAATCTGCGGTACCCCGACGAGACGTACCCGCAGGTGTAACAGTGGCGGCTGGTGCCCGTCCCTTCGTGGGTCGTCCACTGCGTCTTCTCCGACCACACGTGCCGGTGGAAGAGCCGGTACCACAGATGCCTTGGCCAGTTGAGCTGACGCCGAAGTGAGTGGGGCAGCGCTCCCTGCGTGGAGTCGGCCGCCTCCCAAGCCGCACAGTCGATGCACCTGCGGACCCACTCGGGCCACTGTTCAACAGGGCGGTCAGGTAACCAGGGTGCGTAGACGGGGATGCGGCGCGCCTGTTGTTGCAGCGGATCTTTGTCCTTCACCCGCAGGGTGCCGTCATAGTGCAGTAGGCGAGAGCGGATCCAGACGGTCCACCGGTGGTCATGCTCAGTCACGCAGCCCCTCCCACCCGTCAGTCACCGACCAGCGCTTACGGCTCATCCGCCAGCTGGTGACAATGCATTGCGAACGGGCCAACGCGCCAGGCGTTTCACGGCACGACCCGGTGAGAGACTCCCGAGAGGTGAAGCCCGTGGGGTGCCGGACGCGGGCGGCGTGCGTGTCGCGGGCCCGGGCGGCGAGCACCACCATAGAGCGCCGGACGCCGACGGCCAGCCGGTCGGCATTCAAGCTCGGGACCTTTGTGGACATGGACAGCACCCGGCGGCGGACCGGCAAGCTCACCCCTGTACGACGCGCCGCGCTGGACCAGCTCGGCATGCGCTGGTGACCCGGGAGCTCCACGCCGGATGGGATCGTGCGGAGTGAGCCGACTCATGCTGGTTGTCAGCTTGGCAGGCGGGTTGTCACCTGTCGGGGAGGCTGCTGTTTGACGTTCACGTGGTGCAGCAGCTTGTAGCTGGGCGAAGGTCCGCTGCGATGGGTCAGTATGCGGAGTTGACGTTGTCGATGGAGCCGTAGCGGTGGGCGGCGTAGTTGGCGGCGGCGGTGATGTTGGCGACCGGGTCGGTGGAGCTGTTGGCGGTGCCGGCGACGTGGAATGCCTTGAACGTGGGGTCGATGACCTGGAGCAGGCCCTTGGAGGGGGTGCCGTTCTTGGCGTTGACGTCGTAGTTGTTCTGGGCGTTGGGGTTGCCGCTGGACTCGCGCATGATGTTGCGGTGCAGGCCCTCGTAGGTGCCCGGGATGCCCTTGGCCTTCATGATGGCCAGGGACTGCTTGATCCAGCCGTCGAGGTTGTTCGCGGCGCCCTTGGCGCCGGCGGGGGCGGTGGCCTTGGAGGCGATGGCGGGGGCGGCCTTGGGGGCTTCGGCGGCGTGGGCGGTGGCCGGCGTCAGCGTCAGGGCCGCGGCCGCGGCGCCGGTGGTGACCAGGCCGGTGACGGCCAGGTTGCGCAGACGGGCAAGGCGGGAGGCAGCGGTGATCGCGGTCATGGGGGTCTCCTACGGGACGTCTTTGAGGCGCCGGCCGGATCATCCGGTCGCGGCCTGTCGGGCGTCGGGGCGAGGCCCCGCACAGCGCGGCGAACAACGACGGCCCCGGCGATCCCACCCGGCCCGACCTGCTGTTCGCGGCGACGACAGACATGGTTAGCGACCACGAGAACGGGAAGCAAGAATGTGACCTACTACCCAAGAGCGTAGAAATAGCCCTAATTCGGTCATTTTGTGGCGTTCCTGTGCGTCAGAGCGCTGCCGGCTCTACGACCCCGCTTAGGACGTGACCTGCCTCTCGTGGGTGGCGTCACGCGAGAACCGGAAAACCAGGCCTCCGACCAGGCTTGCTCCACCCCGAAGGGGGCAGCGCGCAGCCCGGAAATGCGTACATGCGACCGGTCCAGACCTCGCCAGGGTGACCGCGGGATGCTGATACGGGCTCGGCGGGCCCGCCGGCAGGAGCCCGCGCACTTCGTGGCCTCGGCCAGGAAACCCAGCGCCGTCGTCCGGGCGGACGGGCCACTTCCGGGCAGGCCAGACGCTGCCTGCCACAGGCGCCGCCGGTGCCGCCGGTGCCGTAGGTGCCGTAGGCCGGCCACTCGTACACCGCCGCGCCGACCGAGGCACCTGCGCGACGCTGCGGATCCGGCCGCACGTGCCCACGATGCAGGAAGCACAGGCGTAGGCGAGACGGGTGCCGGGGACGGGGGCGGCCGGCGGCCG
>NZ_KQ948383.1:0-34963 GCF_001514055.1 Streptomyces corchorusii | reverse complement strand
AGGACGTCCCGTGCCCCACCGTCTTCGGGCCGGTGTAGCCGCCCGCCGCGTCCGGGCCCTTGCGCGTGGGATCGGCGCAGAACGTCTCGTAGGCGCCGTACACCGTCATGCCCGGCGGCCCGGATGCGCCGATATGGGAGCTGGCGGCGTGGCCATCGCTGTCGGGGACCGCGTAGCCCGGTCCGAACTTGCCGTCGCTTCCCGTCGGGCAGGCGGGCAGGCGGGTGCGCTGGTGGAGCCAGGAGCGCAGGATGTACGCGCGCAGCCGAAGGCCGTCGCCGAAAACTTTCGCCGCACGGCAGGACGGGGCGAGAGGGATCAGGCGTCCGCTGGCCGCGTCCACAGCGCGGGCCACCAGCTTCATCACCGTGGTCTTTCCGGCACCCGCCGGGCCGAGACCTGCCGGCAGCAGTCGCTCGGACAGGACGAAGGAGGAGGCGGGCGCACGCTGCCCGGCGTCCGTCGGACCGCGGTGGAGAGCGGCGACGCGAGCGAACGTTGCTCGGCCCACCGGCGGGATCACGCTCGTGCGGGCGGCGGCCAGGAGCCGGTCCTCAGTGGCGCTCTGCTGCAGCGAACAGGCTGACGGTGCAAGGGCAGGCCAGGTACGGCAGGACGGCCTGCAAGAGCGTGCCGGCTGACCACCCTGCCCCTTCGACACCCGGGCCGGCTGGAGCGCGCCTCCGTCTGCCAGCCCTTGGCCAGGGCGTGGAAGGCGGCGGGTTCACCGCCTCGGCCTTGTGCGCTGTACGCCGCGCGAGCCGGGCCTCCGCCATCCGCTGTCGTTCAGCGGGCTGGACGCACACGACCAGTACCGCCACCTTAATCAGGTCAGCGACGTCGGTGATCTCGTCGGGCGCGTACTCCAGACCGTCGTGGACGGAGTCATTGCCGAGCAGCCGAGCCTCGTGAAATCCGTCGATCACCGGCTGAGGCACACGGAGCCGGGCCAAGTCGCCGAACATCGCATGCAGGCTCTTCCCCCGAGCTCCGCGCTCCTTGCAGATAGCTTCCACCACGGACCGGTAACCGACCACAGCCAGTCGGAAGGCAGCCGCCGCCTCGGCTCACCCAGCCTCCAGGAAGAGGTCACAGACCTCGTCCGGGGCGTCCTGCGAGAGAGGACACGGCTCCCGCACCGGCCACACCCGAGAGATGAACGTCTGCTCCCGCCTGACGGCAATATGCTCGTTGCCCTCCATGGGGAAGCGGATGACTGAGTACAGCTCGATCACTGCCATGTCGCAAAAGTCGCATGACCAGACCTGCTCCTCCACATGCCGACCTCGCGGTTGCACAATGCCCGGAGTTTTCAGTTGGGGATCGATCCAGCGGAGGTTACGCAAGGACATCGCGACCCGATTCGCGCAGTGCGGGCACTCAGACTGGCGCTTGGGGCCCTGCGCGTGGACGCGGGCGCCGGCGTGCAGGCGAAGTGCACGAGTGGGAGTCCTCTCGAAGACCACAGAGCGGTTCGGGATCTTCGTAAGAGGCACCCGCACGCGACCCGCCCGGCAATCGGCAACGGATATACCCGATCGCGGGTCAAATCGATCATCGACAGGCACAGAGGACCCTTCGGCGCAGGATTCGGGCAGGCACCGGGTCTTCTCCGGAAGGCCCGTTCTCGGGATCGATGACGCGCTCAGCGAGCGGAACACCCCCGCGTCGGCGGGGAGGACACCTGGGAGATCTGCAGGCCCTTGCGAGTCGGGGCATACGCCCTGACGCCCACAGATGTCTGATCCGTGGGCGTCAGGGCGTGGCGTTCAACCGAATGCAGGCCGATCGTCCTCAGCCTGATCAGTAGGCGTCGACGAGTTCCTCGATCTGGTCGGCGAGGCGATGGTCGGGCTGGTGGAACTCGCCGGCGGCTTCGCCGGCCTTGAGACGCTCCACGGCCTTGCGCAGGACACCCGGGGTGTCAACGTTGAGATGCGTCCATGCCGGCGGCGGGACGAAGTCGTCGTCCCTCGGCCCCAGGACGACATGCTGGTGCCACCAGTGGTCGGCGTCGCGGAGGTCGCCGCGGCGTGTGTGGAACAGGTACAGGCAAGTAGGCGGCGGTGGCGTTGCCAGCGCCTGCGGCGAATTGCCACCACCACATTGCTCCGTCGGGCTTCTTGGCAAGGTCGAGCACGCAGCCGAAATGGAGTGCTCCTTCGGGGTCGACGGGGCTGTCGGCGATGCGGGCGAGGTGTTCAGAGGCGTCGACGCTGCGCAGGAGCTGGCGGCACAGGGCCTGCAGGGTGTGGTCGGCGCGTTCCAGCCTGACGAGGTGGTGGCGCATGAGGGTGGGGCGCTCGCCGAACATGAGCACTGCGGTGACGTCTCGGACGATCTCTTCTTTGAGGTCGTCGAGTTCGGCGTCGAGTTCGGCGTCGGTGACAGTGTCAGGGATGGCCGCCTGGTCGAGGATGTGGTCCAGCTTGCGCGGCACGGTCACCCCTTCTCCTCGTCGTCACGCAGGTCGATGCCGAGTTTGGCGGCGATGTGCTTTACGGGCCTGACGGCGGTGCGTGCGCACGGTGCCCGCGCTGATTCCCATGATGCCGGCGACACGGCTGCACGGGTAGCCCAGCACGTAGTGCAGGATGATCACGTCGAACTGCCCGACCGGCAGGGCGGCTATGGCCGTGTAGAGGCCGAGCCGGCAGTCCGCGGCGGCCAGCTGCGAGCGCATGGCCCCCGGCGCTGCCCGCACGGCGTCGTGGACCGCGGTGGTCCGGTCGTTCGCCGACGCGGCCGTGCTGCGGCCATCGACGGTAGGGGCGACCGTCATCCGGCCTTGGCAGAGGTCGTGGTGGGTACGTGGGCGGCGTTCTGCTTGGGGGTAGGGGTGCCTGCATTGCGCAGGATGGAAGTGGGCGCACATGCTCGGCTTTCGGGGCCACTTCTCCACCAAGTCCCGCAGCTACTCCACCACCCTGGGCGCGCTCCGAGAGGCCCGCCGCGCGTGGCGCGCCGAACAGGTCCGAGGCCACTCCGGGCTCCCCGAGTCCGACCCGAAGACCACCCTCGTCGTCGGCCACTGGAACTACCTCGGCTCGGGCTACAGCCCCGGCGCCGCACTCCTCGCGGCCGACGTGTGGCACCGCAAGGAACTGGAACGGCAGTTCATCGCGGAAGGGGGCTGCTGATGATCTCGCCCCCGCCCACCGTCCTCCGCACGGAGACGGCCCCGGTGCTGGATCTGCTGACGGTGCCCCAGGTCATGGCCCCCCTCCAGCTCGGCCGCTCCGCCGTCTACGACCTGGTCCACTCCGGTCAACTCGCCTCGATCACCCTCGGCCGCGCCCGCCGCATCCCCACCTGCGCGCTCACCGGCTTCATCCGCACCCGTCTGGAACAGGAAGCCGCCAGATGACCACGCCACGCCCCACCTCATCCCGCCGCACCCGCTCCCGCGCCAACGGCGACGGAACCGTCTACCAGCGCAAGGACGGCCGTTGGGAAGCCGCGGGATACGTCCTTGCCCCCGGCAACACCCGCAAGCGCGTCCGTGTCTACGGCACCACCCGCAAGGACGCCCTGGCGAAGCTGACCGAGAAGATCGCCGCCAGTAACCGTGGCCTCCCCGCCACGGCGGCCTACAGCACCGTGAGCTCCTATCTCGCGTACTGGCTCGACGGCGTCGCCGTCCACCACCTGCGGGAGAACACCCACACCCGCTACGCCGCCGCCATCCGCCTCCACCTCAACCCTGGCCTCGGCGTCAAGAAGCTCGCCCGGCTCACTACCCGCGACGTCCGGACCTTCCTCGACGGGCTCCGCGTGACCTGCCAGTGCTGCGCCCAAAAACGGGACGCGAAGCGGCGACGCTGCTGCACCATCGGTCACTGCTGCGAGAAGCGGCTGTCGCCCCTGACCGTGACGTACGTCCACGCGGTCCTCAAGTCCGCCCTGCAACACGCCGTCCGCGAGGACGAACTTCCTCGCAACGTCGCCCGGAACGTCAAGACGACCACGCCCCGCCCTCGGCGCTTCCAGCCCCTCACCGCCGCCGAAGCCCGGCTGCTCCTTCATGCGGCCAACGGCGACCGGCTTCACGCCCTGCATGAACTCGCGCTGCGCACCGGACTCCGCAAGGGTGAACTCCTCGGCCTCCACTGGGAAGACCTCGACCTCGACGGCGGAACCGCCACCATCCACCGCTCCCTCCAGCGCACCCGCAGCCAGGGCCTGACCGTCCTGCACACCAAAACCCTGGCCTCCGAGCGCCGCATCGCCCTCCCCACCGAATGCCTCAGCTCCCTCAAGGTCCACCAGGAACGGCAGGAGGAAGAGCGCCAGACGGCCGGAACGGGCTGGACGGACAAGGGGCTCGTCTTCACCACCCCGAAGGGCAAGCCGCTCGACCCGACCAACCTCACCCGCCGCAGCCGTCATCCGCTGACGTTGCCGTCACCGTTGCCGTCAAGCACCACAGAAGCCCCACCAGAAACAAACTCTGGGTGGGGCTTCTGGATTCAAGGTCATTGCCTCAAGTGACCGACCGTCTGCTGGCGCGAATCGTTACTCCTCCGGACCAACGATTCTTACCGAATCCGGAAGCTCACTAAGCAAGCCTGAATCACCTGCCACGACCCTGGTGCCCCTGAGTCGAAGGTCGCGCAGGGAAGTCATGCGGAGAAGCGGAGCCACCGATCGCACCTCGCCCCCGTACGTAACCCTGAGCTCTTCCAGATTATTTAGAGCTGACACAGCGTTGAAGTCCAGCGGCTCAGGCTGAATTGACTCCCCTCCGCCAATCAGCCAGCACCGGCGCAGATATTGGAGGCCTCGAAGGGGGGCAAGGCTCTCAACGCGCGCATCAAGGATCTCCAAGTCGTCGAGCTTTGCGCAGTTCTCCAACCCGCAAAGATCCACAATCTGCCCCAAGCCTTCCAGCTTGAATGAGGAGATCCAGGGCGCACTCCTCAGGAATCCCAAATCGCTCCTGCCGGATGACCAAAGTGTCAATCTCGCCAGGGCAGGAAACCCCGCGAGGTCAATTGCGCCCGCCCGATCATCTACCGCCAACGCTGCCAGGGATGCGTTCTGGACTGCGGGGATCGCCACTTGCCCCCTCGTGAGGAGCACCAGCTCGCGGAGTCCAGCGATTCCAAAAGCCTGCGAGTCGTCGGCAACGCGGCCTTCAATCTCCAGATACTTGAGCTCCGGCAAGCTGGACAAGAAGTCAAGACTGTCCAGCCGCGCACTTCCACCCATGCGGAGGAACAATCCGTTGAATTCCCCGGACTGATACTTCCGCCCGAGTTCACGCTCATCGATCGACTCGTCGACTCGCCAGTTCAGGACACTAAAGTCCGACCGCATTAAGGAACCTCATTTCGGCGATTCAAAAGCGTACCGCCACCCACGCCGCCGTATTGATCCATAACCGACTGCTCTTGCTCTCTGATCGCTTTCCAGGAATGACCAGACATATCATTCACCGATATGTTGGAAATGTCGCTCACCATGTAACCCGCCGACTTCACGGCCGCCTTATCCGAATTGAAAGCGGCATGCAGGCGACTATGTATGTTGGTTGAGCTGGACCCAACATACACCTTGCCATCCTTCATCGTGATGGTGTAAACCCCGGGCACGGTCGGAGCATCCTTGAATCCGAACGTGCTACACGACGAGTTATGCACCAGCACCGGAGCATTACCCGCCAGCACATAGTACGTGTGCAGGTCGCTGACGGTGAGGTTGTACATGTCCGCGGAGCCAGCACGCTTCATGACGGCGGTGACCCGCACATGCCTGTCGGAAGCGGTGTTGAGCACGTGACCCGGCTTGAGCTTGCCAGCCTGCACCCAGGTGTGGGTGGTGTCGTCCCAGAAGGGGTGCAGGGAGGTAGTGCGGAGTGTCCGGACCTTCCCCTTGAGGTCCTGTACCTGCACGTCGATCAAGTCGTCGTCATGGTTGACGAACGCTGCGGTTACTTTGCGTGAGCCCTTGTGTTTTCCGCTTTCGGGGTCACCGCTCTCGACCCGGTCGCCCGGCTTTACCTTGACGATGGGCTTGGATGTGCCGTCGGCGAGGAGCACGAGGGTGTCGGGGTCGAAACTGCATGGGCCGCCTTCAGCCGACGCGCCTCGCCGGGCCCCCCGGCCAGCTACCCGGCCTCCCTGTCCATTTCCAGTGACTAGGCCGGCTTCCGCGCCAACCGCGAATGTATCGGAGGGGTTGGCCCAGTATTTTCCGCAATCCCAGCCTTTCTCGCAGGAATACATCATCCCCTTGACTCGTGTGTAGTCGGCTGGGGTGACGCTGCCGTCATCACTTGGGGCCAGACAATAGAAGTCGCTGGATCCGCAGTTGTAGTTGACCCACTGGATGAACTTTGCGGCGACTTCGTTGACATGAGGGTTGTCGGCTGGCATGTAGACGCCCGGGTAGATCTTGACGTGCCACTCGTCGTCGATCTTGGCCATGCTGTTCGAGTCGCCATTGGCCGCAGCAGGCAGCGGCCCCGTGTATCCCGCCCCGCTGAAGTGTGGGGCGCCTACTCCGCCAGCGCCGCGCGGCGCCTTCTTCACGTACTCCTTTTTGTGGCCGTTGGTGCCCGTGCCGCCGATGGGGTAGCCGATGCCGCACTGGTCGGCCATGCACAGGCCGGACGGGTCGCTGCTGGTGACGGGACTGTTGTTGGCGTAGGCGTAAGCGTTTAGGCTCTGCGGGTCGGCCGGCGTCATGAGCGGGTCGACGCTGATGAAACGGCCGGTGGTCGGGTCGTATTCACGGGCGCCGAGATGGGTGAGGCCGGTGGCCTTGGTGTCGTCGGTGCCTCCGACGAAGCCCTTGGCTCCGGGCCAGTCGGCCGGCTTGGTGCCCCGGATGCCGCCGAAGGGCAGGGTGCGGCGCTGGGTGAGTTTCTGCGTGGCTGCTGCGACGGCGAGTTGGGCGGTGCCGTGGTGGTCGGCGAGGGTGAAGGAGACGGTGGTGTCGTCCTGTTCGACGGCCTGGTTGCCGCCGCCGAGGTCGAAGTAGCGGGTGGCCTTCGGGGTGGTGCTGCCCTTGGGCAGGGTGATCTCGGTGGCGCCGAGGTAGAGGGTGGTCTCGGTGGGCGTGCGGGCGATGAGTCGGTTGCCGTCCGCGTCGTACAGGTACTCGGTGGTCTTGCCTGCCGAGGTCACCTTGGCAAGGTGCCCTTCGGGGTCCCAGGTGAGGTTCTGGTCGTCTCCGTTGAGGCTGCGGGTGGTCGTGTTGCCGGTTTCGTCGTATGCGTAGCTGTCCTGGACGGTGCTGGTGGGGCTGGTGGTCGTCACCGAGGACAGCGCGTGCGGGAAGGCTTTTCCGGGGTCGGGGTAGGCGTAGGTTCGCTTGACGTCCTTGGTGGTGTCGCCCGCAGCATCGTGCAGGGTCTCGGTGCGGCGGTTGCCGACCAGGTCGTAGGTGTAGGACTGCCAGTAGGGGGCGGGGCCGCCCAGGGCGCTGCCGCTGGGGGTGGTGGCGCAGGTGGTGGTGTTCTGGGCCCAGGCTTCGGTCAGACGGCGTAGGTAGTCGTAGGTGAAGCACTGGGTGTCGGTGCCGTCGCGGGAGACGTCCGACACGGACAGGACGTTGCCCGTCTCGTCGTAGCGGTAGGTGTTGCTCTGGTCGACGCCTGCGATGTTCTCGCGGTCCACGCGGGAGGTGGCCAGGCGCTGGGTGCCCCACTCGTAGGTGTTGTTGACCGAGGTCTTCTTGCCGTCGTCGTTGGACAGTTCGTACGTCAGGGGCTTGCCGGTCAGGTCATAGGCGGTGCTCGCCTTGATGCCCTGGCTGCCGGTGACGGCAATCGGGCGCAGGGTGGCGTCGTAGGTGTAGGTGGCGGTTGCCGCTGAGAGGGCGCCGGCCTTGGGGTAGCCGATGCTGGCAGTGAGTCCGGACACGTCGTATGTCGTGGCGGAGATGTAGGTGCCGGCCAGTTCCTTCTCGGCGGCCGGGATGGTGACCTGGGTGCGCAGCGGCTGGTAGAGGCGGTTGTAGGCGAGGATTTCGCTGGTGTAGGCGTTGGTGCCGTCGTAGCGGGTTGCCTTGGCGAGCTGGCCCTTGGCTCCGCTGATGGTGTCGTACACCCACTGGGCGCGCAGGGTGCCGGTGGCGGACTTCTCCCGCACCTCGGTTTTGCGGCCGAGGTTGTCGTAGCCGTACCAGAGCAGCGGTGTGTCGGGGCGGTTGTCGGTGGTGCTGTCGGGTCGGGCGTCGTCGGTGGTGGTCAGCTGGCCGCGGTCGTCGTAGGTGCTGAGGGTGGTGCCCTTGTCGGGGTCGGTCGCCTTGATCTGTCGGCCGAGCAGGTCGTAGGTGTAGGTCCAGTTGTTGCCCGCGGGGTCGGTGACGTTCTTCAGTTCGCCGCGTGGGGTGTAGTCGTAGGTGGTGGTGTCGTAGGCGGCGTCGGCGTTGCGTGCGTGGAGCTGGCGCAATGCCGTGGTGCGGCCGCGTGCGTCGACGAGGGTGGTGGTGGCGGTGCCGCCCTCGGGCGGGATGACGGTGGTGCGGTCGCCGCCGTAGACGGTCTGGGCGGTGGACAGGACTCGCCCGCCGTCGCCGTTGCCGGCGATCTGCCTGGCTTCGGTCTGCCGGCCGAGTCCGTCGTAGGTGTAGCGGTTCTGGGTTTCGACGTCGAGGGCGTCTTGCGGTTTGGCCAGGACGGTCGTCGGCGGGTTGACCGAGTAGTAGGTCGCGAACTCCTTGGCGGCAAGGCCGCGCTCGTCGTAGAAGGTGTCGGCCAGCAGGCTGCCGCCGTTCGGGCCGGGGTCCTGGCTCTGGCGGGGGCGGAGGAAGCCGTCGTAGAAGGCGTAGGAGGTCAGCTGTACGCCGTTGTTGCCGAGTGTCTTGGTGGCGATTACGACCGGCTTGCTGTCGCCGGTGGTGTAGGTGAACTCGTACGACGGTGTCTGGCCGGTGAGTCGGTCGGCGAGCCAGACCTTGGTGGAGCGGCCCAGCGCGTCATAGGCGAAGTTGGTCGCCTTGCCGTTGGTGTCGGTCTGCGTCTTCGGCAGGTTGCGCAGGACGTTGTATGTGACGCTCGTGGACTGGGCGGTGGTCGCGTCACCGGTCTTGGCCGGTGGCGTGGTGATGGTGACCTTGGTCGCGAAGCCGGTGGTGGGTTCCGGTGTGGTGGTGGTGGTCCGGCCGTCGGAACGCGTGGTGCGCGTGAGGGCGCCGGCGGCGGTGACCTTGACGTCCGCGGTCAGGTCGGTGGTGGTGCGCTGGCGTCCGTAGTCGTCGTAGGTGGTGCCGGACTCCAGGTAGACGGCTGTGGTGCCGTCGTACTGCTTGAGCACCGCGGTGTTGGTCGCGTCGCCCTTGGTGGGAGCCGCGTCGTAGGTGCCGCCGTCGTAGGCCATGCGCACGTCGGAGATCACGTCGTCGGGCCGGCTGACGGTGTCGGAGCAGGGTACGGAGACCGCCTCGACACGGGAGGGGAGGTTGAGGATGTTGGCGGTGGAGTTGGTGGCGTAGGTGGTGCGGGTGCAGGTGTCGTCCGTCTTGGTGCGGCTGTCGCCGAAGTCGTCGACCTGGGTGACGCGTCCGGCGACGGTGTCGTAGGTCGTCGCCGTGGACGTGGTGCGCCAGGAGGTGCCGGCGCCGTTGTCCAGGGAGGTCCAGCTCTTGGAGTCGGCGGTGCCGGTGAAGTTGGCGGTGACGGTGCCCCAGTCGCGTACCTTCTTCGCCGTCTCGTGGTGCCAGGGCCGGTTGACGGTCTTGGCGAGGACCTGGCCGTCGGGGCTGGAGTAGGTGACGGTCTTGTAGGTGAAGCCGGCCGCCGATGGCTCGTCGGTGATCGGGTCGCCCTCACCGGCGTTGAGGCTCACGGTGACGGTCTTGGTGTCGCCGCTGGTGGTCTTGCGGTCGCCGTCCATGCCGCGCAGGAAGTAGGTGTCCTGCTGGCTCTTCATTGCGGAGGCGTCGCCCTGGCCGCCGGTGCGTACCCGGACGTGTCCGTAACCGCGCCACTGGGACCAGGTCTTGGACTTCTCCTTGGTCAGGCCGTCGTCATCGTCGTAGTGCCAGGCCGCGCCGTCGAGGTAGTCGTAGCGGGTGACCTGGTCGGGGGCGCCGCCGGTGCGGTCGGTTGCGGTGACCGAGGTGACGACGTACTTGTTGAACCACTTCCGCTCGGGGTCGTCCGTCGTGCTCCCGCCGATGTACTGCGGGAAGCAGCGGGTGGTGTTGGTCTCGGGGGTGGGCAGTGCGTCCCAGTCGCAGGCGGGCGCGGAATAGTTGACGTCGATCTGGCCGCCGAACTCGTCGGCGACGGTGGACAGGCGGTCCTTGACGAAGGGTGGGTAGCCGTCACCGGTCTTGTCCAGCCGGTTGGCCAGCTGGGTGTAGGCGAAGGTGGTCTTCGGCAGGGTGAGCGCCGGGTCCTCGCTGCGCCCGGTGTGCTCGACGGAGTCGAGCAGCAACTGGTAGTCGGTGTCGGCCATCCCCCACCGGTGGTCCAGCTTCCAGGCGTCGACGTCGTGGTACGTGGTGCCGTTCCAGACCTGCGTGGTGACGTCGGTGAGGCGCTTACGGGTGAAGAACACCGGCGCGAAGCGGCCCTGGTCGCAGTCCTTGCCGGAGTCGCAGTTCAGGTCCCACGGCGTGTCGTACCAGTAGAAGGCGTCGGTGGAGATGTCCGAGCACGTGGTGTGGGTGTCCGGCAGGCAGCGCTCGCGGCTGGTGAAATCGACCTGGGCCAGCGCCTTGGTGCCGTACACGGACGTGGACTTCAGCCCGTATTCAATGCGGTCGAGGGTTCCGCCGCGTACGTAGGGGGTGTCGTCCTTGGCCTCCAGGTTGCGGCCGTAGGAGTTGGTCTCCTTGTCGTAGTAGTAGGCGATGGCGTTGCCATGCACGTCGACCACGTAGTCGAGGTTCCACCGCCAGGCTTGCTGGCAGTAGGAGTCGGCGAAAGCCGAGGCGTGACAGGGCTCGCCGGCGTCGTCGCCGAAGACGGGGACGGTCCAGGTGGAGTCGGTGGTTTCCTTGCCGTCCGCCCAGCCCGGCAGGCGGTTGTAGCCGAAGTAGTACTTCGTGCCGTCCGGGGTGGTGACCCGCCAGTACTCGCCATCGTCGTCGTTGTTGCCGCGGTCGCTCGACGTCAGGCGGTCGATCTTCGTGCCGTCGTCGTCCTTGAGTTTCCAGGAGTCATTGCCGGCCGGGACGAGTTCGCCGCCCTTGCCGTTGAAGGTGATGAAGGCGTTGTCATAGCCCCAGCACAGGTCACCCGGTTTGCTGCCGTCCGCGTTCTTGACACCGTCGTCGGCGCACGACTTGTACCGGCGCTCGATGTAACCGGACCACAGGTCGAAGCCGTCTCCCACCCAGGATGCCTGGTTATTGGTGTTGGCCGTGCGCCCGTCCACCGATCCGGAGGAGTAGGACAGGCCCACCTTGGGGGCCAGTCCTCCGGGGACTTCGGGGGCTGGCATGTCGTAGGACCAGTTGAAGTCGCCGGTGTTGAGGCTCGTGTTCCAGGTCGCGGAGGGGGAGAGGGAGGTCGCCTTGTAGTCGCTCTGGGCGCTTGTCGTGCCGGCGACGGCCGCGAGCACTGTGGCGGAACCTGGGCTGAGGCTCACGTTCCGCACGGTCAGCGTCTGCTTCTCCGCGTCGTTGACCGTGGTGACGGGCTTGCTGGTGCGGCAGGCCGCCTTGTGCGGTGTGGTGAGTGCGCAGGCGGGCAGTTCCACCATGCTCAGGCGGGAGGCGTAACCGCCGCCGTAGGCACCTGCGAAAGCCGAGTAGTCGAGGTGGGCCTGGATACGGCCTGCCCGCGCTGTCTTGGACTCGGCTCCGGGCTTCAGGGTGAGCAGTACACCATCGACGCCGGCCTGCTGCGCCGCCCTACGGCTGAGCAGACGTGCCTCGACGTCTCCGCGGAACGGCTTCTTCCGGGCCTCCCCCAGAGTGTCGATGGTCAGCGGCAGCCCCTTGGCACGGCCGACAGCCGTTGGGCCCTTCGCATCAGTAGTGGGTAGGTGCAGAACCTTGGTCGCCGCGCGGGGCCAGGCGGCATCGGGAGCTGCCTTCGGGGTTCGCGGGCCCTTCATCAGGGTGCGTGGCTTTACCTTCACCGGCGTGGTGGCAACTGGTCGGTCGGAACGGGGCAGAACGGGACGCCCCGTGCCGTTGTCCGCGGCGAGGGCCGGCTGCGTCACTCCTTGCAGGAGTGTGCCCACCATGACGGTGGCCGAGGCCAGTGCGAGGCGTCGCCGGAATGTCGCGAAGCGCCTGCTCGATCTGCCGTTCATCGTGTCTTTGTCCTTCGCTGCGGGGTTCCGCGGGCGTGCCGAGCGCACGGTCGTGCGGAAGTGAAGTGGGATGCCGGGCCTTGGGGATGCAGCCCGGGTGGGCCCTGCAGGATGAGGGCCCACCCGATGGTTCAGTCAGTCCTGGGGGACGTCGGTTGCCATCCCGGGTTGTCCTGTGGCGAGCGATCTGATCTGCTCGTCCGACAGGGCACCCTGGAAGACCCAGATGTCGGAGACGGCGCCCGGCCAGTACTCGCCCCAGGTGCTTGTTCCGGTCCGGGCGCGGCCGAGTTGCATGGGCTGTGCTGCCTTGAAGGCCAGTACGTCATCAGCCCACGAGAGCCTGTCCGTGCAGGTGGAGTCGTCAGCGTCGCCGTCGCCGTCGTCGTCCTTGCAGGCGACTTCTTCCTGCTGGCCGTTGACGTACAGCGTCAGGTGCTTGGAGAAGCCGTCGTAGACGAGGGAAAGGTGCGTCCATTCGGTGGGGCTGTAGAACTGGCTGTTGTCTACCTGGGTGACGGTGGCGCTGCTGCTGTCGGCCGATGCCATCGCGATCCGCCAGCGTCCCGGGTCGGACTCCGGTGTGCTGCTGGGTTCGTAGCGGACCGTGAAGGCGCTCTTTGTCGTGCCGGGGACGCTGAGCAGGGTCACGCCCTTGTCCGGGAGTGCGGCCGCCTGGGCCCACGCGGTGACGGTGAAACTGCTGCTGGTGTCCACCGGCACCGTGGCGGTCGACCCATAGTCGTCGACGCCGTCGAGAACCACGCCGCCGTCGACCCAGCCGGCGTCGAGCCGGGCACCGCCGGAGAGGGTCATGTCGTTGGCCGACGCCGACGCGTCAGGAGTCACGAGGGGCGAGCCGGACGCTGTCTGGAACATCCAGCGCCCCTTGACCAGTGGCCGCTGCCGGAACAACTGCTGGACCTCCTGACCGGAGATGGGCCGGTCGAAGATCCGGACGTCGTCGATCTGGCCGGGGAAGAACGCGCCGGGCTGGCCGTCGTAGGAGCCCGCGCCGATTTGTACCGCGCCACCGGCGTACCAGTTGGCCTGCAGGTCCGTTTCACCGGCCTTGGTGCCGTTGACGTACAGTGTCAGCTTGTTCGCGACCGTGTCGTGCACCCCGACCAGGTGCGTCCAGGTGTCGCCGTAGGCGGTCTGTCCATCGGCCTGCATGGCGCGGATCGGGGTGGCGTCCGCGGAATCGGCCGAGTATTCGTTGACCGCCCACCGGTCGTACGACTTGGAGTAGTACAGCTCCAGGCCCGGGCGGTGGACGCCTGCCTGGGTGGCGATGATGGCCGCTTGGCCGGGCTTGGTCTTCGGCAGCTTGGCCCAGGCGGAGATGGCGAAGCTCTTCTGATTGTTCAGGATGGGCCGGCTGGTGGTGGCGTAGTCGTCGACGCCGTCCAGCGTCAGCGACTTGCCTGCGATGCCGGGCTGCCCGGGCTTGGCCCCGTTCATCAGGGTGGCATCCGGCACCTGTGCCCGGCCGGTCAGCTCGGTGGCGTCGGCCGGCTCGTCCATCGCGAACGCGGCCCGCGCGGGAAGACCTACGGCGAGGGACGACTTGCCGTACAAGCGGGTCACCTCGGCGGCGGTAAGGGACTTGTCGAAGATCTGTACCTCGTCGATCGCCCCGGGGAAGTAGTTCGTCCTGGCGCCGTTGAGGATCGTTGCGCCGAACTGCAGGCCACGCCGTGCGTCCCAGGGCGTGCTGAAGCTGGCCGTGCCGGTGAGCTGGTTGTTGACGTACAGCTTCAGTTCGTCGCTGCTGGCGCTGTAGGTGCCCACCAGGTGGGTCCATTCGTCAGCTGTGACACCGCCTGCGGTGGTGGCCATGGCGGTGATGTTGCTGGCGCCGGGCGTGTCGGTGGCGTGCTGGCTGAAGACCCACCGGTTGTAGCCCGCGGAGTAGTACAGCTCGAAGCCAGCTGTGTTGTTGCCCGGCTGGGTCACCGCGACGGCCGCGTGGTCGGGGAGGGTCGCGAGTTTGACCCAGGCCGAGACGGAGAAGCTCCCCGAGGTGTCGACGACGGGGATGTCGCTGACGGCGTAGTCGTCCACGCCGTCGAACGACACGGCCGTGCCCTTGGCCCCGGCAACGTTCGAGGTGGCCCCGCCATTCAACTGCATCGTACGTTCGGGGGCCGTTCCCTGAACCGCCGAAGCGCCGGCCGCTTCATCCAGTTGCCACATCGCGCGTTCCGGCTGCCCGGCCTTGACACGGAATTGGTAGGTGCGGATCTCGCTGGGATTGCCGGCCGCATCGAACGCCTTGGCCGTCAAGCGGTTCACGCCCGGCTTGGTCGGCAGGATCCTCGCGATCTTCGCTGCGCCACCTGAGGTGGTGAGGACGTTCTTCGCTGAAGGATCCTCGTTGATGCCGAAGTAGTACTTCACCACATCGCTGTTAGCGCCCTTGAGTTCGAACGAGCCGTACTTGCCCAGACCGTCCAACCAGGGGTCGTCCGGATCCTCGGGGTCCGAGGCCGGGTATTCGCCGGACGAGATGGTCGGCGCCTTCGGCACGGAGGTGTCGTAGACGAAGTAGCAGCCGGTCGCACCTCCGGTGTACGACCAAGGCGAGTACTGTGCGCCGTCGTAGGAGCGGACGTACCAGTGCACCGTCTTCTCGGACGGGACCGAGGTGGGCAGCGAGACCGCGAAATCCGAACCCGACTTCTTCGCCGTGGTCCGCGCCGGCGTCCAGCGGGCGATCAGGCCCTTGCCGTCTCCGGTGTCCCACTTCGCCTGGAACTGCACGGCGACGGTGTCGCCGTCAGGATCGGTGACGTCGTTCGCATAGATCTTGCCCAGGGTACGCACCCGCGGAGCATCCGCCGGCTTCTTGCACGCACCGCCGTACTCCATCTCCAGCTGCGACATCTTGACCTGCTGCGGCGGCCGGTTGTACTTCACCCGCAGGTAGGCATCGTCCGAGAACCGCTTCCAGCCGTACTCGTCGGATTCGTCGCCGGCGCGGAGGCCGAACGTCATCGTCGACCACTTCTTGTCGGCAGCCTGCTGCACGGCCGAGCGGACGTCGAATTCGGCGTCCTTGGCCGCGCATCCCTCGAAGCCGTAGGCGAACGACTTGGTCCCCAAGTGGTCGATCCAGAAGCCGGACTCGTTTTGTATGTTCCATGTCGTCGAGGACGAGATGCCCTTCGTCCGCCACAGTTCCACGCTTCGATCGATGCACGACGCCGACCACGTGTTGCGCACGACGAACTCGGCCGAGAGGACGTCCTTGCCCGCGTATTTCGAGACGGGAAGCTGGTAGAAGAGCCGCTTGGTGTCGTAAGGCTTGCAGTAGTACCAGCCGCAGTAGCCCATGCCCGCGTCCGGGTCACCATTGAACTTCCACTGAGGAGACGACGCCCAGTACTTGGAGGCCACAGTCCAGGAGGTGGCCTTAGGCGTGTCCCACTTCGGGTCGATGAATACCGGGTACACCGTGTCCTTGCCCTGCAGAACCTCGGTGTCCGGTCTCAGCACCAGCTCCTCTTGGCCGACGGGGACTTCGACCTCGACCGGGGCCAGCTTGCCCGACTCCGTCGCGGTCGGCTCGGCCACCTCGTTGCTGCTTCCCGCCGCCTTCGGCGCTGCCACGGGCGGTGCACTCGCTGCCTTCTGTGTCGACGTGCCTGTGCTGGAGTCCCACATCAGCGGCTGCGCCGCCTCAAACACCGCGCCACCGGCACCCCGGTCCACGGCCTGAAGACCGCCAGCGCTGGTTTCCTTCACGTCCATGCCGACCGTATCCAGCTTCAGGCGCAGCTCGGCCAGTTCGTGACTGGCGGCCGCCTCAGCCGACTTCACGACCAGAAGTTGAGTGAAACCGTCCTGCTGTGCCCCCAACCGCAAGTCCACACCCGGCAGGACATCCGGATAGGTTGCAGTGTTGCCCTGGAGCTGTGGAGCAGGCAAGTGCCCCGGCCAGGACAAGGCCAGTTCGCGCCCGGCCTTCATCATGCGCACCATGGGGACGTCGCCGCCGCCAGAGAACTGTAGACCGATGGCCGTGGCATTCGGTGCCACCATCCCCTCGCCCGTCCGGGCCAGGTTCGTGTCGATGTCCTTCCACACGCCGTCGACGCGCGCTCGCACGGGACGCAGGTGTTCGCGTGCCTCAAGTTTGCCGTCCGGATTCGCGAAGACCTCGCTGCTCTCCGCCCTGAGGGAAATGATCTCCACGGGCTGGCCCGACTGCTTCGCGCGGGCTACCGCCTCAGCTTCAGTGTCAGCGGAAAGCGTCCCTGCATCTGTCCCGTCGGAGACGCGCGATGTCCCGCTGGCCGACGTATGGCCGCCAGCGGCTCCCCACGCGTTCGCTGACGGAAGGAAGCTCAGTGTTACTGCAGCGGTTAGCACGGCGTTTGTAACACACCATCGTCTCCCCACAGGCATGCCCCACCCTCCTCACAGGGCCGCCACAGACCCTGCCCCCACCGTGACTGACCTCTTACAGAACGTGCACATGACGTAAACACGAGATCAAGCGCAGGTCTAGCCGGTCACAAGCGGACATCCGAGATCAGAAAAGTCAAACAGATCAGAACGCTTCGTGACATGAAACACACAGAAACACACGAGAAGCGACTGGATCTGGACACTCTCCGGGTGCGAAATATGCCTTACGGAACGCAGAGGCGGCCGCCCTCACACGTCCACTGAACAGGCAACATGACGCCCCTAGCACTTCTTCGACGATCCATCCAGCATCCTGACTGAAAGCAACCGTTCGTCAGTCAACGTCATCCGGACTCAAGTCATACCGGGGCCGAAGGCCGGGAGCCTCCTTGCGAGGCCACGAATAAGACATCCGATGGGGTTACTGACCTTCAAAGCGTGATGTCGTCATGGTGGGGCGGGAATGAGTCCGGTTCCGGTGAGGCAGCCGTCGAGGACATCGTGGCGGTACTGGAGCTGGCGCAAGCCCCGCCGGACGGCGGTGATCAGGTCATGCGGGTCGGCGAACGCGCGGTTCGCCGTGGTGGTGCGCCGCAGCACCGACCAGATGCCCTCGACCGGGTTGAGGTCCGGCGCATAGGGCGGGAGTTGGAAGACGGTGAGCCAGTCCCGCTCGGCGATGTACCGGCGCATCCCGGCGGTCAGGTGGGTGTTCAAGTTGTCCCAGACCAGCACGATCGGGCCGCCGAGCTGCTGGTGGGCGGTCTGGATCAGGTCGCGGTAGTCCTTCCAGGAGTCTCAATGACGAAGTCAAGCCGCCTGCGTGACCGGCGGAGCGGAGGTGAATACCCGTCCGTCACGCAGCAGAGCCCACAACACACTCGCTCGTCGGCGGGGTAGGGCAATAACGGCCTGGACATGTTTGCAGCCCTCTGCTCGCTTCTTGAGGTAGAAGTCCCGGTTCGGGCCCTCGCGGATGATGCTGGTCTGCGCGGACATGTAGAACACCCGTCGCAGGCGGCGGCTGTAGCGTTTGGGCCGGTGAAGGTTGCCGGTGCGTCGGCCGGAGTCACGCGGGACGGGCACCAGCCCGGCCGCCGACGCGAGGTGACCGGCGTCGACGTAGGCCGACAAGTCGCCAGCGGACACGACGGACTCGGCACCGAGTATCGGGCCCATCCCGGGCAGGGATTCGATGATCTCCGCCTGCGGGTGACCGCGGAACGTGTCGCGGATCTGCTTGTTGATCCGCTTGAGTCGGTCGTCCAGGGCCAGGACCTGCGCTGCCAGGTCGGCGACGATCTGGGCGGCGACATCCTCGCTGGGCAGCGCGGTGTGCTGGGCCCGCGCGGCTTCCATCGCAGTCGCGGCAACCGCGTCGGCGCCGCGGACGCCGCGGCTGGCCAGCCAGGCCGTGAGTCGGGCCCGGCCGCGACGGCGAAGAGCGGCCGGGGTCTGGTGGCCGGTCAGCAACACCAGCGCGCCCTTGTGGCTGCTGTAGTCGAAAGCCCGCTCCAGCGCGGGGAAGATGCCGGTCAGCACGTCGCGGAGCCGGTTGACCAGCCGGACCCGGTCGGCGACCAGGTCGGATCGGTGGCCGGTCAGCAGGGCGAGGTCCGCGGTCAGCTGAGCGGGCACGTTGATGACGGCGAAGTCCCGGCGCTGACGGGCGGTCTCTGCGATGACGTAGGCGTCGCGGGCGTCTGTCTTCGCCTCGCCCCGGTAGGCGCCCGACATGCGGTTGACCGTGCGGCCGGGCACGTAGACGGCCTGCTGGCCGTGGGCGGCGAGCAGAGCCAGCAGCAGGGCGGAGGATGTGCCGGAGATGTCCACTGCCCAGTGGACCTCATCGGCGAGCTCCAGGATCTCGCCGAGCGCGGTCAGAATCGCCGACTCGTCATTGTCGATCTTCTTCGACCACAAGGTCGCGCCGGTCTCATCGACCGCCGCCGCCCAGTGGTGGCCCTTGCCCGCGTCGATGCCGGCCCAGACCCGGGACCGTCGCTCCCTCACTCGCCCCTCCTCACTTCCAACAGCGAGCCGTCGGCCCGAGGAACACCCCGCTGTCATCTCCGTAATCAGCGACCGAAGCGCACATCTCAATCAGCAGCCAGGGCGCCCCGGAGAGTCAGGCGGCCACTCCTGGCGAGCCACTGAAGGCAGAAGCTCTTGAGCCACACCCGGCCCTCCCGGGCCGCCCAACAACTTACGGAGAAGCTCTTGCGCCCGTCGGGCCGGGTATCCGGGCAGGGCCGGTAGATCAGCCGTGAGGGTTGGCCGGCCTTGTAGCAGGCCAGGGCGGCGACGGATAAGCGGCGGCGGGAGCGGCCCCGCACGCGGATCACCGGGGTGTGACCGCGGCGGGACCAGGTGCGGGTGGTCGGCGGCGTCATCGAGAATCCGGCCTCGTCTTCGAAGACGAGCCAGGCGTCGAGCGCCGCCACGGTCCTTCCACCTGGGGCCAGGTCTCCTTCACCCAGCCGGCCACCGCCGCCTCGTTGCGCTCCACCGCTCGGCGGGCCGGCATCTGGCAGCTCCAGCCATGCCGCTTGAGCAGCGCGGCAACACCTTGGACGGTGTAGCTCTTGTGGAACCGGCGTCCGATGAGGGTCTTGATCCCTGACAGCGTCCAGGTCTGGTCCGGCCAGCCGTGCGCCACCGGCCCCTTGGCCAGCTCATGCTCCAGCACGGCGAACAGCTCGTCACTGAGCAGCGGCAATGACGCCGGCCCCTTGGAGGCCAGGGATCTCGGCCCGCCTTGGGACCAGGCCTTGCGCCAGCGCTGTACCGACCGGATGCTGACCCGCAGGTCGTGCGCGATGACCGTGCTCTCGTCGCCTTAGGCGAATCGCTCGGCCGCCTCCATCCTCAACTTCTCGCGGAAGGCCCGCCGCTCGTCGGTCAGCCCGCCCCCTTGCGCATATCTCATGCAGTCGGCATACCGCAGGGATCACGGCCCGTCAGCCCCTGGCGACACCACGCCTTGAAGCTCAGTAAGTCATGGGGCAAGCCCCCCACAGCTCGCTGGCGTCGGCGCTCGCGCTCGCGTTCGACTTCGTTCTCGGAAGGGACGAACTCTTGAAACTGAGCAAGTAGGCTTTGCAGTTCCTCGACGGCCTGGGAGCGCTCAGCGTCCTCCAGATTTTCCAGGTGCTGGGAGAACTTTAAGATGGACATGAAAGTGATGAGTGATGTGTCGTCTTCCTTGTCCGGGGCTGTCCATCGGGTTTCTTGAAGCACACGATCCCAATCCATCAGCTGCATCGCATAGCGGTTTTCATGTCCTCGGGCGCACCAGCGCGCCAGCGCCTCACGCACCGTGTCCCACTTGTCCGTCCGGGCGGCCTTTGCCACCACGATGCTGGCTACGTGGCATAACCGCCATAGGTCAAGCACGTACGTCTCCTACTCGCAGGCCGGGCTGACTACTACAAGTGTCGGTGGCGACTTCGGCGATTGTCAGCTACTGAACTTGATTGGGTGATGTCGGTCTGGTTCGCCTGGCGGCGGTTGGCGAGTTCCGGTAGTTCTCTGACCGTGAGGTATGCGCAGGGCGGCGGGTTGACCGACGCTGGGAGGGCCGCGCGGGAGCGAATCAGGTTGCAGGCCGTGGAACGCTTCGAGCGCGGAGAAAAGAACCGGGAGATCGCGGCCGCGTTGCGGGTGAGCGAGCGGTCGGCGGAGCGATGGCGCCGGGCCTGGCGGGAGCGTGGTGAGACGGGCGTGCTGTCCAAGGGATCGCCGGCCGATCGAAGCCTCAGCGAGGCTCGTCTCGCCCGGCTGGAACGGGAGTTGGAGCGCGGACCGCTGGTCCACGGATGGGCGGACCAGCGGTGGACGCTGGCGCGAGTCAAGACGCTGATCGGCCGGCTGTTCCGTGTCTCCTACACGGTCGAGGGCACCTGGCGGCTGCTGAAGCGGCAGGGCTGGTCCTGGCAGCAGCCCGCCAGGCGGGCGATCGAGCGCGACGAGGACGTCGTCGAGCTGTGGAAGAAGGAGATCTGGCCGCGGGTAAGAGCACCGCGGCGGCGCGCGGCGCCTGGCTCGTCTTTGCTGACGAGGCCGGGCAGTCGCTGACTTCGCCGCGCTCGAAGACCTGGGGACGCGTCGGCCGCACACCTGTGGTGCGGGTGCGCGGCCGGGGCTCTGGACGGATGTCGATGGCCGGGATGGTCTGCTACAGGCCAGGGGCGCGGTCGAGGCTGATCTATGCAATCCGTGAGTACCACGGCCGCAAGGACGAGCCGAAGGGCTTCGGCTGGCGGGACCTGCGCAACCTGCTGGTGCGGGCCCCCATCCAGCTCGGCGGACCGATCGTGCTGGTGGTCTGGGACAACGTACGGCTCCATCTTGCTGCCGGGATACGAGAGTTCGTAGCGGCGAACACAGAGTGGCTCACCGTGTTCCAACTGCCTGCCTACGCACCCGACCTCAATCCGCAGGAGGGCATCTGGTCCTTGGTCAAGCGCGATCTCGGCAACCTGGCTGCTGCGGACCTCGGCGAGATCACCAGGGCCGTGAAACACCGGCTCAAGAAGATCCAGTACCGCCCGGACTTGATTGACGGCTGCCTCGTCGGCACAGGCCTGTCCCCGCACAGCGGCGAGCCGACGACCAACCAGCCGGACGAAGGCAGTGGCGCCGCTGGATCCCCGATCGAACAGCTCGGGTATCGTCGCGCCGCCGGCTGTCCAGGCCGAGGTGCTCTGCTGACCGGAGGTTGATCGTGGTGACGGACGTCTGGGGTGTGCTGGAGGAGGAGCAGCGTCTCCCGTGGGCGTTCACGCCGTTCGAACGTGTCGGGCCGCTGGAGTTCGGCATGACACACGAGCAGGCGGAGGCGGCAGTTGATGGCGTCCTGGAGAACGGAATTTCGAGTGGTTCTTCCAGGGACAACTACGTATGTGCTGAGTTTTGGTCGGTGCAGCTACTTGATGCACCGTTCTTCGGGCCGGCGGTAACCGTGTACTACGACCGATCGGTCGGCCTGGCAGGCATCGCGGTCAACGCACTGCGCGGCCCGCAGGTGACCCTGGACGGGTTGGCACTCGTAGGTCAGGTGCCGTCACGCTTGGAGGATCAGTTCATCGACTACCTCGAGACGCACACGAAGGAACTGCAGTACTCGCAGCATGCCGATCCGTGCTCGGAGCAGCTCGGGCTGGTGCTTCGGGCTCAGCGGGCCGGTGACCTCGTGCTGAGCCGCCCGGTCATGGTGGCCGAAGCATGGGCCGACCGTTGCGGGGACACCACGGAGGGCTGCATACCCCAACAGGAGTGGAAAACCTTCGAGTGGTAAGCGCCGGCAGGCCCTTCCAAAGTAACTGCCGAGCGGATGCCCTCCTCCCCATCTCTTCCTCCGACATCACGCTTTCAAGTTCAGTACATGCGTTCTTTCACCTCTGCAGGTTCGCGAGCGCACCTCCTGGTGGCATCTCTAAGCGTTGTCCCGCAAATGATCTACAGTGTGCCGGTTGACCAGCATTGTTTCCCGGTCATCCAGCAAGCGTGAGGTTGTGGAGGCGGGCGATGCCGAGCATGGCGTGGTGAACCCCGTCGCCTTTCAGGCGGCAGTCGCGGAGGACCTTCCAGGTCTGCATGCCTGTGTGATCGGTCAACGAGGAGGACATGTGGGGCTCGTCCTGTTCCCAGGAGACGATGACACCAGCAGCCCGGACGTCTCCTGGTCCTACACCGGCTTCGGAGCGTTCCGGCGGTGGCTGGCACAGGCCGATGGGTTCGCACTGGACGAGATACACGGCTTCGGCGGACAGCGCCCGTGGAACCACGTCTTCACCACCCTGGCGTCATTCCTCAATCATCCCGATGATGACGGCGCCGACCTCACGTCGGCTCAGTGCGCCAAAATCCTGTCCCGCCTCCAGGAGATCGCCGACCAGCCTCAAGGCGGAACCACCGACCCACTTCTCCAACGGCACATAGACGACGCCCGCCAGTTGGTGGTCGTCCTGCAGCTCTGTATCGAGAAGGACGTCGGCCTCCTCTTCGGCTGACACCGGTAGGCACTACCAGCTCGCTGCGAACAGCAGTTACGGGACAACGTGGTTTTGTTCACGAGTTTTGGCAGCAGATGTGCACCGCTCCGGGAGGCGCCCCATCCGGGCCGTGGTTGGTGTTCACGAGAACGGGTTCTGGCACACATTCAGTGAATCACCACGCTGAGTGACGATTGCCGGGCGGGCAGCACCTCGGGAAGCTGCCCAAAAATGATCCGTCCCCAGTGCGGTGTGGCTGACAGTTTGGCCCGTGGCAGAGGTGGTGCTCCGGCTGGAGGACTTGCTGTTCCCGTCAATCGCATATGTGGCTGTGCTGTCGGTCGACGTGAACGATGAGGCGGTACGTATTGAGGCCCGAAGCACGGTGGCCGGGTTCGATTGCCCTGGCTGCGGGAGCTGGTCTCGGCGCGTTCACAGCTCCTACCTGCGGGTTCCCGCTGATGTGCCCAGCAGTGGCAGACGGGTCGTCCTCTGCTTGAGGGTCCGTAGGTTCCTCTGCCCGGTCATCTCGTGCGGGCGCCGGACCTTCGCCGAGCAGATGCCGGGGCTGACTCGTCGGTACGGCCGACGAACCGAGCGCCTGCGGTCGACGCTGGCCGCGGTCGGCCTCGCACTTGCCGGTCGGGCCGGGGCCCGCATGGCGAGAGTCTTCGGCTTGTCCGTCAGCCGCAGCACGGTGCTGCGGCTGGTCGAATCCTTGCCCGACCCAGAAGTTTCCGCCCCGCGCATCGTCGGCGTCGATGAGTACGCGACCCGTAAAGGCCGCCACTACGGGACCGTCCTGGTCGACGTCGAAAGCCGACGCCCGGTGGACCTGCTGCCCGACCGGGAAGCCTCCAGCCTGGCCGCTTGGCTCGCGAAGCGGCCAGAGGTCGAAGTGGTCTGCCGCGATCGGGCACCGTTCTTCGCCGAAGGCGCCACCGCCGGGGCGTCCCAGGCAGTGCAGGTTGCGGACAGGTGGCATCTCTGGCACAACCTGAGCGAAGCCGCCGAGCGTTGTGTCGCAGACCACCGTGGATGCCTGCGGGTGCTGGCCCCAGATCCAGCCCAGCCTGCCCCCGAGCTGGAGAAGTTCGAAGACCCGTCCGGCTCGCCCTGACCAAGGGGACACCGCTTCGCTGATCGGACCCGGGCCAACCACGCGACTGTCCACGAACTGCTGACCGCCGGACTCAGCCGGAGGGCGATTGGCCGCCAACTCCGCATGACCTCGCGTACCGTCAAACTCTTCGCCGACGCAGCCACCCCAGAGGACCTCTTCCGCGGGCAGTGGCAGGGCCCGCCGTCCAAGCTGGACGCGTTCAAGCCCTACCTGGATGACCGCTGGAACCAGGGCTGCACAAACGCCTGGGCGATATGGGAGGAGATCGTGTCACTCGGCTATCAGGGCAGCTACCAGCGCGTCGCGCCTACTTCCGGGAGAAGAGGACCTCTCCCAACCCGATCACAGCTCGACCACCATCACCCCGCGTCGTCGCCGGCTGGATCCTCCGGCGCCCCGAGACCCTCCCTGAGATCGACCATCTTCGGCTCAAGGCAGTCTTGGTCCACTGCCCCGAGCTCGACGCCCTCACTTCTCACGTCCGGTCCTTCGCTCAGATGCTCACCGAGCGCCAGGGCGAACGGCTTCCGCAGTGGCTCGACGCCGTCCGGCGCGACGACCTCCCCAGCCTCCAAACCCTGGCCGCGGGCATCGAACGTGACCGTGAGGCCGTCATTGCCGGGCTCACCCTGCCCTGGAACTCAGGCGTCGTCGAAGGACGTCAACCGGATCAAAATGCTCAAACGCCAGATGTTCGGCCGTGCCGGCTTCGCTCTCCTGCGGAAGAGGGTTCTTCTGGCCAGCTAACCACAGCCACCCATAGGGTGACGGGGACGAGAGAAGATGCACCATGGATCCCCGCATACCCCGCCTGCGTCGCAAGCTGGCCGCGATCCCGTTCCAACCCCTGCGCAGCCACTCCTTCGGAGAAGAGCAACACAAGTTCCGCCTCGGTCCGAAGCTGGCAGAAGCACGCGTCGCTGCGTTCGAGGCCGAGCACGACATCGCCCTGCCCGACGCCTACCGGCAGTTCCTCACGCACATCGGCGGCTCAGGCGCGGCGCCGTTCTACGGCCTCATGCCGCTGGAGCGGTGTTCCCTGCTGGTCATGAACCCGCGTGAGGAACCGGGGACACCCCGCGGATTCGACGACGCAGAACCCGGGGGTCAGGGACGCGACCTCTTCCTCCACGTCATCGAAATGGGCTGCACCGACGTATGCGTCATCGCGGTGACCGGTCCCCTCACCGGCCGCGTCCTCATCGGCAACAGCGACGGGTTCTGGGGCCCCAACGTCTCCTCCGCCACCGACTTCCTCGACTGGTACGAACGCTGGCTTAACCACATGAGCGCCGGACGCGACAACCGGGCCCTGGAACTCACCTCACCCCAGCTTCGTGCCCATCCCGACAGGCATCGCATGGCACCAAAGATTTGACTCTCCGTAACCATTCCACGGAAAGTGAGCCAGAACCAGCAGGGCACGACCTACGACGAGTCGCTCGCCTTCGGGGCCTCTCCCACCGAGGCCGTTGTCACCGCGGCTTGAACCGGTCAGCGGGGAGTGAGACAGGCTTCGAGAGCGGCTCGCTGTCGTGGCGGCAGATGGTCGCCCAGAGGGGTCTTGCGGGGGCTGTGCTCGCCCTCGCAGAGCCAGCTCTGCTCGTCATCGTCGAACCACCACTCCTCGGCGCCCCACATGGGATGCCCCTGAAGCAGCTGTCTGGCCAACGCCTCGCTCGCCTCGGGCGCACCCTGTTCGACCAGAGCCTCGACCACTGCCGAAACGGCCCCCTCCGGAACTGCCGTGTCGCCGAGGACCGGCAGAAGAAGGAGGAGACGGGCGTGAGGGTCGGTGACTCCTGCCGCACCCGGTGGTGCCTCCACCAGGGCGGCGAGCTCGGGCCAGCACAGCCCGGGGCCGATGCGGTCCTGATCGTCACTGGCCAGGACGAGGTCCTGGCTCCAGTCGGGATGCGTCAGGAAGTAGTCCGTGGTCGTGAACTCCTCGCCGCTGTTGAAGTGCACGACGATCGCGAAGCCGCCGGCCAGCGGCACCGTGAACATGGGCCAGGCCGACGGGTCGTGGAGCGTCTCCAGCGCGGCGTCAGCGTCGCCAGCGTCCGCCCCGAAGGCCTCGGGCGCGAACCCCTCGGCCAGGTCCGCCAAGTACGCAGGCCAGAAGCCCGGCTCATCCAGGAGCGGGTGCCCGTCCACGACGAGCGAAGAGGAGTACCAGTGCCGTGTCATCGCCATGCCGGGATTCTCTCCAAGCCCGGTCAGAACCGTTCGAAGACCCCGGCCCTCACGGCCGACCCGCTTGACGGCATAGCAACGTGAGGTGTCTGCGGCGCACGCCTGGGGCGTACTCGACGAGGACGTGGAAGCCCCTGACCACCGGACACGCGAAACAACGAGCGCTGCTCGTGCTCGACATCGCCGACGGTCACTTCGCCGGCGGGCGGGGGGGAGGCTGCGTTCGCCCTGGCCTCCCGCGCGCTCGAGGTCGGCCTGCAGTACCGCTCCGGCCGGATCGTGGAACGCGCCCGCGGTGTGCGCCGTAGCCTCACCACCAGTTCACCGCCGAAGGTGGTGCGGGACTTCGACGAACGCCTGCACGGCGTCTACGTGTAGGGAAGGATGACCACGGCATGAGGGTGGGGATCACCGGGCACCGCGGACTGAGCACGCAGGTCGAGGAACAGGTGCGGGCTCTCCTGGTCGACCAGGTCAGCCAGTACGACCCGGCCGAACTCGTCGGCGTCTCCTGCATCGCCGACGGACCCGACTCCTGGTTCGCCGAAACCGTCCTGCAGCACGGCGGCCGCCTCGAGGTCGTCATCCCGGCCACCGGGTACCGGCAAGGACTGCCCGACTGGCACCACCCCGTCTACGACCGGCTCCTCTCCCGCGCAGCCGGCGTCCACCACACCGGCATCGCCGAATCGACCTCCGAAGCGCATCAGGCCGGATCCGAAGTCCTCGTCGACTTGGTGGACGAGCTGATCGCCGTATGGGACGGGAAACCTGCGCGGGGATACGGAGGCACCGCGGACGTGGTCCGGTACGCCGAACGGACCGGCGTCCCGGTGCGGGTGCTATGGCCCGAGGGCGCCAGCCGGTGACGCCGTTGAAAGGAGTGCCGCCCGCGCAGCAACGCGCTGTCCGACGAAGTCGCCGCTTGCGCCAAGGCGGTGGTGCTGCACTTCGCCCAGGATCCCGTACAGCGCGGTAGCGCTACGTCCTCTCCGCCGCGCCCCAGCCCCGTACGAAGGCGGCCAAGGCGCGGCGCTGCTCTTCCTCGCGGGCGATCTGCTGCGCGAGCACTTGGCGGTCGATGTACGGGTCGACGGCGGCGAGGACCAGGCGCTGCAGTTCGGCCGGCTCCAGCGTCTCCACCTCCCACTGCACCGGATGCTGAGGGTCGAAGCCGTAGCGGGCGGCGAAGGCCGGCCATCTCGGGTCGCCGTGCTTGCCCTCGGTCGACAGCAGCTTGTACTCGATGGTCTGCTCGCGGGTCAGCAGGACCCGGCGGACTTCGCTGCAGCAGTCCTCGGTGCGCCGGAGATCTCCGCCCCGCTCGCGTCGAAATGGCCACACCAGAGCAGGGTGGCGCGGCCGTGCCGGGCGGTGCGTCGGCGCACGACTTCGGCGTAGGACTGGGAGGCGAAGCCGCGGACCACCAGGACCGGGATGCCGTACTCGGCGAGCCAGGTGGTGAACATCTGCCGGATGGTGTCCTTTTCCGCCGCGACGTACACCGGGCGTTGGCCCTCGGTTCGGTCCAGGGCGAACCAGTCCAGGGCATCACGCAGGAACGCGGTCGCGTACGGCCAGGCCGGCGGGACGTGGACCTCGCGCAGGGTGTCGATCAGGTCCGGGAAGCGGCCCTCGCGGCGGGCCTGGGCTAGGTGGGAGGACAGGTGCCGGTACATCGACGGGGTGTGCGGCAGCACGCCCTCGCAGACAAGCCGGTACATCACCTGGCGCAACGTGACGCCGCCCTCGTAGCTCTCCACAATCTCCCGCGCCCGGTCCACCACGGCGAGCCACCGCACTCGTGATGTACCGCTTGACGCCGGGCGCGGCCTGTTCAGCGTGTCCTGCCGCCGCCGGGGTCGTTGTGCTGGGCGAAGCGTGCATGATCCGCCCCACGGCAAGCGCGCTCGAGGGGCCTGCTGCCCGCCCGGACAGGGTCCTCCCCTCCCCGACGGCGCTGCGAAGCTGCCGTCACGCGACGCTCCACTGATGGGGCCGGCCCCGCGCCATTCCACCCAGCGGATCACCCAGCGCTCCATCTGGGTCGCCTACTCCAGCCGCTTCCAGGAAGACGACCAGGTCGTGGTCGGAGTGCGCCAGGCCCAGGACCTCGTCCCGGCCGTGCCAGTGCACGGTGACCCGACGGCCGCCGGACTGCGACGGCCGGTGCGCGACGACCGGCGCACTGCCCATGCCCCCAGACTCGCCCCACCGCGGCGCCCCGGACAGTCCGCGACGTCTACCACTTTCCCCTGGCTATCGCCTGGGGAAGAGGTGTCATCCTCGCCGCGCTGGCAAAGGAGGCCGCCCCGGCCTGACCCAGGGGCGATTCTCGTCGACGCCGTCTCTCCCCCCGTGTCCGACGGGATGGGCGGCGTCCGACGTGTGTGGTCAGCCGCGGCGGCGGAACAGCCCGCGGAGTCTGCCCGGCGCCGGGGCTGCAGGCGCAGGGATTCGGACAAGCTCAGTCGGTCAGCACCGCGGATGACGCATCTCCCATCAGACTGGGAGAACTGTCAGTCGGTTGTCTCGGGGGATATAACGCCATGGCGCAGCAGCGCAAGGGGTACTACCGGGCTGGGCACTATGTGAAGCCCTCGTCGGTTTCCAGCGGGTGGAAGAAGCCGTCTGCGGGTGTGCTTCTGGTGATCTTTCTTCTGGCCATCGCTGGTTGGAACACCCTTTTCGGGGGTGACGGCGGATCAGAGGGCACGGAGAAGGGACCCCGGCCCAGTTCGTCCGCAGCCACAGCTTCCGCCGGCGCGGGTCACTGATCGCGGCCGCGTCGCAGGCCGGGTAACCGCCACCTCGTCCTGACGGAGGAGGCGCTGTCGGCGTGGGACGGGCCAGCGGGTGCCTGTGGTGTCGTGGGCGGGTTGCCGCGTAAGCTCTGCCAGGTCCGGTGCCATTGGTCGATCTGGTCGGCGGGGACGCCGCAGGCGGCCAGGTAGGCGGCTGTGGTGCTCCAGGTGGCGGGGATCGTATCGCGATTGGCCAGTCTGCTGATGGCACCTGGGGAGATCTGACCGTTGGAGCGTCGGCTGACCTCCTGCTGCGTCAGGCCGCTGATCTCGCGGACGGTCCGGAGACTGGTAAAGAAGCCGGTGACGGTGCTGACCGCAGCTGGGTCAGGCCACGAACGGCGGTCCTCAGCGGTGCCAGCCGTGTGGGCAGCCGGTGGCGTGGGGAGGCCTGCGTGGTTACGCGCCAGCGCGATGCGGGCGCCGTTGTTACGGTTCCTGGCCTGCGGTAGGGGCTGTCCGCGCGCCTCGAGCGTGTGGTGCAAGTGCCGGTAGAGGGTCTCCAGGTCCAGCAGCGGCGGGCCGGCGGGAACGCCGTGGCGCAGCGTTTCAAGGAGAGCACCCGTGAAAGCGGTATGGACGGCGCCGACTGGGGCGAGGGCGGGGCGGGTCTCGGCGGAGGCGGCCAGGAGGAAAGTGCCTTCGACCGCCGCCTGGTCGGCAAGCGACGAGGATATGCTCATCCGGCCGAGGGCGAGGCCGCTGTAGCAGCAGTCAAGAAGGACGACGTGCCGCTGGGCGTGGGAGTCCAGGAGGATCTGTCGCAGCCAGTCGTAGCCAAGACTGGTCTCGATGTGACCGGGCCGGGTGTGCGGCAGGGCCAGGGCCAGCGTGTCGTTGAGGTCGGTGAGGCCGTGGCCGGCGTAGTAGACGAGAAGGCTGTCGGTGGCTTCGGCCGCCGCCTGGCGCAGCGGACCCATGACGCTGCCGGGGTCGGGCGGGTTTTCAATGACTGTCACATGTGCGGCGGGTAGGTGCAGGGACAGCGGGCCGCGCAGGAGGGTGGCCAGATCGGCCAAGTTGCTGGAGACGGCCGGCATCTGTTCGAGGTGATCGTAGCGGCTTGTGCCGATCAGTACCGCTCGTGAGGCCCCCGGATCGGGCAGGACACTCATGTGCCCGTGTCCTCGCCCACGGCGGCCTCCAGCATTCTGGTCGCGTGCTGGATCTGCTCGGGCGAGCAGTCGGTGAGGACGATGACCGTGTCGCCACGGCGGATCTCCACCTGCGGCCGCTGCGGCCGGGTCCGCCGCCAGGTGGCCAGCGCCAGCACGAACGACGCCGCGCTCCACCCGTTTCCCGTCACCAGTGCCAGCACGTCAAGGGTGGTGCCCATTTCCCCGGGCCGGGGGGCCGCATTCGTCTGCGGGTCCGCTGTGAACGTCGTGCGCACGTCCGGGTCCGACCGCAACCAGCCGTACAGTGAGCGTATCTCCCGCGTGGCCGATTCCACATGGACCTCCAACCGCATCCTGCCTCCCACTCGTGCGTGCGGCCGCCACCGGCGACGGCTGCAGGTGCTTCATCGTCCCTCAGCAATCCTGTCGCTGCCGCGTACTTGCCGATATCACCCCTGCCCGGGGATGCGGATCGCCGGCGGGATCAAAGAGAGTTGACCGGCTTTACCGTGTGCCGCTATTGCTGTCGTCAGCTGCAACTGTGGCGTCGCAGGAGGGGGATACGCATGATCGTGATCGGGTGGGCCGTCGCCCTGGCGGCCCTGGCAGTGGGGTGGACCCTTCAGCGGCTGGTGCGGTACCCGGGCGGGTGGAGATACGCCTTCCACGAGGAGCACCGTGCGGCGCGCGAGGCCCTGAGGGATGCGCGCAATGCCGTACGCCAGTTGGGCAGGGCCGCGCGCCGTGAGCGGTGGCAGGCGCTGGCCGGGGTCCAGCGGGCCGAGTGGGCCTACCGGCGCCGGATCCGCCAGGCGGAGGCAGAGCTCGAGCGGCTGCGCACACCGCACCGCGGGGAGCAGATCGGGCAGCTGGGCGACATCACTCTGTACGAGCACGCTCTTGTCGTCCGTGAGGTCGAGGTACCGCTTGCGGACCTGCGGGTCCGCTTCGAACTCGCCCGCTCTGCTCACTGGTCGTACGTGTATCTCACCCAGCCCGACGGGCGTGAGCGGATGGAACGCTACGAGGACCAGGAGCACTCCGAGGACGCGGTGCGCCAGTTCACCATGCAGATCCAGAACGCGGTCGCGGCCGCGGACCGGGTGCAGAAGCAGCGCACCGAGGAGATTCGTATGCGCGAAGCTGAACTACGCGCGGCACGCCAGGCCACTGCGCCGCTTGAGGCGGCCCGCGAGCGGCTCGAGGAAACCCGGGTTCGCCACGACGCCGACCTCAAACTGCCGCACGCACGGGCAGCCCTCGATGACGCCCGCAGTGCATGGGCCGACCTGACCGGCCGACGGCCGCTGTAACCAGACCACACCGCCAGAACAGGGCAGACACCCGGCGCTGGACACCGGCCCTTCCCCGGCCAGCCGTGACTGACTCGTCCACGGCTAAAAGCGGCGCCGCCACATCAGTCACGTGATGCGGGATTCGACGCCCAAGACACCGGCGTCTATCGCTAACAAATCATCTCATTTGACGTTCAGAGGCAGGAAAAGGCGCTGGCCGGGCTGGTACGGCAACGGTTGAATGCCGCCATGGAGAACACCTGGACACCGGCCCATCAAGCGGTGGAGAGCGAGGACGCACAGACCTTGGCTCAGCTGCTGGCCAAGGGAGTCGACCCCGATGAGGTATGCGACAACATGACGCTCCTGACACACGCCATCGACATGGAAGGCGATGGCGCCCTGCAAAGCGGCAGCCCACTGACCGTGCATACCACCGCAGTGCTCCTGGCCTTCGGTGCCGACCCGCTACTCCCAGACCCGGACGGGCAAACACCCATGGACCTCGCCCTTCACTACGACCATGACCTGGCAGTCAAGCTGTTGCAGCGGCACATCAGCGAGTGAGGCGACGCAGGCAGATGAGGGTGCAGGCGATGCTCGTGAAGGCGAGGAAGTGTTCGGGCTAGCGATGAGCGCCCGCTGGTGCGGCGGGAGTTTGCACCTGCGGTCACCCTCACGGGTGACGATGAGCATCGTGACCCACTCGACGAGGGCAAGCGGCAGGTCGAGCGCGGCAGGCTAGGAAAGCAACGGGGCTCCTGTGCCGATTAGTTGAGATTTCGAACACCTCCACCAACGGCACGGGAGCCTTGTGCGTTGCGGTCCTCACCTCGACCTGGCTGGCGTCACCTGATCAGTGGTCCCGTTGCAAACGCTCAGTGGATCTCCACACCACCCTCGTCCGTCCGTACCGTGACCGTGTGCTTGGCATCGCGGTCCACGGGGAGGGCGATGTGTGGGGTTCCGTTCTGACTCTGTGCGTGGATGTAGTAGCCGGCGTGGGGCGGAAGGGTGAGGTCGACGTTGCCCTGGTCGGTGGTGACGTCGACGGTGGTGAGGGCGGTCACGAAGGTGGCACGGACCTCGCCCTGTTCGGTCTTGGCCTCGAAGAGGCTGGGCTTGGCCTTTTGACGGCGATCTGGCCGCTGGTGATGTGCCGCGCGAGCGGGCCCCGCGGGTTGGTGAGGTTGATGGCGCCGGCGTCGGTGGTCAGGGCCAGGCGTCCGGTCAGATCGCTTGCCGTGATCTGGCCCTGGTCCGAACTGACCTCGGCCGCGAGGGCGCCGGAGCAGGGTGATCTCCAGGTTCAGTGAGCAGTCGTCGCCACAGGACCCGGTGACCGTCGTCGTCTTCCCCGAGGAACTCACCGACACCTTCGGCGGGTTGTCGGCGTAGTCGCCGGTCGCCGTGACGTGGACCATGGAGTCGCGGCCGGTGTGCAGGGTGACGCCGCCGTGAGTGCTGACACGCAGCAGGGTGTCGGCGGCGGCGTTCACGGCGTGCGTGGAGGAGAATTTCTTGTGGGCGGGCAGGGCGGTGGTGACCAGCCAGGCGCCGGTGCCGGCGACCACGACGAGGACGACCAGACCGACGGCCAGGATCCAGCGGTTCTTGCGCGTTGCCATGTCTGTCAAGCTCCCAAGTAACGTAGAACGGCGAGCACACGGCGGTGTTCGCCCTCTTCCGGATGCAGGCCGAACTTCACAAATATGCTGCGGATGTGCTTCTCGACCGCGGCGGAGCCGATGAACAGCTTGGCGGCGATGCCCGCGTTGGACCGGCCCTCCGCCATCGCGGCCAGCACGTCACGCTCCCGGGGCGACAGCGTGGCCATGGGGTCCTGCCGACGGCTGCGGGTGAGCATCTGCTTGACCACCTCGGGGTCCAGCACGGTCTCGCCGGCCCGGACGCGCTGCAGTGCGTCGACGAACTCGTCGGCGTCGGGGACCCGGTCCTTCAGCAGATAGCCGACGCCGCTGGTTGGCGCTGTCGATGAGGTCGACGGCGTAGCTCTGCTCGACGTACTGGGACAGCACCAACACGCCGGTCTCCGGCCAGCGGTTGCGGATGACGAGGGGCGGCGCGCAGGCCCTCGTCGACGAAGGTCGGCGGCATGCGTACGTCGACGACGCACGCGTCGAGCCGGTGCTCGGCGACGGAGCGCAGCAGGGCGTCCCCGTCACCGACGGCGTCGACGACGTCGATGCCGTCGTCCCGCAGGAGCAGCACGATGCCTTGTCGCAGCAGGGCGGAGGCCTCTGCGATCACTACACGCATTGCATGTCCACTTCGATCAGGGTCGGTCCACCTGGCGGGCTGGTGATACACAGTCGGCCGTCGACGCCGGATACCCGGTCGGCCAGGCCTGCGAGCCCGCCGCCCGGCGGGGCCTTGGCACCGCCGACACCGTCGTCGCCAATCGTCAGCGCCAGCCGGTCCCCGCAGCGCCGGATCCGCACCCAGGCCTGCTGCGCCCGGGCGTGCTTGGCGACGTTGGTGAGGGCCTCGGTGACGACGAAGTAGGCGATGCCCTCCACGGTCGTCGACGGCCGGGGGTCGACGTCGACGTCGACGTCGACCGGGATGGGCAGCCGGGCGGCCACGGCGGACAGGGCGGCGTCCAGACCGCGGTCGGTGAGTACCGGCGGGTGCAGTCCGCGGGTGAGGTTACGCAGCTCGGTGATGGCCTCCTGGGCGCTGGCCCGAGCCTCGTCCACCAGCTCCAGCACCGCGTCCTGGCCCGAGCCCTTCAGCCGGGAGCGGGCCCGCCCGAGCGTCATCGCCATGGCGACCAGGCGCTGTTGGGCACCGTCGTGCAGGTCGCGTTCGATGCGCCGGCGCTCCGCCTCGGCGGCGTCGACCACCCGGGCCCGGCTCTCCGTCAGGTACTCCACCCGCTGGGCGAGCGTGACGTCACGGGGCAGCGCCAGCACAGTCCGGGCGAGGAGCATGTGGGCGGCGAGTAGACCGCGCACCACCAGCGGGGCGAGGGTGGCCCACAGCAGCAGGGTGACCGCGGAGACCAGCAGGGCGGTGCCGAGGTCGCCGACCGTGATCAATCCCAACGATGCTTCACCGTAGAGGAGTTGGGTGTAGTACGTGGGCAGCAGGACCAGGGCGAGCGGGGCGCCGCACACCAGCACGATGCCAAACAGGGTCGCCAGTGACCAGGGGACCAGCACCGCGAAGTAGGCCACCAGGCGCCAACTCGACCGGCTCCTGGCGAGTGCCGCTACCGAGGCGAGCAGCGGCCCGGACAGCGGAGGGCGAGGCTGGGCCGGTAAGTCCAACTCGCAGATCGCGGCCCACCGGTAGCGTTCGGCGTCGCCGAGCAGATGCAGCGCCCAGCCCGCGAGGATCACCAGCGGTAGCCGACCAGTCCGGCCGGTACCAGGCAGACTGCGGCGCCGAGCATGGTCAGCACGCCGAGGCCGGCCAGGCCCATCACGGCGTCGGTGGCCAGAAAGGCGCTCGCGCGCCATAAGTACGGCGACACCAGAGCCCGGTAGAGGTTCGGTGGCAGGGCCGGGTCCGGCGGTAGTGCCACCGGTTGCTCGCTGGTGACTATGGGGTGACCCGGTTCCGACCGGTGGCGGGTGTCGTGGGTGTCGGCCAGAACCATGCGGCCCTCCTCGACCGTCGTTTCCTGCTTCCACCGGGACGGTAGCGGGACGGCGACCTGGGCGGACACGAGGACAACCGACGAGTCGGGGGTATGGATAACCCACCCCCTGTTCGTGGGTGCACGTGACCGACAGCGCCGCACCCGGTCAGCCAGGGTCTAGCTGTATTGG
>NZ_KQ948382.1:0-46938 GCF_001514055.1 Streptomyces corchorusii | reverse complement strand
GCTAGGCCCCGTCCGTTCCCGGCTTGCCGCAGAACGCCGAATCCAGGGCGCCCGCCAGCGTGTCCCACACCTTCCCGTTGTTCGACGTGTTGGCCACGGCCGTCAGGCTGCGCCCCCCGTCCTTCGTGCTGAACGCATACGTGTAGTACCCCTGCACCGCTCCCGTGTGCCCGTACACCGACACCCCGCAGGGCAGGTCCCGCCGTCGCAGCCCGAGCCCGTACGCCGTCGTGCTGTTCACCTTGGTGAACCGCTCCATCTCGGCGAGCCGCGCGGCGGACATCAGCTTCCCCTTGAGCAGCGCGCTGTAGAAGACGTCGAGGTCCCGCGCGCTGGAGATGATCGCCCCGGCGCTCTGCGCCCAGGACACGGTCTGCGCGGTCGCGTCGACCAGCGGGGCGCCCGCCGTGTCCGGCGTCAGGTACCCGCGGGCGTACCGGCCCGGGATCGCGGAGTCCGGATGGACGTAGAACGTGTCCTTCAGCTTCAGCGGCCCGATGACGCGGTCCTGGTACGCCGTCCTCACGGACCGCCCGGTGAGCTTCTCGATGAGCAGCCCGGCGACGACGAAGTTGGTGTTGGAGTACGCGTACGCGGCGCCCGGCGCGTTGGTGCGGGGCTTCCTCAGGGAGAGGGCGACCAGCTGCCGGTAGGTGAAGACCTTCTTCCGGACCGCCTCGAAGCCGGAGACACTGCTCGCGAACATGCCGTCGGTGTAGTCGTACAGCCCGCTGCGGTGGCTGAGCACATGACGGACCGTGATCCGGTCGTCCGGCAGCAGGTCCGGCAGGTAGCGGTTGACCGGCGCGTCGAGCGAGAGCCGGTGTTCGTCCACGAGCTGGAGCAGCACGACGGCCGAGAAGGTCTTGGTGACGCTGCCGATCCGGAAGCGGTCGTCGGTGCTGACGGCCCGCCGGGTGGCGCGGTCGGCGACGCCCTGGGTGACCCGGTACGTCCTGCCCCGGTCGTCGATCCGGGCCAGCGCCCCCGGCGCGCCCTGCGCCACCGCCGACCGCAGCACCGCGGCCAGTCCGGCGGTGTCGGGTGCCGGCAGCGCCGCCGGCACCGGCCTGTCCGGGCCCGCCGTCGCGGCCCGCGCCGGGACCGCGAGCAGCGACAGCGCGACCGCTCCGAGGACCGCTCCCCGCCCCACCGTTGCCGAGACCATCCCCTGACCGCTCCCATCGGTCGGATTCCGCTGCGATATCGATCCGCCTGGGAACCTAGGGGATCGCGACCGCGTCTTCACAGCCGACACACAGTTGGTCATCTCGCGATCACTCTGCGACTGCCGTTCGTAAAGGATTGTCATAGAAGTTCGCGAAATGGATCATTCCGGCTTTACGTGCCCATGACTGATCCGCAAGGGTTGCCCCTCGGGGCCGTACCGGCCCCCGTGGCGCCAACCGCGCCACGCCCCACGGCGGTTGGGCAGACCGGCCGCCGTCGAACGAAGGAACCCTGATCAGATTGCGTAGACCGCACATACGCACCGTGGCTGTCGCCGTCGCGGTGGTGACCGCTGCCACGGGCCTGGCCGGTACGGCCTTCGCGGCTCCTTCCCCGGGGGTGGAGCGGTCCGCCGCCTCCGCCGCCCCGAGCGCCACGGCGGTGGTGGAGGCGGCGCGCACCGCGGCCTTCGCGCACGCCTCGGCGACCGGTGTCTCCCAGGGCGACGACCTGCACGCCCAGGACGTCATGATCGACCCCGAGGGTGCCCGGCACGTCCGTTTCGTCCGCACCCACAACGACCTGCCGGTGCTCGGTGGCGACCTCGTCGTCCACCTCGACCGCCGGCTCGGCTACACGGGCGTGACCCGCGCCGCCGACCACGCCGTCAAGCCGGCCGCCGCCAAGGCCAAGCTGACCGCGGGCCAGGCCGCCGCCAAGGCCGCCCAGGCCGCGAAGGGCGACGCCGGCAGCGCGCGGCTCGTCGTCGACGCCCGCGGCGGTGCCTCCGCGCTCGCCTACCAGGTCACCGTCACCGGCAAGGACAGCGCCCGCACGGTCGTCGTGGACGCGGTCACCGGCAAGGTGCGCAGCAACACCCCGACCAGGGACGAGTTCCTGTCGCCGAAGCTGCTCGACGCCCTGCGCGAGCGCGGCGAGACCCTCGACCCGGCCACCGGCACCGGCTCCGGCGCCGCCGTCTCCGGCCTGGTCGGCTCCCGCGGCGCCGGCGCCGCGGCCTACCCGTCGGCCGCCAAGGGCACCGGCAAGACCCTCTTCGTGGGCACCGTCGGTCTGACCACCACACAGACGTCGCGCGGCCACTACCAGCTCAAGGACCCGAACCGGTACGGCACCGAGACGCGGGACGCCAAGGGCTCGTACACGGAGAAGTTCAGCGCCGGTACGAAGCTCACCAACACCACCAACGTGTGGGGCAACGGCGCGACCACCAGCCGGGTCAGCGCCGCCGCGGACGCCCAGTACGGCATCACCAAGACGCTGGACTTCTACAAGTCCACGTTCCAGCGCAAGGGCATCGCCAACAACAGCAAGCCCGCGCAGGCGATGGTCCACTGGGGCAAGCAGGTCGCCAACGCCTTCTGGGACCCGACCTGCAACTGCATGCTGTACGGCGACGGCGACGGCCAGATGTTCAAGAAGCCGCTCGTCGTGCTCGACGTCACGGGTCACGAGCTGACCCACGGCGTGGTGGAGGCGACCGCCAACCTCCAGCCGACCTTCGTCGACTCCGACGGCAACCAGTACGGCGAGCCGGGCTCGCTGAACGAGTCGCTCGCGGACATCTTCGGCTCGAACGTCGAGTTCTACGCCAAGAACACGAAGGACACGCCGGACTACCTGGTCGGCGAGAAGCTGGGCCTCGCGCAGAAGTTCCTGCGCCGCCTGGACCACCCGTCCCTCGACAAGCTCGAAGGCACGATCGACTACTGGTCGGAGGACACCTACTACACCGAGGTGCACGCCGGCTCGGGTGTCTCCTCGCACGCCTACTACCTCCTTGCCGAGGGCAGCGGCAAGAAGACGATCAACGGCGTCAACTACAACTCGCCGACCTACCACAACATCGCGGTCAAGGGCATCGGCCGTACCAAGGCGACGGCCATCTACTACCGCGCGCTGACCCGGTACATGGTCTCCACGACCGACTTCCACCAGGCGCGCACCGCGACGCTGAAGGCGGCCAAGGACCTGTACGGCGCGAGCAGCACCGAGTACAAGACCGTGGACAAGTCGTGGGCCGCGGTCAACGTCACCGCCGCCAACACGCCGAGCGTCCGTCACTGACGGACACCGGACCACACCGGCACCACCGGATGCCCCGCCCCGTGCGGGGCATCCGCGTGTCCGGGGCCGCGAGAGCCCCAACAGCCCCCGCAACAAGCGCTGTTTCTTTTATTGACAGCGGAAAATAAGAGCCCTAGGTTCCCGTGCCATGCGCTCGACCCCGCGCGCCGAGACCTTCCCGGCGCAGACGCCTGCCGCTGCCCAGGTCTTCACGACGGTCCTGTCCCACGGCCCCCTGACCCGCCTGGAGGCGGGCCGCCGGGCCGGGCTGTCCCCGGCGGCGGTGACCAAGGCGGTACGACCCCTGCTGGCGGCGGGATACCTGGTGGAGGGCGGCGACCCGGCCGGGGGCACCGGCTCGGGGGAGGGCCCGGTGGAAGAGGCCCGCCCGGCCCTCGGGCGGCCCGCCGGCCTGGTCCGGGTCAACGGCGAACGCGCCCTGTTCATCGGGGTGAAGGCGACCGGGGACGAACTGATCGCCGTGCTGACCGACCTGCGCTGCCGGGTCCGCCTGGCCCGCCGCACGCCCCTGCCCGACCGGGCCGCCGCGCCCGCGCTGGCGTCGATCGCGGACCTGGTCCACGAACTCCTCGCCCACGCCGTGGAGTCGGGCGCGCCGGTGGCCGGCCTCGGCATCGCCGTGTCCGGCGACGTCGACCGCGCCGAGGGAGCCGTACGCTACTCGCCGTTCCTGGACTGGCGGGACGTGCCGCTGGCCGGACTCGCCGCCACCGCCTGCGGACTGCCGGCCACCGTCGACAACGATGTCCGCGCGCTGACCGTCGCCGAGCAGTGGTTCGGTGCCGGAGCGGGGCTCAGCGACTTCGCCGTGGTGACCGTCGGCGCCGGCATCGGCTGCGGACTCGTGGTGCACGGCCGGGTGGTGGCCGGCGCCCACGGGGTGGCCGGCGAGATCGGGCACCTCGTCGTCGACCCCGCCGGACCCCCGTGCCACTGCGGCAACCGCGGCTGCGTGGAGGCGATCGCCGGGGACGCCGCGATCGTGGCCCGGATGCGCGAGGTGACCGGGCACCAGGTCCCCGACAGCGCCGCCGCCGTGGCCCTCGCCCGCCAGGGCCTGCCCGGCGCGCGCGAGGTGTACGCGCGGGCGGGCGAAGCCATCGGCCGGGGCCTCGCCACCGTCGCCAACCTCCTCGGCCCCCAACGCGTGATCATCTCCGGTGAGGGGCTCGCCGCCTACGACCTCTTCGCCGAACAGATCCGGGAGGCGTTCACCACGGCCGCCTTCGGGTCCGCCGCCCGATGCGACGTACAGACCCGCCCGCTCCCCTTCGAGGAGTGGGCGCGGGGCGCGGCAGCCGCCGCGATCCAGACCTTCATCACCGAGAACCCCGCCCGTGGAAAGGGCTGAGCCGCCCCGACCCGAACCCACCCAGGAGGCAGACCCATGCGGTCACCCTCGTCGTCCGTCCTGCCCGCTCGCGGGCTCGGAGCCGCCGTCGTCCTCGCCCTCACCGCGGGCCTCGCCACGGCCGTCCCGGCCACCGCCCACGCCGACACGGCACCCGCCTCGGCCGCCAAGCCCTACATGGGCTGGTCCAGCTGGAGCATGCAGTCGTCCAAGTACCCCGGCCTCAACCCGGACGGCGACTTCAGCTATCTGACCGAGGCGAACGTCCTCAAGCAGGCCGACGCCCTCGCCGCCAGGCTCAAGCCGTACGGCTACACCTACGTCAACATCGACTCCGGCTGGTGGCGGGACAAGGACTGGAAGCCGCAGTTCGACGCCTACGCACGCCAGCAGGCCGACCCGGCCCGCTTCCCGCACGGCATGAAGGCGGTGGCCGACCACATCCACCGCCTCGGCCTCAAGGCCGGCATCTACCTGCCCGTCGGCCTGGAGAAGGAGGCGTACGGCGACGGCAAGGTGCCCGTCCGGCACGCCGAGGGCTGCACCACCGCCGACATCGTCTACGGCGACCTGCGCACCACCAACGGCTGGGACAGCGCCTACAAACTCGACTTCGACAAGCCCTGCGCCCAGAAGTACATCGACTCCCAGGCGCAGTTGATCGCCTCCTGGGGCTACGACTTCCTCAAGCTCGACGGCGTCGGGCCCGGCTCCTTCAAGAGCGGCGAGAACTACGACAACGTCGCCGACGTCGCGGCCTGGCAGAAGGCGATCGCCGCCACCGGCCGCCCCGTCCACCTGGAGATCTCCTGGTCCCTGGACATCGGCCACGCCGCCGACTGGAAGAAGTACTCCAACGGCTGGCGCGTCGACACCGACGTCGAGTGCTACTGCAACACCCTCGTCAGCTGGGAGAACTCGGTGGACGACCGCTTCACCGACACCCCCGGCTGGACGAGGCACGCGGGCCCCGGCGGCTGGAACGACCTGGACTCCCTCGACGTCGGCAACGGCGCCATGGACGGTCTGACCAAGGCCGAACGGCAGACCTACGCCACCCTGTGGGCCATCGCCAAGTCCCCGCTCTACACCGGCGACGACCTGACCAAGCTCGACGACTACGGCGTGAAGCTCCTCACCAACCGCGAGGTCATCGCCGTCGACCAGGGCGACTCCCCGCCCGCCCGGCCGGTCACCCCCTCCGACCCCCAGCAGGTGTGGGCCGCGAAGAACCCCAACGGCACCTACACCGTCGCCCTGTTCAACCTCGCCGACGCCCCCGCCGCCGTCACCGCCGACTTCTCCTCCCTCGGCTTCACCGGCAAGGCGTCCGTCCGCGACCTGTGGAACCACGAGAACCTCGGCGCCTACAAGAACAGGATCACCGAGGCCCTGCCCGCCCACGGCTCCCGGCTGTTCACCGTCACCCCGCACGGCAGCGCCCTCACCACCACCGGCTACGAGGCCGAGGCCGGCGCCAACACCCTCGGCGGCCGGGCCTCCGTGGCCGACTGCTCCGCCTGCTCCGGCGGCAAGAAGGTCGGCGACCTCTACGTCGGCGGCACCCTCCGCTTCAACGACGTCGTCGTGGACCGCCCCGGCACCTACCTCATCAAGGTGGCCTACGTCAGCGGCGACCCCCGCCCGGTGAACGTCTCCGCCAACTCCGGCGCCGCCACCCGCCACAGCTTCCCCTCCACCGGCGACTGGGGGAGCGTCGAGACGGTCAGCGTCCCCGTCACCCTCAAGGCCGGCAGCAACACCGTCACCTTCGACAGCGGTTCGGACTACGCCCCGGACATCGACCGCATCGACGTGCCCTCGTCCCCGCGCTGACGCCACGGAAGTTCGGAGCCCGCCGTGATACCCACCCCGCCCAGCAGACGCGGCTTCCTCGCGCTCGCCGCGGCCACCGGAGCCCTCGCCTCACTGCCCGCCTTCACCGCCACCGCCGCACCGCGGCGGCCCACCGCGGTGCCCTCCGCCGACGCCCGCCACCGGCTGTGGTGGCGGGCCCCCGCCGACGAACACTCGCTCATCGAGCAGGGCCTGCCCGTCGGCAACGGCCGCCTCGGCGCCCTCGCCACCAACGACCCCGGCCGGGAGGTGCTCCTCGTCACCGACGTCACCATGTGGACCGGCGGCCTCAACGACACCCTCGACGCCGACGGCCAGTTCCCCTACGGACGCGACGACTTCGGCTCCCTCACCCTCCTCGCCCGGCTCACCGTCGACATCCCCGACCACGACCTGTCCGCCGTCACCGGCTACCGCCGCACCCTCGACCTCGCCCAGGGCGTGGTCACCACCTCCTACGTCCGCTCCGGCGTCACCTACCGGCGGCAGATGTTCGCCAGCCACCCCGACGACGTCATCGTGCTGCACTTCAGCCAGAGCGGCGGCGGCCGGTACACCGGCACGATCACGCTCGACGGCACCCACGGCGAGAACGGCACGGCGGACTCCTTCGCCGGCGCCTTCCCCGGCGGCCTGCGCTACGGCGCCGCCGTCGAGGCGCGCGGCGACGGCGGCACCGTCCGCACGACCGGCTCGCGCCTGGAGTTCACCGGCTGCCGCGAACTGACCGTCGTGCTCAGCGGCGGCACGAACTACACCCCTGACGCCGCCGCCCACTACCGCGACCCCGGCCTGGACCCCCGGGCACTGGCCCGCACCAAGGTCCGTACCGCCGCACGGCACTCCGCCGGCGCCCTGCTGCGCACACACGTCGCCGACCACCGCGCCCTGTTCGACCGGTTCGGCCTCTCCCTCGGCACCTCCTCCGCCGAACAGCGCGCCCTGGACACCTGGGAGCGGATCCAGGCCCGCGCCCGCGACGACGTGCCCGACCCCGAACTGGAGGCGGCCTACGTCCACTTCGGCCGCTACCTGATGATCGCCGGCTCCCGGGACAGCCTGCCGCTCGGCCTCCAGGGCCCCTGGCTCGACGGCAACGACCCGGACTGGATGGGCGATTACCACACCGACATCAACCTCCAGATGAACTACTGGATGGCCGACCGGGCCGGCCTGTCGTCCTGCTTCGACGCGTTCACCGACTACTGCGTCGCCCAGCTCCCCTCCTGGACCGACCTCACCCGGAGGCTCTTCAACGACCCCCGCAACCGCTACCGCAACTCCAGCGGCAGGAACGCCGGCTGGACCCTCGCCATCTCCACCAACCCCTTCGGCGGCGGAGGCTGGTGGTGGCACCCGGCCGGGAACGCCTGGCTGTGCAACTCCCTGTTCGAGCACTACGAGTACACGCGGTCCCGCGCCCACCTGGAGAAGATCTACCCGCTGCTCAAGGGCGCCTGCGAGTTCTGGGAGGCCCGGCTGCTCACCACCACGCTGCCCGACGACGGCCGCGAGGTGCTGATCGCCGACAGCGACTGGTCCCCCGAGCAGGGCCCGCTCGACGCCAAGGGCATCACCTACGCCCAGGAACTGGTGTGGGCCCTCTTCGGCAACTACCGCACCGCGGCGCGCGAGCTGGGCCGGGACGCCGGGTACGCGCGCACCGTCGGCGCCCTGCGCGACAAGCTGTACCTGCCCGTGGTGAGCCCCAAGACCGGCCGGCTTCAGGAGTGGATGTCGCCGGACGACCTCGGCGAGACCACCCACCGGCACCTCTCCCCGTTCGTCGGCCTGTTCCCCGGTGACCGCATCCGGCCCGACGGCTCCACCCCCGCTGACATCGTCACCGGCGCCACCGCCCTGCTCACCGCGCGCGGCATGAACAGCTTCGGCTGGGCCAACGCCTGGCGCGCCCTGTGCTGGGCCCGGCTGAAGAACGCCGACAAGGCCTACCAGCTCGTCGTCACCAACCTGCGCCCCTCCACCGGCGGCGGCAACGGCACCGCGCCCAACCTCTTCGACATCTACGAGGTCGAGCGGGGCCGGGGCATCTTCCAGATCGACGCCAACTTCGGCACCCCGGCCGCCGTGGCCGAGATGCTGCTCTACTCCCGCCCCGGGCACCTGGAACTGCTGCCGGCCCTCCCGGACGCCTGGGCCGCGGCCGGTTCGCTCACCGGTGCCGGGGCCCGCGGCGGCTTCCTCGTCGACCTTCAGTGGCGGGACGGGAAACCCACCGAGGTCCGGCTGCACAGCATCGGCGGCACCACGACCTCCGTGGGACACGCGGGGACCTTCCGCACGGTCCGGGTCCGGCCCGGCGAGACCGTCACGCTCCGGGACCTCGCCCGGTGAGCGCCCGCCCCGCACGCCGCCGGCGCGTCCTCGCGGCCCTGCTCACCGCCGTCGCCCTCCAGACCGCGCCGGCCGCCCGGGCCGCCACCCCGCCCGAGTCGGCCACCCGGGCCACCGGAGTCGTCACCTGGGCGGCGAGCGCCGACCGCATGGGCGAGGGCACGGCCGGCCAGGGCTACCGGCTCGTCGTCCACACCAGCGTCGGCGGCAGCGACCTCCGCGTCCGCTTCACCAACGCCTTCGGCGACCGGCCGCTGACCCTGGACGGCGTCCACGCGGGAGTGCGCGCCCAGGGCGCCGCCCTGCGGCCCGGCAGCAACCGGCCGCTCACCTTCGGCGGCGCCCGCACGGTAACCCTCCCGGCCGGGGCCGTCGCCTGGAGCGACCCGCTGCCCGGCCGGATCGCCACCGGCACCGACCTGGTCGTCAGTCTGCGCACCCCGGACGCGGCCGGCCCGGCCACCGGTCACGGGATGGCGATGCAGACGTCGTACACCGGACCGGGCGAGTACACCGCCGAGGAGAGCGGGACGCACTGGACGCGGACCACCGGGTCCTGGTGGTACCTCGACTCGGTCGCCGTACGGCCCTCCCGGGCGGCCGGCGGTGCCGTGGCCGCGCTCGGCGACTCCATCACCGACGGCTGGCAGTCCAGCACCGACCTGAACCGGCGCTGGCCCGACTACCTCGCCCGGCGCCTGAACGCGGCCGACGGACCCGTCCAGGGCGTGGCCAACGAGGGCATCTCGGGCAACAAGGTCCTCACCGACGGCGCCGGGCAGGCCGCGCCGCACCGGCTGGACCGGGACGTGCTGTCCCAGCCCGGGGTGCGCACGGTCTTCCTCTTCGAGGGCGTGAACGACATCAAGGCCCACACCGGGGTCACCGCCGACGAACTGATCGCCGGTTACCGGGAGATCGCCCGGCGGGCGCACGCGGCCGGCACGTGCGTGGTCGCCGCCACCGTCGGACCGTTCAAGGGCTGGCCGGAATGGGACCCGGCCGGCGAAGCCGTACGGCAGGAGGTGAACCGGTACCTGCGCGGCAGCGACGACTTCGACACCGTCACCGACTTCGACCGCGTGCTGCGCAGCCCGTACGACCCCGAGCGCATGCTGCCGTTCCTCGACGGCGGCGACCACCTGCACCCCAACGACAAGGGCATGCAAGCCATGGCCGACGCCGTCGACCTGGACCGCCTCGACTGCGCCCGCTGAGGGCCGCGCCCGGAACACACGGCGGCCGGGCCGGGGTCACCCCCGGCCCGGCCGTCGCGTTCCTCAGCGCAGTGTCCGCGCCCAGTCCGCGGGCACCCGGCCCGCCGGTCCCGGCACCGGCTGGTCGGCCGGATGGGAGTCCGGGGAAGCGAGCGCGGGCCCGGAGCCGTACAGCTGGTCCGTGCTGAAGTCCCAGAACCAGTCCTCGCCCGGCTCGAAGCTCTGGATGATCGGGTGTCCCGTCTCGCGGTAGTGGGCGGTGCCGTGCTTCGAGGGGGAGTCGTCGCAGCAGCCGACGTGCCCGCACTGTGCGCACCGGCGGAGGTGGAACCACCAGCCGCCCGCCTCCTCACACTCCACGCAGCCGGTGCCGCTGGGCGGGACGCTGGGGTCGATTCCCTCGATGTCGTTCATACCGGCTCCTCGTCGGGGGTCTCGGCGGTCAGGGGGAGCAGCACCTGGAAGCGGGTGTCGCCGGGGACCGACTCCACCCGCAGGGCGCCGTGGTGCTTGTTGACGACGATCCGCCAGGAGATGTCCAGGCCGAGCCCGGTGCCCTCGCCGACCGGCTTGGTGGTGAAGAACGGGTCGAAGATCCGGTCCTTGATCTCCGGCGGCACACCGGGACCGGTGTCCCGGAACTCGACCAGCAACTGCTCGTTGTGGAGCGCCGTCCGCACGGTCAGCGTGCCCTGGCCGCCCCCGCTGTTCATGGCCGAGACGGCGTTGTCCACCAGGTTGGTCCACACCTGGTTCAGCTCGGCCGGGTAGGCGGGCACCGGCGGGAGCGTGCGGTCGTACTCCTTGACGACCTCGATGCCCCGCCCGATCTTCCCGGAGAGCATCAGCAGCGTGCTGTCGAGGAGTTCGTGCACGTCCACCACCCGGTACGGCGCCCGGTCGAGCTGCGAGTACTGCTTGGCCGCGTCGACGAGGTGCGAGATGCGGGTGGTGGAGTCCTCGATCTCGTTCATCAACAGCTCGGTCTCGATGGTGTAGTTGAGCCAGCCGACCGCGTTCGGCAGGATCTCCCGGTCCACCGCCGCCGCAACCTGCTCCAGCCAGTCCACGTCGACCCCGGCCTGCACGAAGGTGGGCGCCAGCTGCCAGCCCTGCTCGACGCCGTGGTCCTCCAGCCAGTCGGTGAGCGTGTCCTCCCGGTCGCTGGCCTCCAGCGGGCTGAGCGCCGGGGCCTTCGCCACCCGCTCCGCGGTGCGCTCCTGGATCTCGACCAGGCGCGCCAGCACATCGCGGGAGAACGGGCCCTCGGCGATCAGGCCGAGCTTGCGCCGCATCTTCGCGACCCGCTCCCGCAGGGTCGAGGTGGCCCGGACCGCCGCCGCGGCGGGGTTGTTCAGCTCGTGCGTGAGCCCCGCCGACAGCGAGCCCAGCGCCAGCAGCCGCTCCCGCTGCCCGATCATCGCCTGGGTGTTCTTCGTCCCGAAGAACAGGCCCTCCAGCAGGTGCACGGCCATCGGGAACCACTCGCGCACGACGTCCGCGAAGAGCTCCGCCGGCAGCACGAAGAACCGCGTCGGCTCGGTGACCCGCATGGAGTTGTTGTAGACCTGCGGGACCCGGTCGCCGAGGTACGCCTGCATCGCGCCCGCGTACACCCCGGGCTGCGAGGTCCGGATGACCTCCACGTCGTCGCCGCCGACCCGGCGGGACAGGACGACCGCCCCCTCGATCATCACGTAGAAGCAGGCGGCCGGGTCGCCCTCGGCGTACACCGGGCCGGGCTGGTACAGCTCCACCCGCCCCTGGGCGCACAGCCGGCCCAGCTGCTCGTCGCTGAGCTTCTCGAAGAGGAACAGCGAGCCGACCTCCTGCGGGCTGCACGCCACGACCTGCCCGCTCACGACTGCTCCAGGTACCGGTGGACGAGCATCACGGCCATGGCTCCCTCTCCGACGGCGGAGGCGACACGCTTGGCGGACTCGGAGCGCGCGTCACCCGCCACGAACACCCCGGGGATGCTGGTCTCCAGGTGGTACGGCGGCCGGTCCAGCTCCCAGCCGGCCGGTGGCCGCCCGTCGGCGGTCAGGTCGGGCCCGGCCAGGATGAACCCGCGCCGGTCGCGCAGCACCGTCTCGCCCAGCCAGTCGGTCAGCGGGGCGGCGCCGATGAACACGAACATCCACTGCGCGTCGACCCGTTCCGTCTCCCCGGTCACCGTGTTCCGCAGCGTCAGCTGCTCCAGGTGCTCGGCGCCGTGCGCCTCCTCGACGACCGTGCGGCAGCGCACCGAGATGTTCGGGGCCTCGCCGATCTGCTGGATCAGATAGTGCGACATGGACGCCGACAGGTCCGGGCCGCGCACCAGCAGCGTCACCGACTTCGCGCCCCGGGACAGGTACATGGCCGCCTGGCCCGCGGAGTTGGCGCCGCCGACGATGTACACGTCCTGGCCCTGGCAGGAGGCGGCCTCGGTCAGCGCCGAGCCGTAGAACACCCCGCAGCCGGTCAGGTCGGTGCAGCCCGCCGCCTCCAGTTGGCGGTACTGCACCCCGGTCGCGAGGATCACGCTGTGCGCGGCGATCGCCGAGCCGTCCGCGAACCGTACGACGCGTGCGGCCCCGTTGACCTCCAGGGCCGTCACCTCACGGGCGGTCAGGATCTCGGCGCCGAACTTGGCGGCCTGCCGCCGTGCCCGGTCGGTGAGCTGGGCGCCGGAGACCCCGTCGGGGAAGCCGAGGTAGTTCTCGATCCGGGAGCTCTGCCCGGCCTGCCCCCCGGTCGCCGAGCGCTCCACCAGCACGGTCCGCAGGCCCTCGGAGGCCCCGTACACGGCCGCGCCGAGCCCGGCCGGACCGCCGCCGATCACGATGAGGTCGTAGAAGTCGGCCGTCGGTGTCGTCGCCAGGCCCACGTGCGCGGCCAGCTCGGGCGCCTCGGGTTCCACCAGGACCGTGCAGTCCGGGGTGATCACCAGCGGCAGCCGCTCCCCGTCCTGCCCGGCCGCCGCCAGCAGCCGCTGCCCCTCCGGCTCCTCCACCGAGTACCAGCGGTAGGGCACCTGGTTGCGGGCCAGGAACTCCCGCACGTCCGAGGAGCGCGCCGACCAGCGGTGCCCGACGACCTTGGTGCTGGGAACCGGCTTGTAGGCGCTGTTGCGCCACGCGTCCAGCAGATCGTCCACGACCGGGTAGAGCTTCTCCTCCGGCGGGTCCCAGGGCTTGAGCAGGTAGTGGTCCAGGTCGACCACGTTGATCGCGTCGATCGCCGCGTTGGTGTCCGCGTACGCGGTCAGCAGCACCCGGCGCGCACCCGGGTACACGTCGAGCGCCTGCTCCAGGAACTCGATGCCGTTCATCTGCGGCATGCGGTAGTCGGCCAGGATCACCGCGACGAGGTCGCCGCGCAGCTTCAGCTCGCGCAGCGCGTCCAGCGCGGACTCGCCGGACTCCGCGCGCACGATCCGGTACGACTCGCCGTAGCGCCGTCTGAGATCGCGGGCGACGGCACGGGAGACCCCCGGGTCGTCGTCCACGGTCAGGATGACGGTCCGCGCGGTGTCGGCGGCCTGTGCCATACGTCTCCCACCCGAGTGTCGGATCCCCCCGGCCGGTGTCGTACGGACACCGCACCGGTTCCAGGCCATCGTAGGGTCGGTCCGCCCGGACGCGCTTGTCCGACGGAGACCGGTCCTTGCCTGACAGTGACCATTCAGCGCGCCCGCCGCCCGGGGGGACCGGTGCGGCGGTTCCTGGAAGAGATCATCATGACCGTGCGCACCGGCGCCCGGCAACGGGCACCCGGAAACCGAGGACACGACGACGAGGAGGCCCACGGATGACACGCCCGATCACGGCAGGGGTGGACGGTACGGCGGAGAGCCTGGCCGCGCTGGACTGGGCGGCCCGGGAGGCCGTCCGCCGCGGGCTGCCGCTGCGGGTGGTCCACGCCTGGCGGTACGCCGAGGCGCTCGCCGCCGCCGACCGGGACACCCAGCGCGGGTGGGTGTCGGAGGGTGCGGCGGAGGCTGTGCGCACCGTCTCCGAGCGGCACCCCGAGCTGACGGTGACCACCGACGTGGTGGAGGGCGCGGCGGCGCACGCGCTGGCCGGCGCGGCGGCCGAGGCCGAGATGCTGGTGCTCGGCTCGCGCGGCCACGGACCCGTCGTCGGGTTCCTGCTGGGCTCGGTCGGCCAGCAGGTGATCGCGGAGGCGACCCGGCCCGTGGTCCTGGTGCGCGCCGAGGACCAGCCCGCGGCGGAGGCGGCCGGCCGGGACGTGGTGGTCGGCCAGCACGGCGCCCCCGAGGACAGCGCGGCGGCGCTGCGGTTCGCGTTCGAGACGGCGGCGGCCCGTGGCGCCGCCGTCCGGGCCGTCCGGGCCTGGACCCTGCCGCCGGTCTTCGCCTACAGCCCCGGTTCGCTCAAGCTGCTGGACGACGCGGGCGGTCTCGAACCGTACGAGAAGCAGGCGCTGGCCGACGCCCTGCGGCCGTGGCGGGAGCGGTTCCCCGAGGTGCCCGTGGCCGAGCACGTCGAGATGGGCAGCGCCGGCCAGGTGCTGCTGTCGATGACCGGCCGGGCCCAGCTGATGGTCGTCGGACGCCGGGCGCGCCGTACGGCCGTCGGCGCCCGGATCGGTTCGGTCGCGCACGGGGTGCTGCACCACGCCGACTGCCCGGTGGCCGTGGTCCCGCACGAGTGACCTACTCCGGGTCGGCCGTCTCCAGGCCGGCCCGGGCCTTGGGCAGGACGTTCTCGATGTAGTCCTTGACGGCGGTGTCGATGCCTATGTCGTGCTGCGCGCGCTCGGACAGGTACCAGCGGTGTTCGAGGAGCTCGTGGTAGATCTCGGCCGGGTCCATGGAGCCGCGCAGCTCCGGCGGCACCGCCCGCACGGTCGGCCGGAACACGTCCCGCACCCAGCGGTGGGCGAGCACCTCCGGGCGGGCGGCGAGGGGATCGCCGGGCGCGTAGTCGTCCTGGGTGGCCATCCAGCTCTCCAGGTCGTTCAGCAGCCGCCGGGCCTGGTTCTCCTCGGCGTCCAGGCCGGTCAGCCGGAGCAGCTGCCGCTGGTGGTGCCCGGCGTCGACGACCTTGGGCACGAAGGTGACGGTGTCGCCGTTGGAGGAGTGCTCGATCTGCATCTCGGCGACGTCGAAACCGAGGTCGTTCAGGCGGCGGATCCGGCGCTCGATGTAGTGGTACTTGCCCGCCGGGTACACCGAGGTGCGGGTCAGCTCCTGCCACAGGCCGTGGTAGCGGGTGCAGATCTCGTGGCCGAACTCGACCGGGTCGACGGACGGGTGCAGCGCGCCGGACGCCTCCAGGTCCAGCAGTTCCCCGCTGATGTTCACGCGGGCCAGGTCCAGGTCGTAGTCGCGTTGTCCGGGGCTGAGCCGGGGGTGCAGGTCGCCGGTCTCGGCGTCGACCAGATAGGCCGCGTAGGCGCCCGCGTCCCGCCGGAACAGGGTGTTGGACAGCGAGCAGTCGCCCCACGCGAACCCCGCCAGGTGGAGGCGGACCAGCAGCACGGCGAGGGCGTCCATGAGCCGGTGCATGGTCGCCGGGCGCATGGTCGTCTCGAACATCGACCGGTACGGCATCGAGCCGCGCAGGTGCCGGGTGACGAGCACCGGCTCCAGCGGGGCGCCGGAGGGGTCGGTGCGGCCGGTGACCACGGCGAGCGGATCGACGGCGGGGATGCCGAGCCGGTCCAGGTCGCGCAGGAGCTCGTACTCGCGCAGCGCGGGCCGTTCGGCCAGTTCCTTGACGGCGATCACCTCGTCGCCGGCGTGGGCGTAGCGCACCACGTGCCGGGAGATGCCGCGGGGGAGCGGTACGAGGTACTCCTCGGGCCACTCCTCCAGCGGGGTGTCCCAGGGGAGCGCGAGCAGGAGCGCGGGGTGCTCCGGGTTCGTGGCGCTGATCTGCAAGGCCATGGCACGAACCCTAAGGCCCCACGCTCCAGTTCGAGGAGACCGGTCCCCTGCGGGAGGCTGGGCGCGCTAGCGGGACCGGTCCGTGCGGGGGCCAGGCGCGCTCCGGGCGGACCTGTGGCCAGGTGTTCCGGCGCCTACGGGAGGCTGGCCGCGCTGCGGGCGGGTCCGGTCCCCCCGCGCGGTCCGGGCCTTCCGGGAGGCCAGGCGTGCTGCGGGCGGACCCGTGCTCCGGGCGGTCCGGGTCCTCCAGGGGGCTCGGCGCGGTCCGGGCGGACCGGTTCCTCCGGGTGGGCTCGTTCGTCTAGGACGCTCGTTCCCTGGCCTGTTCGGCCGCGGCGCGTACCGAACCGTGGTGGAGCGGTCCGTGGCCGGGCAGCAGGGTGTCGCCGTCGAGTGCGCCGACCACGTCCAGGGAGGCCAGTGTCCGCGCGCGGTCGTGGTGGAAGAAGTCGGGCAGGAGCTGCGGGCCCTTGAGCCGGGAGGTGGCGTGCCCGCTGACCAGGGCGTCCCCGGAGATCACGATGCCGGCGTCGGGCAGGTGGTAGACGCAGTGGCCGTCCGTGTGGCCGGGGGTGTGCACCGGGACCGGCCGCCCCGGCAGGTCGAGCGCCCCCTCGGTGGGGAACGGCTCGGGGGACGTGACGGGGTGCTGTTCCGTGCCGCCCACGCGGATCACGTGCACCGCCCAGGGCAGCACGCCGGGCCGCCAGGCGTTGCGCACCACGTCGGCGATGGTCGCCTGCTGGAGGAAGTCGCGCCGGGCGTGCGGGACCTCGGCCGGGTGGAGGTAGACCGGGGTGCCGTGGGCGGCGCGCAGGTACTCGGCGGAGCCCAGGTGGTCGTTGTGCGCGTGGGTGATGAGGACGGCGGCGACCGCGTCCGGTGAACTCCCCACCTCGGCGAGGGACTCCAGCAGCCCGGGCCGGTCCCCGGGATATCCGGTGTCCACCAGCGTGACGGCGTCGCCGTCCTTGAGGATCACCCAGTTGGTGTTGTGGCCGTGCACCAGGTAGGTGCCGTCGGCGACTTGTCTTACTTCTGCCCGCATGATCTCTCCGAGCCCTCAGCGGCGGATCGTCGGGGACAGCCAACCAGACGGGAGATCGTCGCGCGCGAGCGGGCCCCGTCCTCAGTGCACGCCGTGCGGGCGGAACTGGATGCTGATGCGCGGTCCCGTGGCCCGGCTGGTCTTGGGGACGCAGTGCTCCCAGGTGCGCTGGCAGGAGCCGCCCATCACGATGAGGTCGCCGTGGCCGAGCGGGCGCCGGACCGCCGTACCGCCCCCGCCGGCCGGCCGCAGCAGCAGGTCGCGGGGCTCGCCGACGGAGAGGATCGCGACCATCGTGTCCTCCCGGGAGCCCCGGCCGATCCGGTCGCCGTGCCAGGCGACGCTGTCCCGGCCGTCGCGGTAGTAGCACAGCCCGGCGGTGGTGAACGGCTCGCCCAGTTCGCCGGCGTAGTGCCGGGACAGGGCGGTGCGGGCCTCGTCGAGGACCGGGTGGGGCAGCGGGTCCTCGGCCCGGTAGAAGGCGAGCAGGCGCGGCACGGCCACCACTTTGTCGTACATCTTGCGCTGCTCGGCCCGCCAGGGGACCTCGGCCGCCAGGTGTTCGAACAGGTCGTCGGCGCCGCTCAGCCAGCCCGGCAGGACATCGATCCAGGCGCCCGAGCCCAGCTCGGTCCGGCGCAGCCCGTCGAGCGGGCCGAGTCTCAGCTCGTCGGTCTGGTCGAACAGGGAGCCCTGGAGGTGCGTGGACATGGGTCCAGCGTACTCCTTAATCGAAAATCCGTTCCATTTGATCAGGGGGGCGCCCAGAGGGTTTCGATACATCGGTGTATCCGATACATTCGCGCATCCAACTGAGGGAGGCAGCCATGGAGACGGCCGGACGCGTCACCCGGCGCCGGGTCCGCACCCGCGCCCGGCTGCTCGACGCCGCGTTCGCGGTGTTCGCGGCGAAGGGCTACGGGCGCGTCTCCATCGAGGAGGTCTGCGAGGCGGCCGGGTTCAGCCGGGGCGCCTTCTACTCGAACTTCGCCACCCTGGACGAGCTGTTCTTCGCCCTCTACCAGGAGCGCGCCGACCTCATCGCCGCCCAGGTGGCCGACGCGCTCGCCCAGGACGGGCCCGACCTCGACGTGCCCGCCTCCGTGGACCGGGTCACCGAGGTGCTGCTGCTCGACGTCGACTGGCTGCTGGTGAAGACCGACTTCCTCGTGCACGCCGCCCGGAACCCGGCCGTCGCCCAGGCCCTCCTCGACCACCGCGCGCGGCTCCGGCGGGCCATCGCCGACCGGCTCTCCCGGGCCCGGGGCCACACCGCGCTGCCCGCCGTGCTCGGCGACGCCGACGGGGCCGCGCACGCCGTGGTCGCCGCCTACGACGGGGTCACCACCCAGCTGCTGCTGGACCGGGACGTCGAGGCCGCCCGGGCCTGGCTGGGGGAGCTGCTCACCGCGCTGCTCACGGACGGCAGCCGCACCCCCGCCGCATGAGCACAGCCGGAACGGCACCGTCGTACGAGCGCACGCGCACCGGCACGGGCCGGCACCGAACACCGTACCGAGCACCGTCAGGAAGGACACAGTCGTCATGGACGCGGACGTCATCGTCGTCGGAGCGGGTCTCGCCGGCCTGGTCGCGGCACACGAACTCACCAGCCGGGGCCGCCGGGTGGCCCTGATCGACCAGGAGAACGCCGCCAACCTCGGCGGCCAGGCGTTCTGGTCCTTCGGCGGCCTCTTCCTGGTGGACTCGCCCGAGCAGCGCCGCCTCGGCATCAAGGACTCCTCGGCCCTCGCCTGGAGCGACTGGCAGGGCAGCGCGCGGTTCGACCGGCTCGCCGACGAGGACTCCTGGGCGGTGCGCTGGGCCCGCGCCTACGTCGAGTTCGCGGCCGGCGAGAAGCGGTCCTGGCTCCGGGGACACGGCATCGAGCTGCTGCCCACGGTCGGCTGGGCCGAGCGCGGCGACCTGCGGGCGGACGGGCACGGCAACTCCGTGCCCCGCTTCCACATCGCCTGGGGCACCGGCACCGGGGTGGTCGAGCCCTTCGTGCGCTCCGCCCGGCAGGCCGCCAGGGACGGACTGCTGACCTTCCACCACCGCCACCGGGTGGACGAACTGGTCGTCGAGGGGGGCACGGCACGCGGTGTGCGCGGCACCGTCCTCGCCCCCGACGACTCCCCGCGCGGCGTCGCCTCCAACCGCGACCGCGCGGGCGACTTCGAACTCACCGCCCAGGCCGTGGTCGTCACCACCGGCGGCATCGGCGCCGACCACGACATCGTCCGCCGCTACTGGCCCGAGCGGCTCGGCACGCCCCCCGCCGAGATGGTCACCGGCGTCCCCGCCTACGTCGACGGCCGCATGCTCGACATCAGCGCCGAGGCCGGCGTGCGCCTGGTGAACCGCGACCGCATGTGGCACTACACCGAGGGCCTGCACAACTGGGACCCGATATGGCCCGGCCACGGCATCCGCATCCTGCCCGGCCCGTCGTCCCTGTGGCTCGACGCCCTCGGCCGCCGGCTGCCCGACCCCTGCCTGCCCGGCTACGACACCCTCAGCACGCTCAGGTACCTGCGCACCACCGAGGACATCGCCGGGTACGACCACTCCTGGTTCATCCTCACCCGGAAGATCATCGAGAAGGAGTTCGCGCTCTCCGGCTCCGAGCAGAACCCCGACATCACCGCCAAGGACCGCAAGGCCGTGCTGCGCGACCGGCTGCTCGGCAAGGGCGCCCCCGCACCGGTGCGGGCCTTCCTCGACCACGGCGCCGACTTCGTCACGGCCGGGAACCTGGAGCAGCTCGTCGAGAAGATGAACGGCCTGACCGGCGAGCCGCTGCTGGACGCGGCCGTGGTGCGCCGCCAGATCGAGGCCCGCGACCTCCAGATCGCCCACCCCTACAGCAAGGACGCCCAGGTCCAGGGCATCCGCAACGCCCGCCGCTACATCGGCGACCGGCTCGGTCGCGTCGCCGCCCCGCACCGCCTCCTCGACCCGGCCGCCGGCCCCCTCATCGCGGTCCGGATGCACGTGCTGACCCGCAAGACCCTCGGCGGCATCCAGACCGACCTGGACTCCCGGGCGCTCGGCACCGACGGCACGCCGATCGAGGGGCTGTACGCGGCCGGCGAGGTCGCCGGCTTCGGCGGCGGCGGTGTCCACGGCTACAACGCCCTGGAGGGCACCTTCCTCGGCGGCTGCCTCTTCTCGGGCCGCGCGGCGGGCCGGCACGCGGCCCGGCACACCGGCTGACCTCAGCCCTCCACCAGCTCCGCGAGGACGTGCGCGTGGCTCTCCTCGGTCTTCCTGGACGCCGTCAGGAGGGTCACCGTGCCCGTGCGGGCCGACTCCCTGAGGCGGTCCAGCAGTTCGGCGGCCCGAGGAGCCTCCAGCTCCTGCTCGTAACGGCTCCTGAACTCCTCGTAGGAGCCCCCGCCGTGGTACCACGTGCGCAGCTCGCTCGACGGGGTCAGTTCCTTCGGCCACTCGTCCACGTGCGCCGCGTCCTTGGCGAGACCGCGCGGCCACAGCCGGTCGACCAGGACGCGCAGGCCGTCGTCGGGCTCGGGCGGTTCGTAGATCCGGCGCACACGCACGCTCACGGTCGGGCCCCTCTCGGGTCGTGGACGGTCGGGCGAGCCTACTGCGCCGGCCCGCGCCCACCCGGCGGCGACGCGGCACGCGCGGCACGACTTGACCTGAACAAGGGGGAAACCCGACCGGCACGGCGCCTACTCTGACGGCCAGTCGATCATCGGCCACTCCCGAGGAGCACATGTGACGCCGTCCCGCAGACAGCCCGCCCGCCGCCGTACCGCCGTCCTCGCCACCGTCCCCGTCGCCGTGGCCGCCCTCCTCGGCGCCGCCGGACCCACGGCCCCGGGCAGCACCGGAGCCCCCGGCGCGGGCGACCCGTACTTCCCGCTCAGCGGCAACGGCGGCTACGACGTCCGCCACTACGACCTGACACTGCGTTACGACACCTCGGCCCGCCGCCTGGACGCCACCGCGGTGCTCACCGCCCGCGCCACCCAGCGGCTCACCCGCTTCGACCTCGACCTCACCGGCCTGAAGGTCACCGCCGTCACCGTCGACCGCACGCAGGCGGACTTCCGGCGCGACGGCCAGGAACTCGTCGTCACCCCGCGCCACGCCCTGCGCGCCGGGCAGGAGTTCCGTGTCACGGTCGCCTACCACGGCACCCCCGGGCCGGTCACCGACCCCGACGGCTCGGCGGACGGCTGGATCCCGACCGACGACGGCGCGTTCGTCGCCGGCGAGCCGCAGGGCGCGATGACGTGGTTCCCGGCCAACGCCCACCCCAGGGACAAGGCGTCGTACGACTTCACCATCACCGTGCCCGAGGGGCGCACCGCCGTCGCCAACGGCGTCCTGCTCGGACAGCGCACCGCCGGCGGGAAGACGACCTTCCGCTGGCGCGAGACCCAGCCCATGGCCGCCTACCTGGCGACCGCCACCATAGGGAAGTTCCAGGTCGAGCGGTACACCACCCGCGACGGCACACAGGTGTACAACGCCGTGGACGCCCGCGAGGCCCGCGCCGCGGCGCCCGTGCTGAAGAAGCTGCCCTCCGTGCTGGAGTGGGAGAGCAAGCTGTTCGGGCCGTACCCGTTCCGGGCCGCCGGAGCCATCGTCGACCACGCCCCGGACGTCGGCTACGCCCTGGAGACCCAGACCCGGCCGGTCTACGACTCCGCACCCGACCTCGACACCCTCGTCCACGAGAGCGCCCACCAGTGGTTCGGCGACTCCGTCACCCTCACCGCCTGGAAGGACATCTGGCTCAACGAGGGCTTCGCCACCTACGCCGAGTGGCTCTACGCCGAGCAGCACGACGGCCGGAGCGCCCAGCAGGCCTTCGACTCCCTCTACGCCCGCCCCGCGAGCGACGAGCTGTGGGCCTACCCGCCCGGCGACCCGGGCAGCGGCGGGAACATCTTCGGCACCCCCGTCTACGCCCGCGGCGCCATGGCCCTGCACGAACTGCGCCGGGCCGTCGGCGACCGGGACTTCTTCCGGATCCTGCGCGCCTGGGCGACCGGGCACCGCGGCGGACACGGGACCACGGCACAGTTCGTCCGGCTCGCCGAGGCGACGTCGGGCAAGCGGCTGGACGGGCTGTTCCACACCTGGCTGTACACGTCGGGCAAGCCGAACCGCCCCTGAGATCCGGCCAGTTCCACCCGCGTGTCCGACACTGACCGGTTCCAAACAACTGCCGGTCAAGATCGACTCATGATCCGACGCAGAACCGCCGTCGCTCTCCTCGCCTCCCCGCTGCTGCTCACCGGCTGCGGCGGCGGAGCCGAGGCGACCGAAGGCCGGACCCCGGCCCGCCGTCCGGCACCGGCACCCACCCCCGCCACCCCCACCCCGTCGGCCCCGCGCGGCATACCCGGCCTCGGGCCCGAGCGGACCGCCGCGATACCCGCGCGCTGCACCCAGGCCGTCGTCGTCACCGGGCGCGGCGAGAACTCCCCGCTCTGCACCGTCGTCCTGCACCAGCGCACCCCCGCCGGCTGGCAGGCCGGACCCGCCTGGCCCGCCCACAACGCGCTGCACGGCTGGAGCGCCCACCACATGCTCGGCGACCTCCGCTCCCCGCTCGGCGTCTACACCCTCTCCGACGCCGGCGGGCTGCTCCCGGACCCCGGCGGCAAGCTCCCGTACCACCACTCCAGCGGCTTCCACTCGCCCGGCACCGGCTTCAAGGGCGAGCCGCTGGAGGGCTCCTTCGACTACGTCATCGCCATCGACTACAACCGCGAGCCCGGCACCTCACCGCTGGACTGGACCCGGCCCCTCGGTCCGGAACGCGGCGGCGGAGTGTGGCTGCACGTCGACCACGGCGGCCCCACCCACGGCTGCGTCAGCGTCGCCAAGGCGCACATGAAGGACCTCCTGCGCACCCTCGACCCCGACCGGCACCCGGTCGTCGTCATGGGGCACGCCGACTGGCTCGCCCACTGAGCCGCTTAGGATCCGCATTCGTGTGCGCACATGTGCTGGTCGCCGAGGACGACGAGAAACAGGCCGAACTGCTCCGCCGCTCCCTGCTGGCCGAGGGCCACACCGCCACGGTCGTGCACGACGGCGCGGCGGCGCTCGACGCCGCCCGCCGGCTGCGGCCCGACCTCGTCGTCCTGGACCTGATGCTGCCGGTCCTCGACGGCTTCGGCGTGTGCCGGGCGCTGCGCGCCGACCCGGAGCGGCCGGACGTACCGGTCGTCATGCTCACCGCCCGCTCCGCCGAGGACGACGTCCTGCTCGGCCTCGACACCGGCGCCGACGACTACCTGACCAAGCCGTACAGCCCGCGTGAGCTGATGGCCCGTATCCGTACGGTCCTCAGGCGCAGCGGGCGGGGCGTCGGCGCCCGGGACGAGGACCCAGTCGTCCGGGCCGCCGGGATCAGCGTCGACCCGGTACGGCACGAGGTGCGCTGCGACGGCGCGCCGGTGGAGTGCACACCGGCCGAGTTCCAGATCCTGCTGGCCATGGCGGGCGAGCCGGAGCGGGTGTTCACCCGGCGGCAACTGCTGCACTGCACCCGGGGCTTCGACCGGGCCTCCACCGAGCGGGCCGTCGACGTGCACATCATGAACCTGCGCCGCAAGATCGAGGCCGACCCGCGGCGGCCGGTGCGGCTGCTGACCGTGTTCGGCGTCGGCTACAAGCTGAGCGGCACCCGGCGGTGAGGCGCCGTATCCCGCCGCGCAAACGGCTGGTCGTCCGGCTGCTGTTCGTCTCCGCGCTGATCGCCGTCTGCTCCGTGGCGGCCACCGCCTGGCTCGCCGTGACCACCACCACCAGCGCCCTGAAGGAGGAGCAGGGGCAGGACCTCGCCGCCGACAACCGCATCCTCGCCCAGCTCAGCGGCTACGCCGCCACCCACTCCGACTGGGCGGGGGTCCGGCCCGCCCTGCGGGAGCTGGCCGCCCGCACCGGACGCCGGATCGCCCTCACCACCGCCGACCGCACCCCGGTCGCCGACTCCGCGCCCCGCGGCACCCCGCTGCCGCCCCGGGCCGCCGCCACCGTCGACCCGCTGCGCACCGACACCTACACCGAGACCGGCGCCCAGCTCAGCGGCGTCGACCCGCGCGTGGTGGGCCCCTACCGGCTGCCGGCCGCGGAACGCGTCAAACTGGACTCGCTGGCCGAGCGACGCGAACACTGCTACGAACGCCACGGCCTCCAGGCCACCGTCGAACGGACCGAGAGCGGACGGCCGGTGGTCACCGTCGCGGACGGCGCCGATCCCTTCGCCTACGGCGCCGACGTGTGCGAGGACGGCCGGCTCAACACCCCCACCGCGACCGAGCGGAAGGCCCTGGACGCCCTGTCCGACCTGGCCCGGCCCTGCCTGCGCAAGAACGGGCTGAACCTCGACGGAGGGCTGTTCTTCACCTTCGACCCGCGCGGCAAGGACTCCTTCGGGGGCGGATTCCTGGTCGCCAAGTTGCCCAAGCTCGGCACCGGCGACGCCACGCGGACCGCCCAGCGCTGTGTCCAGACCGCCCGCCGCACCCAGCTCCAGCCCTATGTCGCCCCGGTGGCCGAGCTGTTCCTCGGCATCGGCGACCAGAACCCGGCCCGTTTCGACATGTCACCGGCCAACAAGGCCAAGGTGGTCGGCGCGGCCGGTCTGGTCCTCGCCGTCACCGTCGCCGTGACCGCCGTCGTCGCCGTCCGGCTGGTACGGCCGCTGCGCGCGCTCACGCTCGCCGCGCAGCAGCCGCCCGAGCTGCACGTGCGCGTGCCGGTGACCACCCGGGACGAGACCGGCATCCTCGCCGAGGCCTTCAACGACCTGACCGAGCGCCGCGCCCGCCTGGAGGCACAGCGCAAGGCCATGGTCAGCGACATCGCGCACGAGCTGCGCAGCCCGCTCACCAACATCCGGGGCTGGCTGGAGGTCGTCCGGGACGGCGTCGTCGAGCCCGACCCGGCACTGCTGGACTCGCTGCACGAGGAGGCGCTCGTCCTCCAGCGGATCATCGACGACCTCCAGGACCTCGCCGCGGCCGACGCCGGCACCCTGCGCCTGCACCGGGAGCCGCTGCGGGCGGGCGACCTGCTCGACCAGGTCGCCGCCGCCCACCGCGTCGCCGCCGACGCCGCCGGGGTCGCCCTGCGCACCGAGGCCGGCGCCACCGAGGCCGACGCCACCGCCTGGCTGGAGGCCGACCCGGTGCGGATGCGGCAGGTCCTCGGGAACCTGGTCTCCAACGCGCTGCGGCACACCCCCGCCGGCGGCACCGTCACGCTCGCCGCCCGCCGGGAGGGCGACGAGGCCGTGTTCACCGTCGCCGACACCGGCTCGGGCATTGCACCCGAGGACCTGCCGCACGTCTTCGAGCGGTTCTGGCGCGCGGAGAAGTCCCGCAGCCGCCGCACCGGGGGCAGCGGGCTCGGCCTGCCGATCGTCCGCCACCTGGTGGCCGCCCACGGCGGCACGGCCGACGTCGCGAGCGAGCCGGGGGTGGGAACGGTGTTCACGCTGCGGCTCCCGGCCGCGCCACCGCCCGGTGACGAGCCCTGAGAGCGGAGCAACGGAATCCGATTTCCGGCGCGCGCCGGGGGTACTCCGGTCGCGCAAGCGCAGCACAGCGAGGCAGAGGGAGGTCATGCCATGAGCGGACCGGACGACCTGCCGGTCATGTCCACGCTGGCCGAAGTGGCCCGCCTGGTGGAACGGCACCAGGGTCTGTACGTGCGCTGGTCCAAGGGACCGGGCACCGACCTCGACAGCGTCTCCAGCATCGACGAACTGACCGGCGTCCCCATGCCGGGGCTGTCCGCCAACCCGCTCGACGTGGAGAACTGGTGGGAGGACCGGTCGGTGGAGCTGTGGGTGGCACGCCGCCTCTACGACTACGCGCACCTGCCGCACGACAAGGGCCCCGGCGTGCGCCCCTGGGTCCTGCGCGGCCGGGAGACGGGTCGGGGCCCCGACAACGAGCCGCTCGTGGCCGACGTAGATCCGCTGTGCTGGATCGCCGACGAGGTGATCGACGCGGCCCGGGACGAGGTGGCCCGGCAGGAGCGGGAGTGGGGGACCCTGCGCCGCGGTGGCCGCTGAGCCCCCCGCCGGCCCCCGGTCAGCCGGAGCGCTGCCGCGAGCGGGCGCGGCGCCGCAGAGCCCGGCGTTCCAGCTCGGTCGTACCGCCCCAGACCCCGATGCTCTGGCCCGTGTCCAGCGCCCAGTCCAGGCACTGCTCCCGGACCGGGCAGCGCCCGCACACCGCCTTGGCCTGCTGGGCCTGCACCTGCGCCGGTCCGGTGGTGCCGATCGGGAAGAACAGATCCGGGTCCTCGTGTCGGCACGCGGCATGTTCGCGCCAGTTGTCCATCGGAAATCTCCTGGTTCGGTCGAAGTCGTCCGTGCCCTGTCGCGTGCGTCGCCGGTGGGTCGTGGAGGCGTTCCGCACGCGTTCTCCGGTCTCGGGTGACCGGTCGGGAGGGCATGAAACGGCACAAGAGGCGGAGATCGGGTGAGGAGCGCGCGGCGGTCACCCCGGGCGGCGCCGGTCCGACGGGTCCGCACGCGGTCAACAGGCCGGGCAGCGCGGCCCGGAGAACACCGGGCCACCCGACCGCGCACCCCCGACCAGGAGTTGAACCGGCCCACTGCCTCGGCCCGACACCAAGGGGCCCGCTGCTGCGCCGGGGACCGTGCCCAGCCGACGAGGTGACGGGCCGTCGGTCGAGGGGCCCGCGAGGGCCCGGAGCTCGGCTTCGAACCCGCCGGACTTCCTCGCGGAAGCGGTCGGCGACACGGCGCCCGGCCCCGCCGGCCGTGAGCGCCGACGCGTCACGACGGCACGGCATTGCGCCTCGCGGGGGGTTCGCCGGGGGAGCCTTGGGCCGTCTCCGCCTCGCGGGGGTTCGCCGGGGGAGCGGTACGGCGTCTCGGCCTGGCCGGGCCGGGGCCCCGGACCGGGACAGTGCCACCAGTGCCCCGGCCTTGTCGGCCTTCAGCGCCGATGAGTGGCCCGCCGGCCCTCGTGGCGCGGCGGGCCGGCGCTTCGCGGGTCAGCCGCGCAGTGTTTGCGATGCTGTCGTCGTCACCGCCTCGGCCAGGGACGCCAGTGCGGGGGAGTCGAGCTTCCACTGCTGCCAGTACAGCGTGACGTCCATCCACTCGCCGGGGGCGAGCACGACCAGCCGCCCCCGGTCGAGCAGCGGGCCCGCCTGCACCTCCGGGACCATGCCCCAGCCGAGCCCCGCCGCGACCGCGTCCAGGAACCCCTCCGAGGTGGGCACGTGGTGCCGGAACGGGCCGACGGACGCGCGGCCGTGCCGGCGGGCGAAGGCGTCCTGGAAGTCGTCCTTGCGGTCGAAGACCACGACGGGCGCCCGGGACAGCGCCTCCGGCAGGGGCCGCCCGTCGAGGTGGGCCGCGGTGAACTCGGGGGCGGCCACCGGCAGATAGCGCATCCGGCCCAGCGGACGGACCGTGCAGCCGGGCACCGGGTCGGGCGAGGAGGTCACCGCCGCCATCACCAGGCCCTCGCGCAGCAGCGCCGCCGTGTGGTCCTCGTCCTCCCGGTGCAGCTCGTAGCACAGGCCCGCGACCCGGGTCAGGGCCGGCAGGAACCAGGTCGCCAGCGAGTCCGCGTTCACCGCGACCGACACCCGCGTCGGCTCCCCGGTGCCGTTCAGCCCCAGCTCGCCCCAGGCGTCCCGCTCCAGCCGGGCGAGCTGCCGGGCGAACCGCACGAGCACGGCGCCGGACTCCGTGGGCCGTACCGGTTTGGTGCGCTTCAGGAGCACCCGGCCGGTGCGCTGTTCGAGGGCCTTGACCCGCTGGCTGACCGCGGACGGCGTCACGTGCAGCGCGGCGGCGGCCGCGTCGAAGGTGCCCTCGTCCACCACGGCCAGCAGCGTCCGCACCTGCTCCAGAGGCAGTTCTGACATCACACGCGCTAATGCTACGTAAAAATCTTTAGCTGTACTCGCGAGCAGGACTTTTCTAGCGTCGACGGCATGAACCACGCGCTGACCACCGCCGCCGCCGGCTTCGGCACCGGCCTCTCCCTGATCGTCGCCATCGGCGCGCAGAACGCCTTCGTCCTGCGGCAGGGGGTGCGCCGGGACGCCGTCCTCGCCGTCGTCGGCATCTGCGCCCTGTCCGACGCGGTACTCATCGCGCTCGGCGTCGGCGGGGTCGGCGCGGTCGTGGTCGCCTGGCCCGGCGCGCTGCGGGCGATCGGGATCGTCGGCGGTGTGTTCCTGCTCTGCTACGGCGTCCTGGCCGCCCGCCGGGTGCTCGGACCCGGCACCGGACTGCGCGCGGAGGGCGAGGCGGCCGGTTCGCGCCGCCGGGCCGTGCTCACCTGCCTGGCGATGACCTGGCTGAACCCGCACGTCTACCTGGACACCGTGTTCCTGCTGGGCTCCCTGGCCGCCGACCGGGGCCCGCTGCGCTGGACGTTCGGGCTCGGCGCCGCGCTCGCCAGCCTGTGCTGGTTCGCCGCGCTCGGCTTCGGCGCCCGGCTGCTCGGCAGGTTCCTGGCCCGGCCCGGCGCCTGGCGGGTCCTGGACGGCCTGGTGGCCCTCACCATGCTGGCCCTCGGCGCCACCCTGGTCGTCGGATCCTGAGACGAACCGGTTCGGCGCGCACGAGAGTTCCTGGGACGGTTAGGCTCTCGAAGCAAAAAGATGTAACGAGCAACCAGGACATCCGTGGACACCAGCGAGAGCAGCAGCACCAAGGCCGACCGGTCCGAGAGCCGGACGGAGGGCCGGTCCGACCCCGACACGCCGGCGGCCGGGGACCCGCCCCGGCGCGGCTGGCGCCGCTGGGCGATGGACACCCGCCCGCTGCGCATCCCCGCCTACCGGCGCCTGTGGTCGTCGACGATCGTCACCGCCGTCGGCAGCCAGCTCACCGCCGTCGCCGTACCCAAGCAGATCTACGACATCACCCACTCCTCGGCCTGGGTCGGCTACGCGAGCCTCGCGGGCCTCGTGCCCATGGTGGCCTTCGCGCTGTGGGGCGGGGCGGTCGCCGACACCGTGGACCGGCGCAAGCTGCTGCTGGTCACCAACATCGGTATCGCGGTGACCTCGCTGCTGTTCTGGGCGCAGGCCGTCACCGGTCTGGACTCGGTCGTCGTCCTCATGGTCCTGCTCGCGCTGCAACAGGCGTTCTTCGGGTTCAACTCGCCCGCCCGCACCGCGTCCATCGCCCGGCTGGTCCCCGCGGAGCAGTTGCCGGCCGCCAACGCCCTGGGGTCGACGGTGATGCAGACGGGCCTGGTGGCCGGCCCGCTGCTCGCCGGTGTGCTCATCCCGGTCATCGGGCTGCCCGAGCTGTACCTGATCGACGCGCTGGCGCTGTGCGTGACGGTGTGGGCGGTCTTCCGGCTGCCCGCGCTGGCGCCGCTCGGCGCCACCGCCCGCCGGGCCGGACTGCGCGAGATAGCGGCGGGCTTCCGGTACATCTCCCGGCACAAGGTGCTGCTGCTGTCCTTCCTCGCCGACATCGTCGCCATGGTGTTCGGCATGCCCCGCGCCCTGTTCCCGGAACTGGCCGCGCACACGTACGGCTCCTACGGGGAGGGTCTCGCGCTCGGTGTGCTGTTCGCCGGCATCCCGGTCGGCGCGGTGCTCGGCGGCCTGTTCTCCGGCGTGTTCTCGCGGGCCCGCCGGCACGGCTGGATGGTCATCGGGGCGGTCGTCGCCTGGGGTCTGGCCGTCGCCGGGTTCGGGCTGAGCGCGAACCTCTGGGTCGCCGTGGCCTTCCTCGCCGTGGCCGGTGTCGCCGACATGGTCTCGATGGTGTTCCGCGGCGCCATCCTGCTGTCCGCCGCGACCGACGAGATGCGCGGCCGGATGCAGGGCGTGTTCACGGTGGTCGTCGCGGGCGGGCCGCGGCTGGCCGACGTGCTGCACGGCACGGCCGGTGCGGCGTTCGGCCCGCGGGCCGCCGTCGCGGGCGGCGGCGCCCTGGTCGTCGTGGTGATGCTGGCCCTGGCCGCCACCGTCCCGGCCCTGCGCCGCTACCGGATCTGAGGGCCGGGCCCGCCCGGTGCGGCGAGAGCGGCCTAGAGCGGGCTGCTCCGCCGCCGCATCGTGTACTGCTCCATCAGCTTTCCCCGGGTCGTCTCCAGCCGGTGGGCGAGGATCTCGGCCACCGTCCGCACCAGCGAGAGCCCGAGCAGCGGATCCTCCACGCACAGCCCGAGCACCGACGGTCCGTCGAACTCGTAGGCCCGTACGTTGCTGAAGGCCACGGCGCCGAAGTCCCACTGATACGGAGGGAAGAGCCAGGACCAGCCGAGCATGTCGCCCGCGCCCAGCGTGGCGACGGTCACCCGCTGCCGCGAGGTGACCTGCTGGTCCAGGTGAACCGCGCCCGAGCGGATCACCCAGAACCGGTCGGCGGTGCCGCCGGCCTCGAAGATGCGGGTGTCCTCCGGGAAGGACACCTCCTTCGCCAGCTCCATCAGGCGCTCGCGCTGCGCCTGGGGGAGGGCGGTCAGCAGTTTGATCGCTTTGGTCATGGCGCGTGGCTCCTCGCCGGCGGCGGTCGCGGTCCGGGTGGTGTGCTCCCAAGCCCATTTCAGCCGCTGTGACCGTCCGGAGCATGTCGAGGGAGGCGGATCTCCGCCCGCGTGTCGCGCTCGGGGCAGCAAAAAGCCCTGGCTGGACGGGGGAAACCAGCCAGGGCCGTATGCGGTGACACGAGGAGCGGGGAAGAACGGCTCCCACGCCGCTCCCGCGTCAGTTATGGATGAACCATAAACCATCGGCCGTACTTTTGGGTAACCAGAAGTGGGTCAGGTGACCTGTTTCACTCCTTCCGTCCGCACCGGGCCCCCGCCCGGGCGGACGATCTCCTCCAGCACCCGCAGCACCGCCTCGAACGCCCGGGCCCGGTCCGCCGCCTCCCGCGCGCCCTCCGGATCCGTCGCCGTCAGGCTCTGCGCCCGCTCCCGCCAGGCCCGCTCCTCCTCGGCCGCGCGCTCCTGGCCCCTTCGGATCCGCCGCAACAACTCGTCCGCGTCCACCACATCGGTCATGTCCGGCGGGTACCCGCTCGGTCCGCCGTGATGACACGGGCACCGAGGGTGTTTGGCGACGCTCTGACGGGTCAGCCGAAAGGGGGAGGTAACCCTGCAATCCGGGCACGGCTCAAGGAGGAAGGGATGCTCGACAAGCACCGGACCAGTTCCACCGCGACCCTGCCGGAGACGCACGGCCGGATGCCGTGCCGACCGGCCGAGGCCCGCAGAACGGTGGAGCGCGTCATGACCGAGCGGTGCCGGGCCCGGCACCTGCCGTGTGCGCACGAGGCCGTCGAGGACGCCCTGCTGGTCACGTCGGAACTCACCACCAACGCCCTGCTGCACGGCGGCGGCATCACCGGCTTCGACGTCGACGTCGACGGCGGGGGCGTCCGGGTCTCGGTGAGCGACAACAGCGACGACCTGCCGGTCACCGATCCGGCCGGCGACGAGCCCGGCCACGCCCAGCCCGGCGGCCGTGGCTGGCCCATCGTGTGCCGGCTGGCCCGGGACATCCGGGTGGCTGAGCTGCCCCGGGGCGGCAAGTGCATCACGGCCGTCGTACCGCTGCGCTGAAGCGGTCCGGGAAGTTCCGCTCAGCGCGTTTGCGCATGGGGGCGAGGGGCAGACGGAATCTCGTGCTTCGGACCGGAGGCGCCTGCCCCGCGGGGACAATCCCGCTGCCTGGGCCCCCTTCCGGCGGGCCCGGTGGCTCACCCGCGGAGAACCCTGACACCACCGTTCGGGCCAGGACCCGGAACCGCGGTTCCGGCCATGTGCCCTGAAACCCCGTTCAGGAGCGATTCCGCATGCTGACCGACATGTCGACAAGCCGTCCCGGCACGACCGCCACCCCCAGCGACACCGCCGGCGCCCCCGCGGCGACCACCCGACGGAACCACGACGACGCTCCGGACACCGCGGAGCTGTTCGTCCGGCTGGCGGAGCTGGAGGACGGACCCGAGCGGGACGCCGTACGCGACGAACTCGTCACCGCCTGGCTCCCCATGGCCCACCGGATCGCCGGCCGGTTCCGCGACCGGGGCGAGTCCGTCGAGGACCTGCGCCAGGTGGCGGCCCTGGGCCTGGTGAAGGCCATCGACCGCTTCGACCCCTCGCGCGGGGCCTTCGAGAGCTACGCCGTGCCGACCATCACCGGAGAGGTCAAGCGGCACTTCCGCGACCGGATGTGGGCCCTCAGGGTGCCGCGCCGGGTGCAGGAACTGCGCAACCGGGTGCGCGTCGCCCGCCGGGAACTCACCCAGAACCCCGGCAGCCCCGAACCCACCGTCGCCGACATCGCCGCCCACACCGGGCTCAGCGAGGAGGACGTGACCGCCGGCATGGAGGCGCTGGAGAGCTTCAGCACCCTGTCGCTGGACGCCGAGCTCTCCAGCGGCGACGACGGCTACAGCCTCGCCGACACCCTCGGCGCCACGGACACCTCCTACGACGTCGTGGTCGACCGCGAGGCCGCCAAGGAGGGGCTGCGCCGGCTGCCCGAGCGCGAGCGGGCCATCCTCTACATGCGCTTCTTCGAGGACATGACCCAGAGCCGCATCGCCGACCGGCTCGGCATCTCCCAGATGCACGTCTCCCGGCTGATCAGCCGCAGCTGCGCCCGCGTCCGCGACGAGGTGCTGGGCAGCCGCCGCCCCGGCGCCGACCCGCGGTGAGCGCTACTTCCGCGGCTGAGCCGGACCGCCGGCCAGGCCCAGCGGCCGGGCCAGGCCGGAGACGGCCTCGTCCAGGCGTTGCAGATGGCGCAGCACCCGGTCGGTCACACGGCCGTAGCGCGGGGTGCGCAGGGTTCCCGGCTCCAGCATCGACGCGATGCTGGAGCCGGTCTCGATCCGTGCGGGGGACTTCGGGTCCGTGACGTGCGCGGCGATCGCCTCGATGTTGTGCACGATCCGCCCGCACGCCCCGCGCAGCCGGGGGTCCGCCGCGATCGACGGGTGCGTCGGCAGCAGCTCGGCCGTCGCCGCGAGGGACCGCCCGTGGTACGCGCAGGTCTCCAGCAGCGCCACCACATAGCGGACCGTGTTCCGGCGCGAGCGCAGCGGGGTGATCGGATGCGTGAGCGGCTGGGTGGCCGCGCGCAGGTCGGCCAGCGCCTGGTCCAGCTCGCGCGCCTGCTCCACCAGGTCGCCGCCCGCCCCGCCGCTGAGCTGGTCGACGGCGCCCCGGGTGACGTCGGCGAGCCGGTCCAGCACCGCGACCAGCAGCTCGTTGGTACGGCGGTCGGTGTGGACCGGCAGCACCACGGCCGCCGCGATCACCCCGCAGGCCGCGCCGAGCGCCGTCTCCTCGATCCGCAGCACCAGCACCGACAGGCTGTAGGTGTTCAGCAGGGTGTACAGCAGCCCCAGCATGGCCGTGACGAAGAACGACATCAGCGTGTAGGACAGGGGCGCGGTGTAGAACATCGCGAAGATGAACAGCAGCACCAGCGCGAACGCCGTCCACGTGTGGTGTCCCACCAGGGCGGCGAGCCCGATGCCGGCCACCACGCCGAGCACCGTGCCCAGCAGCCGCCGGTAGCCCTTCACCAGGATCTCGCCGGTGGAGGCGGTGTTCAGGAAGACGATCCAGCACGTCAGCACCGCCCAGTACCAGCGCTGGGCGGACAGCAGCTCACCGCCGACGATGGCCAGCGAGGAGCCGACGGCCACCTGGACGGCGGCACGGGTCGTGGGCCGTTTCAGGCCGGTCGGCGCCGGCTCCTCCGTTTCGCTCCCCTCGCTGATCTCGATCGCGGTGTCCTCCGCGTCCAGCTCCTCGCGTGAGCGTGCGGTCGCCGGGGTGTCGTCGGACTCGTCCTGCGGCCCGTCCAGGGCGAGCCGCAGGCCGAGGGCGGCCCGCGCGGCCTCGCCGAGGCCGCGGAAGACGTCCTGCACGGCCGGGGCGGCCGGGGGCAGGTTCTCCTCCTCCCGGTAGCCGAGCAGCCGGTTGCGCACCTGGGCGAGCGCCGTTCCCGACGCCTCCCCGGCCGGCCGCAGCATCAGCAGCCGCAGGGCCTCAAGGTCCCGGCGCAGCGCGACCGTCGCCTCGTCCCGCACCGGCAGCTCGCCGCCGGCGGGCAGCGGGGCGCCCGGCAGGTGCAGGGTGAGCGTGTCGGTCCGCTGCGCGCTGCGCGCGGTGAGCAGCAGCAGGCCGAGCCGCTCGGCGGCGATCTCCGCGTCCGCGACCCGGCGCTGGAGCAGCCGGGCTACCGCCGGGTCCGAGGTGCCGTCCTCCAGCCGGCCCTGGATCAGCAGCGCCGTCTCGTGCAGCCGCGCGGTGCCGGTGCGCAGGTCCGCGAGCACCTTCTCGGCCTCTTCGGGACCGGCGTCCAGCAACTCGGCCTGAGTGGCGAGGAGCTGGGCGAGCCGGGCCCGGAAGGCCCGCCGCAGCCGGTCCAGGGTGCCCGCCGGGGTCTGCGGGAGCAGCACGAACCGGGCGGCGGCGCTGCACGCGAACGCCACGCAGATGACGCCGTACAGCGCCGGCAGCACGGACGCCGTCGCGCCCACGAACAGCGACAGGAAGTAGACCTGGAAGCCGATCAGCCCCAGTGCCGTGCCCCGGTCGCCGAACCGGCGGCCGTAGACGGCGCAGAAGATGAGGACGACGAAGAACAGGTCGCCGGCGACGACCCGTTGGTTGAGCAGCGCGCCCAGCGACACCGAGGCCAGCGCCACCGGCAGGCCGGCCGCCAGCGTCACGGCCTGCTGGCCGCGCTGCTTCTCCCGGATGGCGAAGGTGGCGACCATCGCCGCGATCGCCCCGGCGACCAGCTGGGGCACCGGGACGTGCAACGCGGCGAGGACGGCGAGAGTGAGGGCGATCGCGGTGACCGTGCGCAGTCCCGCGGTCAGGCGGAGCAGTCCGGGATCCGACGCCGCGAGCCGGTCCCACATCCGTACCCGTCCCGACCGTGCCACTGCCCTCACGCCGCCGCGCTCTCTCCCGTGCCGGTAATCGATCTCCGCCCCAGCATCGCACGCGGCCCCGGCTCACCTCTCTCCGGCCAGGGTGGCGGCCACGAGCGCGTTGGCGTGCCCGTGCCCCATACCGTGCTCCGACTTCAGCCAGCCCACCAGCTCCATGTGCTTCGTCAGCGGCGAGCGGCGGATCAGCTCCTGCCACTCGCCGACCGGGCGGCCGTACTTCTTCTCGATCGACGGGAAGTAGCTCGCCGGGCCCTTGACGGTCTTCTCGCTCATGCTGGGGTGCCTCTCCGTGTGACGTCCGCGGTCACAGGGGAAGACCGCCGATCCACGGTGAAATGATCGGCGGTCCTCTGTGATCCACGTCACCTCACGGGTGGTCGATGCCCGCGCCCTCCACCCGGGCCCGGACCTCGTCCGGTGTCAGGTAGGAGTCGGTGAACTCGAAGTCCTTCAGCCGGGCGGGCTTGCGGGCCTGGAAGCCGGTGCGGACGAAATCGTCGCCCGCGACCGCGTTCAGCAGCCAGTTGGTCATCACCCGGGTCTTGGCGACGTTGGTGCGCAGCGCCGACCAGTGGTAGCCGCGGGCCACCGCCTGCGCGGGAAGCCCGCGCAGCTCGATCCCCAGCGGCTTGGACACCGCGTCCTTGCCGCCGAGGTCGACGACGAGGCCCAGGTCCTTGTGGACGTACGGCTGCATCTGCTCCCCGCGCAGCGTCGCGATGACGTTGTCGGCGACCTTCCTGCCTTGCCGCATGGCGTGCTGCGCGGTGGGCGGGCAGACCGCGCCCTCCTGGCCCTTGGCCAGGTCCGGCACGGCCGCCGAGTCGCCGAGCGCGAACACCCCGTCGTGGCCCGGCAGGCACATCTCGGCGGTGACCGCCAGCCGGCCCTTCACCGTCTCCGCGCCGAGCGTGGCGATGAGCGGGCTGGCGACCACCCCGGCCGTCCAGATGAGGGTGTGCGTCGGCACCACCCGGCCGTCGGTGAAGGTCACCTCCTCCGGGCCGGCCTTGGCGATCGACACGCCCAGCGAGACCTCGATGCCGCGCCGCCTGAGGATCTCCTGGGCGCTGCGGCCGAGCTTGTCGCCCAGCTCGGGCATCAGCTTGGGCGCGATGTCGATCAGGTGCCACTTGATCAGGCCCGGGTCCAGCCGCGGGTAGCGCTGCACGGCCGCGTGCGTCAGCCGCTGGAGGCAGGCCGCGGTCTCGGTGCCCGCGTAGCCGCCGCCGACCACCACGAACTGGAGGCGCGCGGCCCGCTCGGCCGGGTTGTCGCTGGCGTCCGCGAGGTCGAGCTGCGAGATGACGTGGTCGCGGATGTAGGCGGCCTCGGCGAGGGTCTTCATCCCGAAGGCGTGCTCGGTCAGGCCCGGGATGTCGAAGGTGCGGGTCACGCTGCCCGGCGCCAGCACGATGTAGTCGTAGCGCTCGTTGACGATCTTGTCGGTGATGGTGCGGATGACGCACACCTTGGCCTTCAGGTCCACCCCGATCGCGCCGCCGGGGATGATCCGGGTGCGGTACTTCCTGCTGCGGCGCAAGGACAGGGCGATCGACTGCGGCGTGAGCACGCCGGAGGCGACCTGGGGCAGCAGCGGCAGATAGAGCTGGTAGGCGAACGGCGTCACCAGGGTGACGTCGGCCTCGTCCGGGGCGAGTTTCCGCTCCAGGCGGCGGACGCAGTCGACTCCGGCGAAGCCTGCGCCAACCACCAGAATCCTGGGTCGTGTCACGGTGTTCATCCCTTTCTGCGGCTCCGGGCGGTCCGACTCGACGCCGTTCGCATGCCCTGGATCGCTCTGCGCCAACTCCGATCCCACCGGGCCTCCAGCCGTTCCGCGAGCCGGGTGCGGCAGGCAGACGAACGCGTGGGGACCAGCATGCCCCCACTGGGACGTGGAGTAACCGGCTGGCGCACACCTACACGTCGCACACCTGTCACCAGGGCAGGAACGCGTGGATGTCCTTGCCGCGGTCGTGCACGACCACACTGACCTGGGTGCACAGCGTGTGCACCAGGTGCCAGCCGATGCCGCCACCGCCCGTGCGCGGGTGGAACGGCCTCGGCTCCGGCTTGGTCGTGCTGGTGTCCCGCATCGTCACGTGCACCCCGTCGAACGTGCGGCGCATCCGCAGGTCGAACGGACCGGGCGCGTACTGGATCGCGTTCGCGGCCAGTTCGGTCACGACGAGCAGGATGTCGTCCCAGTACTCGTGCGCGCCCGGCGGTGCGTCCCGGGCGAGGGAGCACAGGAACTCCTCCGCCGCGAGCCGCGCCCCCGTGACGTTGCGCAGCTCCCCGGGGAAGGAGAACGTACGCTCGTACCTCTCCTCCGAGGGTGGTGTGTCGTCCCAGCGCGGCTCCGTCACCATCTCGCATTCCCCGGCCCCGGCCCGGAAGCGGCCGGCTCGGCCCCTTCCGACCGGAACGGTCGTCGTTGCTGATCTCTCGCTGCGGGTTCCCCCAGCCGCGCAGGCTATCCGTCTCCCCTCGCACCCGCCGCCCGTACGCCGTACTTCCGCGGCCCTCGTCAGCGGAAGACGTCGTCCGGCTCGTCCCACTCGGCCGGCTCCGGCGGACCCGGACGCGAGCGGGAGCGCGCCTGGTACATCGCCTCGATCTCGGCCGCGTAGTGCCGCACGACGGCGTCCCGGCGCAGCTTCATGGACGGCGTCAGCAGTCCGTTGCCGGGTGCGAACGGTTCCTGGAGGACACGGTAGACCCTGATCGACTCCGCGCGGGACACCGCACTGTTGGCGGAGGCCACCGCCCGCGCGATCTCCTCCCGCAGCGCGTTCTCCTCCCGGGCCTCCCGTCCCTGGGTGCCGCCCTGCAAGGCCAGGGCGGCCCGCCAGTCCGCGAGGAACTCCGGGTCCAGGGTGATCAGGGCACCGACACAGGGCCGGTCGTCGCCGATCACCACCGCCTGGTGGACCAGGGGATGCATCCGCAGCCGCTGCTCCAGCGGGGCCGGGGCCACGCTCTTGCCGCCGCTGGTGACGATGATGTCCTTCTTGCGCCCGGTGATCGTCAGATAGCCCTCGGAGTCCAGCCGGCCGATGTCCCCGGTGGCCAGCCAGCCGCCGCGCAGCGCGGCCCGGGTCGCGTGCTCGTCGCTGATGTAGCCCTGGAACACCGACGGGCCGCGCACCAGGATCTCCCCGTCGTCGGCCACCTGGATCTCGGTGCCGGGCAGCGGCAGGCCCACGGTCCCGGACTTCTCCCGGCCGAGCGGCTGCATGGTGATCCCGCCGGAGGCCTCGGTGAGCCCGTACCCGTCGTGGAGGTAGACCCCGATGCCCTCGTAGAACAGGCACAGTTCGCGGTCGAGCGCGCTGCCGCCGGAGGTCCCGCGCACCACCCGGCCGCCCAGCGCGGCCCGCAGCCTGCGGTACACCGTCCGCTCGTACAGGGCGTGTTGCAGCTTCAGTTCGAGCCCGGGGCCCGGCCCGGTGCCCAGCCGCCGGCGCTCCTCCGCGGCGGCGAAGTCCCGCGCGGTCTGCGCGGCCCGCTCGAACAGGGCGCCCCGGCCCGCCTGTCGGGCGGTGCGCAGGAACGTCTTGTAGAGCTTCTCGAACACCGACGGCACGCCGTACAGGTACGTCGGCCGGAACGTGCTCAGCGCCGCCGACAGGGCCGGCCCGGTCAGCTCCGGTTCGTGCGCCATCAGGATCCCGCCGCGCACGCACATCAGCATGATCATGAGGCCGTAGACATGGGAGAACGGCAGGAACGCCAGCACGGACGGCTGTTCGCCCGGGGGTGCGGCGGTGTGCGCCCAGCCGGCCAGCAGCGTGTCGCAGGGGTAGGCCAGACCGCGGTGGCTGAGCGCGCAGCCCATCGGGCGCCCCGAGGTGCCGGAGGTGTAGACGATGGCCGCCGTGGCGTCCGGCAGCACGATCCGGCGCAGCGACTCCACCGTGGTGTACGGGACGACCGCGCCCCGCTCCACGAGCTCCGGCAGGGCGCCCGCGTCGAGCTGCCAGACGTGCCGCAGCCGCGGCAGCCGGGTGCACACGGTGCCGACGGTCATGACGCCCTGCTCGTCCTCCACCACCACGGCCACACAGCCCGCGTCGCGCAGGATCCACTCCACCTGGTCCCGTGAGGAAGCCGGATGGACCGGCACGATCTCGGCGCCCACCGCCCACAGCGCGTGCGCGAGCACCGTCCACTCGTAGCGGGTGCGGGCCATCAGGGCCACCCGGTGGCCGGGCGAGATCCCCGCGGCGATCAGGCCCTTGGCCAGGCCGACCACCTCGTCCCGCACCTCGACCGCCGTCACCACCTGCCATCCCGCGGCGGCGGGACCGGCCCGGCGCGCGAGGACCGGCAGCTTCGGATCCCGTTCCGCCGTGGCGAACACACTGTCGGCGAGGCCGCCGGTGAGCGGCGGGGCGACGGCGGGACCGGGGGCGGGGTTCCGCATGCGCTGCTCCTGGTCTACGGAGGGTCACACCGCCGATCGGCTCGGTGTCGGCGGTGCTCGAATGTAGCCCAGGCAAGCGCGTTCGGTGAGAGGAACGTGGAAGTCGTGATCGGCTGATGATGTGGGCGTGTCCTGGGGACTCGGGACACATGAGTCATGTCAACCCCGATCCGGAACCCGAGCGCACGACCGGTCTGGAACCAGGTGGGGGAGTTCCGCCCGGCGAGACCCCGCCGGCCGAGAGCAGCATGCCCGAGGCCGGCCCCCGCGAGCCGCACGTCCAGCGCAGGGGCTGGGCCAAGGCGCCGCTGACCCTGATCCTGCTGCTGGTCGTGCTGATCGCGGCCTTCTTCCTGGTGTACGCCCTGGTACTGATCCTCTGACCGGCCCGCTCAGCCCTGTGTGCGCCGCACGCACTCGGTGACGACCTCCCGCAGGCTGCCGCTGTGCTCCAGCAGCCTGCGCTGCTCCCGCGCGCCGTTGCCCGTGCGCAGCAGCTCCTCGACGGCCTGCTCGGCACGGGCCGCGTCGCCGTTCCCGGTGAGCGCCTCCCCCGTGTACTCCAGCAGGGAGCGCAGCACCTGCGGCGCGCGCCGGGGCCGCAGGGTCACCGGGTCGAGCAGATCCTCCTCCAGGCCGTACCGGGCGGCCTGCCAGTCGGCCAGCCGGAGCAGGCTCACGCCGGGGTCGGGCGCCGGCCGGCCCGCCCGCCACTCCCGGGCGGCCGTTTCCACGAGCGCACGGCAGAGCGTCGCGATCAGTACGGCGGTCTCCGCGCCCAGGCACACGTCCGCCACCCGGATCTCCACCGTCGGGTAGCGGGCCGACAGCCGTGCGTCGAAGTACGCCATGGCCTCGTCGAGGATCACCCCGGTGGCCACCATGTCGGTCACCCTGCGGTGGTACCGCTCGGCGGACCCGAACGGCTCGGTCGGCCCGGCCGACGGCCAGCGGTTCCACACCCGGCTGCGGTAGCTGGCGTAACCGGTGGGCCGGCCTTGCCAGAACGGGGAGTTCGCGCTGATCGCCCGCAGCACCGGCAGCCACGGACGGAGCCGGTCGAGGACCGCGACGCCCTCCTCGTCGGACTCCACCGACACATGGACGTGGCAGCCGCAGACCAACTGCTCCCAGGTCGGTATCCCGAACCGCTCGGCCAGCCACTGGTACCGGTCGTTCACGCTGAGGGCGGGACTGACCGGCAGCGGCGAGGTGGCCAGCGCGGCGACCCCGCAGCCGATCTGCCCGGCGTGGCGGGCGGCCTCCTTGCGGCAGCGGACGATCTCGTCGCCCAGGGCCGCCATGTCCGACTGCGGATGCGTGGCGAACTCCAGCATCTGCCCGAACAGCTCCTTCTCGAAGACGTCCTGTCCGGGATCGTCCTGGGCGGCCCGTGCCAGGACGGCCGCCGCCAGTGCCTTCGGGTCGCCGCTGTCCGGATCGACCAGAAGGAGTTCCTCCTCCACTCCGACGGTGCGCACCTGGGTGCCGCCCTTCTGTCCGTGCCACGGGGGGCAATCGCTGTCTGTACGACCCCGACTGCCCCTCGCACGGCCGCCGACACCTGCGGCTTTCAGTCCTCCGGCGTCAGCCAGACGGTGGCGAGCGGGGGCAGCGTCAGCCTCAGGAAGCCCTCCTCGGGCTTGACGGGCCCCTCGGTGCGGACGCCGCTGCCGCCGTACCGGGTGTCGTCGGTGTTCAGCTCCTCGCGCCAGGCGGGGAACCCGTCGGGGACCCACAGGCGGTAGTCGTGCCGGACGACCGGGGAGAAGTTCGACACCGCCAGCAGCGGGCCGCCGTCGGCGGCGAAGCGCAGGAACGCCAGCACGTTGTCGTCCGCCGCGTCGCACAGCACCCACCGGAAGCCGCCCGGGTCGGTGTCCCGCTGCCACAGCGCCGGCGTCGCCCGGTACACCGTGTTGAGGTCCCGCACCAGGGCCTGGACGCCCCGGTGGTCGCCGGCGGAGTGGTAGTCGTCGGAGAGCAGCCACCACTCGGGGCCGTGGGTGTGCGACCACTCGGCCCCCTGGGCGAACTCCTGCCCCATGAACAACAGCTGTTTGCCCGGGTGGGCCCACATGAAGCCGAGGTAGGCCCGGTGGTTGGCGCGCCGCTGCCACCAGTCGCCGGGCATCTTCGACACCAGCGCCCGCTTGCCGTGCACCACCTCGTCGTGGGAGATGGGCAGGACGTAGTTCTCGCTGTAGGCGTACACCATCGAGAAGGTCATCTCGTTGTGGTGGTACTTGCGGTGCACGGGCTCCTTCTGGATGTACTCCAGCGAGTCGTGCATCCAGCCCATGTTCCACTTCAGCCCGAACCCGAGCCCGCCGCCGTCCGTCGGCCGGGTCACGCCGTCCCACGCGGTGGACTCCTCGGCGATGGTCACCACGCCCGGGCAGCGCCGGTACACGGTGGCGTTCATCTCCTGGAGGAAGGCCACCGCGTCCAGGTCCTCCCGGCCGCCGAACACATTGGGCTCCCACTGCCCGGAGTCCCGCGAGTAGTCCAGGTAGAGCATCGAGGCGACGGCGTCCACGCGCAGCCCGTCGATGTGGAACTCCTCGCACCAGTAGACCGCGTTGGCGACGAGGAAGTTGCGCACCTCGGTGCGGCCGTAGTCGAACTCGTACGTCCCCCAGTCCGGGTGCTCCGCCCGCAGCGCGTTCCCGGGCTCGTACAGCGGGTCCCCGTCGAACCGGGCCAGCGCCCAGTCGTCCTTGGGGAAGTGCGCCGGCACCCAGTCCATGATCACGCCGAGACCGGCCCGGTGGCAGGCGTCCACGAAGTACCGGAAGTCGTCCGGGGAGCCGAGCCGGGGCGTCGGCGCGTAGTAGGAGGTGACCTGGTAGCCCCAGGAGCCGCTGAACGGGTACCCGGCCACCGGCATCAGCTCCACGTGCGTGAAGCCCATCTCCTTGACGTACGGCGGGAGTTCCTCCGCGAGCTGGCGGTACGTCAGCCCCGGTCGCCAGGACGGCAGGTGCACCTCGTACACCGAGAACGGCGCCTGGTGCACCGGGGTGTCACCGCGGTGCGCCATCCACTCCGCGTCACCCCACTCGTAGTGCGAGGACGTCACGACGGACGCCGTGTCCGGCGGGACTTCCGTGCCCCGCGCCATCGGGTCCGCCTTCAGGAACCGGTGCCCGTACCGCGAGGTGATCTCGAACTTGTACCGGGTGCCCTCGCCGATCCCGGGCAGGAACAGCTCCCACACCCCGGACGCGCCGAGCGACCGCATGGGGTACTGCGTGCCGTCCCAGTACGTGAAGTCCCCGGCCACCCGCACCCCCTGGGCGTTCGGCGCCCACACGGTGAAGCGGGTGCCGGCCACGCCCTGGTGGACCATCGGCTCGGCCCCGAGCGCCCGCCACAGCTGCTCGTGCCGGCCCTCCCGGATCAGGTGCAGGTCCAGTTCGCCGAGGGCGGGCAGGAAGCGGTACGGGTCGTGCACCTCCTGCTCGGTGTCGTCGTACGCCACCAGCAGCGTGTACGACGGGACCTCCGTACAGGGCAGGACGGCGGCGAACAGGCCGTCGCCCTCCGAGCGCAGTTCGGTCGGCGTGCCGTCGATCACGGCGCTCACCGCCCGCGCGTTCGGGCGCAGCGCCCGCAGCAGCGTGCCGCCCGGCACCGGGTGGGCGCCCAGCACGGAGTGCGGATCGTGGTGCGCGCCGGCCAGCAGCCGGCCGCGGTCGGCGGGGTCCAGGGCCACGGCCGCGGAGGGCCTGGGCCCGGCGGCCTCGGGGGGCGTGGTGTCCTTCAGCGCCATGGGTCAGCCTCCCCACACGGCGAGCCGTTTGATCGCCGCCATCGGTACCGGCAGCCAGTCGGGCCGGTGTCTCGCCTCGTACAGCACCTCGTAGACCGCCCTGTCCGTCTCGTGCGCGCGCAGCAGCGCGTGCTTCTTGCGTGGGTCCCAGCCGGCGCGGGCCGCGTAGCCCGCGCAGAACGCTTCCCGGCAGCGGCGCGCCCACTCGGGTCGCCAGGGGCGGCGCTGCCGGGCCGCGTAGTCGAAGGAGCGGAGCATCCCGGCGACGTCCCGCACCGGGGACTGCGGGGCGCGCCGCTCGGCGAGCGGACGGGACGGCTCGCCCTCGAAGTCGATGACGAACCAGTCGCGGCCGGCCCGCAGCACCTGCCCGAGGTGCAGATCGCCGTGGATGCGCTGGGCGGGCGGCCCGGTGTCGCACGTGGCCAGCGCCCGGAACGCGGCCCTCAGGCCGGGCACGTAGGGCAGCAGCCCGGGGACGGCGTGCGCGGCGGCGTCGAGCCGCGCGCACATCGCGTCGGCCGTACGGCCGTTCTCGCCCGGCCCGGCCGGCGGGAAGGCCTCGGCCAGCGCCAGGTGCACCTCGGCCATGGCCCGGCCCAGCGCGCGGGACTCGACGGTGAAGTGGTCGCCCGCGGCGAGCGCGCGCAGCGCCAGCGTCCAGCCGTCGGTGGCGTCCGGCAGGAACGGTTGCAGCACCCCGAGGGTGGCCGGGCGCGGGGCGGTCGTGGTGAACCAGGCCACCGGCGCGGGCACCCGGGTGCAGCCCTGCGCGGTCAGCGCCGCCGGCACCTCCAGGTCCGGGTTGACGCCCGGCTGGATCCGGCGGAACACCTTCAGGATGTACGCGTCGCCGTACACGATCGAGGAGTTGGACTGCTCGGCGTCCAGCAGCCGCGGCGGCAGACCGCCGGGCACCCGGGCGGCCGGGTCCCTCTCGAACCGCAGCGGGCCCGCCGTGCCGGGCTGCCGCAGCCGCTCCAGCAGCAGATGGGCCGAGCGCGGGTCGTGCAGGGCGTCGTACACCGCGAGCCCGGCCAGCGGGCCGTCCACCGCGCGCCCGATGAACGCCCGTTCCAGCCGCGGGGCGAGGTGCCGGCGCAGGCCCAGCAGCAGCTGGTAGCAGTCGCCGGGCGGGGGAGTGCCGCCGGGGGTGGGCACCGGCACGTGCGAGGCGTGCACCAACAGGTGCAGACACCCCGGGAACAGCTCCGTCACGGACAGCACCGACAGATCGGTGACCGGCCGGTCCTTGCCCGCGAACCAGCGTTGCCTCGGCAGCCAGTCGCGCAGCAGCCCGCCCAACGAGGCCAGTGGCCCGTCGGGCCCGGCCGCGGTGCGCGGTCGGGGGGTGATGGTCTTCGGCATGGTGACGCGTCCTTTCCTCGGCGCCGGCCGTTCAGCGGCGGCGGCCGATGCGGGATGCGACTCGGGTGAGCCGGAACCAGTAGAAGCCGTGGCCTTGCAGGGTGAGCAGATAGGGCAGTTCACCGATGGCGGGGAAGCGCACTCCGCCGATCAGCTCGACGGGGTGCCGCCCGTCGTAGGCCCGCAGATCGAGTTCGGTGGGCTGGGCGAAGCGGGAGAAGTTGTTCACGCACAGCACCAGGTCGTCGCCGTACTCGCGCAGGAACGCCAGGACCGCCGGGTTGGAGGACGTCAGTTCCGTGAACGAGCCGAGTCCGAAGGCGGGGTTCTGCTTGCGGATCTCGATCATGCGGCGGGTCCAGTGCAGCAGGCTGGACGGGGACGACATGGAGGCTTCCACGTTGGTGACCTGGAAGCCGTAGACCGGGTCCATGATCGTGGGGAGGTAGAGCCTGCCGGGGTCGCACGTCGAGAATCCGGCGTTGCGGTCGGGGGTCCACTGCATGGGGGTGCGGACGGCGTCGCGGTCGCCGAGCCAGATGTTGTCGCCCATGCCGATCTCGTCGCCGTAGTAGAGGATCGGTGAGCCGGGCAGGGAGAGCAGCAGGGCGGTGAACAGCTCGATCTGGTTGCGGTCGTTGTCGAGCAGGGGGGCGAGGCGGCGGCGGATGCCGATGTTGGCGCGCATCCGCGGGTCCTTGGCGTACTCGGCCCACATGTAGTCGCGTTCCTCGTCGGTGACCATTTCGAGGGTGAGCTCGTCGTGGTTGCGCAGGAAGATGCCCCACTGGCAGTTCGAGGGGATGGCCGGGGTCTTGGCGAGGATCTCGGAGACCGGGTAGCGGGATTCCCGGCGTACGGCCATGAAGATGCGCGGCATGACGGGGAAGTGGAACGCCATGTGGCACTCGTCGCCGCCGGCCTGGTAGTCGCCGAAGTAGTCGACGACGTCCTCGGGCCACTGGTTGGCCTCCGCCAGCAGCACGGTGTCCGGGTACATCGCGTCGATCTCGCGCCGGACCCGCTTCAGGAAGGCGTGCGTGGCGGGCAGGTTCTCGCAGTTGGTGCCCTCCTCGGCGTAGAGGTAGGGCACCGCGTCCAGGCGGTAGCCGTCGATGCCCAGGTCAAGCCAGAACCGCAGGGCGGCCAGGATCTCCTCCTGCACGGCGGGGTTCTCGTAGTTCAGGTCGGGCTGGTGCGAGAAGAAGCGGTGGAAGTAGTACTGGCCGCGTACCGGGTCGAAGGTCCAGTTGGACGCCTCGGTGTCGACGAAGATGATCCGGGCGTCCTCGTACTGCTTGTCGTCGTCGGCCCACATGTAGTAGTCGCCGTACGGGCCCTCGGGGTTCTTGCGGGACTCCTGGAACCACGGGTGCTGGTCGCTGGTGTGGTTCATGACGAAGTCGATGATCACGCGCATGCCGCGCTGGTGGGCGGCGTCCACGAACTCCACGAAGTCGGCGAGGTCACCGAACTCCGGGAGGACGGCGGTGTAGTCGGAGACGTCGTAACCGCCGTCGCGCAGCGGCGACTTGAAGAACGGCGGCAGCCACAGGCAGTCCACGCCGAGCCACTGGAGGTAGTCGAGTTTGGCGGTCAGGCCCTTCAGGTCGCCGACGCCGTCGCCGTTGCTGTCCTGGAAGGAGCGGACCAGGACCTCGTAGAAGACGGCGCGTTTGAACCACTCCGGGTCCCGGTCCTTGGCGGGGGTGTCCTCGAAGGTGTCCAGGACGGGGTCGTTGACGGTCATGACGCTGCGGGCCCTCCGATCTGGGGCGTCGATCGCCCGACGTGGAGCACGTGCGCCGGCGCCCGGCCGGGCGTGAGGCGCACGTAGTTGGTCCTGCCCCAGTGGTACGTCTCGCCCGTCAGTTCGTCGTGCACGGACGGGGCGGCGTCCCGGTCCAGGCCGAGTTGCGGCATGTCCAACGAGACCGTGGCCTCCTGGGTGTGGTGCGGGTCGAGGTTCACGACCACGATGACCGTGTCCGTACCCGTGCGCTTGCTGTAGGCGAGCACGGCATCGTTGTCGGTCTGATGGAACCGGAGGTTCCGCAGGCGCTGTAGCGCCGGGTGCCGGCGTCGGATGGTGTTGAGCTTGGTGATGAGCGGTGCGATGGTCCGTCCCTCGCGTGCGGCGGCCTCCCAGTCGCGGGGTTTGAGCTGGTACTTCTCAGAGTCCAGGTACTCCTCGCCGCCCTGTGTGAGCGGGGTGTTCTCGCACAGTTCGTAGCCGGAGTAGATGCCCCAGGCGGGGGAGAGGGTGGCGGCGAGCACGGCGCGGACCTCGAAGGCGGGGCGTCCGCCGTGCTGGAGGTAGGCGTGCAGGATGTCGGGGGTGTTGGCGAAGAAGTTGGGCCGCATCCAGGCCGCGGCCTCGCCCGTCAGCTCCGTCAGGTACTCGGTGAGTTCCTGT
>NZ_KQ948381.1:0-60333 GCF_001514055.1 Streptomyces corchorusii | reverse complement strand
TGACCTACGACGGGATCACCCCGCGCAACTGCATGCCCAGCCTGCACACGGCGTGGGCCACCGCGATCTTCATCCATACCCGCAAGGGCCCACGCATCCTCCGGTACGCGGGCACGTTCTGGCTGATCGCCACGCTCGGCGCGACGCTGGGCTTCGGCTACCACTACGGCACGGATCTCATCGCCGGCGTGGTGTTCGCGCTCACGATCGAGGTAGCCCTGCGCTCGATCGACCGCGGCGGGGACCGGTCAGGCGTCCAGTTCGTCGCTTACGGGACAGCGGTCTTCGCCGCGCTCCTGGTGTCCTACCGCTACCTGCCGACGCAGATGGCCGGACACCCTTGGCTGTTCGGACCGCTTCTCATTCTGGCGATGGCGTCAGTGATCCACCGATACGTACGCATCACCGGACTGTGGGAGCCGAAGGCCGCTCCGGCACCACAGCCGGACCCGCGACCGGAGCTGGTCTGAAGTGTCGCTCCAGGGTCCGGGTGACGGTCCGGCACCTGAATGCGAGTACACGAGCGGCTGCTAGCGTTCGCCCACGTGAAGGACAGCGTGTACGTGGGCAACGCGGGCAAGGACGCGGCATTGGACCGAGGATGGATCCTCGGGCACTTCAAGGACGTTGGCGACCCGCGCCACAGCGAGGCCGTAGAGATCAAGTGGGGCGTCCACCCCCGTGCCGATGCGCGATCGCAGTGGGTGAGGGGCGAGGAACGCACGGCTCTCCTGGTTCTCATCAGTGGCCGCTTCCGCGTCGAACTGCCCGGCCGCAGCGTCCTTCTGGAAGAGCAGGGTGACTACGTCGTGTGGGGGCGCGGAGTCGACCACTCATGGTTCGCGGAGGAGGAGTCGGTGGTCCTGACCGTTCGATGGCCGTCCGTGCCCGGCTACGCGGCGGCTGAGAAGGATGAGGCGGACCGGCGGACCTGACACGTGGGCGATGGTCACGGCCGCTCGTTGAGCCGGTGAACCTGGGGCTGACCGGGTGGGCGGAGCGTGCCCGACGTTCCTTACACGACCACGTCCGAGCAGTCTCCGACGGCCACCAGGCCGGACTCGGTGACGGCCCCGGTGCCGGTGCCCGTCAGATGGTTGCCGGTGACGGCCAGCCCGCGCACGGAGCGGGCGCGCACTGCCGGGGCAGCGGCGTCCTCGAAGACGTTGCCGCTGATCGTCACCTTGCGGTGCACGGGGTGAGCGGGGTCGAGGACGGTGTTGGTCGGTGCGATGAGGAGCCGTACGTGCACCCCGCCGTCGGCCTGCGCATGGACCGCCCCGGCACGCCGGTCCGCGGCGACCCGATCATGTGGGCCCCCGACGACACCGCCGAGCCCGTCGCACACCACCTGATCGACGCGCTGTCCGGTGTCCCGCACTGGAGTCGGAGCGAAGCGCGCGCCCTTGGATTCTGGTGCACAGTCGTCCAGGTCCAGCGGATCGGCGCGGCGCGACTCGCTGAGCAGGGCGGCGTGCGGACGGGCCACACGCCGGCCCCGGTCCGGTCCCGCAGCCGGTGCCAGGCCGTCACGCCGGAGCGGTACACCGTCTCCGCGGGGGCATCACGCCCGGCGGCGCGGTGGCCGGCCGCGCTTGCCGCGGGTCTGCGGAGACGGTGCGCCTGTCAGCTCACCGGTCGAGGATGCGGCGTAGCCAGCGGACGCGGGCCTCGCGGGCGTCGCGGGCGACGGCGGTGTCGGGTGCGATCTGGTCGGAGCCGTGGAATCCGCCCGACCAGACGTGGAGTTCGGCGTCGCCCCCGGCTTGCCAGATGCGGGAGGCGTAGGTGATGTCCTCGTCGCGGTAGGTCTCGGCGGCGCCGGCGTCGATGTAGGCCGGTGGCAGGCCGGACAGGTCGGTGGCGCGGGCGGGTGCCGCGTACGGCGGGACCCGGTCGGTGCCGCGGGCCTCGCCGAGCAGCGACGTCCAGCCGGCCTCGTTGGCGCGCCGGTCCCATACGCCGTGGCCGGCCATCTGGCGGGCGGAGGGGGTGTCGTTGCGGTCGTCGAGCATGGGGCACATGGCCAGTTGGCCGACGAGGCGTGGTCCGCCCCGGTCGCGCGCCAGGAGCGCGACGGCCGCGGTCAGCCCGCCCCCCGCGCTGCCGCCCGCCACCACGATCCGCTCCGGGTCACCGCCGATCTCCGCGGCATGCCGTGCCACCCACACCAGGCCCGCGTAGCAGTCCTCGACGCCCGCCGGGTACGGGTGCTCGGGAGCCAGCCGGTAGTCGGCGGAGACTACGACGAGCCCGAGGGGTGCGGCCCACTCGCGCAGGATGCCGGGCATGCCGGTGCGGCTGCTCCCGCTGATCATGCCGCCGCCGTGCAAGTGGTAGACGACGGGTGCGGCGTCGGGCAGTCCCGCCGGGCGGGCGATCAGCAGCGGGACGTCCGGCGCTCCGTCGGGTCCCGGCACCGTACGCTCCACCACCTCGAAGCTCCCGCCGTCGCGCAGTTCCTCCAGTGTGGGATCGGGGGAGGTCTCGGCGAGGTGTGCGCGCCACCGCGGCACGTCCGCGGGTGACGACGGCTCGACGCCGCGCAGGTCGCCCAGCCCCTCCAGGACGGTTGCCGCTTCCGGGTCGAACGGCACGGGAGCGGGCCGGTCTTCCCGGTTCGCCGGGGCGGCCGGGGCTGCTGGGGCTGCTGGGGCTGCTGGGGCTGCTGGGCCGGGGGTCCGCGGGGGAGTTGCGGCGGTCTGTCGTGGGTGGTCGGCCGGCATGGGGCAGGTGTTCATGGGTTCTTCCTGGACGGGTGCGGGCTGTGCGTCGGTACGTGCCGGGTGCGCGGGCCGCGAGGAGCATGGAGGTGGCGGGGCGCGCAGACGGCGGGGGGTTCCGGGTCACCAGGTCACGGGCAGTTCGTGTACGCCGTAGGCGATCATGTCGTGTTTGAAGCGGATGTCCTCGTCCGGGAGGGTGGTGCGCAGTCCGGGGAAGCGGCGCAACAGGGCCGGGTAGGCGAGTTGGAGTTCCTTGCGGGCCAGGTTCTGCCCCAGGCACTGGTGGACGCCGTAGCCGAACGCGAGGTGTCCGCGTACGTCCGGCCTGTCGATGTCGAACCGGTCGGGGTCGCGGAACACAGCCGCGTCGCGGTTGCCGGAGGCGTTCGGCACGATGACGCCCTCGCCCGCGCGTATGAGCCGGCCCGCGATCTCGACGTCCTCCGTGGCGACCCGGGAGAGCCCGTTCTGGGTGATGGACAGGTAGCGCAGCAGTTCCTCGACGGCCGACGCCACCCGGGCGGGATCGTCGCTGTCCCGGACGACGGCGAGCTGGTCGGGGTTGCGCAGCAGCACCAGTGTTCCGAGGGCGAGCTGGTTGGTGGTGGTCTCGTGCCCCGCGACCAGCAGCGTTATCGCGGTCTCGACGAGGAGCGCGGGAGTGAGTTCGCCGGTGCGCAGGCGTGTGACGACCAGGGAGCTGAGCAGGTCGTCGCCCGGATCGGCGTCCTTGCGCCGGATCAGGTCGCCGAGGAACCCGGCGAGTTCGTCGCGGGCGGCGGTGAACTCCCGCACGGTGCTCTCCCGGGAGATCATCGTGCCGGCCACGCGCTGGAAGAGGGCGTGGTCCTGCCGGGGGACGCCGAGCAGTTCGCTGATGACCAGGGAGGGCATGGGCAGCGCGAAGGCTTCGACCAGGTCGGTCGGCGGCCCGGCGGCCTCCATCCGGTCCAGCAGGTCGTCGATGATCTGCTCCAGCCGCGGAGTCATCGCGGCGATCTGTTTGACCGTGAAGCGCCCGATGAGCATGCGGCGTTGACGCGCGTGCTCCGGATCGTCCTGCATGCTCAGGGCCTGCACCTCCTGGCGGCCCTGGGCCGCGAAGCCCTCGGTCGGTGCGGGAAAGCCGGGTTTGCTCGGGTCGGCGCTGAAGCGCGGGTCGGCCAGCACGGCGCGCTGGTCCTCGTAACGGGTGACGAGCCAGGGTGTCTGTCCGTCCCAGATCCGCACCCGGACGAGCGGGGCCTGCGCGCGCAGGGCGGCGTAGTGCGGCGGTGGGTCGAAAGGGCAGCCGGGAGCGCGGTCCAGGGGGAAGTCGGGAGTGGTCTGCGGCACCGGTGTCTCTCCTCATGACTCGGAGTGTGATGGGGGGAAGCGGCCGACTGCGGTGGCCAACGCCGGCCCTGTTGGGACGCTTGGTGGACCGCAGCGGGCGGGCGGACAGGATCGCCTCCGGCAGCCGAGGCCGACCGGGGCAGACCCGCACGCAGAGCAACAGGTTCGAAAGTTCAAAGGCGGAGGGGCGCCCCACGGCACCGCACGACGTGCGAGTCCGGTCGTGTTCCGTGAGGGACCGATCGATACTGCGAGGCGCGGCTGACGCGGTACGGAAAGGAGCGGCTTCCACGAGAGGACCGATGGCCACGAGAGGACCGAGGCCATGAGAGGACCGAGGCCACACTCACGGCCCGGAAAGAGGGTGACGGCACGCACGGAAGCGGCCCCGCGCCAAGACGCGCGGTACAGCACGCTCACCACACTCGGTGAACACGCACCCGGAGTACGCCGCCTTCGAAGCGGCTACAGTCTGTCAACCTCGATGAACACGCAGGCATGGTAGCACCGCCCCGCACGGCACCCGCCCGCATCCGCCCGCCGTCGCCCCTCGGGTCGGCGCGTCTCCACCCAGGTCTCGCCACCTCCGTACGCGCTCACACGTATCGATGCCGGGTCGCCACACATGCCTGCAAGCCACCGAGTCGTCCCGTACCCGAAAGGCGACAATCAGCCGTTCCGGTGACCCGGCACCCTCGGGCCGCGCATCCGCCCTGACCGGCGCGGGCACCCCGTGCACACGCCCTCGGCCCTGAGGTGACGGACCACTCCGCTGACAAAAAACATGCGGTGTACACACATCTGCTCTTCCGGGAAGGGCGCCCACGTCGTAGCGTGCGTCTCGGTTCGCTCCCGGCACGGCAGGCGGCGCCGGAAGCCGAGCACCACGCGTCCGCCCTCCCCTCCCCCACACCCGCCCACCGCGCGCCGACGCCCTGACGCCCCGACGCCGAACCGTCCGAAGGATCAGGTATGCCACAGCCCTCCCCCACCGCCCTGTCCTGGCCCGCGGAGCGCACCCCGGGCTGCCCGTTCGACCCGCCACCCGCCGTGACCGGTCTGCTGACCACCGCCCCCGTCCAGCGCGTCGCCCTGTGGGACGGGACCGCCTGGCTGGTCACCCGGCACGCCGACCAGGTCGCCCTGTTGCGGGACAGCCGCGTCAGCGCCGACACCAGCCACCCCGGTTACCCCGCCCTCAGCGCCGGCAGCCGGGCGATGCGCTCCCACAGCCGGTCGTTCATCGCCATGGACGACCCCGAACACGCCGACCGCCGCCGCGTCTACACGGCCGACTTCACCGTCAAGCGCACGCGCCGGCTCGCCCCGCGCGTCAAGAGCCTCATCGATGATCTGCTCGACGCCATGGAGCGCAAGGGCCCGCCCGCCGACCTCGTCGCCGACTTCGCCCTGCCCCTGCCGTCCCTGGTCATCTGCGAACTGCTCGGCGTGCCCTACGCCGACCACGACTTCTTCCAGCGGGCCGGCGCCGTCATCGTCGACACCCGAAGCACCCCCGAGGAAGCCCTGGAGGCGTCCCGCCGGCTCATCGACTACCTCGGCGACCTCATCGAGCACAAGGTGGACCACCCCGGCGACGACCTGCTCAGCCGGGTGGCGGCCGAGCAGCTCGCCACCGGACTCGGCACCCGGGAGCAGTGCGCCGACGAGGCCCGTCTGCTGCTGATCGCCGGGCACGAGACCACCGCCAACATGATCGCCCTGGGCACCTGCGCCTTCCTCCAGCACCCCGAGCAGCTCGCCGCCGTGCGCGACGGCTCCCCCGAGCGGGTCGAGGGCGCCGTCGAGGAGATGCTCCGCTACCTCACCATCGCCCACATGGGGCGCCGCCGGGTGGCCCTGGAGGACATCGAGATCGGCGGCGTACGCATCGCGGCGGGCGACGGGATCATCTTCGCCAACGACGCCGCCAACCGCGATCCGGAGGTCTTCGAGCATCCGGAGCGGCTGGACATCGACCGGTCGGCCCGGCGGCACCTGGCCTTCGGCTCCGGTCCCCACCAGTGCCTCGGCCAGAACCTCGCCCGGGTGGAGCTGCAACTGGCCTACCCGGCGCTCTTCCGCCGCTTCCCCGGCCTGCGCCTCGACCGCCCGCTGGAGGAGATCCCGTTCCGAACGGCGATGGCGGTCTACGGCGTCCACGAACTCCCGGTGTCCTGGTGACACCCGTCCCCCACCACCCCGAACGGCAGACGACACACAGGAGCACGAGCACGATGCACATCACCGTCGACGAAGAGAAGTGCTGCGGGGCCGGCCAGTGCGTCCTCCTCGCCCCGGACGTCTTCGACCAGCGCGACGAGGACGGCATCGTGGTGCTCCTCACCCCGCGGGTGCCCGCCGGCCAGGAGGTCGCCGTGCACGAGGCCGCGGCGGTCTGTCCCGCCGCGGCCATCGAGGTCCGGGCGTGACCACCTCCCCCGGCGTGGTCGTCGTCGGCGCCTCGGCGGCGGGCCTGTCCGCCGCCGAGGGCCTGCGGCGGTCCGGGTACGACGGGCCCGTGACCCTGGTCGGCGACGAGCCGCACCTGCCGTACGACCGGCCGCCGCTGTCCAAGCAGCTGCTGGCCGGCGAGTGGCCGCCGGAGAGACTGTCGCTGCGCTCCGCGCGGGACTTCACCGACCTGGACCTGCGGCTGCGGCTCGGCGTCCCGGCCGTGTCGCTGCGTACCTCCGCACACCTGCTGCACCTGGCGGACGGCAGCCGTCTGCCGTACGACACGCTCGTCGTCGCCACCGGCGTCCGGGCCCGGACGCCGGACGGCGCGGCGGCCGGCGCCGGAACGCACGTACTGCGCACCCTGGAGGACGCCCTCGCGCTGCGGGAGGAGCTGAGCGGACACCCCCGCCTGGTGATCGTCGGAGGCGGTTTCGTCGGCGTCGAGGCCGCCGCCGTGGCCCGCGCGCTCGACTGCGAGGTGACGCTCGTGACCGGCGGGGACGCGCCCCTCACCGACGTCCTCGGGGAGACCGTCGCCCAGGTGCTGGCCGAGGTGCACCGCGAGCACGGCGTACGCCTCGTCACCGGGTCACGGGCGGTCGAGGTGCTGCGCGAGCGGGGCCGTACCGTCGGCGTCCGTCTCGCCACCGGCCGGGTGGTCCCCGCCGACGCGGTGCTGGCGGGAGTCGGCGCCCGCCCGAACACCGAGTGGCTCGCCGGCAGCGGTGTTCCCGTCGGCGACGGTGTCGACTGCGACGTGTGCCTGTACGCCGGGGACGACGTGTGGGCCGCCGGGGACGTGGCGTCCTGGCCGGACGCGGTCTCCGGAGAGCGGCTGCGCGTCGAACACCGCATCAACGCCACCGAGCAGGGCCAGGCCGTCGCCCGGAACATCCTCGCCGGCCGGGCCTCGGCGACCGCCTTCCGTACCGTGCCCTACTTCTGGTCGGACCAGTACGGCCTTCGGGTCCAGGTGTACGGGCGTACGCGCGGCGCCGACGCCGTCCACGTCGTCGACGGCAGCACGCGGCAGCGGAGGTTCACCGCCGTGTACGTCCGCGACGGGCATGTCGTCGGTGCCCTGGGCATCGGCATGTTCCGCCCGCTGCGCGCCCTGCGGGAGCTGGTGGCCGCCCACGCGCCCTGGCCCGCCCCGCACGCGGAAGCGGCCGTCCTCGACCGGCGGGGGTGACTACGCGGCCGAGGTGACGCGTCGGCCGGGTCGCCCCGCGTGCCGGGCCGCGACCGCAAGCCGCTCGGGTTCGCGCCCCGGCTCGTCGTGTCCGCCGCCGGCGTCAGCCGCGCACGTGCAGCCCGAAGCCCGTGCGGCCCGCGGGCTCCAGCCCCTCCTTCAGGTGCAGCGAGGGGATCTCGTAGTCGCCGAAGTTCTGCCGCCGGAACGGGATCGGCTCGGCCGACTCCAGGGTGAGCAGGCGCTGTTCCCAGGCCTTGGCGACGTCCGGGTAGTCCTCGTCGGTCATCCGGTCGGCACCGTACAGCACGAACGGGGGCAGCACCTCGATGCCCGGGTAGTAGAGGATGCCGTGGTGGATCGGGAACAGCAGGTCGTCGATGGGGCCGTTGATCCCGCGAGCGGCGTAGTGGGGCTCCGGGCCGCCGACGGTCACCGACAGCAGGGCCCTCCTGCCCATGAGGGTGCCTTCGCCGAAGCGCTCGCCGTACTTGGTGTCGCTGTGCTCGCCGACGCCGTAGGCGAAGTGGAAGGTGAACACCCGGTCCACCCAGCCCTTGAGGATCGCGGGCATCGAGTACCACCACAGCGGGAACTGGAAGATGACCGTGTCGGCCCACAGCAGCTTCTCCTGCTCGGCCAGGACGTCCGGTGTGAGCGCTCCGGCGTCGAAGGCCCGGCCCGAGTCCCGGGCGACCTTCAACGGACGTGAGGCGTGGGGGCCGTAGTCCGCGGCGTCCACGACCGCCTTCCAGTCCATCGCGTACAGATCGCTCACCCGTACCTCGTGCCCGGCGCTCTCCAGCGTGGACACCGCGAGGTCCTTCAGCGAGCCGTTGAGCGACCTCGGTTCCGGGTGGGCGTAGACGATCAGCGTCTTCATGGGAACTCCTTCGGATCGGACGCCTTCGATCCTGGACGCCGCGGCGCCCGGCGTTCAGGGACGCCTCTTCCGTCGGACGGGACTTCCTGGTATCGGCAGGGCCACCTTCACGGGCACGACCGAGGCGATACTGGGGGCATGGACGATCTCGCGGGCTTTCTGCGGACCCGGCGTTCCCGGGTCGACCCGGCCGCCGTCGGTATCCCCACCGACAGCCGCCGCCGGGTCGAAGGGCTGCGCCGCGAGGAGGTCGCGCACCTGTCCGGAGTCAGCGTCGACTACTACGTACGCCTGGAGCAGGGCCGTGCGACCCAGCCCTCCGAGCAGGTCCTCGACGCGCTCGCCCACGTCTTCGGCCTCGACGAGACCGAACGCGAGCACCTCTACCGGCTCGCGCGGCAGCGCCGCCGCCGCGCGAAGGCGCCGGGCGGGCGGGTGCGGCCCGAGTTGCTGCGCGTCCTCGACCTGGTCACCGACGCACCCGCGCTCCTCATGGACCACCGCCTGGACGTGCTCGCCGGGAACCGTCTCGCCGGGCTCCTCTACGGCCGGCCGATGCCGGGTCTGAACACCGCCCGGCACATCTTCCTGGAGGAGACCGAGCGCGGCCTGTACGCGGACTGGGAGAAGTGCACCCTCGACGTGGTCGGGCACCTCCGCCTGGCCGCCGGCAAATACCCCGACGACCCCCGTCTGGCCTCGCTCATCGGGGAACTGGCGATGGGCAGCGAGCGCTTCCGCCGTCTGTGGGCCCGTGCGGACGTGCGGGCCCGCACCCATGGACGCAAGGCGTACCGGCACCCGCTCGTCGGACTGCTGGAACTGCACCAGGAGAACTTCGCGCTGCCGGACGAATCAGGCATGGAGCTCCTGGTGCTGTCCGCGCCCCCCGGCAGCCCCGCCGAGGACGGACTGCGCCTGCTCGCGGGCCTGGGCGCGGACAGCGGCGACGCGCCGTCCACGGTGGACGCCCAGATCCGCCGGTGACGCAACGCCGCCCGCGCATCGCCGGAACGTCTCGGCGCTGACGGTTTCGCGGTCCCCGGGCTGTGTCGCGGCTGGTGCCGCGTTCCTCACCGGCACACGTGCCAGGTGGCGCGGTGGGCCGGCTCTGCTGCCGGCAGGGGCGCCTCGGCCGGTGATGCCTCCCGTCCTCGCTGGGTCGTGGAACGTGCCTTCGCCCACCTGCACTGGTTCCGCCGCCTGCGCATCCGCTGGGGGATCCGCGACGACATCCACGAAGCCTTCCTCACCCTGGGATGCGCACTCATCTGCTGGCGACGCCTGAAGTCATTCCATAGGAGTTCTTACTGCGGGAGGCCCTGGGGAGTTCTTACTGCGGGAGGCCCTGGTAATTGGCCTGCCCGGCGCTCTGACCGCCGTCACCGGCCACATCGCTGCCGGTGACGAACTGAGAGTCGTCGCTGGCGAGGAACAGTACGATGCGGGCGATGTCGTCCGGTTGGCCGACCCGTCCGAGGGCGATGTTGCTGGTATCGAAGACGACGCCCTCGGTCATGGGGGAGTTGATTTGGCCCGGGTGCACCGCGTTCACTCGGATCCCATACACGCCCAGTTCCAGAGCAGCGGCTTTGGTCAGTCCGCGAAGGCCCCATTTGGAGACGACGTAGCCGGACATCCTCGGCACTCCTTGCAGGGCGCCCACCGAGCCGATGTTGATGATGGAGCCGCCGCCGGCCCGCTTCATCGCCGGGACGACGGCCTGGATGCCGTTGAAAACGCCGATCAGGTTCACGTCCAGAGTGTGTTGTAACCGTGTGGTGTCCCACTCCTCCAGGGGGGCCGGATCGGCGATGCCCGCATTGTTTACGAGGATGTCTACGGAACCGAATCGTTCCTCGGCGTGCCGGACGACGTCGGCCCATTCCTGCTCCGACCGGACATCGAGCCGTTCGACGGAGGCAGCCTTTCCAAGGTCCTTGGCGAGGGCCTGCGCGGACTCCACGTTCACGTCCGCGATGACCACGTTGGCGCCTTCGGCGGCCAACCGGCGGACCGTTGCGGCTCCCATGCCCATCGCGCCACCCGTGACCACGGCTGTCTTTCTTTCCACTCGCGCCATCGTGAGCTCCTTCCCGCCCGGAACACAGGTCCGGGACGATCAACTTGTCGTGCCTCTTGTGGCCTGCTCGCGGTTCGGTTCAGTCGTCGATGTCGGTGCACCAAGCCCACCGGGGATAAACGTCAGGCTCAGGGGGAGAGGGAATGCCTAGTGCCAGTCGCCCGCCGGGAGCAGCACCATGTTGTGAGCGTCCAGGATGTCCACCATCTCGTTGAGCTTCTCGGTCGGCCAGGGCTCGGGGCGGCGGCCCTGGGCGTCGCCGTGTTCGAGAAAGAAGTTCTCCGGACCGGCGGGTGTGTAGAAGACGAGGAGCCGGGACGGCTCCGGGCTGGTGTTCTTGAAGGCGTGGCGCGTGCCCTTGGGGACGTAGATGAAGTCTCCGGCCTGGGCAGTGATTCTCTTGCTGCCGTTGAGGAACTCGAACTCTCCGGAGACCACGTAGAAGGCCTCATCCTCCTTGGTGTGGATGTGCGGGACGTTGCCGTGGTCGGGCTCGATGAGGCCGTCCATGAAGGCGAGTGCGCCGTCGGTCTGCTCGCCGGTCACCTTGACCGCGAACGTTTCGTGACCGGTGAGCCGTACGACACCTCCGTCCTTGCGCACGACGAAGCCGTGGGCTGATGTCCAGACCGGGTCGTCCTTGTCGGGGAGCGGCAGTTCGAAAGTCATGGCGTGACTCCTACTCGTGTGGTCTCCCGTGCGGTGCTATGGGTTCGGCTCGCCGCATCACGGGGGGAACCGTTAGGCGCCCCTGGTCGGCATCTCCCGCGACAGCGGAGCCGGCGCAGCCGGGGCGTCATCGGTCTGCGCGTGCCCGGCTCACCGGCTCGGCCCCCTCGCTGACTGTAGGTCATTGAACGGCAATCAACAAGAGGGAGTCGGGGTGTGACCGGTGTCAGACCCTCGCCTAACCTGGTGAGAGTCCGACACCGGTAGGTGAGGAAGGTTCAGACGTGCCTCAATCCATCACGGGCAAGCCGCCGACCAAACGGCAACTGGCTGCCGAGCAGACACGTCAAAAGCTGCTCCGTTCCGCGATCGAGAACTTCTCCCGGCGGCCTTACGCGGCAGTGACCGTCAGCGACATCGTCCGGTCGGCCGGAGTCGCTCACGGTCTTCTGTCTCATCACTTCAACGGCAAGGAGAACCTTTACGCGGAGGTGGTGCTTGAGATCAGCCGCCGGCTTCGCGCAGCGACGACCATCACCTCCGATGGAGCGACCAGCGAACGCCTGCGCAGGCACTTCGCCGCACATCTGAACTTCCTCGCCGACCACGAGGATGCCGCCTTGAACATCATCCTGCGCAGAGGCGAAGCCACGGACCTCGCCTGGGAGACCTTCGAAGCGGTCCGGTACGAGGGACGCAAGAGCATCTGCGCGTTGCTCGACCTCGACGCCGACGCCCCCGAACTGCGGCTGCCTGTGCGGGGATTCAGTGCCGCCTGTGACGAAATGACCCGCCAGTGGCTGAGAGACGGCCGCCCGATACCGGTCGAAGCACTCGTCGAGAGTTTCATGGCTTTCCTGGCAGGCGCCATCCAAGCTGCCCACGGACTTGCGCCCGCACCCGCCCTACGCCGGGCGCTCAAGGTGCTCAGAGACGGGGACCCCCACCCGCGGAACACGCTGCAGGCTTGAACGTACAAGTACCGATTACCCGGCCGAGGCTGCGTGTCAGACCAGGAGCTGACGGCGCAGCCATGCCACTCGGGCGGCGATGGCGTCCTGCGAAATCACGGCATGCGGGGCCACGACGTCGAACCCGTGGAACCCACCGGGCCAGACGTGCAGTTCGAGGCGGCCGCCCGCTTGCCATATGCGGCTTGCGTAGGCGACGTCCTCGTCCCGGAACGTTTCGGCCGACCCGACGTCGAGGAACGTGGACGGCAGGCCGGAGAGGTCTGCCGCACGGGAAGGCGCAGCGTACGGGGACACGTCCGGTCCTCCGCGAACGCCGTCGCCGAGGAGCGCGTTCCACCCGGTCTCGTTCGAGGAGCTGTCCCAGATACCGGCGCCGCGCATCTGCTGGGCAGAGGGCGAGTCGTTGTGGTCATCGAGCATCGGCGACAGGAGCAGCTGGGCCAGGATCGCCGGGCCGTTGCGGTCGCGTGCCATCAAGGTGACACCTGCCGCGAGGCCACCGCCGGCGCTCGCACCGCCGATGACGATGCGTTCAGGGTCGATGTTGAGTTCGTGGGCGTGATCCGACACCCACACCAGGCCCGCGTAGCAATCCTCGACGGGGCCCGGGTGGCGTGTCTCGGGTGCGAGCCGGTACTCGACCGAGACCACGGCCATGCCCATCGGCTCGGCCAGGTTCAGCATCTCGACCAGGCCGAACCGGTTGTCTCCGATGATCATGCCGCCGCCGTGAATGTGGTACATCGCCGGGGCCGGGGTCGCCGCCTGCTTCGGGAGACAGATCAGCAGCGAGATATCCGGTTCCCCGTCCGGCCCTGGCACCGCCCACTCCCCCACGCTGTAGGTGCCACCGCGCGAGAGGACCTCGTCGGTCGGGGTCTCCACCCCGGGGACGGGCCTGCGCATCTCAACGATGTTGTCCAAACGGTACGCGTCGGGGGAGCGCAGGCCGGTCAGGACCTCGATGACGGGAGCGAGCTCCGGGTCGAAGGGCGGGGGCGGTCCGACCGGTGGGGCGGATGGCCGGTCTGTGATGTGTGTGGTCATGTGTTCTCCCTGGCAAGCGCGTCGACGGCGCCGTCGACGCGCTTCTCGGTGTTGCCGAGGCGAGTGGCTGCTCGGAGCCGGTGCCTGGCTCATACGGTCGGGACGGTCCCGCCGTCGATCACGTACTCGGCTCCTACGATCGCCGAGGCGCGGTCCGAGACCAGGAACCCGACCAGGTCCGCGATCTCCTCGGTGTTCGCGAATCGTCCCAGGGGTACTCCTCCGAGGGAGTCGTAGATGGTCTGCTTGGCTGCTTCACGTGTGAGTCCGTTGCCCTCGGCGATCCGGTCCACGAATCTCTCGTAGGCTTCGGTCTCGATTCCGCCGGGGCTGATTGCGTTGACCCGTACGCCGCGCGGCGCGAGCTCATTGGCAAGTCCCTTGCTGTATGTGCGCAGCGCGGCCTTCGCCGCCGCGTAAGCCAAGGACGCGTCATACAGGGGCAGCTCACGCTGGATCGAGGTGAAGTGCAGCACCACGCCCGCCCCGGACGCGATCATTGCCGGGAGAAGAGCTCGATCCAGCCGTACGGCTCCCAGGAGGTTGAGGTTCAGCTCGGTGAGCCACTGGTCGTCGGTGATGACCGCGAATCCGCCAGGCGGCGTCGACGCCCCTCCGACGACGTGCACCAGGATGTCGAGTGCGCCGGCCTCTGCGATTCGAGCGGCCACGGCGTTGGTGCCTTCTGTCGTCAACACGTCCGCTTCGATGAATCGGTCAGGGTGCTCGTACCCGTCGGGCATCGTTCGCGCCGTCACGTAGACGTCGGCACCCATCTCTCGCAGCCTCTCTGCGACGGCCTTGCCCGAGCCCTTCGAACCGCCCGTGACCAGCGCCCGGCGACCGTCGAGGCGATCACGATCTGAACTAGACATTCTTCTCTCCACTGAAGATCGAGATGGCGCGGGTTCGGTCAGGCCGGGTGGTTGGCGATGACGAGTTCGGTGACGAGGTCATCCCGCAGCGCGAACCGGTAGTCGAGCTCGGCGACGCCACCCGGGAAGGTGCCCTCCAGCCGCACGGTGACCACCCAGTGGGCGTCATCGACGCGGTGAGCGCCGATCTGCTCGGTCGTGTATTCGAACTCGGACCCGGCGTCCCGCAGGAACGCGTGGGCCTCCTGTCGGCCGCGGAAGGTCTCGCCCTGGTCGACGACCACCGCATCCTCGGCGAGGAACGACGAGGCGGTGTCGGCGTCGCGGACGACATGGGCGGCAAAGAACTCGCGCACGGTGGCCGGGAGCAGATCGGACGGGAGATCGGTGTGCTGTGTCATGAGCCCACCGTGTGACCTCACGGCGCGGGAGGGTCAAGCCGTGGACTCTCCCCCAGGGAGAGCGTTCAGAATGAGGGGATGCTGACCATCGGGGAGTTCTCGCGTCTGACCCACTTGAGCGTACGGACCCTGCGCCGGTATCACGAGGCGGCCTTGCTGGAACCCGCCGTGGTGGACGAGACCACCGGTTACCGCTACTACGGCGTCGACCAAATCCCAACCGCGCAGGTCATCCACCGGCTCCGCGAGCTCGACGTCCCCCTGAGCGATGTGCGGCGGATCCTGCGGACCCCCGACCCCGATGTCCGGGCGGCCCTGGTCACGGACCACCTGCAACGCCTTGAGGACGTGCTCGACCGCACCCGGGCCGCGGTCGTGTCGCTGCGCCGCCTGCTCCGGCCCGACCCCGCGCCGATCGACGTCGAGCTGCGTGCGGAGCCCGCCCGGACGGTCGCGGCGGTGGAGGCCGTGGTCGGGCATCGCGACGTCGCGACCTGGTACGCAGGCGCGATGGCCGAATTGGAGGCGGCCGTCGGCGCAGCCGTGACCGGACCGCCGGGCGGTAGCTACGACAACGCCCTTTTCGAGCAGGAGCGCGGTCGCGCGGTCGTCTACCTGCCGACCGCTGCGCCGCCTCGCACCGGGCGCGTGCACCCCGCGATTCTGCCGGCCGCGGAACTGGCCGTCACCACCCATGTCGGCGAGCACGACGGCATCGAGGTCACGTACGGCGAACTCGGGACCTGGGTGGTGGAGAACGCAATGTCGGTGGCCGGGCCGGTGCGGGAGGTCTACGTTGTCGGCCCTCGCGACACAAGCGATCCCGCTGCGTGGCGCACCGAGATCGGCTGGCCGGTCTTCCGTGTCACCTGAAGCGGTCAGTGCGGTGCGGAGTCCTGGAACGACGGGGCGCATGCCTTAGAGGACGTCTGGTTCACGCGACAAGGCCCGGGGGGCTCACGGCCGCAGCGCGGAGCCCACCGCGGCCGTAGTGGACGCGCAGAGCGTGAAGACCTCGGCAAACGTCGTCGCCGAGACCAGCCAGGGCATTGCTCGTCTGCGACGGCCTCAAAGGACTGCCGGACGCGGTCGAGACCGTCTGGCCCCGCACGGTGGTGCGGACCTGCGTGGTCCACCTGCTGCGGAATTCCTTCCGCATGCCGCCCGCCAGGACTGGGACAAGATCGCCAAGCTCCTCAAGCCCGGCTGCACCGCGTCGACCGAGGAGGCCGCACTCAAGCGGTTCGCCGAGTTCGCCGACATCTGGGGCAAGAAGTATCCGGTGATCGTGAAGCTGTGGGAGAACGCGTGGAAACCGCCCTGAACGCCTTCGACATCACCTTCGACGGCCGACTCTCCGCAGCCCGTCAGTAATCCCAACCACCCTCGTTACAGTGTCCGGTTGGCAAACCCCGTCATGGACGGGCCATCCGACATGGCCCTGGCTGTGGACCCGGTCCGTGACGACCTCATGCGCCGTCCACCACGCGACCCGCAGAAACGGATCCTCAACGCCCGCAGGCTCCTGGCCGTCCTCCGGGCAGAAGCCGTGATGGCGGGCGGAACCGTGGTCCTGCTCGCCGTAATCCTGTCGTCGCTCGGCCACGCCACGGCCGTGACCATGAGCGTTCACCTGAGCGCCGAGGACGCTGCGTTGTTCGGCCGCCACCAAATCCGCAACCGCGTCCTGTGGTGGTGCCTCGGGGGCGTGCTGGCCGTACAGGTGGCTGCGGTATCTGCCCTGGGCCCGTTCTGTGTTCGGCACCGTCCCACTGGAACCGGGCCAGTGAGCCGTCTGCCTCGGGACCGCGTCAACGGTGCTGCTGGCCGAACTGGCCGCGTACGGCGGACGAGGGGCGGCTTCCCGGCCGTAGTGGCCAGGCCGACGAGCGAGCGGATCGGGCCCACTTGCGCCGGGGCGCCGATCGTCGCCCGCGTGAGCCGGAAGACGGCCCGTGCCGAGGTGCAGGTCTTCGATTTGAGACAATCGCACCCTTTCAGTATGGCGAAAAATAGACGCTTGAAGTGGCGGCAAACAGCCCGGCCGGTTCGTGATCCTTGACGGCCGGACAGGTGATCGCCAACGCTTTCTTCGTCGCATCCGCGGCAAGTACGTGCAGCACATGGGCCGCCGATCGCCGATCGGCAAGGCCTTTTCCTCTGTTTGCCCGACAGTAAGGAGTGCAGCCATGTCGAAGTACACCCTGGAAAAGAAGCCCGCCTTCTTCCGCGCCGCCAACGCGGAGGTCTTCTTCGAGGCGGAGGCCATGGAGACCGAGGCCGTGATCAGCAGCCTCGGCGAGGAGCTGGAGGTCGACGCCGAGCTGGACGCGATCCTCGGCGAGCGCTGACCAAGGCACCCAGGAGGGAGCGGCTCCGGCCGCTCCCTCCGTCCGCGAACTGCTCCGGATTCCCGAAGGAATTGTGCTGACGTGCCAAGACTGCGGACGAAAACCGCGTTCGCCGGGCTGAGAACGGTCGCGCCCGACGCAGTGCCGCTGGACGCCGCCGCGGCGGTCGTCGGTTCCGGCTATTCCCTCGGCAGCGCCCACCAAGGGGCCGAAAACGGCCCCTTCTTTCTCCGGACGCTTTCCAAAGCGCATACCTGGGGTACGGAACAGCCCGGAATCGTCCAACTGCGCAACGGGCGCGTCCCCCTGGAACGCGCGGTCGACATCGGCGACGTGCTCTTCGACGGCATGACGCTCGCCGACGCCCAGGAGGCACTCGCCCAGGTGATCGCCGCACTGCCCGCCGGCACCGTCCCCGCGGTGATCGGCGGCGATCACACGGTCACCCTGCCGGTCGTCCAGGCGCTGTGGAAGCGGCGCCGGCGCCCCTTCACGGTCGTCCAGTTCGACCATCACCTGGACCTCCAGATCTGGGACGGCGCACCGACCCGGGACGTCCCCCGGGACCCGGTCTTCAACACCAACGTGATGTCCCACGTGTCCGACCTGGTCGGACCCGAGCGTCTCTTCCAGGTCGGGGTGGCGCCGTACGCCACGGTGGAGGCCGACAGCGCCGACGGCCTGGACGGCTACCTCCACGGCGTCGGACTGCAACTGCCGCTGCTGGCCCCGGAACTCGACGACCTCGAAGCCTTCCGGGCCGCCCTCGGCACCGGCACCGACGTCTACCTCACCGTCGACATCGACGTCCTGGACCGTTCGGTGATGTCCTCCACCGGCTATCCGGCGGAGGCCGGCCTGGGCACCCGGGACCTGTTGCGCCTCATCGACTGGGTGCTCCGGGACAACCGGCTCGTCGGCTTCGACCTGGTGGAGTTCGCCGCCCCCGCCGACGCCCGCGACGCCACCACGCTCTCGGATGCCGGCCGCGCCGTACTGGTGTTCCTGCATCTTCTCAACTGGGCGTGCCGCCAAGCGGCAGAGAGGGCGTGACGACGATGAGCGGAGCAACCCCGGACCGGATCGCGTTCGAGACGGTCGAGGTCCAGGCCAACACCTTCCAGGAAACCCTGCTCGGGCTGGAGTACACCACCGGCCCCGGCCGGCCGGCCGACCTGTTCTCCCGGGCCTGTGCGGAGCAGTACGCCGACCTGCGGCTCGATCGCTTCGGCTACCTGCTCGCCCAGGTCTTCGAACCCAACGTCCTGCACGAGGCCGCCCTCCTCGCCGGCCTGTCCTACGACTCCCTGGCCGACCTGAGCCACCGGCCGACGGAACCGGTCGAACGGCTGGCCGCACTCGTCCGCGACGCGGCCGACCTCCCGGTGACCGCCCTGGTCAACACCGCGGCCGCGCTGATCAGCGTCTCCCGCTTCGACCCCGCCGAACGCCTGCTCGCCGACGCCTACGCCAGGGCCGCCACACCGCGCGAGCGGTTCGAAGCCTCCATGCTCGCCTTCGTCGTCACCAACCGGCGCGACGACGGCGCCGACTCGCCCCGCCAGTTCGACCGCATGCGCGAGGCCGCCGAGACCGGCGAGGTGCCCGAGGACCGCGTCCTGGACGCCTGCTCACAGGCCGTCGTCTGGTACCTCAAGCGCAAGGAGCTGCCGGAGGCGGAGTACGAGTGGTTCCACGCCACCGGTGCCCGGCTGGCCGAGACACACGACCGGCTCGACCCCGGAGCGATCTCCTCCTGGTACCGCGCCCTCGCCATGGTCCCGGCCGCCGTCGGCGAGGCGGAGACCACCCGCCGCTACATGGAGTACGCGCGGGAGGCCGCCGAGGACACCATGGCGCGCCGCCCCCGCGCCTACGAGACGCACTTCCTGAAGACGTACCACGAGTCCTCGCTCAAGGAGCACATGTACCTCACGCGCGACCTCGACCGGGCCGAGGAGGCGGGGCGGGCCTTGATCGCCCTCGACCCGGCCTGGGCCCCCAGCTACGGCGAACTCGCCGAGGCCTACGCCGCCTTCGGCCGACCCGAGCAGGCAGCCGAGCTGTACGAGCAGGCGGTCGCGGCCGGTCCCCCGTACGTCGGCCACCACATGCTGCGCGCGGCAGGCTGCCACCGGAAGGCCGGCGCCGCCGACCGCGCCCTCGCCCTCCACCGGGACCTGGCCCGCCTCGCCCCCGACGACGAGCAGGTACTGCGCGACGGCCTCGACCTGGCCGACGGCTTGGGCGACGACACCTCCCGCCACCAGTTCCAGGCCGCGCTGGAGCGGCTGGGCCACGACGGCACCCGCGGCGCCGGCCCACAGGCGGGGGACCGGTAGCCGCCATGGAGCACACCCGGTTCACCGTACGGAACTACACCGGCTACACCTCGGTCGTCTTCGGTCTGGGCGTGGTCTCGGTGGGGTTCGGCGCCCTCGACCTCATCATGGTCGCGCCGAAGGGCCTGGACCAGGCGGCGGCCGTCGGCCAGGCGGATGTGCTGATCTCGGCCATCTACGCCGTCTTCATCGGCGTCGTCGACGTCTTCAGCAGCCGGCTCGCCATGGCCGAGGGCGAGCAGCGGACCAGCCACCGCCTGCCGGTGCTTGGCACCGCCCTGCTGCTGTTGCTGATCCCCTGCCAGCTCCTCGGCATCGCCCTCGGCCTGGGCATCGAGCCGCTGATGCGGGCCACCGGGCAGAAGGCCGAACTGATCCCACTGGTCGGCGACTACGTTCAGGTCCGCACCTACGGCATCGCCCTGGTCCTCGGCTACATCGTCATCAGCGAGTCGCTGAAGATCTGCGGCCTGAAGAACCTGTCGGCCGTCAACCTGGTCTTCGGCCTCGCGGTGAACGCCCTGTTCAACTGGGTCTTCCTGGACACCGGTGCGGCCCGCCTGTTCGCCTCCCCGGCCCAGGCCGTCGCCGCGTCCACCCTGGTCGCTCAGGCGGCCATGGCCACCACCGGCGGCATCGTCCTGGTCCGTCGGCTGCGCACCCGACCAGACCGCTTCGTACGTCCCCGACGCCTGGAGGTCCTCACCGAGTTCCGCTCGATGGCCCGCACCGCACCCGGCATCGGACTGCGCCACTTCAACGACTACCTGGGCACGACCATCCCACTGCTGTTCATCGGCACGCTTGGCGTGGTTCAGTTGGCCGCCGCCGCCGTGGCCACCAAGATCTACACCCTGTTCTGCCGGGTCCCGCAGGCCTGCTTCGCCGGGTCCTTCGTCTTCTACGGCTACGCCCTGGGCCGCGGCGCGGACGACCTCACCCGCACGGTGCGCAAGATGCGCCTGTACGCCGCCGTACCCACCGCGGTGGCGACCGCCGTCACCGCGCTGGCCGCGCCCTGGCTGGTCGACGCCTTCGCCAGCCCCGGCCTCGACCGGGACCTCGCGCGCAACCTGCTCCTCGCCTATCTGCTGTACGTCCCCGCCTACTTCTTCGAGCAGATCTTCGGCGAAATGCTCACGGTCCAGCAGCGCGGCGGGCTGCTGTTCGTCTCCTCGACCGCGGTGACGTACCTGCTGACCATCCCCCTCGCCTGGTACTCGGTGTTCGCCCTGGACTCCACCTTCCTCGCCGTCGCCTGCAAGGGCATCCCCACCGCCGTCCTCGCGTTCGTCTTCTGGCGTGCGCTGCGCCGCACCGGCCGGCCCGGTGCGGACCGAGCGGAAAGCGAGATGAGCCTTGCCCAGTAGCCTCCCGGCCGGCTCGCCCGGCCTGCCGGCCGACTCGTCTCCTCTCCCTGCCTTCCGGCACGACCCGGTCAAGTCGGTGCTGCCCGGCCGCGGCGGCGGCGCCTTCCACTGGGACCGGGAGCCCGCCGTCTGCGCACACCGGCGCCTCACCCACGACAGCGCCCACCTCGGTCAGACCGTCCCCGTTCCGGTCAGCTCCACGCCCGCCGTTGTCGCCGGCGTCGGCGTGGTGGTCGCCAGTGACGACGGGCGGCTGCGGTTCTTCGACACCGGCCTCGGCAAGGTCTACTGGGAACGCCGCCTGGACCGCTCGGTGTACGCCTCCCTCGTCGTCGACCAGGCGCGCCGCCATGTCATCGTCGCCACGACCAGCGGGCTGATCACCTGCTTCGATCTGCGCGGCACCCTGGTGTGGTCGCGCAAGGCCGAGTCCCCCGTCTTCGCCACGCCCACCGTGCTGCCGGGCGCCGACCTGCTCGTGGTGGCGGCCTTCCACAGCCGCTGCCTGGGCCTCGCCCTCGGCACCGGCGAGCTCGTGTACGACCGCCCGCTGCCCCGCCCCTGGTCGGCGGCCCACGGCGGCGTCGCCGCCTACCGCGACCCCTACGCCAGCCCCGTCCCCGCCGCCGACGACACCGCCGTACTGTGCAGCGGGGAACACGTCGTCGCCCTGGCCGCGGACGGCACCGAGGTGTGGCGGCAAGAGATCGGCCACCCCGTCAAGGCGTCGCCCGCGCTGCTGCACGAGACCGGCCGGCTGGCCGTCTGCCCGGTCGACGGGCGCTGCGTCCTCCTCGACGCCAAGACCGGCCGCCCCGAGGCGGAGGTCCGCCTCGGAGCCAAGATCACCGGCAGTCCGGCGGTCTCCGGGGACGTCCTGGCCGTCGGCACCCAGCTCGGCACGGTCACCGGTCTGACCTCCTCGGGCGAGATGCGGTGGACCTCACCCCAGGGCGCGCCCCGCTCGTACACCTCGCTCACGGTGCTGCCCGACGGGAACTTCGTGGCGACGGCCGAACGCGGCAACATCGTGTGCCTCGCTCGCGAAGACGGCCGGTTCCTGTGGGAGAGCAGCCAGGTGCTCGGCCTGCCCGACCACGAACCGGCCCTGGACATCACCCCGATCGCGGCCGCCTCGGGCAGCATGTACGCCGCGTCGTACGGGGGCGACCTCTACCAGTTCCTGTTCCAGCCGTGCGACGAGGAGTGACCATGTCCGTAGACCCCGTTCTGGCGCCGGACCGGGAGAGCCTCACCGCCATGGAGGGGGCCTTGGAGGCGATGATGAGCCGGCTCCGGGAGATCGTGGCCGAGCCGCGGCTGACCCAGGAGACCCTGGTCGAGATCACCTCGATCTACAACAACGTCGCCTACATCTTCCTCTACCTGGAGGCCAACGACGAGTTCGTCGACTTCGAGCGCCTGCTGCCCTGGCGTGACGCCTTCCACAAGGACCCGGAGCTGGACCGGCGGATCCTGGAGAAGCTGTTGCTGTTGCGCTGCCCGGACCCGGAGGCGGAGGAGTCCCGACTCGCCTACGTCGCCCAGCTGAGCGCCAAGCAGGAGCCCGCGGACATTGCCATCGAGGAGGAGCTCGACGGCCTGCTCACCGAGGCCAAGGGCGTCCTCGACGACGTCCAACGCGACCAGGCCCGGCTGCTGGAGCGCCTGGGCACACCCGCCGGATCGGGCACCCCGTCGGCCGTGTTCTACAAGCTCTCCAGCCAGGTCGGCAGCCCCGCCACCCGCGGCAAGCTCGCCCGGGCCTGGCAGGGCGCGCGCGACGCGCATCTGCCGCGGCTGCTCGGCCTGGTCGACGGGATGATCGAGGCGCGGCGCCGGCAGAGCGCCGCGCAGGGCCACCCCAGCGTGCTCGCGCGGACGTTCACCAAGTGCGCCGTCGAGGAGGCCGACGTGGCCGCCTTCCTGGAGCGCCACCTGGCACGTGCGTTGACCGCCCACACCGAACTGGAGAAGGAGATAAGGCAGTTGTGCCCCGATGCGGGCGACGAGCCGTTCGCCCACTTCGCGCACAGCGTCCGTACGGCGACCGGCGGGGCCAAGCCGCCGATGTTCGACCTCGACGACTGCCTCGACTACATCTTCACCGTCGCCCGGCACGTCTTCGGCCTCACCCTCACCCGGCAGGCGACCGGCGCCGCCCAGGTCGTCACCGTCGCCGTCCGCTCCGAGCACGGCGAGGTCGGCTACATCAACTTCGATCTGTGGGACACCGGGAACAAGACGATCGGGGCCAACCACACCAAGGGCATCCGCAACCGCACCGACTGGAGCGGCGTGGTGCAGCGGCCGGTCGCCTACGTCTCCTGCCGGTTCCGGCCGGGAGCCGACGGCGGGGGACGGATCACCTTCCAGAACATGCACAGCCTCTTCCACGAGTTCGGGCACGCCCTGAACCACCTGCTGATCCGCAAGCGGATCTCCAACCGGTCCGGCCTGGAGTACCTGCCCCTGGAACGGCTGGAGCACCTCAGCATGTGGTGCGAGAAGTGGGCCTACCACCCCGACCTGGCCCGGTACCTCTCCCTCACCCCGGCCGCGGAGGACGGACTGGCCCTGTGCCGCCGCATCAAGATGATCGAGTACCGGCGCACCTACCTGGAGCGCGCCGTGCTGGCCCTGCTGGACTTCGACGTCCACCGGCGCGCCGACGGCGGCCTCGCGGACTCCTTCCGGCGCCTGGACGAGCGGTTCGGCATCGGCCGCCACTGCACCCTGGGCGACTTCCCCGGCTACTTCACCTGGCCCATGTTCACCGCCAACCCCGGCGCCAACTTCGCCTATCTCTTCGGCGCCGCGGACAGCGCCCAGAAGTTCGCCCCCTTCCACCGCACACCCCTCGCGGACGTCACGCCCGACCAGGCACCCGAACTATTCCTGCCCTGCTTCGACTTCGAGGCACCCACCACCCGGCCGGACAGCGAGGCCCTGTTCGCCTTCTACGACGCCGCCCGCCTCCACGACGGCACCGCGCCCTCGGCGCCGGCCGGGACCCGCGGCGCCCAGCACCCGGGAGCAGACGCGTGACGACGATCCCGCACGGCTACATCCGCGCCGTCCTCGGCCCCCGCGAGGAGGTGCTCGACGGCATCCTGCGGCGCTCCCTGCTCGACGACCGGCTGCCGACCATCCAGGTCGACGACAACGCGGGCCGCGTCCTGCAACTGCTCACCCTGCTGCGCCGGCCCCGGCAGGTGTTGGAGATCGGGACGCTGTTCGGCTACTCCACCATCCACCTGGCCCGCGGCCTGCCCGAGGGCGGGCGGGTGACCACGCTGGAGATCGACCCGCGGGCCGCCGAGGCCGCCCGCCGCAATCTGCGCACCGCCGGGGTCGAGGACCGGGTGGACATCGTCGTCGGCGACGCCTGCGCCTACCTGGAGACCGTGCCGCCCGGGAGCGTCGGCCTGGTCTTCATCGACGCCGACAAGAAGTCGTACCCCGACTACCTCCGGCTGTGCTACCCGCTGCTGGAACCCGGCGGCGTGCTGATCGCCGACGACGCCTTCGCCCAGGGCGACTTCACCGCCGAACGCACCGAGGGGTCCGAGGAGGACCGCGAGGCGAAGGCCATCCACCGCTACAACCGCGCGGTCGGGCGCAGCACCCGGCTGTTCTCCGCATTCGTCGGGACCCAGAGCGGTCTCCTGGTGAGCGTCAAGGAATAGACATGGCCCAGCACGCCCTCGTCACCGGAAGCAGCCACGGTCTCGGCGCCCACCTGGCCGCCCGGCTCGCCGCCGACGGCTGGAAGGTGACCGGTCTCGGACGCCGCCCCGCGTCGGAGACCCCCGCCACACCCGGCGTCGACCACCTCCAGGCCGATCTGTCCCGGCCCGAGACCCTCAAGTGGATCACGGACCGGCTCGGTGAGGCACCCGACCTCATCGTCCACAACGCCGTCAGCTACCCGCCCCGCCCCGCTCACGAACTGTCCCTGGCCGAGTTGGAGGACGTCTTCCGGGTCAACGCCCTCGCCCCCTACCGGCTGACCCTGGACCTGCTGGCCGCCACCCCCGACACCCGGTTCACCTCGGTCGTCGTCATCAACTCGGAGTCCATGTTCCACGCCGACCGCGACTCCGGCGCGTACGCGGCGAGCAAGGCCGCGCTACGCGTACTCACCGGCTCCCTCGCCGACGCCTGCCGCTCCCGCAACACGGCCGTCGCCACCCTGCTGCTGGGCCCGCTGGCCGATCCGGACAAGGTGGCGCAGCTCCAGCGGGTCGCCGCCCGCCGCGGCGTCGACGAGGCCGAGATCACCCGGGTGTTCCTGCGCAAGTCCAACCCGGACCTGGTCATCGAGGAGCTGATCGACTTCGACGCGTGCTACCGCAGCGTCCAGTACCTCGCGGGCCTCGGGCGGGCGGCCAACGGCATGCTGTGCCGGCTCGACGGCGGCTCCGCCGGCTCGCTGATCTGAGCCGGGGGGGCGAGGAGCGCCGTATGACCAAGATGACGTACCGTCTGCTGGGCCGCACCGGGCTGAAGGTGTCGAACATCGCTCTCGGCGTGGCCACCTTCGGCTCGCAATGGGGGCCGCGCTGGACCATGCCGGCCGCGGAGGCGGACACGCTGCTCGGCGTCGCCCTCGACCACGGCATCAACTTCTTCGACACCGCGAACGTCTACAACCGCGGCGAGAGCGAGACCTGGCTCGGCCAGGCGCTGCGCCGCCGGTCCGCGCGGGACCAGGTGGTGATCGCCACCAAGTGCGGGTACCGCACCGACCCGAGGGACGTGAACTCCGGCGGATGCAGCCGCCGCAACGTGGTCGCGTCCGTGGAGCGGTCGCTGCGCCGCCTCGGCACCGACCACATCGACCTGCTCTACCTGCATCTGTGGGACGGCGTCACCCCGGTCGAGGAGAGCCTGGCCGCGGCAGCGGACCTGGTCTCCGCCGGGAAGATCCGCTACGTCGGGCTGAGCAACGTGCCGGGCTGGTACGCCGGTCAGGCCGAGGCCGTCGCCCGGTGGCGGGGCTGGCCCGTCCCGGCGGCGGTCCAGCTCAACTACAACGCGCTGGAGCGGACGATCGAGCACGAGTTCTTCCCGTTCACCGAGGCCACCGGCGTCGGCCTGGTCGCGTGGGGGCCGCTCGCCAACGGCCTGCTGACCGGCCGGTACCGGGTCGACCTGGAGGAGCGGCGGATCACCGGCGACGGGCGGATGACGCAGACCTTCACCACCGGCGACGTCGACCCCTTCCGCCCGGTCGTGCCCCGCGTCATCGCGTGCCTTACCGACCTGGCGGCGCGGACGGGGCGTACGCCCGGACAGCTGGCCCTGGCCTGGATCCTGAGCAAGCCGGAGATCACCAGCGTTGCCGTGGGCGTCTCCTCCGGCGACCAACTCCTGGAGAACCTGGCCGCGCTGGAGATCTCGCTGCCGCCGGAGGACCTCGCCCGGATCGACGAGGCGAGCGCGCAGCCGACCCCGTACCCGTACACGTTCCTCGCCGACGGCATCCAGGCACTGGTCCATGGTCCCGAACAGCTGAGGGCAGTGCGGCCCACGACTCCGTAGCGAAGGGAAGCCGGTATGACGTCAGACGTCCCGTTCGAACAGCCGTCCTTCGACTTCGACCTCTTCTTCTCTGCCTACTGGCGCAAACGGCCCCTGTACGTCCCCGGCGGGGCGAAGGAGCTGCTGGGCCGCGTGTGGACCGACGACGACTTCGACGCCGCTCTGGCCCGGGCGCGCGCCGACGGCACGGAGGTCAAGGAGCGGCCCGGTGAGGTGACGTTCATCGAACAGGTCTCCCGCTTCGACACCGACCTGCGCGACCGCGCGGACCGGCTCGCGGGCGTCTTCGGCGCGCCGCAGGCCTGGTTCGACGCGATCCGCACGTGCGCGCGCAGCGGCATCGGCGCCCACTTCGACCACAGCGACAACTTCGTGCTCCAGCAGAACGGCACGAAGGAGTGGACGCTCGCCTCCTCCCAGCACCTGGACCGCCAGGACGTCGTACGGCGCATGATGAACCACCCCGGTGTGGGGGCCCACGAACTGCCCGTCGACGACAGCGTCCGCTTCACCGTCGGCCCCGGCGACCTGCTCTACATCCCGCTGCTGTGGCTGCACTCCGGCGTCTCCCGCGGCGACTCGCTCAGCGTGTCCCTGGTCTGCCCCGCCGTCTCCCTCCAGGCCGCCGTCCTCCCGCTCCTCGCCCAGGTGCTGCGCGCCCGCGGCGTCGGCCACCAGCCGGTCCCGGCCCTCCACACCGGACTGTCCCCTCAGCAGCGCGCCGAAGCCACGGCCGCCCTGGCCCGCGCGACCCGCGCCTTTCTGGAGCGGATGAGCGACGACGTGCTCGCGGACGCGGTCCTCGCGCTCCAGCACCGGCGCCTGACGGAGGAGAGCGCCCGCCCGGCGTCCGACACCGCCTGAGGCGTCGACCGCCGCCCGGCACCACTCAGAGCCGGGCATTCGAGCGCGGCTACTGCTTCTGCGAGGTGGCCGACGAACTCTGCCGGCCGCGCGCGCCCCGCGGAAAGCACCGAGCGGCGCACCGGGGCCGAGAACCGCAAGAACTACTCGGGCAGGAACAACTGCCACGGCCTGCTCGTGATCGCGCTCACCGACAGCCGGGGCCGGCTGCTGCGGGTCTCGGCGGCCGGCCCGGGCGGACCTCGGAGATCACCGCTTGCCGCCACGACCAACTCACCGCCCATCTCCGCGCGGCCAGCCTCGGGGCCATCGCCGACCTGGTTCGTCGGGCTCGGCGGCAGCGGACCGGACACCGACCCGGCAGCGATTACCGGTTACAAGGCCGCCCGGCACCGGCCCCTGCCCCGTGGCCAGAAGCTGTCCGACAAGACACTGGCCGCAGTGCGTGCCCCGGTCGAGCACGGCTTCGCACACCTGAGGAACTGGCGTGTCCTGGGCAAGGCCCGCACGGATCCGAGGTGGGCGACCGCGCTGGTGCGTGCCCTGCTGGTCCTCTCAACCTTCCGCCCCCTTGTGGATACCTCATGCGGTCGGTAGTAACTACGGCTACCTACACCCCGGCAAGCCGGTGGCCATCATGGAGGTCGGCTGCTGCACCTTCGGCGGGGCGGCCGACTGCGGCGGCTCGGACTGGTACGTGGCCATGGAGCCGGACGGTGTCACCCCCAAGCCGCACCTGGTGCGTGACGAGAGCGAACAGGTCCGCTACCTCGACGAGCTCATAACCGTCTTCGGAGACGAAGGTGTCGACTGTCTTCTGGTTCGGCTTCGCCGGCTACGGCACTCCCCACCGTCTGTCCGGACCGTCCCGACCGGCCTGGGGTTCCTGGTGGTCTTCTGGTGTCCGCCGAGCCATGGCCTGGGCTACGCACACACCTTCGTTCGCCGGACTCTCGTTCACACAATCGTCACAGACCGAACCCTCCTGCCCTGACGGACTGCGGGTTCAGAGTGTTCTCGCGGTGCTGGAGGAACCCGCCGGGGAGAACTCCGTTTACACCTCCGTCGTGGGTTGAGAAGGCTCCTACGTGCCGTCCTGAATCGCACTCCTGACGGCCGGTGGGGCGACCTGTCTCTTGGGCAACTGGCGTGCCTCGCACACTCTTTCGGCCATGACGGGGGACGAACACGGTCGCGACACACAAACCAGGACTGCACCCCTTCACGAGAGGTCGCCAAGGGAAGTTTCATGCTTCAGGTATCCAGGATCGAGGGTAGACTCAGCGCGAGCGGAACGGGTCCCGCGACCAGAGCCGATCTGGTGGTGAGCCACCTCGTCGTCCGACATCTTCAGTGGAAGGTGTCGATATACCCGGCCGCCCCTCCCCCTGGCGTGTATGCGTAACTCGACCCCAAGTCCATCCGATCAATGCAAAGGTGGCCCCCATGCCCGGTGCGACATCCCATGTGCCACTGCTCTCGATCGTCATCCCGACATACAACCGAGACGCCCTCCTCGACCGGACGTTAGGCACGCTGGCCCGTCAGACGACGGCGCCCGAGGACTTCGAGGTCGTGGTGTCCGACGATGGCTCGACAGACACCACCCGCGACGTGGTGCGGTCCTACGAGGACCGGCTGCGCATCAAGTACGTCTTCCAGGAAGACCTCGGATACCGAGTCGCCAGCGCGCGCAACGGTGGGGCACGCCTGGCCTCCGCGCCACTCCTGGCCTTCCTCGACACCGGTGTCCTGGCGGGGCCGCAGTACGTCCAGTCGGTCCTCGCCGCCCACGCCGGGCCGGCGCCCGCCAAGGTGGTCCTCGGCTGCTGCTACGGCTACGATCCGCGGAATCCCCACCCCGAACTCCACTCCCTTGTCGAGGAGTTCCCCCCGGAGGAGGCCGTGAGAAGGGTCGGGGACGCCCCCTGGTTCCAGGACATGCGGCTTCCGGAGTTCACCGCGGTCGACTTCGACCTAAGCCGTATGCACATGCCCTGGCTGTGGTTCTGGACGCTCAACGTGTCGCTGCCGGCAGCCGACTTCTGGCGGGTCGGCGGGTTCGACGAGGACTTCACCGGCTGGGGCGGGGAGGACATCGAACTCGGCTACCGGCTGCACGCACACGGCATCCCCATGACGGTCTCGCCTGAGAGCTGGGGGATCGAAGCGCCGCACGAGCGCACTCATGAGGCGAACGTCTCCTCCCTCATGCTGAATTGCGACCGGTTCGTCCGCAAGCACCCCTCCCTGCTCCCCGAGCTGTTCTGGGCCGTGACCAACAGGGGCATCTTCGGCTCCGTCGAGACTGAGCGGCTTCGCTTCGAGGAATGGGCAAGCCAGGCCCGCGGGCAACAGGTCCTGGACGAGATCGCCATCGGGTTGGACACCCTGCCCCCGTCGCAGGACACCCAGCGGGTGGCGGTGTTCGGAAGCGGCACGGAGGGGCTTCCCACCGCTCCGCGGCAGAATGTCGAACTCTTCCTGTGTGATTACGATGAGGGGGTGCTCGCACGGCAAGAGAGCCGCGACGATGCCGCCGTCTCGACCTGGCATCTGTCCGGGCTGCGTACCCCCTGGCCCGACCAGCACTTCGACCTGGTCATCATCACCTCGCGCATGGACGGGCCCCGGCAGGCATGGGGCGAGGCGTTCACCAAGGAGGCGCACCGGATCGCGAGCTCAGTCGTCGAGCCGTCTCTTCGCGGTGACTGACGACCGCAATCATGGCGGTCGCCGCACCGCAAAACTCGTGGCGTGCTGTCCCCCTGCGGTGGCTGTGCGCCCCTGCCGGCCACCCGGGTCAGCGGCGCAGCACCGCAAGAGCGAGAAGGGCTAATCATCACCATGACCGATCGCGTGTCGCTTCGATCGCGTCGTCGGGTATCCGTCGTCTTCGCCGGACACGGCGCGGTCGTGGGGGCGTTCGCCACTCGAATCCCCTGGCTGCAGCAGCACCTCGGCCTCAGCGACAGCACTCTTGGTGTGGCGCTCCTTGCCCCGGCTCTCGGCTCGTTCGTGGCGATGCCCTTCACCAGCCGCCTGGTCCATCGCTTGGGCAACTCCCGTGCACTGAGGTGCCTGTTTCCGCTGTGGTGTGGCTCGCTGGTCCTGCCGGCGCTTGCGCCGAACCTGCCCGCCCTGTGCCTGGCCCTGGGGATATTCGGCGCGACCTCGGGTATGACGGATGTCCTGATGAACGCGCAGGGGGTGCTGGTCGAGCAGCGTCTGCGACGCCCCGTCATTCCCAGCCTGCACGGCATGTGGGCCGTAGGAGGGCTGGTCTCCTCGGGCTGCGGTGCGCTCGCCGCCGGCGCCGGCATCGATGCCCGCTTGCATTTCGCTGTGACCTCCGCGGTCCTGGCGGGCATCGGGCTACTGGCCACCAGGCATCTGCTGGAGGCGGATCCGACCGAGGCCCGACAGCCACCGCCTCGTTTCGCGCTTCCCCCGCTGTCCACCCTCCCCCTCGGCATTCTCGGCTTCTGCGCCGTGTTCGCCGAGGGAGCCAGCGGAAACTGGAGCGCGGTGTACCTGACCTCGACCGCGAACGCGCCCGAGGGAATCGCTGCACTCAGTTACACCGGGCTCAGCTTCACTCTGGCGCTGGCCAGGCTCGCCAGCGGCTTCGTGGTCACACGCCTGGGACCGGTCCGTACGGTGCGACTGGGCGGCGGAATCGCGGCGTTAGGCGGCACGCTGGTCGTGTTGGGCCGCACCCCACCAGTCGTTATCGCCGGATTCGCACTGATCGGCACCGGCGTCGCCGCCGTGCTGCCCCTCACCTTCAGTGCTGCCGGTGGGCATGGGGGCGACCCGAGCCGGAACATCGCCGGCGTCGCCACCATCACCTACACCTCGAACCTTCTCGCCCCCGCTGTGACGGGCGCCGTCGCTGATGCCACCTCCTTGCCGGCGGCCTTCGCACTGGTGACCGCGTTCGCGACGTGCCCGCTGTTCCTCGCGAGCACGCTCGCGAAACCTGCCCAGTCGCCCGGTGGGGAGAGACAGAGCGCGCCACAGCGCGCAGATCTCTCCTCCTGACCCGGCACCAGAAGCCTGCCGGACAACGCACCACCACGGTAATCTTTCGTTCGGTCGCCGCGCGGTTCGGTCCCCGGGTCAGGTCACTGATTCCTGAGGGAGCGCACGGCACACGGGCGATCGGTATCATCATCGGGGTCGACACCAGCAACCTGGCTGCCCCCACTTCGCCAGTGTCCGACTTCTTCAGGCCCCGCCGGTTTCCGTCCCTCATCGCGGTCAACGCCTGTGGCCAGACACCCTCATACAGTGCCGGCCACCCACGCATGGCTCTGTAACCCGCCCCGAGAACGACCTGACGCGGGTCGGCGCCCGGGAAGCGAAGCGCATGCCGGCACGGCGCGTTCATCGCGCTGATCGACCACCACCTCTGCCCCACCATCTCTGAACAGAAGAAGCCCCATGCCCTTACCGGCCACATTGCCCAGCTGCCCTATCAGGCTGCACAATGACCTGGTTCTTGACGATCCGTACCCTACGTGCGGGGTGCGGCGGTTTCTGGGCGCCGCGGTTCCCTTCGACGAACACGACGCCTGGGCTCTGCCGCGCTGCGCGCAGGGCGCGGGCCGCGCTGGAGGACCCGGCCACCTCCAGCACAGTCAGCGAGGTCCCGCCGACGTGGCCGGCCCCTGGGGTCTCCCCGGGACGAAGCCCGCTTCCGACGACGAGCAGCTCTCCCGAGGGCCGCACCGGGTTGCTGTTCCCGCACCTCTCACCTCGGGCCGCCGCAGATCCCCGGCGGCGGAACGGATGCCGCGGGCGGCGCACGGGCGAACCTTCACACGTGTGGGGCACTGCCAGGTGACATCGCCGCGGCGATGACCGATGCCCGCCGTCGCCGTGAAGAGCACGGTCGAGGCCTGTGTCCGGCTTCGCGGCCATGCCTTCGCCCTGCCACACGCCGCGGCGCTCAACGGTCATCCGGGGAAGGGTTGGTGAACCGGAAGAGCTTCTGGTGCCGGCCGCCCTCGCCGTCGCCATCGCGGCGGTAGGACAACCGCTCAACCTCGCCCCCATCGTGACTTGTTCGACCGGGGCAGTGCCCTGCCGCTGCCACCCTGATCGACATCTGTGGTCGCACCGCCACGCGGGCGGCCGAATCAGGAATCCCTACAGTGCGGTGGCCCGACGCCGGGTCACCTTTGAAGGATGGACATCTATGGCTAGGCCTATCGAGGACTACGCGCTCATCGGCGACTTGGAGACGGCAGCGCTGGTCGGCCGTGACGGGACGATCGACTGGTTGTGCCTGCCCAGGCTCGACTCCCAGGCTGTTTTCGCCGCGCTCCTCGGCACCGAGGACAACGGCTTCTGGAACATCGGCCCGGCGGGGGCCGACGGCCAGAGCCCGCCAGCCGACCGTCGCACCTACCGCGGCGACTCGCTGCTCCTGGAATCGGAGTGGGACACCCCGACCGGCACCCTGCGCGTCACCGACTTCATGCCGCCGCGTGAGGGCGGGGTGCCACGTCTGATCCGGATCGTCGAAGCCGCCCGTGGCACCGTCACCGCCGCGTCGACCCTGCGCCTGCGGTTCAATTACGGCAAGGTCGTCCCCTGGGTCCACAGGACCGACGACGACCGGGTCCGCGCGGTGGCGGGCCCCCACGCAGTGTGGCTGGACACCGAAGCGGAGACGCACGGTGAAGCGCTCACCACCTGCTCCCACGTCACGCTCTCCGAGGGGGAGCGCATGGCGTTCACCCTGAGCTGGCAGCCGTCGTACGTCGGCCCGCCCGACAGCCTCGACACCGATCAGGTCCTCCAGGTGCTGGAGGAGACGGAGAAGTTCTGGGCGGACTGGGCCTCCCACTGCACCTACAACGGTCCCTACCGCGACGCTGTGGTCCGCTCCCTGATCACGCTGAAGGCCCTGACGAACCCTCTGACCGGAGGGATCGCCGCCGCAGCCACCACCTCTCTGCCCGAGGAGATCGGTGGCATACGCAACTGGGATTACCGCTACGTCTGGCTCAGGGACGCCGCGATCACCATGTCGTGCCTCCTGCGGGCGGGCTACCGCGATGAAGCCCGCGCCTGGCGGGACTGGCTCCTGCGCGCGGTCGCCGGCGACCCCGAGAACCTCCAGATCATGTACGGGATCGCCGGGGAACGGGAGATGCCCGAGATCACGCTGCCCTGGCTGACCGGCTACGAGAACTCGACCCCGGTACGCATCGGCAACGGCGCCGCAGGCCAGCGCCAACTCGATGTGTACGGTGAAGTGATCGAGGCCCTGCTCCTGGCGGCGCACCTCGGCCTGGAACGCGACGAGACCAGCAACACGCTGCTGATCAAACTCGTCCAGTTCGTCGAAGCTCACTGGCATGAGCCCGACAAGGGTATCTGGGAATCCCGCGGCCCCGACCGGCACTTCGTGCACTCCAAGGTCATGGCCTGGGTAGCGGTCGACTGCGCTATCAAGCTGGTCGAAGGCGGCCACGCGGACGGCCCCGTGGATCACTGGAGGACCCTGCGTGACGCGATCCACCGGGACGTGTGTGACAACGGGTACGACCCCGGCCGCAACACCTTCACCCAGTACTACGGCAGCCAGGAGTTGGACGCCGCTCTGCTGCTGATACCCCAGGTCGGTTTCCTCCCGGCCGACGACGAGCGGGTCATCGGCACCATCGAGGCGGTTCAACGGGAGCTCTCCACCCCCGACGGGTTTCTCCTGCGCTACCCGACCGAGGGGAGCAACGCCGGCGGCGACGGTCTGACCGGAGATGAGGGTGCGTTCCTCGTCTGCGCGTTCTGGCTGGCCGACGACCTGGCGATGATCGGCCGTGTCGCTGAGTCGCGTGACCTGTTCGAGCGTCTGCTCGCCCTACGCAACGACGTCGGTCTGCTGGCCGAAGAGTGGGACCCGCACCAGCAGCGACAGGTCGGTAACTACCCGCAGGCCTACTCCCACATCGGCATCGTTGATGCCGCGCTCTCTCTGGAGAGCCCGGTTCAGCGACGTCCGCTCGCCCTCAGGATCACGCCGTGATGCCCCTCCCGCCGACCGCAGTTCACCGGAAGCTGCTCGCGTTGGCCGAGCATGCTCCTGTCCTTGGCCGCATGCAGCAGGGCTCAAGCGGGCGCAGGAGGGCAGGAGTACGGGCATGAGCCAGTAGGACTCCGTTAGGTCTGCTTCGATCTCGGGGTCCTGCTTGGGTCCTGCTTGGCAGGGTCATGGAGGGTGTCGACGAGCAGGTCGGACCACCGAAAGCGGGTCGGTTTGTCCTCACCCTCGGGTCATTCGGCCAGGAGGCGCACGCGGGGCGGGACGAATCTGGCCGCGGGAGCCTTCGCGCCAGGTCACCTCCTCGAAGGCGTTCCGTCCGGCGACCACCGCCGAATCCGCCATCGTCACCGGCGGCTGCCGGTACCAAGGCACCGGCCGGCGGCCGGTGCCGGACCAGGTCGCGCATCGGGGTGTGCGTCATGCGGCTGGACGCCGACCACGTACGTGTGTTGCCGCTCGGCCAGGCCGGCGCGGAAGTCGGCGACGGCCACCGCGAGATCGTCGGCCTGGACGTCGCGACCGCCGAAGACGGCGTCGGCCGGCTCGTGGTCGATGCCATCGGCACCGTGCTGCCCGGCGTGTCCTGGCAGCGATGCCGCACGCACCACGCCCGCAATGGAACAAATTGGCCGCTGCCGCGAGGAGCACCCCACCCTGAGCTTTGCGGATCACAGCGTGCCCACCGGGCAGCGGACGAGGTGTGCCACGGGGAGCGGGTGTGGTCGAACCACCGAACGGTCACGCGACGTCGTGATCCGTTTCAGGAAGGACCAATATGCGGCCAGCGCACCTCAGTCAAATCCTTGAGGAGTACATCCGCTTCCGCGAGGGCCTCGGCGTCATGTGTGGTCGTCAGGCCGACACAGAAAATTCCCGCACGTTTAGCCGCGAGGATGCCGGCTGGCGCGTCCTCGAATACTATTGCCTGACTCGGCTTGACGTTCAATGCCGAACAGGCGGCACTGTAGCCTTCCGGGTCCGGTTTCCCTCGGGAGACGTCGTCAGCCGTAATCAGCACATCCAGTAGGTGCAGCGCCCCGAGGGTCGCAAGCGCACTCTCGGCGTAGTCGCGTGGGCCTGAAGTAACCACTCCGAGAGGCACCCCCATTTGCTGCAACTGGTACAGCAGTTCCATTGCGCCGTCAACCGTGACGGCGGCTGGCATATCAGGGAGCGCGGCGTATGCCGCCACCTCGGCACACAATTCGTCTACGCTATGTCCGGCAAAGGATGCGACGTGGTCCGCCATGGCCTCCTTCGCTGGGCGGCCGGTGAAGCTGCGCAGTACAGAGTCGTCGTACGGAACGCCATGCCGGCGAAAGAGGCGCGCCCAAGCTTCTCGATTCTTGTGTTCCGAGTTGATTAATGTGCCGTCCAGGTCGAAAAGTGCAACCTTGTACATCAATCGAACCTCACCATTACTCTCGCATGGAAACGCTGAATCCTGCCGAAATCGGGTTTCTTTGACAGCGTTCATTGATCGTTTGGTGCGCAAATTGAGGGTAGTTCACATACTCCTCTCACGCAACGACGCCCTAAAAGATGTCCCGTAACGCAGGTCGGATCCGACAGGGGACCGCTTGCGACAGTCAGCCGAAGAGGAGATCAACGCCTTTGCCCAGGCAGTACTTCATGACGGTGACCAGTTGGCGGGCGTCGTCGACACGTCGCTGGAGAACGAGGTCGCTGTCCTCGGGGCGGAGCTGATCGATGATCGCCTCCAGTCTGGGCAGCATGGCTGCGCATTGAGCGGCTGTCAGGGACCCGTCATCGTCTGGGTGGTCGAGCAGTGGTGTCAGTGTGGTTGAGACACTGCTCCACTCGCGGTCTCCACCGAACCCGCGCATCTCAGCAAGGGTGAAGCCCTCTATGTCGGCCAGCCACTGCCTGAACATGTGGAAGCCGGTGTAGGACCAGGAGACGTCAGGGCTGGTCACGTCGCTGTCTCCGGGGAAAAGCATGAGCCCCACCGTGTCCCCCTTCGCTTGCCTGGTGCCCAGGATCAGTCGCAGGGCGAGTTGTGGGCAACTGAAATGATCTGCCGCATGGCTGGTGTGATCACGGCGTCGGAGCCCTCCTGGATAGCCCCGTTCACCGGGTTGAGCCCGCGCCAGTTCAACAAGCTGATCACCGCAATGCGGCGCGAGGGCGCTGACCCGGTCCGCAAAGGCCGGCCGTGGTCGCTGCCGTTGGAGGACCGGGTCCTGCTGGTCGCCGCGTACTGGCGCACGAACCTCACCCTGCGGCAACTGGCGCCGCTGTTCGGGGTGTCGAAGTCGGCCGCGGACCGGATCATCGACCACCTCGGTCCCCTGCTCGCCTTCCATCCCCGGCAGCGGTTCCGCAAGGGCACGGTGCTGATCGTGGACGGAACCCTGGTGCCCACCCGCGACCACACCATCGCCGAGCAGTCCAAGAACTATCGATACTCCACCAACCACCAGGTCGTCATCGACGCCGACACCAGACCCGTCGTCGCTGTCGGCCGACCGGTCACCGGCAACCGCAACGACTGCAAGGCATGGGGACTCTCCGGGGCCAAGGACGCCGTCGGCCGCACCACGGTGATCGCGGACGGTGGCTATCGCGGCACCGGCTTGGTCATCCCGCACCGCCGTGACCCCGGACAGACTGAACTCCCGGACTGGAAGGAAGAGCACAACGCCTCTCACCGCAAGATCCGCGCCCGCGTCGAGCACGCCTTCGCCCGCATGAAGACCTGGAAGATCCTCCACGACTGCCGCCTCAAAGGCGACGGCGTCCACCACGCCATGCTCGGCATCGCCCGCCTGCACAACCTCATCCTCGCCGGATGACCGGGAAAGAACGCTGATCAACTGGCATGTCATAGATCACTACGGGACAACGCCTCCTCTGGTAGGGGATCAATTCCCACCCTCCATCCGGCCGGACGGAGGGTGAAGAAGAATTGAGCGTTCGTGGTCCGGGTCGACGCCGTTCGTGCCGTGACACCCAGGCCGTCGGAGTCATGGGCGTCGCGTCAGGAGGGCTCGGGGTGGACAACGATCTTGCCGGGTCCAAGGGCGTCCGGGGTCCGCAGCAGTCCGAGCAAGCCTGGCAGGTCCACTTCAGCAGCCACCAGGGCTTCAGCGCGCAGAGGTGACGCCGCGTCAGTGAGGTCACCGATCGCGGCAGCGAAATCCTCCGCGGTCGTGCCGTAGCTGCCGGCCACATGGAGTGAGTGGCCCTGCCAGGTGCAGGCGGCGACGGTCTCGGTGCGCCGCACTTGATCGAGGTCACATTCCAGCCCGGGGTGCCGGTCACCTGGTGCGGTGCCACCGTAGAGCAGCACCAGACCACCTGGCGCGACCAGGCGTAGCGCCTCGTCCAGCACGGTGGGCGTCACGAAGCTGGTGGCGACCACCACCACGTCGGCCCTGTCTCCGGCCAGTTCACCGAAGAGCAGTGTGGGTACATCGAGCAGGTCCGCCTTGCGGGCCGCGTCCATCCGAGCGCGGCTCCGATTGCAGACCGACACCTGGGCGCCCGCACGCTCGGCGAGCGCCGCGATGAAGAGCCCGGCGGTCCCGGCACCGAGCACCACGACTTGTGCACCCCGCAGGCCGCCGACCTGCCTCTTGATGGCGCTCAGACAGTGCTGGGCGCAGGCGATCGGCTCGGCGAAGACCAGGCGACGGGCGGCCGGGCCGTGCGGTACCGGTTGCAGGGCGTGCCGCAGCAGGTCGTCCGGGCCCGCCGCCCACATGTGATCGGCGAACCCGGTGCCCCGCTCCACCTTCACGTTCGGGTCCAGGACGACGCGAGTGCCTTCGGCGAACGCAGAGGTGGTGGACTCGCGGACGACACCGACGAGTTCGTGCCCGAACTGGCTGGGGCCGTGACGGGTGCCGGCTACCTCCTTGAGATCGGAGCGGCACAGCGCGGCCAGTTCGATGCCGACGAGTACGGCGGGATCTTCACGCGGGCGCGGCGGCGGCGAGCGGTGCAGACGGGGCCCGCCCTCCTCCAGAGTCACTCTCACGCGATGCCCTCCAGCGCCTCGCCGAAGCGGTCGGCGACCATGTGGGCGTCTGCGGGCGTCAGGATGAGAGGGGGGCGCAGCTCGATCGTACTGCCCTCTCCGTGCTCGGAGACGCGCGTGAGGATGCCATGGTCCTGGAGCGACCGCTGGTAGGCGTGGGCGCGGGCGACGGCCTTGGAACCGTCGGGCTCCACCAGTTCCACCCCGAGCATCAGCCCGACCCCTCGGACGTCGCCGATCACGGGGTTGTCCTTCTGGAGGTCTCGCAGTCGGTCGAGGAGCACATCGCCGCTGGCTCGTACGTTCTCCAGGAAGCCAGGTCGCTGGACGATCTCCAGCGTGGCCAGGGCGGCCGCGGCCGACAGGGTGTGGCTGCCATAGGTGAAACTGTGCAGGCTACGGTCCCAGTCGGCCATACGTTCTTCGGTGAGGATGGCGGCCATCGGAAGGCCACTGCCGGTGAGTCCCTTGGCGAGGGTCATCATGTGTGGCTGCACACCGAAGTGGTCGGCAGCGAACATCTGTCCAGTGCGGCCCAGCCCGGTCTGGATCTCGTCGAAGATGAGGACGATCTCACGCTCGTCGCAGAACCGGCGCAGCTCCTGAAGGTAACCGTCGGGTGGGACGATGTTACCGCCGGCACCGCTGATCGGCTCGATCACTACGCAGGCCACGCTGCCGGAGCTGGCATAGGTGATGAAGTCCTCGATGCGGTCGACACAGAGCATCCCGCAGGTCTCGGGAGTCTGGCGGTAGAAGCAGCGGAAGCAGTAAGGGCCTGGCACGTGAAGGCCGCCGGGATAGCGGTGCGGGAAGGGTGCGCGCATCTTCGTGGTGCCGTTGAGGCTGGCCGTGGCGAGGCTCTGACCGAGGTGGGCACGGAACGGCACGATGACATCGCGGCGACCGGTATGGAGCTGGGCCATCTTGATGGCGCCTTCGTTGGCGGTGGAGCCACCGGAGCTGCGCAGGTTGACCCGCGTGAGGTTGGGCGGGCTGATGGCGGCCAGTTCTTGGATGACCCGGTTGGTGGGTTCGGTCTGGAAGGACGAGCTGGCGAAGACGAGCCGCTCGGTCTGTTCCCGGACGGCGGCCATCACCTCTGGGTGGTTGTGTCCGAGCAGTAGGTTGAAGGTGCCCGAGACGCAGTCGAGAAACTCTCGCCCCTCGGCATCCCAGGCACGGATGCCTTCGCCGCGCACCAGCGTGATATCGCCGAGCTGGTACTGAGCCGCGTCCTGCGGCGCAGGGAGGCGTTTCGTCGTTGCCATAGAGCGCTCCTTGGTCATGGCGGTCAGAGGTCTGCTCGTGTCGAGACTGCCGGTGCGGTGTCGAAGCGCTCAGCGGTTGCCGTGCGGGCGGCGTGGTCCGCAGCGAGTCCGTCCAGTTGTGCCTGCACCCAGGCTTCGAGCGTCCAGGGGCGGGCAGCGTCGCGACGGCGGGCAGCGGCTTCTGCCCGCTGCCGCGGCCCGGCCGCGAGCGCGGCGGAGATGGCCTTGGCCTGCTCCACGAGGTCGAAGGGGTTGACGCTGCGGCAGTACTCGCCCAGGACCTCGGCGGCACCGCAGGTCTCCGAAAGGATGACGTCGGCGTCGCGTTCGTTGACCAGGGGCGCTTCGAACGTGCTCAGGTTTTGACCGTCGACAGTTGAGTTGAAGATGAGCAGATCGGCCCGGCGGAAGCACGCGATGGTGTGGTTCACGTCGTTGTCGTTGTCTATGCGCACGGTGTCGGAGCCCAGCTCGGCGTTGGCTTCGGCTACGGCGGTCTCCACCCGGTGTACGTAGTCGGCGTTGGCCGGCACGTACAGTCGGTTGGGATTCATCCGCACCAGCATGCGGGTCTTCTCCAGCCCGCCGCCCCGGGCGGCCAGGACGAAGGCGCGCACCGCACGTTCGGCGTTCTTGATCGGGTCGGTGCGCCCGCTGTGCACCACCAGCCGATGGCCGTCCGCCCACTCCTCGATCCCTTCGGGCAGTTGCGGGTTGCGGCCGTCGAGGGTGAGCGGGCTGTAGCCGAGCGGCATGGTGCGCAGCCGGGTGCGGTGGCCGCGCCACTCGACGGTCATCGCCTCGCGGTCGATCCGGGCGTCGGGCAGGAGATCGGCCACGCTTTCGAGGAAGTTGCGGCACCAGCGGTCGGCGAAGAAGCCGATCGTGGTGGCGGGGAGCATGCCGTGGAGGATGCCGGTGCGGATCTCCTTGGGCAGGATCCTCCAGTAGTCGGCCGACGGCCACGGGATGTGGACGAAGAGCAGGATCGGCGCGTCCGGCCGCTGTTCGCGCAGCAGCGCGGGGACCCCGACCAGCTGGTAGTCGTGGACGAGGTAGACAGGGTCTGCCGACTGGGCCGAGCTCTTGAGGATCGCGTCGGCGAAGTCGCGCGTGAAGCGGCCGAAGTCCGCCCAGCCTTCGCGGGCGTCGGAGCCGAACGACGGCTGGGTCCAGCGGTCCCAGCCGTAGTTGTTCGCCGCCCACATCAGGTTGGCGGTCATGAAGTTCTGCACGTTGCGGAAGACAGCGGGGTCGTGCCTGATGAGCCGGACCAGTATCTCCCGGCCGGAGTGCAGTTCCATGGTCACGCCGTCAGGGTTCAGCGCCGAAGCGCGACGGTCGTCCTCGGAGTCGGCACTGGCGATCCACGAGATGTTGAGGACGCCGGCCTGTTCGGCGACGACGTTGCCGGTACCGCCAGGAGCCAGCCAGGCGCGCGGTTCGCCGGTGGCGGGGTCGGTGTCGTAGGTGATCGCCGCGCGCTTGCTGGCGAGGAAGATCTCAGATCCGGTCACGGGTGCCCCAATCTTGGGTTGAGGGCCGGAAGCGGGCCGGCCGGTGTGGGCGGACGGTGCGTGGTCGGTTCAGAAGGGTGCGAGTGGCGTCAGGAGATGAGGGCATGGGTGGTTTCTAGGACGTCGGCCGGGCGGTGGTGCTGCAGTTCGGGCAACTGCGCGGCCACCTCGCTGTGTAGACAGGCGTTGCGCGGCCGGCAGGCGTAGGCGGTGCCGATACGCGGCGTCGGCACGATGAGCATGGGGTCCACGCCGAGCTGCTCGGCGATGTGTCTGGCCCAGTCGACTCGGCCGATGCGGCGCGGCCCGCCGAGGTGCAGCGTTCCGGTGCGGCCGGAACTCATCAGTGTCGTCGCCCACGCGGCCACGTCCTCGACGTGAACGGGGGTGTTCCAGTGGTCGTCGGGGATCCGTAGCTGCTCCTTGCGCATCAGCGAACGAACCACACTGGTCAGGAAGTTGGGCCGCGGACCCCGATCCTCCCAGCCGTAGACCAGGCTCACACGCAGGACAAGAGCGGAGGAGGTGTCGAGCAGCTCCCGCTCGGCCGCGAGCTTCGCCCGGCCGTAGGCGTTGACCGGGAAGGTCTGTGCTGACTCCCCGTAGCTCTCGTCCTCGCCGGAGAAAACGTTGTCGGTCGACACCAGCAGGACGGGGCGGCCGTCCAGTGCGGCTGCGATGTTGCGGGCACCACCGTGGTGGGTGGCGTATGCCTCCTCGGGATGCGACTCGCACCACGTGATGTCGGAGGGGCCGTGCACGGCCACGACGACATCGGGCTCGACGGCATCCATCAAGGCAGCCACCTGCGGGCCCGAGGTGACATCGACCTGCTTCCAGCGCACACCTCGGCTCTCGGGGAGGACTGGGGCACGCCGGGAGCTGAGCACTGTCTCGGCGCCGAGCCGGGTGAGGCGGGCGGCGATGTGCCCGGCAAGGTAGCCGGAACCGAGGATCAGGATGCGGCCAGGCACGGCAGGCGCCGCCGTGCCTGGCCGGAGTACGAGTGGCGACGAGCGAAGGTCAGACATGTGTTTCCTCCGGCTGATGTGGCGGGCTGACATGGCGGAAACGTGTGCCGATCGGGTGAACGGGCGTCCAGTGCAGTCGCACACGTGGGTTCCCCGGCCGGTGCCGCCGTTGAGCGCGCCTGATGGTTCGTGATGCCATGCCACAGTCACGGGTGCGGTACTGGTGACGGCGAAGGTTCGGCCCCGGCTGGATTCGGTCCGATGCTCGGGCGGGTCCCGTGCGGCTTGGCGATGCCGGCGAACCTTTCGGCGAACGCCGGGTTGCTTCGAGAATGAGACCATATTGCCCTCGCGCCCAATTAGGGCGATCGGCCGATGGTCTTGTCCGTCTCCGCCGCTTCTTCAACAGTTCCGTCGGGCCGGACGGGTTATGGCGTGAATCCGCTACTCGTGGACACGATCGCAACAGCACGGTACGGCGACGCAGGAGACCCGTATTCTGTCGATGCCGCTCCACTCAACGCCAGTGAAGCCGGCGGCTTATCGCGGCAGGGGCTCACGCACGGCCCGACGGGCCGAAATCCTGGGTACGCCTGGGTGATTTTCTCTCAAGTCGGCGCCCGAGCAGCGATAGTGCATGCTACTGCCGCTCTCGCGCCACCCTTGACGGCTGTTGAATGCATCGATGCGGGTCTGGCAGTGCTGAGGAATGTCGCAGAAGTCAGCATTTCCGCTCCGAGTGGTCGGCACTGCGGAGTTTGTTCCTGTGCCCAGTCAAATTCAAACCGCCACACGTACACAACCAGCCGGGCAGCCGTTGCGCGCTTCAGGCACTGCAAGAGCATTTTCATCCCCGCGTTACCGTGGGTGACTCATGAGCTTACATCTTGCCCATTACAAGCAGCTGGTAACTCGTTGTCAAGTACACGGTTTTTTTGGCTCGATCAGCCCTGTGGTGCTCCATGTACGCGCACAACCTCAATTGACATGCCCTCTATGATCCGTTTTGCACCGCGCATCGACGGCCAGAAACGGCCTTGGCGACAGCCGCGATCGAGCATTCGCGCACGAGACGGACATACGGGACTGCGTGTCCCTTGACAAGGTCATGTGCACGGACTTACATCTACGATCTATAGATCACTCACCAGTGAGTGATCCGAAGCCGCCGAGGGATTGCCGTACCGGCAGTTCACCGCTTGACCGCTTGACGCAGGCGCGGCGCGCGAAGAGCCAGATCAGGCAGTGGCGTCGCGTCTGTGGCTGAACGCCTCCATCACCGCAATCGAACCCCCGTCTTCCACCCGACGCCGCTGTGCCCTCTCCTGTCACCTGCTGTGGGACGCACAACGCCGCCGGCTCGCCACCGGTCGAGCCGCCGTCGCGCCGTCACCTCGTCACCTCGTCACCACGACCATCGCACGCGCCCAGTGCACATGCGAGTGACGCAACGCGCGCGCCACGGCAGTAACCGGTGGCCTGCTCCAGCGGCTGCCTCCCCCGTCCCCACCAGTGCTCCTCTTCACCACGTGAGGTCGATGACCATGACCAAGCAGAGTTCCTTATCCCCCGGTAGCCGCCTGCACGACTACACCACGCAGGACGGCGCGGCCTGGCGGGTGAGCGCGCTCAAGGAGGTGAGCTACGACGTCATGGTGCAGCCGCGGCTGCTCGATCCGGCGAATCCGGCGCTCGCCGACGCCCTCTCGTCCGGGACGACGCCTGCGCGCCGGCTCATCGTGATAGACGCTACGGTGCGCTCCCTCTACGGCGAGCAGCTTGCCGCCTACCTGGCGGGCCACGACGTGGAGTTCCACCTGTGCGTCATCGACGCACACGAGTCGGCAAAGGTCATGGAGACCGTCTTCGAAGTCGTGGACGCGATGGACGCCTTCGGTGTGCCACGGCGCCACGCACCGGTGCTCGCCATGGGTGGCGGGGTGCTCACGGACATCGTCGGTCTTGCGGCGAGCCTGTACCGCAGGGCCACGCCGTACGTCCGCATACCCACGACCCTGATCGGGATGATCGACGCGGGCATCGGCGCCAAGACAGGTGTCAACTTCCGTGAGCACAAGAATCGGTTGGGCACGTATCACCCCTCCTCGCTGACCCTCATCGATCCCGGCTTCCTCGCCACACTCGATGCCCGACACCTGCGCAACGGTCTGGCGGAAATCCTGAAGGTGGCCCTGGTCAAGGATGCCGAACTGTTCGATCTGCTGGAGGGGCACGGCGCGAGCCTGGTCGAGCAGCGGATGCAACCGGGCGAGGGCGGGACGGGCGGTGCGGCGCTCACAGTGCTGCGCCGGGCGGTCCAGGGCATGCTGGAGGAGCTCCAGCCCAATCTCTGGGAGCACCAGCTGCGGCGCCTGGTGGACTTCGGCCACTCCTTCTCACCCAGCGTGGAGATGGCGGCGCTGCCCGAGTTGCTGCACGGTGAGGCCGTCTGCATCGACATGGCGCTCAGCTCGGTGCTCGCCCATCACCGTGGGCTACTGACCGAGGCCGACCTCGGCCGTGTCCTCGATGTCATGCGTCTGCTCCACCTGCCTGTGCTCCACCCGGTGTGCACGCCGGACCTCATGCGCGCGGCGCTCGCTGACACGGTCAAACACCGGGACGGCTGGCAACACATGCCCCTTCCACGCGGGATCGGCGACGCCGTGTTCGTGAACGACGTCACTCAACGGGAGATCGAGGCCGCGCTTCTCACACTCGCCGAGCGGGACCGGGTGCCGCGGTGGCGGGCGCTGCACGGTGCCGTGGACATGGGGGTGTGAGCGCATGGACGGAGTGCGTGCCGTACTGCTGGCGGGGGGCGAAGGCCGGCGCATGGGGCCGCTGGGACGCGGCAGGCTCAAGCCGCTGGTGCCGTTCGGCGGCACCTCCCGGCTCATCGATTTCAGCATCGCCAACGTTCACCGGTCGGGCCTGCGGGACGTCCTGCTGCTGTCGCAGTACGAGGAGCGCCGCCTCATGGACGATCTGCACCTGGTCTGGAACGGGCGCCACCGCGGCTTCCGGATAGATTTCGGCCCCTATGACGCGGTGTACCGGCGCTCACCGGGCAAGCTGCCCGAGCAACTGCCGGAGCGTACCTGGCCGTTGGAACGCGGCACAGCCGACGCGCTGCTCACCAAGGCCGAGTACGTCTTCAGGCAGGGTGACGCAGAGGCCTCGGAGATCCTCGTGCTCCACGCGGACCACGTCTACCGTTTCGACTACGGCGACATGATCCGCGAGCACCGCGCGTCCAAGGCCGCGCTGACAGTGTCGTACCAGCGCATCGAGCGGCGGTACGTGCACCTTTTCGGCATGGTCGAGTTCGACGGGGACGGCCTGCTCACAGCGTTCGAGGAGAAGCCTGACGACCCCACGAGCGACCTGGTGTTCGCCGCCTTCTGCCTCTTCGACGCGGCGACCCTGCGGCGTTACCTGGAGCAACTGCGCGGCACGGATTGGCAGCACGACATCAGCAGGGACGTCATCCCGGCGATGCTGGCGGGCGGCGAACTCATCCGCGGGTATGAGGTCAAGAGCTACTGGGAGGACATCGGCACCGTGGACCGCTACCACCGCGCCCATCGCGGACTGCTGCGGGCTGATCCGACGCTCGCGTTGAGCGACATGCCGCTGACCGTCGCCCCCGAGGTGCCACGGCACCTCGTCCCGGGAGGGCCCGGCCGGCGTGCCAGCGTCGTGGCGGCCGACGTGACGAACGAGGGCGAGATCGTGAACAGTGTGGTGTACCCGGGCGCACGCATCGGTGTTGACGCACACGTGGTCGACTGCGTCGTGCTGCCAGGCGCCCGGGTACCGGACGGAACACACCTGGCGTCGGCCATCGTGCTGGAGGACGGCTCCGTCCAGCAGTGCGAGGCGGAGCGGGAAGAGGTGGCGCTGTGACAGCACTTACCCCCGCGCCGTGTGACCTCGTAGTGGCCGACCTCGGTGGCACGACCCTGCGCGTGGGCCGCATCACGGCGGGCACGTCCGAAGTGCACGACGTGAAGCGAGTGCCCACCAACGGGCTCGGTCGGTACGGCGCACTCGCCCCGCAGGAGCTCCAGGACCGCGTCATGGAACAGCTGACGCGGGAGATCGCGGCCCACCTGAACCGTCCGGGTCAAGCACCCGCTCAGGCTGTCGCCGTGTCCTTCGCCGGGCCGATGACAGCCGACGGAGTCGTCCTCGCCGGCCCGACACTGTGGGGAGGACCCGCGGCACCACTGCCCGTCGCCGACGTGTTGACCCAACGGCTGGGTCTGCCCGTGTTCGCGGCCAACGACGTGACCGCGGCGGCCTGGCGATACGCCGCTGCCGAGCCCGAGCCGTTCTGCCTGACCACCGTGAGCTCGGGCATCGGAAACAAGGTCTTCCGCCATGGCGAGATCGTCATCGACCAGCTCGGGTACGGAGGCGAGATCGGCCACTGGCTCGTCGATCACGCTGAGGACGCCGCGCCGTGCGAGTGCGGAGGGCGCGGCCACCTCGGGGCGATCGCGTCGGGACGCGGCGCCCTGTTCGCGGTGCGCGCGGCGGCGGCAGCCGACGCCAGTGCCTTCGCGCGCTCCGCGCTGGCCGGGCCGTCGGGCGGCGTGCCCGAGGCCATCACCAACGAGGCGTTCGCGGCCGCGGCCCGAGCAGGCGACACGTTCGCGCGGGAGTCGCTGCGCCGCTCGCTGCGGCCCCTCGCGTCCGCGGTGAGCTTGCTGTTCACCGCGATCGGAGTGCGCCGTTACCTGTTCGTAGGGGGCTTCGCCCTCGCCTTGGGCGACACCTTCCTGACGTTGCTCGGTGACGAGTTGGTGCGGGTCGGCTGCTTCGGCTTGGACGAGTACGCGACGCGCGCCATGCTCGCGCTCGGTGAGGATGACGACGACCACTGCCTCATCGGCATCGGTCAGTTGGCGGCGGCCCGCCTCGGCGCTCCCCGGGCCGTCGAGGTGACGGCATGACGCTGCTCCTGGGCAGCGACTCCGTCGGCGGTGCGCCGGCCACGGCACTGGCGTGGGCGAGGGAAGCAGTCGCGGGCACCTTCGGGACCCGCCCGAGGGCTGGCACACTCGCCGCCGGCGTCCGGTGGGGACGGCTCGACATGACGCGGCCCGGGGGCCTCCCGCTGGTGCCGGCCGGCCGCGGAGCCGGGCGGGCCGTCCTCGCGCACGGCCCGCCAGACGTCCTGGTGCGAGTGGCAACCGCCGGAAGCCGTGACGGGGCATGTCGTGGCGGCGCGGCAGGTGGCGATGGTCCGGCGGCCTGTGATGCCGACCTCCACGGACAACGTCCTCGACGCAGTGGTCTGCGCGCTGTCCGGCACATGACGCGTACGACACCGGCGAACCCGTACGCCGGTACGAAACCAGCGGCGGAACAGTAGTCGTCAGGCCAGCCGGCCCTGCCCGTACCGCGAGTCCGCCTCGTCCGCAGTCCGACGGATCCGGCGCCCGCTGACTGGTTGCGTGTTTCCCCCCGGTGCACACACGCACCGGTCGCTGGTAGCGGGGCGCACACCCCACTGCCAGTGCACGATTCCGCTCCTGGTGGACGAAGTCGCAGCCGCCGTCACGCCCGCGCTCCTGCCGGTACGCGGGCAAGGCGGTACGCGAGCAGGGCCGCGCACAGCCGCCTGGCCGCGCACTCGGCCTCGCGCCCTGCGGGTCCGCGGGGTTCGCGAGGCGCCCGCCACCCGTCGCGCGCCCGCGGTCCGCAAGGGACGGCTCGCAGCGAGCGGTCCATCACCTAGCCTGAGGAGGCAGCCCGTGCTCTTCTCCGACCGCCCGAACACACGTGAAGGAGCCTCGCCCGGTTCCGCCGAAGCCGGCGTGTCCTCGTGTGGCGACGGCCAGGAACCGCGCCCGCCCGGGGTGCCCGGCGCCCAACGAGTCGACCATCTGGCGTTCACCGTGTCCGACCTGGACGCCGCGATCGACTTCGCCGTCATGGCACTCGGTGGCGAACTCGTCTACCGTCTGCCGCCCTTGGCGCACACCGATGGCTGGATGCGCACACACCTCGACGTACACCCCCGAGCCAGCGCCGAGATCGCCCTCGTCCGCCTGGGCCCCGACACCAACCTCGAACTGTTCGCCTACAAGTCGCCGGATCACACCGCCGCGCCACGAGCACCACACGACACCGGGCACGTGCACCTGGCGCTGCACGTGACGGACGTGGCACGGGCGGCCGCCGAGCTCACGCGTCGCGCGGGGGTGAGCCCGCTCGGCCCCGTCCTCCGTGTCCCCGACGGACAGCCCGACGCGGGCACACACTGGGTCAGGCTTTCCTCGCCCTTCGACGCGCCCCTCGAACTGCGGTCGGTACCGGACGTGTTGCCGTACGAGGCCGCCGGCGGCACACCACGCCGCCGCCCGCCGGGGCCATGGCGCAACCGGGACGACGGTACGGGAAGCCGGCACGGCCTTCCCGGCGCGCTCGGTGTCGACCACTTCGCCAGGACCGTCGCGGACCTCGACTCGGCCGAGCGGTTCTTCGTGGAGGTCCTGGGCGCCGAGCCTCTGTACCGAAGCAAGTACGGGGCCCTTCCCGAGGATGTGGCGGCGGCCCTCGGCGTGCCACCGGGCGGTGCGATGCGGCGGGCCGTACTGGGCATGGGCCCGACCGATACCATCGAACTGGCAAGCTACCAAGGGAAGTCGGCCGGCAACCCACGCCCTCCACGCAACAGCGACGTCGGCGGCAGCCATATCGCCCTGCACGTCCGTGACGTGGACGCCGCTGCCGCCTACCTGGCCGCGCACGGCTGCACCGTGCTCGGCCGGCCGGAGACGATCGACGAAGGGCCGCTTACCGGCGACCGGTGGGTGTACACACGCGCCCCGTGCGGCCTCTATGTGGAAGTGGTGCGCATGCCGGACGGCGCACTGCCCTACGAACGCGGTACCGCTGCCCGGCGCAAGGCCGCACATGGGCTGTCATGGACCGACCGTACGCCACCCCGGCCCGTTCGGGGCACCGTGCCTGACAGCCCGGGGACGGACACATCGAGCCCCCAGCGGCACCCCCAGGGGAGAGGAACCTCGTGCCGTCCGTGACATCCGTCGATCCCGCCGTACGGATCACAGTCACCACCCCTGTCGTGCCTGGAGTTGCGCGGGCCGCAAGGTGCGCGTCCTTTGCCGGGAACACGGACGGTCCCAGCGGCGGGCCACGCTGGATCCGGCTCGGCACGTGCCGAAACCGCGGGTCTCCAAGACGATCGGGAACCTGCTGAGGGCGCCGGCCGATTCGCGCGACCATCACGCGGGGCGCGAGTGCTCACCATATCGCCCGTCGTCCGCCGTACCGTGAGAGAACGGAGCCGGACAAGGCCCACATTTCCATGCTCATGTGGTGTCCCCCCGTGGCCGCCGCTCGCCACCCCCGCCTTCGCGACGGGGGACCGGCAGAACCGCGCCGCCGTCGGCTGCCTCCCCGCTACACCACCGCGCCATGCCACCGCATGAACCGCGCCATGCCCACGCATGAAAGGAAACCCCATGACCGGAAGTGTTCCCATCGTCGACCTGGAGGCATGGCGGGCAGCCGACGAGGAGAACCGGGCGTCCCTGGCCGAGATCATCGACGGCGCCCTGCACACCGTGGGCACCTTCCTGTTGGCGGGCCACGGCGTGCCTGCGGAGCTGACCGCGCGCATGCGCACAGCAGGGCGCTCCTTCTTCGACCTGCCGTGGGAGAAGAAGGAGCCTCACGCCGTACAGCGCCCGCACGACAATGGCTGGCGCGGCCTCGTGAAGCACCGGACAGACACAACCGAGGGCACGAGAGGTGCCCCCGATCTGCACGAGGCGTTCCACATGGGCCCGACCCACCGCACCGGAGACGACGCCTTCGACGCCCTGTACTACCCCGCCAACAAGTGGCCGGCGGAACTGCCTGAGCTTCGAGAGACGGCCCTCGCCTACACGGCCCACATGACACGGGTCGCAGGCGCGGTCATGGAGATGCTGGCCGGGGTACTGGGCCTCGAACCCGCCTTCTTCACGTCCCGGTGCGAGCATGCCACCTGGACCCAAAGCGTCAACTGGTACCCGTCGCTGGACACTGTCGGCCAGACGGCCGAGGGACAGATGCGAGTCGGACCGCACACCGACTTCGGCACCATCACTCTTCTGGACCGCCAGCAGGGCGTCTCCGGGCTTGAGGTGTGGAGCGAGGAAGACGGCTGGTTCGCACCGCCGTTCGTGGAGGGAACCCTGCTGGTGAACCTGGGCGACCTGATGCACCAGTGGACGGACGGCCGATGGCGCTCGCTGCGGCACCGTGTGCTGGCCCCCAGCGCGAGCGCTCCGCAAGAGGAACTGGTTTCCCTCGTCTACTTCTTCGACGCGGACCCCGAAGCGGAGATCGTGCCGCTCGCCGCACCGGTCGGCGGCGGCGCGGGCATGCCCACCGTGAACGTCGGCGAGACGATCCTGAAGAAGAACATCCAGATGCTGACCGACCTCAAGGGCCACGGGCTCTTCCAGGGCGAACTGTCCCTGTCCCGTCCTGGCTCCGCCGACAGCCCTGGAAGCAGCCCGGCCGACGATCACCCATCGCGTCCCGGGCGTCACCCCGCTCAGGGTCCGCAGTGAATCAACATGCTGATCCGATCTCCGTGCGTCTGCTGTCCGCGAGGAACGCGGTGACGTCGGCGGGCGTCCGGAACCTGGCTGTCGAGGGGCGAAACGGTGTAGCGGCGGCTCGGTCATGCCCGGGGGCAAGGGGCCGACACCGCCCGGAGACGTGGGGCACGGCGCCGCCGTGGTGCTGCGCGGCGCCGGCAATCTGCGCGGCCCCGGCCGGATCGCACAGTCGCACCTCGCTCTTCCCTCCGTGCTGGCCGCCGCCGAGCCCCGCCCCGCTGAGGGCGGCACTGGATGCGGTGTGGCACGCCGTGAACACGTACGGCGAGCACTACCCGGAGCTGCTGGAGGAGATCCGGTCGGTGTGCGCCGGGCAGGTGGGGAGTAGGCGACTGCGAGCCGTCTTCTTGTCGGCCCAGCAACGGATGTCGGCCCCGGCCAGGGAGTCGAGGATGCCGTGTTCGCGCGCCGCGCGAAGGTCGTGAACGGCAGCTCACACTCCCCGCCGGGCGGCCGGCAACGCCACCGCACGCTGGACCTCGGGACCCGCGGCATCAAGCGCGTGCACCAGGTCGCCGTCGAAGCGCAGCAGGCCGCGGACACTGCCGCCGACACCGCGCAGCCCCTCGCTCGGCAGCCGTCCGCCCCACTCCCACTGCTCGCGGTGCAGTCGCCGCTCCTCCGAGGCCCGTTCCTCCGCCTGGCGGGCCAGGCCCCGGAGAGTGCCAGGTCGACACGTCTTTCGTGCGAGGCGCCCCGAGGCGCCGGCTCCTCACGGACGGTCCGCGGCAGTGGCGGCGGGCGTGGGCCATGCTCCGTGGCGGGCAGCGCGTCGGATGGTGGGAAGGCACCGGGGGTCTCCTACCCGGGCGCGGCGCCGCGACGCGTGACGAGCCGCGTGACGAGCGGGGTGCTGGGGCGCGGACTAGCCTGGACAGCAGTCGGGCGGCCGTGTCGGCCGAGAGGTCATCCCGACACCGATCCTGCGGCCGGCGGACGCGTGGCGGTGTCCGCGGCCCCGAATTCCTCCTGAGCGCGGGCGCCGCACCAGGCCGACGCCCGCGCCGGGCCTCGCGCCCCGTCGGGTGGGTGTCCCTTCGTACCGCCGGCGGGTGGACCAGGCGGGAGTACGGAGATGGCATGGAACGTGACCGGTACCTACTTCGAAAGCTGCAACTGCGACACCGTCTGCCCCTGCACCACCTCGGGCCTGACCGCCCCTGCCGACAACGAGCGCTGTCAGGTGACGTTCGCGTTCCACGTCGCACAGGGTGAGGTCGACGGCGTGGACGTGTCCGACCGCAACGTGGTCGTCTTCGTCGACGCGCCGCGCGTGATGGCCGACGGCGGCTGGCAGGTGGCGCTGTACGTCGACGCCTCGGCCGACGACGGCCAGGCGGAGGCGCTGGGCAAGGTCTTCTCCGGGCAGGCGGGCGGACCGATGGCGGCGCTCGTGCCCCTCGTCGCCGAGGTGCTCGGCGTCGAACGCGCACCCATCGACTTCCACGACGACGGCCGCCGGCACACCGTGCGGGTGGCGGACGCCATCCACATCGAGATCGAGGACCAGGTCGCCCCGCAGTTCGGCGACGACGGTCCCGTGATGAAACTGTCCGGCATGTTCCACCCGGCGAACAGCACGCTGACCGTCGCCAGGTCGACACGGGCCGTCGGCCACGGCGTGCACGGCCGCTCCTGGGACTTCACCGGCCACAACGCCCACTCGGCGCCCTTCTCGTGGTCGGCGTGACGCGGCCCGCGACGGCGGCCCGCCGCCCGACGGCCCGCACTGGAGCGGTCCTCCTCATGGCGGCCACGGCCGCGGCCTGGACGTGGACGGCACTGCGCCGGGGCGACATGGGAGCGGGGACCGCGGCCGGCGAGCTGCCCGCCTTCCTGGGCGCGTGGACGATCATGATGGCCGCGATGATGCTGCCGGCCACGGCACCGGTCGCCTCGCTGTACGCGCGGACCGCACCCGCGCACCGGACGCCGCGCCTGATCGCGTTCACCGCCGGCTACCTGCTGGTCTGGGCAGCCGCCGGGCTGCCGGCGTACGCCCTGGCCGCCGGGGCGGCACGGGTGGCGACCGCCCATCCCACCGCGGGGACGGCGGTGGCCGCCGCCGTCTTCGCCCTCAGCGGTGCCTACCAGCTCACCCCCCTCAAGGACGTCTGCCTCACCCGGTGCCGCTCACCGGTCGGTTCGCTGCTGCACTACGCGTCGTACCGCGGCCCCGCCCGCCACCTGCGGGCCGGGGCCCATCACGGAGCGTTCTGCCTGGGCTGCTGCTGGTCCTTGATGCTGCTGCTCACCGCGTTCGGGGTGATGAACCTCTGGGCCACGGTGGGCCTGGCCGCCGTCATCACCGCAGAGAAACGCCTGCCACGGGGCCGTCTCCTCGCCCGCGCCGTGGGACTCGCCTCGCTCGCCCTCGCGGTCGGCGTCTTCTGGCTGCCCCTGCTGGCGCCCAACCTCACGGGCGGCGGCATGACGGACATGGGCCTGCGAGGACCGTGACCCCGGTCGCCGCGTCGCCCGGCTGGGGGACGCCGGGATGCAGCGCGTGAGGCGTCCGTACGGCCGGTCGCAGGGCCGGGAGGTGCGGCCCTGCGCGCCCGGGCGGCTGCGGCAAGCTGGCCGGCCGAGCGCCGTACGTGCCCGGGAGCGGCAGAAGGCCGGCCAGGAGCTGGAAGGGTCGGCGTGTATTCGGGCCGTCCTGCACGGTTCCGAGCCCAGGCCGCCCGTCTCGACTACCGCGGCCAGGCCACCTGGGGAGAGCTCACCGGCTGCGCCATGAAGATCCTCGCCGCCCGCAGCCTCGGCCAGGAGCCCGCCCCGCAGGATCGCCGCTTCCTTACCCACCGGCTGAAGGCGAGCCGGCGGGAGGTGTGGGAAGGCAACGTCGGCGCACACACCCTGGCCCTGCTCGCCCTGCCCCAAAATCCCGACGGCGGCTGGGCCTTCACCGACCGCGTCACCCAGGGCGACACCGAGAGCACCGGCGCCGTTCTCGAAGCCCTCCACGCCATCGACCCCACCCGCTACGCACCTGCCCTCAACCGGGGCCGCGCCCACCTTGCCACCCTGGCCGGCGGCGACGGCGGCTTTCCCACCTACCTGCCCGGCCAGCCCTCCGAAGCCGTCATGACCGCCAACGCCATCTGCGCCCTGGCCCCCGACCCCGCGCGCTACACCCCGCTCCTGCGCCGCGCCACACTGCACCTGCTCGAAGCGCAACAGCCCGACGGCACCTTCGAACGCAGCTGGAGCCTGGCCCAGGCCCACGCCCTGCGCCGCGCCACCGCAGCCCTCACCTGTCTCCCACCCCCCATCACGGCCGTGCTGACCGAACGCATCCAGCAGGCTCTGCACCGGGCCGACACCTACCTGAGCAGCGCCCAGAACCCGGACGGCGGGGGCTTCGGCCACCAGGCGGGCGACGCCAGCGACGTCAGCAGCACCGCCCACGCCCTCAGCGCGGGCACCAGCCTGAACCGGCCCGTCTGGAGCAGCAAGGCCCTCGCCTACCTGCTGGCCCATCAGCAAGCCGACGGCGGCTTCACCTCCCGGCCCGAACAGGTCGCCCCCCGCCCCATCCCCTACGCCCACCCCAGCCACGCCTCCGTCTTCGCCCTCACCGCCCTGGGCGAACATCACCAGGGCGGTGCACAGCGACGGCCGTAAGCAGGCAAAGGGCACGCGCCGGACCGGGCGCTCTGGCCGGGCCGGTCCCGGATATACCGGGCGACCGCAGATGCGGCAAACCGCTGGTTACCGTGACTCCGGCCGAGGCCATGCTGCCCCCTGGACAGTGGTAACGCGCTGACCCTTGAGCTCTGGGGGCGCAACCCACGAAGCGCAGGGACCGGTCGGCCGGGCCCTGCGCTTCGTGCTGGCGTGGCGGCTACAGGCCGCCGACCTTCGCGGGGAACTTCTGCAGTACTGCGGCGATGTCGTCGGGCTTGGCCGGGTCGACGAACTCGACCGGGGCCTTTAGCTGGTACAGGTCGCCCCTCGGGGGGAACTGGGTGAGCCGGCCGATCAGCGCGGCTTCGCCCTTCGGGGTGAGCACGAGCGGGTCATTGCCGGGACGTTCGATCGTCAGGGTGCAGATGCTCAAGTCCAGGCGGTGCTCGTACCGGGGCGGGAACTGCTGCGTCTGCGTCAGCATGCCCTTCCCGTCGGCGTCGTGGTCGTGCTGTTCGAGCGTGACGGTGCCGCCCCCGGGGATCTCGGCCGGCGGTACTCAGCGGCCGACCCGCGGCGACTTCTCCGCGAGTTCGGCACGCACCATCCTGCGCAGGACCTTGCCGCTCGGATTTCTCGGCAGGGCCGTGGCGAAGTCGTAACTGGTGGGCACCTTGAAGTCCGCGATGCGGCCGCGCAGAGACAGCATCAGCTCGCGGGGGGTGACGCGCTGGCCCGGCTCAAGGACCACTCGGGCGTGCACCGATTCACCCCACCTGGGGTGCGGAATGCCCACGACCGCGACTTCGAGGACCGCTGGATGGGCGCACAGCGCGGCCTCGATCTCGGCGGGATATACGTTTTCTCCCGCCACGATGATCATGTCGTTGACGCGGTCGCTGACGAACAGGTAGCCGTCTTCGTCGAGGTAGCCCGCGTCGCCCATGCGGATCCATCCGTCGACCAGGGTCTCGGCCGTGGCGTCGGGGCGACGCCAGTACTCCAGCATCCGGGCGGGCGAGCGGACGCAGACCTCTCCGACCGTGCCAGGTGGCACCGGTTTGCCGTCCCGGTCGATGATCCGCAGCGTGATGCCCGGGTACGCCCGGCCGGCGGCCAGCAGCCGGGGGTTGCCCTGCCTGTGGTCCTCGGGTGGCAGACAAGCCGCGAAGTTACCTGTCTCGCTGCTCCCGTAGATCTGCAGGAAGTCGCAGTCGATCATCTTCATGCACTGCTCAAGCAGCGGCGCCGAGATGGGAGAGCCACCGTAGACGACTTTGCGCAACGACTGGAAGCACTCGGGGTTGGCATCCGGCTCGTTGAAGAGCAGTTGCAGCATGGCGGGCGCCACGATCGCGGTGGTAATCCGCAGTTCTCTGATGAGCCTGAGAGCTGACGAGCTGACGAACATGGGCATGGAGACGATCGTCACCCCGGCGTTGAAGCCCTGCATCGCGTAGGAGAAGCCGCCTATGTGAAAGCCCGGCAGGCCGATCAGACTGCGGTCGCCCGGCAGCCAGTCGAACCAGTCGAGACCGTGCTGCTCCATGGCCTCGGCCACGTTGAAGAAGCTGCGGTGCGGCAGCACGACACCCTTGGGCCGCCCGCTGGTGCCGCTCGTGTAGATCTGCACCACCGCGGTTTCCCGGTCGCCGCCCGATTGCGGGTCGGTGTCCGGGTGCGGTGCGGTCCAGCCCACCCAGCCCGCGCCCCCGTCTTCGGAGTCGTCAGCCAGAACAACGGTCTGCAGGCGGTCGAGCCGGTCGCGCACACCTTCCGCCACGGCTCGACAGCCTTCGTCGACCACCAGCAGCTCCGTGCCCGAGTCCGCCAGGATGTGATGGACCTCGTCAAGAGTCAGCCGCCAGTTGACGGGCACCAGCACCGCGCCAATCTTCGCGCAGGCGAAGGCGAGCTCCCAGTAGCGTTCCGACTCCTTGCCCAGGTACGCGACCCGGGAGTCGCGGCCGACCTGTGAGGCGAGCAACGCCTGTGCCACCCGGTTGCTCTCCTGGTGGAGCGCCTGGTAGGTGAGACTGCGGCCTTCGCACAGGATGGCCGGGTGATCCGGCTGGCGGGCCGCCTGGTATGCCAGAGCCGCGTGGAGCGTGTCGGTCTTCTTCGCGTCCATCATGGCGCCCTTCATCGCGACGACGGGATCAGCAGACTGCGGATGGAGCCGGCCAGGAGATCGATACGTGATTGCTCGAACGCCACAGCCGTCGGAAGTGAAACGGCGAACACCTGCTCAAGCCGATTCTTCAGACTGACGGCCGTGAGCGAATCAAGGCCCAAGGAGGCGAAATCCGCATCAGGTTCGATGTCCTCAACGTCCTGGTAGCGGAGAATCGCCACGAGCTCGCGGCGTATCGCTTCGTTGATCGCCCTGTTGCTCGCGTCCGCCGGCCACCCGGCCGACTCGGGCGCCACAGCCTTGCTCTCCTCTTCGAGGGCTGCGGCGGGCGGCGCCTCGGGCAGCGGACCGGGAGAGGCACTCGGTGCCGGACCGGTGCCGGACGGCAGCCAGTACCGCTTTCGGTCGAACGTGTACGTCGGCAAGTCCACGCGCCGGTGGGTAGTCCCCCGGTGGTACGCGGACCAGTCGACGGACAGCCCGGCCATGTACAGGCTGGCGACAGCCTGGTCGATGGTCGCACCGTCCTCGTCGCCCGCACGGCTGCTGGCGGCCCACAAGTGGTCGTTCCTGGTGACGCACCGGCGTGCGAGCGAGATCAGAGAGGCCGAGGGGCCGATCTCCACGAACGCGTGCGTACCGCGGCGCTCGACCGCTTGTACCGCGCCCAGGAAATCGACGGGTTCGAGCAGATGGCGCACCCAGAAGGCCGGATCGGCGAATTCCGAGGCCCGGACCACCTTTCCGGTCAGTGCCGACACCACGGGCAAGCGCGGGGCACGGCAGCGGATGCCTTCGAACAGGGCGCGGAACTCGTCGGCCACCTCCGCCATCAGCGGTGAGTGGAAGGCGTGCGAGACGGGGAGCCGCTTGACGCGAATGTCCCGTCGGCGCGCATCCTCCAGCAGGGCTTCCAGCGAACGCGAACCGCCCGAGACGACGCACTGGTCGGGAGCGTTGATCGCCGCCAGAGCGAGATCGTCGTACGGGCCGAGCAGCGGGCCGATCTCCTCCGCCGCCACCGCCACGGCCGCCATGGCGCCCGGGGTGCTGACCGACTGCATGAGCCGGCCGCGTTCCGCGGCGATCCGGGCACCGTCCTCCAGGGAGAAGACGCCGGCCACCGTCGCCGCGACAAGCTCACCGATGCTGTGCCCGACCAGCACGCTGGGCCGCACTCCCCAGTCCGTCCACAGCTCCGCCAGCGCGTACTCCAGACAGAACAGGGCCGGTTGGCTGTACCGGGTCTCATGGATGTCGTCGCCGTGGTCGTCGGTGCCGACCAGCATGTCCCTCATCGAACGCCCTGTCAGGGGGCGCAGTATCCGGTCGCATGCGTCGACGCGCTCCCTGAAGACAGGAAAGCGCCGGTAGAGCGCCGCCGCCATTCCCGAGAACTGCGAACCCTGCCCCGAGAAGAGGAAGGCCGCTTTGCGCGCGCCGCCGACGGGCAACGCTCCGGCGGAGTGCAGGCGCCGATCCAGCAGCTGCGCCAGCTCTTCCCGGCTGGCGACTGCTCCTGCCAGACGCACCTTGTGGTGAGCCCGCCCGGTGTTGGAAGTGAAGCAGATGTCGGCCAGGGACGGCGGTGCGTCGGCGGTGAGGAACTGCTGGTACCGCCGGATCTGCGAGCGCAAGGAGCGGTCGTTCTTCGCCGACAGGGTGAAGACATGGCCCCGCTTCCCGTCGGTCCCCGGATGACGATCCGACGACTCGGCGTGCCCGTCCAGGGCGGGTCCGGCACAGTGAGCCGGAGCTTGTTCGAGCACGGCCGTGGCGATCGTCCCGGCGAAGCCGAAACCGTTCACCAGCGCTCGGCGAGGGGTGCCCTCCCACGTGAGCTCGCCCGTGGGCACCGTGACCGGGTATCTTTCCCAGGGTATGCGCCCCGAGGGGCGCTCAAAATTGAGGTGCGGGTAGAACTTGCCGGCCTGCAACTGAAGAACGGTCTTGACCAGACCGGCCATTCCCGCGGCACCCTCCAGGTGCCCGATGTTGGTCTTCACAGAACCGACCGTCACCGGTGCGGCTTTGTCGTGCGATGCCGCGAAGAGTGCGGCGATCGAGCCCATCTCGATCGGGTCGCCCAATGGCGTGCCGGTGCCGTGCGCCTCGACGTACTGGATGTGCCCCGGTTCGAGACCGGCCGCGGCCAGCGCGGCTCCCATCACCTGCTCCTGGGCCTGTCCGTTGGGCACGGTCAGGCCCGCGCTCTCACCGTCCTGGCGCACCGCGGTGCCACGCACGAGCGCGAGAACGGAGTCCCCGTCGCGTTCGGCGTCCGACAGACGCTTCAGGACGAGCACGCCGCATCCCTCGCCGCGGGCGTACCCGTCAGCCGAGTCGTCGAAGGTTTTGCACCGGCCGTCGGGAGACAACATGTTGGCCGCCCGTAACGCACCGTTGCTCACCACGTTGTGTATCAGGTTCACGCCGCCGCACAGGGCGATGCCGCACTCCTTGTTGCGCAGTCCCTGCACGGCCAGGTGCAGCGCGACCAGTGAGGAGGAGCACGCGGTGTCGACACTGATGCTCGGCCCCCGCCAGCCCAGTAGGTAACTGAGCCGGCCCGGCACGCTGCTGTGCGACAAACCGGTGCCTATGTAGCTGTCCACCTCCTCTGCGCGCACGCCCGCGGTGTCCAGTGCGTAGTCGAAGGAGCTGACACCCATGTAGACACCGCCTTCACGGTGCCGCCACGCCCCCGGAGGTATGGAGGCGTTCTCCAGCGCCTGCCACGCGGTCTCCAGGACCATCCGCTGTTGCGGGTCGAGGTAGGCCGCCTCACGGGGAGAGATGTTGAAGAAGGCAGCGTCGAAACGGTCGATCTCGTCCAGGAAGCCGCCGATGACCGGCTGTGTGTCCTCGGGATCCGAGCCGGTGAGCATGTGCCGTCGGCTCTCCGGCAGGGGGCGGATGCCTGACTGGCCCTTGGCGAGGAACTCGTCGAAATCCCGCAGGCTTTCGTTACCACCGGGAAACCTGAGTCCGGCTCCCACGATGGCGATCGGTTCGTGTTTCTCCAGCAACAGCTCACGGATCAAGGCGTCCTGCTCGTCGATCTTCCGCAGCAGGTCGCGCGGGGTCGCTTCGGAAAGCTCAGAGTGTTTTGACAACGTCCCGTCTCCGTGTCGGGTTGGGCTACGCCCCGTGGGGCTCTTTGGTCAGGGCGTCCAGAGATCGCGTGTGGGCTGACGGCGACGCTTCAACGGTGAAGGTCCTCATCAGGATCGGCGAAAGCCTCGGCGATGACATGCTCGGACAGATAAGAGACGAGCTGCTCGATCGTCGGCCTGTTGAAAAGCTGTGCGACCTCGATTTCGCATCCGAGCACCTTGTCCAGAGTGTATTTGATCTCGGACAACTGCAGGGATGTCAGACCCAGTTCGAAAAAAACGGAGTCGGGCGCAAGGTAATCGTCGTCTTCCATCAGCAAGGCTGACTTCAGTTCGTGTGTCACCAGCTCTTCCAGAGCTTCGCGCCGGTCGTAGACCGGAATCTCCAGTAGATCACTTATTTCCGTGATACGTTGATCTGCCACCACGAGATGGGACCACACCGAGCTGACCTGCCGCTGACACGCACCTGACACCCGCCGGAGTCCGCCGGGCGTGAAGGGCGGGGATGCCACGTGGGGCGGGACTGGAGCCAGGCCCCGTGCCCGCGCCATAGGTGGCCACGTTGTGCGGCACTCTCCTGGCCTGCTCGCCAGAGCGGCGGGTGTACTGGTCGCAGGTGGCGGACGAGCGAGTGGACACCCTGAACCTAGGCCCTGTCGTCAAACTCCCGTCTGCCGCGCGACGCCATGCACGCTCCCCCACTGCCTGAACGGCGTGGGAGGTGCCCCCACTCGCCGCACCGGGCCCCGACCCAAGTACATCCAGTACGAGGGCCAGGGCCCGGCACGCCGAGAGCACGCACCTGACGCCGCGCGGCCCGCCCTCCGGGCGGACGACGGGAGTTTGACGACAGGACCTAGA
>NZ_KQ948380.1:0-73279 GCF_001514055.1 Streptomyces corchorusii | reverse complement strand
CCAGTACGAGGTCCGCCGCTATCCGGGGCTGGTATCGCCACATCACCCTGGCCATGCTCGCCCACGCGTTTCTGTCCGTCGTCGCGGCCCAGACCACCGAAAGGGGGGCCGCAGAAACGACCCCACCAGCACCGTCCGCTTCACGGTGGCAGAGATCCGCAGACTCCTGGACGCTCTCCTGCCCCGGCCCACACCCCGCTTCGGAGCAGTCATCCACGCCCTGAACTGGTCCCTCTGGCGCCGACAACACCAGGCCATCGCCCGCCGCTGCCACTACCGAAGAAGAACCAGCTCAGGCAACGATTTCTGACTGGAGTACTAGCCGGATCAGGTACGCCGCAAGCACCCTCACGCGGCTCACGGGCTCCCGTGGATCTTCCCGGGCCACGCGAGATCGTGGCGAGCCGTCAGAAGCGGGCCGGGGGCGGTGGAGTCAGATGAGTTCCAGCCCGCCGTCGACAGTGATCACCTGACCGGTCGCATGACGCCCGGCGGGATCGGCCATACGAAGGATCCAGTGAGCCACCTCGTCAGCGCTCGCGATGTGGTGCGTGGGGATACGGTCACGCTCGTAGGCGTACATGTCGTCGGCGGCCTCCGGCGTGAGGCCGGCGTGCAGCATGACGTCGGTCCGGGTGGGGCCGGGAGCGACCGAGTTGACCCGGACACCTTCGCCGGCGAGCTCCAGGGCCCAGCTCCGCGTCATCTGCTCGACGGCCGCCTTGGACGCCGAGTAGTGCGCGCCGCCCGCCATGGGGCGGTGGCCGTAGGTACTGGAGACGTTGATGATCGTCCCGGAGGTCCTCCGCAGGTGGGGCAGGGCCTCGTGGGCCAGCAGGCTCGGAGCGACGACGTTGAGCGCGAGCAGATCGACGATCGTCTGCTTGTCGGTCTCCGCCAGTGGCATGACTGCCGTCGCGCCGGCGTTGTTGATGAGGTGGTCGAGGCGGCCCCAGCGTTCCACGGCGGCACTGACAACCTTGGCAGGTGCTCCGTCGCCGCATATGTCGATCGCCAGGACGTCGATGTTGGCGTGCGCCGCGGCCGTCTCCTGCAACGGCGCCTCACGTCGACCCACACCGAGTACGTGGGCGCCGGCCTCGGCGAAGGCGGTGGCCGTGGCCCGGCCTATACCGGATCCGGCACCGGTGACGATCGCGACATGGCCGGAGAAGGTCCGGTCGAGGGAGTCCACGCGCATGAGGTGCTCCTTGTTCGATGTTCGTTGTACATAGAACATTATGAAGACTTCGTGTCACAGTCAAATGGGGAAGAAGAGGCTTCGCCGGGCGATGGGTCACGGCGTGTCACACGCGACGGGGGCTGGAGCATGCCGGACACCGACCGGCGCCGGCCAGGCCCGGTCACCTCCCCAGGAGCGCTTCGGGGCGTTCGCCCCCATGGGCACACGGTGGCATGGGTGCCACGACACACCGCGACCAGTGCGGCGGACGCCAGGTTGGGTGGCAGCCCGCGTCACAACCCCTACGGCGACGGTTCACCCGCCCAGGGACACACAACCCATTCAGTACGGGGCGCCGACAATGACGTCGTTACGCCGGTTCGTCGCGCTCGGTGACATGGTCTCCGATGTTGTCGCTGACAGCGGCGGACAGCAGTGCCGGCAAGAGGCCGGGGAAACGGGCCTCAAGGGCGTCACGCCTCAGCTTCACATAGCAGCGCGTGCCCTCCTGACGGGTCTGCGTGACACCCGCCTCGCGCAGCATTTTGAGATGATGGCTGAGAGTGGACTTGGCGACGGGGGCGCTGAATTGCCCCCATCCGCGCTCGGCACCGTCGGACAGGATGCGGACGATCCCCAGCCGAGTCGGGTCGCTCAGCACTCCGAGCAGGCGCGGCAGGGCGATCTCGCTGTCGGCAGGGGACGAGTGGTCCGGCATGCCGACCATGTTACCGGGCGTTCGGTACATGTCGAACATCGCTCACGATCATGAACGCACTGGTGAGAGCCCGGTGCTCCGGATCACGGCTCGGGCCGTCACCCAGCGCCGCGCTTCAAGGCCTCCCGTGTGACACCGGTTCGGCCGGGAGGACTGTTCCTCCAGAGATGCGCGTGAGCCGGGGAACTTGCCGGGTGGCAGGCCGTGCCACGGTTTCGCGTGCTTTCTCCGTGCCGTCATCCGGCAGTCACACGACTGCGCGCTGCGGGCGGGCACGGCAGCGCCTGGACGCACGACCGTGGCTTCGCATGGGTCGCGCCGTTCGTGCCTCCTCTCAGGCCGGCGACAGCAGGCGGTGCACATGGCTGCCGGGGACCAGCAACCGGATGAGGTCTTCCAGGTCGCCGGTGCTGGCCGCGGTCCGGAACGCGGCCACGAGACGACGGTGCGACTCAGCGGGGACCGGCCGTTCGCGGTCGCACTCCAGGCGGGCCTGCGCTCGGTGGACCACCACTCGGGCGTTCTGCACGCTGATCCGAAGCAGCCCCGCCAGATCGGCATAGGCGTAGTCGAAGCCCTTGCGCAGCACGTAGGCGGCCAGCCGGTCCGGGGTCAGCCTCGCCATGAGCAAGGCCAGGGCCGCCTCGACCGCCACGGTTCGCTCGGCACACACCATGGGATCCTGAGCGGCCCGGTCGCCGAGGTCGGCCAACTGCGGCTCGGCCGGTGTCTCGTGACGGAGCCGCGCGGACTGGACGACGTTGATCGCCAGACGGGTCGTGGCCGTGGTCAGGAACGCGGCCGGATTGTTGATCTCCACGCGGTGGGTGAGCTGCCAGCGCAGCCACACCTCCTGCAGCACGTCTTCGGCTGCCGAGACGTCACCGAGAATCCGGTAGGCGATGCGGAACAGTCGTGTCCGCTGGGCCAGGAAGATGCCGAGGGCGATGTCCAGGTCGTCCTCGCCCGGCCGGGCGACCCGGGGTTCGGTCGGCGTCGTCGTATCCGGGCTGGGCGCGAACATTCGGGAACCTCTCTTCGCGGGCGGGCGCCCCTCGGGGGCGTTGCCTTCCACCCTCGGCCCGAGGCACCGCTCACCGCGCCCTTGGTACCCGTGGTCGAGTCCGTAGGGACCCCGTGGGGTTCACCTGGGGCCCGGCGGCCCTCAGCCGGACGGCACCTCGTTCCTGGTGTCCGCGGCCGGGGTGCGCGCGAGGGCACCCGGCAGTGCGCGACGCGATTTGATGCCGAGTTTCGTGTACACCTTCCGCAAGTGCCACTCCACGGTGTGCGGGCTGATGAACAGCTCCGCGCCGATCTTCGCGTTCGTCATGCCGTCGGCGGCGAGCATGGCGACCTGCGTCTCCTGGGGGGTGAGGGTGCTCGTCGGTGCACTCTCCCGCACCCTGACGTGCTCGCCGGTGGCGAGCAGCTCGCGGCGGGCCCGCTCGGCGAACGCGTGGGCGGGCATCCCGTCGAACATCTCGTGAGCCGTGCGAAGGTGCTCCCGGGCCAGCGCACGACGGTTGCCGCGGCGGAGCCACTCGCCGTACAGGAGGTGGGTACGTGCCACCTCCACGGCCACACTGCCGCGGCCGAACTCCTCGATCGCGGTCCGGTACAGGCGGTCGGCCTCGTCACCGTCGGCGAGGAGGGCCTGACTGCGGGCGCTGGCGCCACGGGCCCATCCGGAGTCGGCGGCGCGGGTGAGTTCGACCAGCCGGGCCAGCGAGGCGCGGGCCTGGTCGAGCTCACCGCACCGGGTGGCGGCCTCGACGTGTTCCACCAGCGACAGGCCGGTGAAGTTGAACCCGTCGTGGTCGATGCCCGTGCGGGCCGCCGCCAAGGCCTCCTCGTAGCGTGCCAGACCGTTGAACAGCACGCCCTGGATGTAGCCCATGGCGCCCAGCAGTCCCACCTCGCCGCGTTGTTCGGCCCGCTGCCGGGCTTCTTCGATGATGCCGGCGGCGACGTCCGCCTCGCCTCGCCACGCGGCCAGGACGAGCGTCGCGTACTTGTGCGGAGCGTGGCCGGTCGCGGCGGCGAGCGCGTCGGCTTCGTCGATCATCCGGGCCGCCTCGGCGAAATCACCGTAGTGGATGTGCACCCCGCCGGCGTAGACGAGGGCCGGTGGCAGCGCGCCGAGCGCTCCGATGTCGCGGGCCAGGCGCACCGCGCGACTCGACAGCGTGTCCCACGTGTGCAGGTCCCAGGCGTAGTGGATGAACGCCTCCAGCGCGACTGGCGCAAGCAGGAGCCAGCGCATGGTCGCCTCACGCGTGCCGAGCTCCTCGTGTGCGAGCAGCTCCAGAGCGCCGTGCAGTGCCGGAACACCGACCTCACAACCGTCCGCGAGGAGCGCGGCCACACCGTCCAGGAGCAGGTCTGCGGCCTTGGAGCCCGAGGGGGGCGCCCCGGACCCGCGGGCCGCGATCGCGGCGGCGCGGGCACCTGTCGGACCGTGGACCCGGCCCGCGAAGATGGTCGCGCTGATCGCCTCCAGGTACGTCTCGCGCGCCAGTGGCGACCCGGCGGCGGTGAACTGTGCGGCGGCTTCGAGGAGCAGGGGTGCCGCCTCGTCGCTGCGGCTGCGGGCGAACAGGATCCTGGCCCGCAGGCGCGCCAGGCGGGCGCGGTCAAGAGCGCTCAGGGGACACAGTTCGGCCACCGTCGCCAGCTCCGTGGCCCGATCGGGCGCGGCGGCCGAGAAGTGGGCCTCGGCGGCTGCGAGGGCCCGGCGCCCCCGCGGCCACGGATCCGGCGTCACCTCGGCCGCGCGCTCCAGCAGTACCGCCTCGGCCGCGATCCCGCCGCGCTGCCGCGCGCGGTCGGCGGCCTGCTCCAGCCCGGCGGCGACCTCCTCGTCCGGCCCGTCGGCGGCCTGGGCGGCGTGCCAGGCGCGCCGGTCGGGGTCCAGGACCGGGTCCGTGGCCTCGGCCAACGCCCGGTGCACCGCCCGGCGTTCTTCGGGCCCGGCTCCGTGGTAGACCGCGGAACGGACCAGCGGATGCCGAAACCGTACGGACTCACCGAACTCGATCAGACCGGCCGCCTTGGCCGGTGCGGCATTGGGGGTGATCTTGAGAGAGGCGGCCGCGCGGACCAGCAGACGCGCGTCACCGACCGGTTCCGCCGCGGCGATCAGCAGCAGTGTCCGGGTCGCCGCCGGCAGCGAACCGAGCCGGCTGGCGAAGTCCCGTTCGACACGGCTCGCGACCGGTCCCTGGACGCTCCGGAACGTCGACGAGTCCAGGCCGTACGCCAGCTCGGCGGCGCTGCGGCCGCGGGAGAATTCGAGCAGCGCGAGCGGGTTGCCGCCCATCTCGGCCACGAACCGGTTGCGGACCCGCTTCTCCAGTCGCCCGCCGACGGCGGCCTCAAGGAGCTCTCCAGCCGCGACGGTGTCGAGACCGCCGATCCGCAGTGCCGGCAGACCGTGGAGTGCGTCCCGCCCCTCGGGGTCACGTACCGCGAACACCACCGCGACGGCCTCGGCGAGCAGTCGCCGGGCCACGAACTCCAGGGTCTGCAACGACACCTGGTCCAGCCACTGAGCATCGTCGACCAGGACGAGCACCGGTCGGCTCTCCGAGGCCCGGGTGAGCAGTGTGAGCACGGCGAGGCCGACCAGGAAGCGGTCGGGCGGGTCCCCGGCCGCCATCCCGAACGCCACGCGGAGGGCGTCGCGCTGGGGTTCGGGCAGTTCGTCGAGCTCGTCCAGGAACGGCGTACACAGCTGGTGCAGGCTCGCGTAGGGCAGCTCCATGTCGGCCTCGATGCCATGTGCCCAGGCCGACTTCACCCGTGACGCCCGCGCGGCGACGTATGCCAGGAGCACCGACTTCCCGATGCCGGCCTCGCCACGGACCACCAGTACGCGGGACCCGCCTTCGCGCAGCCCAGCCAGCAGGTCGTCGAGGGCCGCGCACTCGCGATGCCGGCCGACCAGGTCGGGAAGCGGGCTGGCGATCATGCGACGCGGCTCCTTGGAGGAATCCGGGGGTGTAGGACTGCCACAACGGTTGTCGGAGGGATCCTCACAACGATACCCGGACGGCACCCACAACTTGTGTCGGATTATTGTGACGGACTCCACTGCGAAAGTTGTTCCGACGCTGTCACACACGAGGCCGCTGTCCGGTCGACCACTGCCTATGATCTCGCCCGTCCGCTGCCGCAGGAGGTTCCGTGTCTTCGCTCGGACACCAGCTCGCCACGTCCGTTCTCGTAGTGGGAGCCGGTGGAGCCGGCCTCCGCGCGGCCATCGAAGTCGCCGAGGCCGGCATCGCGGTCATCGCGGTGGCCAAACGCGCGGCTGACGACGTCCACCACACTGTCCCGACCTCTGGATGTTCGGCTGAGGCGCCCTTCGCCACCGGTCCCGTGGAGACGTGGGAACGGCACGCGGCCGACACACTGCGGGCAGGGCACTCGCTGGCCGACCCACGCACCGCGCAGGTCGTTGCCCGCTACGCCGCGCAGGGATTCCACGACGTGGGGCGCTACGGCATGCGTCTCGACCGCCAGGGCTGCGGCGGGGCCGCCCGGCGCCGCTTCGCCGACCACACGTACCGCCGTGCCGCGTTCACCGCCCTGGAGGTGCGGCGAGCGCTCCGTGAACGCGCCGAGCAACTCGCCGTTCCCGTCCTGCCGAACGTGTACGTCACCCGGTTGCTGGTCGACGACGGGACGGTCTTCGGTGCCTATGGGTTCGATCTCGTCGACGGTTCGCGCTACCTCGTGCACGCCGACTCCGTGATCCTCGCGACCGGAGGGCACACGCGCCTCTGGCGGCGTACGTCGTCGCGTCGAGGCGAGAACACCGGCGACACCTTCCGCCTCGCCGTCGAGGCCGGCGCCCGGTTGCGTGACCCCGAGCTGGTGCAGTTCCACCCCTTCGGGCTGATCAGGCCGGAGAACGCGGCCGGCATGCCCGTCAGCGAGGCGGCACGCGGCGTGGGCGGGGTCCTGCTCAACAACCTCGGCGAGCGGTTCATGACGCGCTACGACGCCGAGCGAATGGAGCTGTGCAGCCGGGACAAGATCGCGCTGGCGTCCTACACGGAGATCAAGGAGGGCCGCGGCACCCGGGCCGGCGGCGTGTGGCTCGACCTGTCGCACCTGCCGCGTGAGACGGTTCTGACGCGGCTGCCGCGGGTGCACCAGGCGCTGTTGGACCTCCAGATGCTCGACGTCACCCATGACCCGATCGAGGTCGCGCCGACCGCCCAGTACTCCATGGGCGGTGTCTGGGTACGGCCCGAGGACCACAGCAGCGATGTCGACGGGCTCTTCGTGGTCGGGGAGGCCGCCAGTGGTCTGCACGGTGCGGACCGGCTGGAGGAGAACTCGCTGATCGAACCACTCGTCTACGGCCGGATCGCCGGCCGGGCCGCTGCGGAGTACTCGGCCGGGCTCACCTCCCAGCAACGGTCGCCGGCGGCGGTTCGCGCCGCGGAGGCGGACGTGAACCGGCTCGCGGTCGCCGACGGCGACCAGGACGTCCGCGCGCTGCAACGGTCGGTGCGGCACCTGATGACGGAGCGCGCCGGTGTCGTGCGGGACGAGGCGGGGCTCACCGCCGGGCTCGCCGAACTCGACGCGATCGAGGACCGTATGGCGTACGTGGGCGTGCACATCGACATCGGCGGCTTCCAGGACCTCGCGTACGCCTTTGATCTCAAATCCGCCGTCCTCGCCGCTCGCGCGACACTTCTGTGCGCGTTGGAGCGGCGGGAGACACGGGGTTGTCACAACCGGTCCGACCACCCCGACGTCGACCCCGACCTGGACGTCAATCTGGTGTGGTCCCCGGCGACCGGGGTGCGCCGTGAACCCGTCGCGCCCGTCCCCACCCACATCGCCCAGTTGATGCACGACGTCCCGGCCGACGCGTGTTTGCTCCGGTAGCGCGTCCAGGGAGCCGACGGGTGGCATCGGAGCACGGCGAAGACGGGCACCGCGGCAACCACCCGCTCCGCTTCCTCAGGGTCTGCCCGGTACGGGCTGTCCCCCGGTGTTCGGCAGGAGGGACAGCAGGCGCAGGTTGGTGTGGCTCTCGGTGCCCGGTGTCGCGGTGTACACCACGAGCCGCTGGGACTGGTCGGGGTCGACCAGTGTCTGGCAGTGCAGCTCCAGCGTCCCGACCTGGGGGTGCAGGAAGCGTTTGGAGGCGCAATAGGGCCCCAGTGCGGGGCGCTCGCGCCAGATCCCGGCGAACTCAGGGCTTTCCCTGTTCAGCGCGTCCACAAGCTCGGCGGCACGCGAGTCGCCGCCGTCGCGGATGTACGCGCCGTGGAGGTCCGCCACCATCAGGCGGCTCTGCTCGGCGTGGTCCTCCTCGGGGTGGACCAGGCGGGCGACCGGGTCGGTGAACCAGCGGTAGTGGGCACTGCGCGCCAGTCCGGTGTGGGCCGTCGCGTCACCCAGCAGCGTCACCGCCAAGCGCGTCTGTTTCAGTGTCTCGCCCAGGTGGTTCATCACCTGGGCGGGGGTGTCCTCCAGCCGGTCCAGGATGCGCATCATCCCCGGGTTGATGTGGTCGCCGCGCCGCACCCGGTGGGGCAGGGCGTGACCGGCGAGCTGGAAGAGAAGGTCGCGCTCCTCCAGTGACAGGTGCAGTCCACGGGCTATGGCGGCGAGCATCTGTTCCGAGGGGTGGGGACCTCGTGGCTGTTCGAGCCGGCTGTAGTAGTCCACCGACATGTCGCAGAGTGCCGCGACCTCCTCGCGGCGCAGCCCTCCGGTACGCCTGCGGCGCCCGCGGGGCAGTCCGACGTCCTCCGGCTGGAGGGCCTCGCGGCGCGCCCGGAGGAAGGCTGCCAATGCTGCCCGATCTGCCATGGCTGTCCTTTCGCACGGGACGGTGCCGTCCCCGACGGGATCGCCCGTCCGTGGGTGTCCTGACCGGGCTTGCGGGAGAGGGCGCCGCCTCGACCGCGGCCTTCGCTAAGTACTCCGGCCATGTCAGCGACGCGGCCAGGACCGCTCATTCCCCGCGACAGTGTGCCGTCCCACACCCTCGCGAGCACAGGGAGGGCGTCCCTGACGGCGTCGGCCGCCGTGCGAGGGGGCGTCCCCCCACGGCCGCGCCGCCCCGGGAGGAGCGTCGGCGTCCCGGCTCGCCTCCCAGGGTGATGGCGACGCGGTGTGTCAGCGGGTGATCGCCTTGGTCTCCAGGAACTCCTCGATACCGGCACGGCCCATCTCCCGGCCGTTGCCGGACTGCTTGTACCCGCCGAACGGTGCCTGGAAGTTGTGCGCTCCACCGTTGACATCGACCTGGCCGACGCGCAAGCGCCGGGCGATCGCCATGGCGTGGTCCTCGTCACCGGTCACCGCACCGTTGAGGCCGTAGATCGTGCCGTTGGCGATCTCGACGGCGTGGTCGTCGTCGACGTAGGGGATGACGACGAGGACAGGGCCGAAGATCTCCTCCTGGGCGATGACCGACTCGGGGGCGACGTCGGAGAAGATCGTGGGCCTGACGTAGGCACCGGTCTCGAAGCCCTCCGGCCGGCCGGGGCCGCCGACCACGAGCGTGGCGCCGTCGGAGATGCCACGCCGGATGTAGTCGTCGACGCGCCGGCGCTGGGTCTCCGAGGCGAGCGGGCCGATCCGTGTGCCCTCGTCGGCTGGGTCACCGACGACGTACTCCCCGGCCACGTCCCGGAGCTTTTCGACCACGGTCTCCTGAAGACTCTCGGGCACCAGCATGCGCGTGTAGGCGCCGCAGGCCTGTCCGCCGTTGGCCCAGGCGTAAGCCAGTCCGCGACGGACGGCGAAGTCGAGGTCTGCCTCGGGAAGGACGATGTGGGCCGCCTTGCCGCCCAGTTCGAGGGCGACGCGTTTGACCGTGCCGGAGGCGGCCACGGAGACGCTTCTGCCTGCGCGGGTGGACCCGGTGAAGGAGATCATGTCGATCTTCGGATGGCGGGAGAGTGCCTCGCCGACGACCGGGCCGGTGCCCTGCACCACGTTGAACACACCGTCCGGCAGACCCGCCTCGGTGGCGATCTCAGCGAACATGCGGGCGCTGAGCGGGCTGTTCTCCGAGGGCTTGAGGACGACAGTGTTGCCGGCCAGCATCGCAGGGACGACCTTGGTCACCAGTTGCTGAAGCGGGAAGTTCCACGGGGTGATGGCTCCCACCACGCCGATGGGTTCGCGGATGACGAGCGAGTTCTCGACCACCTCCGTCCACTCGAACCGCTCGGCCGTCGAGATCGCGGCCAGGGTCGCCGCGATGGGGAACCCCACCTGCGCCTGTCGGGAGAAGCCGATCGGGGCGCCCATCTCCAAGGTGATGGTGGCGGCAAGTGCCTCGGAGTGCTGCTGAAGGCCTTCGGCCAGGCGCCGCATGACGGCCACACGGTGCTGCGGGGACGTCGTCGCCCATGCCGGGAAGGCGGCGAGCGCGGCGTCCACCGCCTTGTCCACGTCCTCGGCCGTGCCCTCGGGCACCGCGGCGATCACCGATTCGTCGGCGGGATTCACCACGTCGATCAACGGCCCGGAACCCCGGAGAGGTCGGCCGTCGATCCAGTGGGACGGCGCAGGGAAGGGAAACGCAGGGTTTTCGTTCATGCCGCCAAGAGAACATCGGCCGTCGCGAGTCAGCCATGCCTTCCCATGTCCATGATCCGCGTCACTTGTACGCCGTCCTCGTATGGGGGCAGCTACGCGGACGGCGAGTCCGAGACAAGGCGAGCGGCTTCCAGGAGCCGCTGTTCTGCCTCGTGGACGATGCGCAGTGGCTCGATGAAGTCTCCGCACAGACGTTGGCCTTCGTCGCGCGGCGTCTGCTCGCCGTGCCGGTCGACCTGATATCGGCCTGCGGCGAGCCGCATGGTGAGGGCACGTTCGCCGGACTGCCCGAACTCACGCTGGACGGCCGGTACGACCTCGACGCCTTCGCGCTGCCGGAACTGCCGCGCGACCTCACGGGCCCGAACCGGTGGACGGATTCGGGCCCCCGGAGCTGGGACCCACGGCCGACCTCATCAAGCGGGCCTCCATCCGGCGGGTCCGGTCGCTTCCGCCGGCGATGCCACGACTGCCGCTGGTCGCCGCAGCCGGACCGATCGGCGACGCGATGGTGCTGAGACGCGCGGCTGAGCATCTCGGGATCGAGCCCGGTGGGGCCGGTCATCATCGGAATGCGCTCGTCCACGGAGCGTCCGAGCATGATCCGTCGCCGATCCGCCACGGGGCCGCCGCCAACCACTACGAACCCGCCTACGGCCTCCGCGGGGTGCGATCGGTCACACCTGGGGGTGACCTTGGGGTCTGCCGCCCTTCGGGGCGCCATCCAGTCGAGCGAAGGAGCCGGTCGTGAAGCAGTATCCGACCAGAGCCAGGCAGGTCCGGGACAGTCCGGGCATGGCGGCCCGCCCGGCCGCCGACGAGCTCGGTGAGGCGGTGTCGGTGTTCGTCCGGGCCCGGCCCGGACTGCTCAGGATCGCCCACCGCATCACCGGCGACGCGGTCGAAGCCGAGGATGTCCTCCAGGAGACATGGGTGCGGTGGCAGGGAACCGACCGGACGGTCGTGCTCAACCCACCGGCGCTGCTCAGGACGACGACGATCCGGCTCGCCGTCAATGTCGTCCAGTCCGCCCGCAGACGCCAGGAAACCTGCGTCGGCGCCTGGCTGCCGGATTCGACGGACCACCAGGCCGGTCCGGACACGGTGGCCGAGTTGCAGGACGCCGTCGAACGAGCCGTCCTGCTGCTGATGGAGACGCTGACCCCGAGCCAGCGTGCGGTGTACGTCCTTCGGGAAGGGTTCGGCTACCCCTACGCCCGTATCTCCCAGATCCTGCACGTCAGCGTCACCAATGCCAGACAGCAAGTCTTCCGTGCGCAAGAGCGTCTCGCCGGCAGCCGGCGGCCCCGGCCGGTGGACCCGGACGCACACCGACGGCTCGTGAGGGCCTTCCGCACTGCGGCCCGGTCGGGCGACCTCCTGCCCCTGGAGAGAGTGCTCGCCGCCGACGGCGCCCCGCCGCCGTGCGTGGCGAGCGAGGGGAGATGCGCCCTTGAGGAACGGGGGAAGACGGCCCGTTCCTCCCCCGCCACGACCAGCTGAGCCGCTCGTGGCGTTGTTATGCTCCCCCACGTGCGGGGGTCAGGATGAGTGGGGACGATCCGGCGCGGCTGCGTGGTCGGCGCCGCGAGTGTGATGCGCTCGAAGCGCTGGTCTCGCAGGTGGAGGCGGGACGCAGCGCCGTACTGGTCCTGCGCGGTGACGCCGGAATCGGGAAGTCGGCTCTGCTGGATCACCTGGCGGCACGCGTCGTCGGACACCGCGTCGCCCGTGTGGCGGCCGCCGAGTCGGAGATGGAACTGCCGTTCGCGGGGCTCCACCAGTTGTGCGCCCCGTTCCTCGGCCGCGTCGGCTCCCTTCCGCCCCCGCAGAGAGAAGCGCTGGCCACCGCGTTCGGACTCAGCACGGGACCACCTCCGGACCGGTTCCTGGTCGGCCTGGCCGTACTCGGACTGCTGACCGACGCGGCCGCCGAGCAGCCGCTGTTCTGCCTCGTGGACAACGCCCAGTGGCTGGACCGGGTCTCCGCGCACACGCTGGCGTTCGTAGCGCGGCGGGTCCACGCCGAACCGCTGGCACTGGTCTTCGCCTCCCGTGAACAACGAGGACGCGACGAGTGGGCCGGTCTGCCCGAGCTGAGACTCGAAGGCCTCGACGACGCCGACGCGCGCGCACTCCTGGACGCGGCGGCCGACGGCCCGATGGACGAGCGGATCCGTGACCGGGTCCTCGCCGAAGCACGCGGCAACCCCCTCGCGCTGCTGGAACTCCCCCGCGGTCGCATCGGGGCGGGGCCGGCCGACGGGCTCGACCTGCCCGATCCCGGACCGGTGACCGGCCGTATCGAGAGAAGCTACCTCACACGGGTCCGCTCGCTGCCGGCCGCGACGCAGCGCCTGCTGCTGCTCGCCGCCGCCGAGCCGGTCGGTGACGCGGCGTTGCTCAGGCGTGCCGCCGAGCGACTGGGCATCGACTCCGCCGCGGCCGGCCCGGCGGTGACGGCGGGGTTGCTCGACATCGGGGCTCTGGTGCGTTTCAGGCATCCGCTCCTGCGCTCCGCGATCTACCGGTCGGCCGAGCTGGCGGAAGTGCGGGAGATCCACCGCGTCCTGGCGGAGGCGACCGACCCCGGCCTTGACCCGAACCGCCGCGCCTGGCACCTGGCGCGGGCGACGGTGCGGCCGGACGAGGCCGTGGCCGCCGAGCTGGAGTCCTCGGCCGGGCGGGCGCTGGCCCGAGGCGGCACCGCCGCCGCGGCGGCGTTCCTCGCACACGCGGCCGTACTGACGCCTGACCCGCGGCGCAAGGCGACGCGTGCCCTCGCCGCGGCTCAGGCGAAACTCCGCGCCGGTGCGCCCGCTGCGGCGCGCGATCTGCTGGCGCTGGCCGGGAGCGGCGTCCTGGACGCACTCGGTCGCGCCCGCGCGGACCTCCTCCAGGCCCGGATCGCCCTCGCCTCCAGCCGGGACAAAGAGGCGTTCCCCCTTCTGCTGGCCACCGCGCGGCGGCTGGTGCCGCTCGATGCCGGCCTGGCTCGCGAAACCTTGCTGGACGCCCTGTCGGCCGCCATCTTCGCCGGACGCCTCGCCCCCGGCACGCACGTACGCGAGGTGGCGGCGACCGCGCGGAAGACCTTGCCGCCCGTCGGGGGACCGCCGCGCACTGCCGACCTGCTTCTGGACGCCTTGGCCATCCGCTTCACCGCCGGATACCGCGAGGCGGTCGCCGCCTCGCGCGAAGCGGTACGGGCGCTGCGCCGTGAGAACGACCCGGAGGAGATCCTGCGCTTGTCGTGGCCGGCTTCGGCGCTGGCGGCCGAGATGTGGGACGACGAGGGCTGGACGGAGCTGGTGACACGCCAGGTCCGGACCGCACGGGCCGTCGGCGCGCTGGCCGAGCTGCCCCTCGCACTCAACTCGCGGGTCGTCCTCCACACGTGCGCCGGTGAACTGAACGCGGCGGCACTGCTCATCGCGGAGATCGCCCGGGTGCGGGAGGCGGCCGGCACCAGCTTCGCGCCGTACGGCACGATGACGCTCGCCGCCTGGCAGGGCCGCGAACACGAGGCCGCTCCGCTGATCGAGGCCGGCATGGACGAGGCCGCGCACCGCGGTGAGGGCCTCGGCGTGGCCGTCGGACTACGGGCGGCAGCCGTGCTCAACAACGGCCTGGGCAGATACGAGCAGGCCTTCGACGCGGCCCGTCTGGCGACCGCCCACCAGCAGGACCTGATCGCGGCCAACTGGGGACTGGTCGAACTGGTGGAAGCCGCGGCGCGCAGCGGTCGCCACGACGCGGCCAAGGTCGCACTGGACCGGCTGGCCCTGGTCACAGACGCCGCCGCCACGAACTGGGCGCTCGGTGTCCAGGCGCGCTCCCGGGCGCTGCTCGGTCGAGGCCACGCGGCCGAAGAGCTGTACCGCGAGGCGATCGAACGACTCGGACGTACCCAGGCCGGAGTGGAGTTGGCCCGGGCCCACCTGCTCTACGGGGAGTGGCTGCGGCGGGAGAGCCGTCGCGTGGACGCCCGGGAACACTTGCGCGAGGCACACGCCCTCTTCAGCCGCTTCGGTGCGGGCGCGTTCGCCGAACGCGCCGTCCGCGAGTTGCGGGCCACCGGTGAGACGGTGACCCGGCGCGACGGTGTCGCCGCGGAGACACTGACCGCCCAGGAGACCCAGATCGCGCAGCTGGCCCGGGAGGGTCTGACCAACTCAGAGATCGGCGCGCAGCTGTTCCTCAGTCCGCACACCGTGGAATGGCACCTGAGGAAGGTGTACGCCAAGCTTGGCATCCCCTCTCGGCGGCACCTGCACACGGCGCTGTGACCCGACGTCTCGACGCTGAGAGCGCCGACGTGACGGTTCCACGGAACGACCGGCCGGAGGCCTGCTCGCCGCCGACCGGCGACGGGCAACCCCCTCGCCGGTCACCGACCGGTTGTCATGGTCCGCCCCAAGGAGGCGAGGTGTTCGTCGAACGTCCGGCGGCACTGGACGTACTCCCCACGCGGTAGCAGGCCGCCTCCTGACATGGCGTTGCCCACCTTGCCGGGGAGTGTCACCGGCACGACGAGCCGCCGCCGGCCCCGAGAGCGCAGGATACGGCGCGTCATCTCCACCATGTCCAGCCGCTCGGGCCCCGCGATCTCCCGTGCCATGCCGGAAGGGCCCTGTACCGCGTGCTCGACGAGCTTCTCGGCGACGTCCTGGGCGGCGACGGGCTGGGTGAGCATCCTCGGCATCATGACCACCGGTGACCGGTTGTCCAGCAGCGGCTCGGGGAACTCGAAGAACTGGGTGGCACGGAGCACCGTCCACGGCACGCCTCCGTCGCGGACCAGTGCTTCCTGAACGCGCTTTCCGAAGTAGTACCCGAAATCCACCTCGTCGCTGCCGACGATCGACAAGGTGACCAGATGCCCGATCCCGTTCGACCGGGCGGCGGCAAGCAGGTTGCCGGTGGCCCGGGAGAAGAAGTCGACCGCGGTCTTCCTCCTCGTCGTGACGATGTTCGTCACATCGATCACCGCGTCACTGCCGGACAGCCTCTCTTCCAGGCCGACGCCGGTGGCCAGGTCCACGCCGTGCGAACGGGCGAGAACCACAGGTCGGTGTCCCGCGGCCCGCAGCTCCGCCACGACGAACTTCCCCACCATGCCGGTTCCTCCGGCCACGGCCACCCGCATGTGATTGCCTCCTCGTTACGACGACGGTTCCCTGCTCCGCCGTACAGACAAGGCAGGCGCTCCCGCTGTGACACGACGAGGTGGGGATGGCCGGTCTCACGCCGTCGGGGTGGGCGGCCACCCGGTGAGCACGGTGCGCGGCTGCCGGCGGAAGGTGATGCCGGGCTTGGTGAACACCGCGCAGATGCGACTCGACGATGTGCGGGCTGGGAACGACTGCGCGCCGATCTCCGGATTCGTCAGTTCCCGTGCCGGGCCAGAGCCGCGATCTGCGCCTTGGAGAGGTCAAGGCCGCCGCAGCGCCGTACCGCGCCGGGCCACCGCTTCCCCCGTCGCCCACAGCTCAAGGGCGGCACGCCCGGCGTCCGCACCCTCGCCGGACCGAGAGAACATCCCGTGCGCCAACCGCAACCGCTCCCGCGCGTCACCACGGCGGTTCTCCCGCTGCGGCCACTCCGCGTACACCGAGTACGCCCCGACCGGTCGACGGCCTCCCGGCAGCCCCGGCACCCGTCCGTACCCGCCGCACACGTGTGCTCGCTCAACCCGCCGGATGGTCCAGGAGGGCGGTCTTGCCGATGCCGGCCTCCCCGCGCACCACGCCGCCGGCTCATCCATGATCTGACACTCACGGCTGCGTCCGAGCACCACGCATCCTCCGCGCTGGGCGAAACGGCAGTGACCGTTTCGGGACCGAACGACTGCTCTAACCGTTCGCCGGCCTGCCACGCGGGGCGCTCATGGGTTCTCCGGTGTCGCTCAGGAGGACCTGCTCAAGACGGGCCAGGTCGCCCACCTGTGCGGCCGCGCGCAACGCCTGCACCAGCCGGCGTTGCACGACGACATCCACGGGCTGCCGTCGCCACGGTGCATCGAGACGCCGCTGTGCACGGGTGACCTGCTGCCTGGCGTTGGCAACGGAGAGGTCCAGGAGCCCGGCGATCCGGTCGTACGGGTATCCGAACCCCTGCCGGAGGACGTAGACGGCGCGCTGCTGGGGTGTCAGCTTCTCCAGCAACAGGGCGACCGCTCGCTCCACGGCATCCTGCCGCTCGGCCACCGCGTCCGGTGTGGCGTCGGGGTCCGGCGGATCCGGAAGCCACGGGGTGGCGCAGCACTCCCGCCGTCTGCGAGCCGACTGGAGCACATTGATCGCCACCCGGACGGTGATCGTCCGCAGCAGCGCCGGAGGGCTGTGCACGGCTGTACGGTCGGTACGCTGCAACCGCAGCCATACCTCTTGCATCACGTCTTCGGCCTCGCTCGCATTGCCGAGGATCCGATAGGCGATGCCGATCAACGAGGGCCGGGCCCGCAGAAACAGGGACACCGCGCCCTCCAGATCGTCGATCGCCGAGGTCACGGCGCGGCTGTCCTGCACCGGCGAGCGTCTGCGTTCTCTCAGATACGTGTCCACGGTCGGCTCCTGCCGCTGGAGTGGGTGAGCGACGTCGGAGCGCCGCGTGACCAACCCTCGCGCGGCAGCGCGGCGACCGCGCCATTGAAAACCCGTGGGAGGCTGCGTGGTGGTGCCCTGGTGATGCCCTGGTGGGCCGCGCCGCGCTCCGCGGGAGGGGGCCCCGGGACAGCACTGCGCTGTCCCGGCCGGCCTGTCACACACGCATGCGCCGCTCGGTCTCTGCGGAAGAGGGATGAGCTACCCGGTCCCCGCACCTCGGTCGAGAGGAAGACCCATGACCACACGCATCGTGTCCATTGCCGAAGGCAGACGGCTCACCCGCTCCATCGCGGTCGGCCCCCACACCCTGACGGCCGACGAACCCGAGCCGATCAGCACCGACGCGGGTCCCACCCCGGGTGAGCTGCTCCTGGCAGCGCTGGGGTCCTGCACGTCCATGGCCGTGCGGGCGATGGCCGACCGGCACGGCTGGGCACTCGACCGCATCGACGTGGCCGTACGGTTCGGTGATCAGGGGCACATCGTCAAAAACGTCGGGCTGACCGGCGATCTGGAGCCGGCGCAGCGGGAGCAGCTGCTGGCAGCCGCCGGGCGCTGTCCCATTCACCGCCTCTTGACCAGGGAGGTCGAGATCGTCACCGTACCCACGTTGCTGGCGGAGCCGGACGTGTCCCCCGCCTAGGGTGACCGGGCCCGCCCGGAAACCGGGCGGGTCAGGACGTCGCCGGCATCCCTTCGAGTTGCACGGAGCCGATCTCCTTGCGGGAGGAGATCCCCAGCTTCGCGAAGATCTTCCGCAAATGCCATTCGACCGTGTGCGGGCTGAGAAACAGCCGGGCGCCGATCTCCGGGTTCGTGAAGCCGCCCTGGGCGAGTCGCGCGATCTCGACTTCTTTCGCTGTGAGGACCACCGGCGTCGTCGAGGCGCGTTTGCGCACTTTCACGCCCACGGCCTGCAACTCGCGTCGCGCACGCTCCGCGAATGCCTCGGCCCCGGCTTCGCCCAGCATCGTGTGCGCCTCGTTCAGCTGGGAACGGGCCTCGGTCTGTCGCTGTTCCAGGCGCAGCCACTCACCGTAGCGAAGTCGTGCCCGTGCGCCGTCCATCCGGGCCTGTGCCGTGTCGAGCCGCTCGATCGCTTCCCGGTGCAGGACGTCGGCGGCCTGCCCCTCGGTCACCAGGGCACGAGTGGCGGCCGAGATGCCGAGCGCCCAGTCGGCTCCGCTGACCTGGGCCATCTCCTCGATCGTGCGCACGGCTTCGGCCGCCTGCGCGGTCCGCCCCAGTCGTACGGCCGCTTCGACGAGTTCGACCCGGGACTGGAGGGACAGTCCGAGTTCCTGCGGGTTCTCGCATCCACGCTCGGCGGAGGCGAGGGCCTCCTCGTATCGGCCGAGGCCGTTGTAGAGGACCGCCGCCGCCCACTGGGTCGCCGTCGTCACCTTGCCCTCGTCCCGCAGGAGACGGTCGTGCGTGAGGGTTTCGATCGCCTGCCGGGTCGTGGACTCCCGTCCCTTGAAGGGCTCCACGACGAGTGCTCCGTAATGCGCGAAGAAGCTGCTGCCCGTGGCTTCGCCGATCGCGTTCGCTTCCACGGCCAGGGAATCGGCGTCGCGGAGGTCGCCGGCGAACACCCGGTTCGACAGGCGCAGCAGGAGGGCCGAGGGCAAGACGGCGAGCGCTCCGCTGCCGCGGGCGAGGTCGACCAGCCGTGCCGAGAGCTCGGACCAGGCGGCGAAGTCCCAGGTGCTGTGTGCCATGCGGCACACAAGCGGAAGCCATCCCAGGCCTTCCTCCCGGGAAAGTCCTCCCGTGCGGAAGGCGTCGACGGCCTCCCGGAGGATCGGCGTACCCGCGGAGTATCCCTCGGTGATCACCCGTGCGAGACCGGTCAGAAGAAGACCTTCACGGCTCTCGGTGTCGACGTGGCCCGGCGCACTCAGCACCGCCTCGGCGACGTCGCGCACCCCGCCCGTGGCCAGCCGGCCCGCGGTCAGGGCCGCGTAGATCGCGTCCCGGTACGTCTCACCGGCGAGTACGGCGTCGTACGGCTGGAGCCGCTTGGCCGCTTCGAGCAACAGCGGCAGGCCGGCGCTGGCGCTCTTGGCCGCGGACATGATCTGGCCCCGGAGCAAGGTCGCCTGTGCGGCTCCGACTTCGTCGAGATGGCTCAGTTCCGCGGCATCGACCAGTTCCCGTGCAGCGTCGAAGGCGCCCGCCTGGTATTCGGCCTGCGCCGCGGCCAGGGCCCTGGCTCCGCGGCGTACGGGATCCGGGGTCAGTTCGGTGGCCCGGTGCAGGAAGGCTGCCGCCGCCGCGACCCCGCCGCGCGCCTGCGCCCGCCCGGCGGATCCCTCCAGTTCGGCGGCCACGGCCTCGTCCGGTCCCGTCGCCGCGCTCGCCAGGTGCCACACGCGGCGTTCGGGATAGAGCCTCGCGTCGATCGAGTCGGCCAGAGCCGCGTGCACGCGCCGACGTTCCTCGAAGCCGACGGCGTGGTACGCCGCGGAGCGAACCAGCGGATGGCGGAAGCGCACCCACATGCCGAGCGTCATCAGTCCCGAGGCCTCGGCGTGGGTCACGGCGGTGTCCACGGAGATTCCCAGGCGCTCGGCGGCATCCCGCAGCAGGGCCACGTCACCGACCGGCTCGGTGGCGGCGATGAGCAGCAGTTGTTGCGTCTCCGCGGGAAGCGACTGGATTCTTCGGAGGAAGCCCGCCTCGATCTGACTGGACAGGGGCCGGGCCTTGGGCCCTCCGAATCCCCCGGCCATCTCGACGGCGGTCAGACCTCGCGGCAGCTCCAGGAGGGCCAGCGGATTGCCGCGCGTCTCGGCGATGACGCGGTCGCGCACACGCTGGTCGAGCGGCCCGGTGACGACGGAGTCGAGGAGTCTGCGGGACTCGCGCTCGTTCAATCCACGCACAGCGAGCTCCGGCAGGTCGGCGAGAATCTCGCGGGAGCCGGACTCGCGGACGGCCAGTACGAGCAGAATCGATTCGGCAAGCAGCCGGCGAGCAACGAATTCCAGAACCTGGGCCGACACACGGTCCAGCCACTGCGCGTCGTCGACCAGGCAGAGCAACGGCTCGTCGCCGACGGCCCCGGCGAGCAGACTCAAGGTGGCCAGACCGACAAGGAACCGGTCGGGCGCGTCACCGACCTGCATTCCGAACGCGGTGCGCAGTGCGTTGCGTTGCGGCTCGGGAAGATCATCGAGATGGGACAGCAGCGGAGCGCAGAGCTGATGCAGCCCGGCGTAGGAAAGCTCCATCTCGGACTGCACCCCGGCAGCCCTGACGACGCGGCATCCGGTGGCACGGTCGCGCAGGTGGTTCAGCAACTCGGTCTTCCCGATGCCCGCCTCACCGCGCAGCACCAGAACCCCGCTTCGCCCCGCCCTGGCCTGCGTGAGGAGGTCATCGAGAACCTTGCACTCGTCCCGCCGCCCGAAGAATCCGGTCCGTGCTCCGTCCCTCGCCATGACAGCCTCCCGGCCGCCACGATACCTTGGCGTTCAAGGACGTCGAGCCATTCCCGAACGTGCCCCCCGGTTGCACGGCGCGGGGATCAGGACACCGATCCCACGACGACGGCCGTGCATACGAACGTCAACACGGTGATCACCGCCATGGCGATCAGTGTTCCGCGCAGCCATCGCCCGAACCGGATCTTGTTCGCCGTCTCGGCCGCGCCGACACTGTCGGCGATGTACTTCGTCACCATGCGAGCCACGTACTTCTGCTCCTCCAGATACCACAGCTCTATATCCCTCTTCTGTTCGTGGGTCAGCCCGCCCATCCTCGCGGTGAAGGCCGTCACACGCCGGCGAGCAGCAGTGAGATGAGCCTCCCGGTACAGATAAGCCTCTATGTCGACCAGTCCACGAGCTGCCTGCTTGTTCATGTTCATGATGCGTTCCCAGAGTCGGTGGCCCGGCGCTCGGCACCTGGACCGGGCTGCGGGGAGGGGGCAACGGCCGACGGCGCGTGCTTCCTCGACGCGCCTTGCGGGCGGCCGACCACCACTCGATCGGCCGCCCGGTGGGGCCCGGCGTGCCGGGAGCCGGCGGTTCAGCCGGTCGCCTGCGCCGCCTCGTTGATCAGGCGCGCGACGTCACCGGGACGCGAGACGCTGACCGCGTGGGAGGCGGTGACGCTCACCACGGTGGCCTTCGCGCGTTCGGCCATGAAGATCTGCACCTGGGCCGGGATGTTCCGGTCCTCGGTGGCCACGAGAACCCACGACGGGACGTTCGTCCACGCCGGGGTGGAGGCACCCTCCGCCAGCGCGACGTCGGCCACGGGTCGCTGGGTTGCGGCCATGACCGCCGTGGTCTCCTCCGGAACGTCCGCGGCGAACTGCTGGTGGAACTTGCTCTTCTCAATGTAGAGATCCGTGACCTGACTGCCGTCCGGCAGGGTGACCGGTACCGGATGGAGCGCCTCCCCCAGGGTGCTGCCCGGGAACTTGCCGGAGAGGGTGACCGCGCTCTCGCCCTCGTCCGGCAGGAAGGCCGCGACGAAGACGAGTGCCTTGACGTTGTCGAGGCCGACGGCGGCGTTGCTGATGACCGAGCCGCCGTAGGAGTGGCCGGCAAGGACCACTGGGCCGTCGATGGAGGTCACGAGTTGTCTGACGTACTCGCTGTCTTTGGCCAGTCCGCGTAGCGGATTGCTCGCGGCCACCACCGGGTAGCCGTGCGACTGGAGCCTTTCGACGACGCCGTTCCAACTGGAGGAGTCCGCGAACGCGCCGTGGACGAGGACGATGGTCGGCTTTTGTGCACTCATGAGAGTGGCCTTTCATTTTGCCAGTGAAATACGCAGGTGAAGACGCCGGTGAATTGGGATCCTCCGCGGAATTGCCGCGCGAGAGCGACCAGTCGGTCAGTCGGTTCCCAGCGCCTTGCGCAGCACATGAACGGCCTGCTCGATCGCGGCGGTCGAGGCATGGGTTCCGCGAACCGGGTTCAGCATCATGAAGTCATGCAAAGTGGCGTTGTAGCGGACGCTGGTGGTCGGCACGCCGGCCTGGATCAGCTTGCGGGCGTACGCTTCGCCCTCGTCGCGCAGTACGTCGTTCTCGTCGACCACGACGAACGCCGGCGGCAGCCCCTGGAGGTCTTCCAGGGTCGCGCGCAGGGGCGAGGCCGTGATCTGGTCACGCTCGGCCGGGTCGGTGGTGTAGGCGTTCCAGAACCACTCCATGGCCTTCGCCGTCAGGTGCGGACCGTGGGCGAAGAGCCGGTAGCTCTCGGTGTCCTGCCCGGCGTCGGTGACGGGGTAGTACAGCGACTGGTGCAGGAAGGTGACGTCGCCGCGCCGCTTGGCCAGGTGAGTCAGGGCGGCGCTCATGTTGCCGCCGACGGAGTCACCGGCGACGACCATACGGGAGCCGTCCAGCCCCTCTTCGGCGCCCATGGCGGTGACCCACTGGGCGGTGGCGTACGCCTGCTCGATGGCGACCGGGTACTTCGCCTCTGGCGAGCGGTCGTACTCGACGAAGACCAGGGCCGCCTCCGCGCCCACGGCCAGTTCACGCACCAGGCGGTCGTGGGTGCCGGCGTTGCCGAGGATCCAGCCGCCGCCGTGCACGTAGAGGATCACGGGCAGGACGCCGGTGCTGCCGACGGGCTTGACGATGCGCACCCGCACGTCACCGGCCTCGGCGGGGACAGTGATCCACTTCTCGTCTACGTCGAGCTTGTCGATCGGCCCGGACTGGACGTCGTCGAGCAGCTTACGGGCGCCCTCGACACCGAGTTCGTACAGCAGCGGCGGCTTGGCGGCCGCGTCGGCGAATTCCTGTGCGGCGGGTTCGAGAATGATGTCGCTCACGGCATACTCCTCGCGATGGGGTGGGTTTGGGAGGACTTTCCACCTCAGGAGACCGGGCCGGGAGCCGATGTGTGACGCGTCGGTGAAAACGGCGCGTAAATCGCTCACCGGCCACGGCCTTTCGCGAGGAACCCTGTGCAGGCCGGGCCGGCTGGTCCAGCGTCGTCAGTCAGCGGTCGGCCGGGTGGGGTCGGTGGGCCTCGGCAGCAGGAAGCCGTCGACGTACAGATCGACGTGCTCGTTGTAGAACGCGGTCAGTCCGGCGATGCGGTTGACGTGGATGGTCGGGAAGTCGTACATCCAGGCGATGTCCTCGTGGGAGGCGGTGTCGCTGTCGAACGACCAGTAGCTGCTCGTCGTCCCCTTGTAGGGGCATCGGGTCACCGTGTCGGAGTGCCGCAACCTGCTCCAGTCGATGGTCGTTCGGTCGAGGTAGTAGCGGGTCGGCAAGCCCGTCTCGAACAACTTCACGCAGTTGGGGGCTTCCGCCAGCACCACACCGTCCACCTCGACTCTGACGCTGCTGCCGGAGCGCAGGGCGTCCACGCGGGAGTACGGGCTCCGGGGATGAACGAAGACCGGCTCGTCCTCCTCGAACCAGGAGTCCAGCGCCTCCCACTCGAAGCGCACGGTGTCGTGCAGGGGTCCCGGGGCGCCCTCTCCCCAGACCCACGCCGCCCCCGGCCGGACCTCCGAGCCAACCCGCAGGGTGTGACGGTGCGCCGGTCCGGCGCCGAGGTGCTCCGTGTGCTTGTCGTCGTCGAGAACACCGTCCACCAGGTCCTCGACCGGGATGCTGAACTGGGGGTAGGCCTGCCACTCCCAGACGTACAGCGCGCGGCGGGTGTCGAAGGCGACACGGCCGCCGATCATTCCCCGGATGCGGCGGGGTACGGGCTCGACGTGCCCGACCGGGACGATGAGGCTCGGGTGCAGGACACTCTCGGTTGCCATGGTGATCACCTTGAATTCGCTGATTGGTGCGCTCGCCGTGCCCGGTGTCTGCGGTCCCAGGATGACCGCCCTCGGGCCGACGGGCCCACCTGCTTGTTGTCACACGGTGCTGCGGATCGTATTGCACGATCCGGACCGTGTCCTGGTCCGACGGGAGTGACTCGATGACCGACGATGTCACAGATCGAAGGGGCTCCCGGTCAGTGAGCTGTAACTGTTCCACACCTGAGGAGTTCCGTCATGGACGCGCGTGTCAACTACTTCGGCAACGCCCTGGCCGGCAAGGTCATGAAGCACCTCAACTCGGCCGGCGCGGCGGTGCACTCGGCTCTCCCGGTCGCCACTCAGGAGCTGGTGAAGATCCGTGCCAGCCAGATCAACGGCTGTGGCTTCTGCACCGACATGCACACCAAGGACGCCGCCGCCGCCGGTGAGGACCAGCAGCGTCTGAACCTGGTGGCCGTGTGGCGCGAGGCCACCGTCTTCACGGACGCCGAGCGCGCCGCGCTTGAGCTGGCCGAGCAGGGCACGCGCATCGCGGACGGCGCGGACGGCGTGTCGGACGAGGCATGGGCGAATGCCACGAAGCACTACGACGAGGACCAGCTCGTCGCGCTGATGTCGCTGATCGCCGTCATCAACGCCTACAACCGCATCAACGTCATCAACCGGCAGCCCGCCGGCGACTACAAGCCCGGCATGTTCGGCTGAGCCAGCCGCTCCGGCTCGGCCGGCCGCGGACCGTCCCTCGCCTGGTCGCCCCGACCTTCGGCCAGGCGTCGGACGCCGCCCCGCCCGGTCGGTCGAAGTCCGCCCGGCGGCACGGAGCCCGGAGCGACCGCCGCGGGCCTTGGAACCCAGAGGACCCCCATGTCTGAACGCCACGCACTCGCCCCTCTCCGGCGAGTCAGCACCGACGTGCTGGAAGTCGCCTACTACGAGACGGGTTCGGGAGACGACACCGTGCTGCTCCTGCACGGTTTCCCCTACGACATCCACAGTTACGCGGGCGTCGCCCCGCTGCTCGCCGAGAGCGGGTTCAGGGTTGTCGTCCCTTATCTACGGGGCCACGGACCCACCAGGTTCCTGTCCGAGTCGACTCAGCGCTCGGGTCAGCAAGCCGCTCTGGGAGCCGACGTCGTCGCCTTCCTGGACGCCCTGGGCGTGGAGCGGGCCTACCTCGCCGGTTACGACTGGGGCGGGCGCGCCGCCAACGTCGCCGCGGCCCTGTGGCCCGAGCGCGTTCTGGGCCTGGTCTCGGTCAACAGCTACCTCATCCAGGACATCGGCGCGGCGATGGAACCCGTCGCACCCGAACGGGAGGCGGGCTTCTGGTACTTCTACTACTTCCTCACTGAGCGGGGCCGGGCCGGTCTGGCCGCCGACCCGCGGGGGGTCGCCCAGGTCATCTGGAAGCGGAACTCCCCCAAGTGGCAGTTCCGCGAGGAGGATCTGGAGCGGACGGCGAGGGCGTTCGCCAATCCCGACTACACCGACGTCGTCATCCATTCGTACCGGCACCGGCTCGGTTTCGCGCCGGGTGCCGAGGCGTACGCGAGCCTTGAGACACGTCTCGCCGAGCTGCCCGCGATCACGGTTCCCACCGTCACCCTCGACGGCCTGGCCGACGGCAACTTCCCCGCGGCGGACGGTTCCTCGACCGCTCGTCACTTCACCGGCCCCCGGCTCCACCGCAAGGTGGCGGACGCCGGCCACAATCTTCCGCAGGAGAGCCCCGAGGCGTTCGCGGCTGCCGTGCGCGACGTGCGCGTCCTGCGGCAGGAGTACGCCGGCAGCGACGGCTTCGCCGGACGGAACCAGGACACGACATGACGCACTCCCCCGCTCCGGACGACTCCGCCCCGCTCCGCCTCGCCAGTGCCCGGGGACGGTGGACCCTGCTGGCCACCGTTCTGGGATCCGGCGTGGTGCTGCTCGGCTCGACCGTCACCAACGTCGCTCTGCCGCGCATCGGGGACGACTTCGACGCCGACCTCGCCGTGCTCCAATGGACGGTGAACGCCTACATGCTGACCCTGGCGGGTCTGATCCTGCTGGGCGGCTCCCTGGGCGACCGTTTCGGGCGGCGCCGCATCTTCGTCCTGGGCCTGGTGTGGTTCGCGGTGGCCTCCCTGCTGTGCGGTCTGGCTCCGGACACCACCACGCTCATCGCCGCCCGAGCCCTGCAAGGCGTCGGCGGTGCTCTGCTCACGCCCGGCTCACTGGCGATCATCGAGGCCTCCTTCCACCGTGACGACCGGCCGCGCGCGATCGGTCTGTGGTCGGGCTTCGGCGGTGTCGGCGCGGCCCTCGGGCCGTTTCTGGGCGGGTGGCTGGTGGACGGTCCCGGCTGGCGCTGGACCTTCCTGCTGAGCATCGTCCCGGCGCTGCTGTGCGTGCCCGTAGCACTGCACCATGTCCCGGAGTCCGTCGGCACACCCCGGACGGACGGAGTCCTCACGGCCGGCACGGGGGGCCGGCAGCGCGTCGGTTTCGACATCCCCGGCGCCGTCCTGGGTGCTCTGGCACTCGCCCTGATCACCTACGCGCTGACCGAGGCCCGGGACGGCGGACCGGTGGCCGTCGGCGCGTCCGTCGCCGGCGTCGCGGCGGGTGCCGCGTTCCTCCGCGTGGAGCGGCGCAGCGGCGACCCGATGATGCCGTTGTCCGTCTTCTCGTCCCGGCAGTTCACCGCTGTCAACCTGATCACCCTGTGCGTCTACGCGGGCACGGGCGGCTTCTTCTTCCTGACCGCTCTGCAACTTCAGATCGTCGTCGGGTACTCGGCGCTGGGAGCCGGTGCGGCCATGCTGCCCAACACAGCGCTGATGCTGCTGTTCTCGTCCCGGTCCGGGATGCTCGCCCGTCGGCTGGGGCCGCGGATGCCGCTCACCGTCGGCCCGCTGGTGTGCGCGGCGGGCATGTTGATGATGCTGCGGGTCGGTCCGGGCGCGTCCTATCTCCACGACATCCTCCCGGCCCTGCTGGTGATGGGAGCCGGCATGGTCGTCATGGTCGCTCCGCTGACCGTGACCCTGCTGTCCTCGGTGGACTCCGCGAACGCCGGGCTGGCCAGCGGCATCAACAACGCCGCGGCCAGGGCGGCCGGGCTGGTGTCCGTGGCGGCGTTGCCCCTCCTGGTCGGGATGGGACCGGACGCCTACCGGTCCGACGCGGCCTTCGACACGTCGTTCAGCCGGGCGATGCCGCTGTGCGCGGGCCTGCTGGCCGTCGGCGCGTCGGTGGCCTTCGGCACACTGCGGCAGACCGCCGCGGCTTCTCGTGCGCTGCACGGGCGGACACACGGCTGGCTGATGGAGCCGCCGCTGGTGTCCCGCTTCATCCACCACCAGACCGCCGAATGACCCCCCGCCGGGGCTCCGGGCTGTCACACCGGCGGATGTCCACCGGTCTCGTTGTAGGAAGGACCGCTGCTCGGCGGTTCACGCCGGCGTGTCACCACGCGCCCGCCGCAGGAAGGGATCCAGATATGTCGTACCCGTACCCGGAGCAGAAGTACTGGGGAGAGGACGGTGAGGTCAGCGCCGTCTTCCGACCGGCCACCACACCGCCGGCCATCGGTGAGAGCGGTACCGGTAAGGACGCCACCCACTACCTGGCGACCACGGGGACCACTCGGGGCGAGTTCGGGCTGTACCGGGTGGAGATGCGGCCCAGGGCGGGCGGTCCCAAGACGCATTTCCACAAGCGGATTTCCGAGTCCTTCTACATCCTGGACGGCACGGTGCGCGTGTTCGACGGTGTGCAGTGGGTGGATGCGCGCAAGGGAGACTTCCTGCACGTGCCCCAGGGCGGGCTGCACGCCTTCCGGAACGACTCCGACGCTCCGGCCGACATGCTGCTCCTGTTCACCCCGGGCGCCCCGCGCGAGGAGTACTTCGAGCAGGTGTCGCAGCTGGCGCACGCGTCGGAGGAGGAACGTGCCGCGTTCTTCGACAAGCACGACTCGTACTTCGTGGAGTAGGAGACAGCGACAGGCGGGGCCCTGCGCCTGTGACACCTCGGCGGTAACCGGTGTCACGGGCGCAGGGCCTCGCCTGTCGTGTGAACGGCCGGCACTTCGTGTCACGGAGCGCGGTGATCCGGCACCCGGCACGCAGCGCCGACATGCCGCCGTCCGCCGCCGTGGGGCAGCGGACGGCGGCCGGACGTCCCGGGTCAGGCGGTGGGCCGCGGTGCGCGCAGGTGGGCGCGCTCCTTGAGCTCCTCCTCGTCGACCAGCTCCAGCATGGGCTTGCCGGGAGCGCACATCATGGTGACGATGAACTCGGTCGGCTCGTCGGCAAGGGCGTTGCCGTCCTGGTAGTGGATGGCGTCGCCACCCGGCTCCCAGAAGGTGCCGCCGGCCTCGATGACGCGCTCGGGCTCGCCCTCGAGTTCGAAACGGACCGCGCCCTTGATGACGTAGCCGAACGCCGGGCCGGAGTGGCGGTGCGGCGGGGTGCCGGGGTCACCGGGCTCCCACTGGACGTGGATGGTCATCGCCGAGGCGCCCTCGGGGATGGTGATGGGCGAGGCGTCCTGGAGCATCTTCGCCGCTCGGGTCCAGCTCGGACCGTCCTCGCCGCCGGTTCCGTGACCGTGGCCGTGGTGGGCGTGCTGTGAGTTCTCCGACACTGAGTCGCACCTTCCGTGATTCCACCGTGTCCGGGCGGCACATACTCCGCCGTGCACGTGGTCATGTCCGGTCGTGAAGACCGCTCGTCCTCCTGACCAGGTGCCCGGCGGATCTGTGACACGGGGCGGTGGCCGGAGGCGGCCGGCCCCCGCGGCGGGGCGCGGTGTCACACCAGCCGGACCCGTCCTGTCTAGGTGTGGTGAGCACGGTGGCACGCCGACGTCCGCCACCGCCTTCGGCGCATACCCAGCGGGGTCATCGGCCCCTGGACGGAAGAGATCCAGATGAGAGTCGTCGTTGCAGGTGCCACCGGTTTGATCGGTTCCAGGACCGTCGCCAGGATTCGGGACCACGGGGTGGAGGCCGTGCCGGTGTCCCGCGCAGCAGGGGTGGACGTCAACACCGGACAGGGCCTCGACCAGGCGCTACGCGCCGCCGAGGTGGTGGTCGACGTCACCGACGCGCCCTCGCGGAGGCAGGAGGCCAGCACGGCGTTCTTCACCACCGCGACGGGCAACCTGCTCAAAGCCGCCGCCGCGGCGGGCGTCGAGCACTACGTGGCGCTGTCGGTGGTCGGCGCCGACCGGGTCGGCTCGGGCTACTTCCGGGCCAAGGCGGCGCAGGAGGACCTGGTGCGGCACACCACCGTTCCGTACTCCGTGGTGCGCGCCACGCCGTTCTACGAGTCCGTGGTGGCCGCGGTGACTGCCGGCGCCCGGCCCGACGGTGTGCACGTGCCCCCGTTGCTGCTGCGTCCGGTTTCGACGGACGATGTCGCCACGGCGGTCGCCCACGTCGCGGTGGATCTGCCGCGTTTCGGGGTGCTGGAGGTCGCCGGTCCGGAAGAGCTCCGGTTCGAGGACGTCACCGCCGAGCTGCTCACCTCCCGGGGCCGGCCCGGCCCGGTGATCGCCGACGCGCAGTCCCCGTTCTTCGGCGCGGTGCTCCAGGAGCGGGCACTCCTTCCCGGGCCGGACGCCCATGTGGGCCACCAGACCTTCGCCCAGTGGCTCAAGAACCGCTGAGTCCGCCGGGCGGCGACGCGTCGTCGCCCGTGATCCCCACCGACCGCCCCGCGGCGCCCACCGTGTCCGCGGCCGGCGTCGCCGGCACCCACGCAGTGACAGGAAGGCTGCCCATGAGTGATCCGTCCCGGCCCACCGAGACCTCAGTCATCAGTGAGCTCGACCAGCTACCCGACCGTGACCGCGAGGAGACCGCCGAATGGCAGGCCTCCCTCGACGCCGTCGTACGCAACGCTGGGCCGGAGCGGGCGGCCTACCTGATGCGGCGGGTGCACGAGTTCGCCGCGGCGTCGGGGACGCCCCTGCCCGGACTGCTGTCCACGGAGTACATCAACACCATCCCGGCTGCCGCACAGCCGGAGTTCGACGGCGACCTTGAGCTGGAGTCCAGGATCACCGCGTTCAACCGGTGGAACGCCGCGGCCATGGTCACCCGGGGTTCCCGGCTGGGACTGGGCGGCCACATCTCCACCTATGCGTCGGCGGCCTGGCTCTACGAGACCGGGTTCAACCACTTCTTCCGGGGCAAGGACGGTGACGGCTCGGGCGACCAATTGTTCCTCCAGGGGCACGCCTCGCCGGGCATCTACGCCCGGCTGTTCCTCGAAGGGCGGCTGAGCAGGGAGCAACTGGGCGCCTTCCGGAGGGAGGCGAGCGGTCACGGCCTGCCGTCGTACCCGCACCCGCGGCGGCTGCCGTGGCTGTGGGAGTTCCCGACGGTGTCCATGGGGCTGGGCCCGCTCGGCGCCATCTACCAGGCCCGCTTCAACCGCTATCTGCGGGATCGCGGCATCAAGGACACCTCCGCCTCGCGGGTGTGGGCGTTCCTGGGCGACGGGGAGATGGACGAGCCGGAGTCGACGGCCGCCCTGACTCTGGCCTCCCGCGAGGGCCTGGACAACCTGACGTTCGTCATCAACTGCAACCTCCAGCGCCTGGACGGGCCGGTGCGGTCCAACTCGAAGATCGTCCAGGAGCTGGAGGCGCGGTTCCGCGGCGCGGGCTGGAACGTGGTCAAGACCCTGTGGGGCGAGGCCTGGGACCCGCTGCTGGGTCAGGACACCACCGGCGACCTCGTACGGCGCCTGGGCGATGTGCCCGACGCGCAGATGCAGACGCTGGCCACGCGGGACGCCGCGTACATACGCAAGAACTTCTTCACCGGTGACGCCCTGTCCGCCCTCTCCGCCGCCCTGAGCGACGCGCAGGTGGTCGAACTGTTCGAGAACTCCCGCGGCGGACACGAGCCGTTGAAGGTGTACGCCGCCTACCGGGCCGCGGTGGAGCACCGGGGCGCGCCGACGGTGGTCCTCGCCCAGACGGTGAAGGGTCACACCCTGGGTTCGGCGTTCGAGTCCCGTAACGCCAACCACCAGATGAAGAAGCTCACGATGGAGCAGTTCCGTGAGATGCGGGACCTGTTGGAGCTTCCCATTCCCGACAGCGCGCTCGCCGGTGACCAGGTCCCGTTCTGGCACCCGGGGGAGAATTCACCGGAAGCGCGGTACCTGCGCGAGCGCCGGGCCGCGCTGGGTGGTCCCGCCCCTCTGCGGCGGGTGATCGCCAAGCCGCTGCCGGAGCCGCCGGCCAAGCCCTTCGAGGCGTTGGAGAAAGGTTTCGGCCACCAGGAGGCCGCCACCACGATGGCGTTGGTGCGGCTGGTCAAGGATCTGATGCGTGACGAGCGCAGTGGAGCGCGCTGGGTGCCGATCATCCCCGACGAGGCCCGTACCTTCGGCATGGAATCGATGTTCCCCACGGCCGGCATCTACTCCCCGCTGGGCCAGAACTACGATCCGGTCGACGCGGACCAGTTGCTCCATTACAAGGAGAGCACGACCGGACAGCTGCTGATCGAGGGCATCACGGAGGCCGGTTCCGTGGCCGAGTTCGCCGCCGCGGCGACCTCGTACGCCACGCATGGCGAGCCGATGATCCCGTTCTACATCTTCTACGCCATGTTCGGCTTCCAGCGCACCGGCGACCAGTTCTGGGCGCTCGGCGACCAGATGGGCCGCGGCTTCGTCGTCGGCGGCACCGCGGGGCGCACGACCATGATCGGTGAGGGACTGCAACACGGGGACGGGCACTCGCACCTGCTGGCCGCCACCAATCCGGCGGTGATCAGTTACGACCCGGCTTTCGCCTACGAGATCGCGGTGATCGTCCGGGACGGTCTGCGCCGGATGTACGGCGAGCAGCCGGAAGACGTCTTCTACTACCTCACCGTGTACAACGAGCCGAAGCACCAGCCGGCCATGCCCGCGCTGCCGGGTATCGAGGAGGGCATCGTCCGGGGCATCTACCGGTACCGGCCCGCCGAACCCGCCGCGGCGGGGCCCCGGCTCCAATTGCTGTCGTCCGGTACGGCCATTCACTGGGCTCTGCGAGCGCAGGAACTCCTCGCCTCCGACTGGAACGTACACGCCGACGTGTGGTCGGTGACGTCGTGGACGGAGCTGCGCCGCGACGCGATGCGCGCCGACGACGCCCGGATGCGCGGTGAGGATCGCACTCCCTTCGTCACCCGGGCACTGGCCGGTGCGCCGGGGCCGGTGCTGGCCGTCAGCGACTGGATGCGGCAGGTGCCCGACCAGATCAGCCAGTGGGTCGAGCAGGACTACTACTCCCTGGGCACCGACGGTTTCGGTCTGTCCGACACCCGCGAGGACGTGCGCCGCTACTTCCGCGTGGACGCCGAGTCGATCGTGGTGACCGCACTGGACCGGCTGGCCCGGGCCGGGCAGATCCCCCTGGCGACCGTCGCGCAGGCCCGCGCCCGCTACGGCCTCGACCGGTGAGCGGCGGGGAAACGCGACCGACCCCCCATGACGCAGGTCATGGACGACAGGACCGGAGGGCCGTTGCGCCCTGCCGGTCCGTGAGGAGCTGAACGACATCATGACGGTTACCGTGACCCTGCCTGCCCTCGGCGAGTCTGTCACCGAGGGCACCGTGACCCGCTGGCTGAAACAGATCGGTGAACACGTCGAGGCCGATGAGCCCTTGCTGGAGGTCTCCACCGACAAGGTCGACACCGAGATCCCCTCCCCCGCGGCCGGCGTTCTGCTGAGCATTGCCGTCGCCGAGGACGAGACCGCCGAGGTCGGCGCCGAGCTCGCCGTCATCGGTACGGCGGACGCTGTCCCGGCGGCCTCGCCCGCGCCCCCGGCCGAGGCCCCTCAGGCCGCCCCGGCGCCGTCTCCCACCCCGGCGCCGGCGCCGGTCACGCCGCCTCCCGCCGCCCCCGTCGCCCCGTCGCCGGCCCCCGCACCCGAACCCACGTCGGCACCGCAGGTGCTGGCGCAGGTCGCGCCGGTGTCACCCGCGCCCGCTGGGCCGGCCACCCCGGCGGCACAGGAGCCCGCGTTGCGCGGCCGGACGGTCCGGATGAGCCGCATCCGCAGAGCCATCGGGGACAACCTGAAGAAGGCCCTGCTGGAGCAGGCGCAACTGACCAGTACGGTCGAGGCCGACGTCACCCGGCTCATGCGGCTGCGCAACCGGGCGAAGGACGGTTTCCTGGCCCGCGAGGGCGTCAAGCTGTCTCCGATGCCCTTCTTCGTCAAGGCCGCGGCCCAGGCGTTGAAGGCGCATCCGGTCGTCAACGCCAGGATCAACGAGGCCGAGGGGACGATCACCTACTTCGACACCGAGAACGTCGGCATCGCGGTCGACACCGAGAACGGGCTGATGACCCCGGTGATCAAGGCCGCCGGCGACCTGACCGTCGCCGGGATCGCCCGGGCCGTCCACGACCTGGCGGACCGGGCCCGCAGTGGCCACCTCACCCCCGACGACGTGTCGGGCGCGACCTTCACCATCTCCAACACCGGTTCGCGCGGCGCCCTCTTCGACACCGTCATCGTGCCGCCGCGCCAGGCGGCGATCCTGGGCGTGGGCGCGACGGTCAGGAGGCCCGGGGTCGTGCGCAGCGCCGACGAGGAGGTCATCGGCATCCGGGACCTGGTGCATCTGTCGTTGTCGTACGACCACCGGCTGGTGGACGGGGCGGATGCGGCTCGCTACCTGACCACGGTCAGGGAGATTCTGGAGTCCGCGGCGTTCGAGGACGATCTGTACCCCGCCGCCGGGACGTGAGGCGTGCCGGCGCCCCTCTGAAGGTGCCGATGAAACAGCCGATGCGGAACACTACGTTCCGCATCGGCTTTTCCTTTCGGTCCGGTACTCGGTCCGGCTGACCCGGAGAACAGTCGATGATCACCGGTGCCCGGCGCGCAGGAGGCAAGTCCGCCGACGGCCGGGCAGGCCGGCCGCCAGATCACGTGCCTGGACCCAGGCGGTGACGGTGCCGCCCTCCTCACTCCGGTGCACGGCGACGGGCACGTGGCGCAAGACGGCGTCCATCCGTTCGTCGCCGGACAGGACGAGGCCGTAGAGCGTCGCCCAACCGCCTCTGAGCGCGTGGTGGCCCAGGTGGTGCAGCAGGCGGGTACCCAACCCCCGCCCCTGCCAGGAGTCCTCTACCAAGAGCGCGACCTCGACGGCCGAGTGGTCCGGCATCAGATGGCCCACGGCGACGAGGCGGCCGGTGGCGTCCCGTGCGGCCAGGTGGACCGAGCCGGGGCGGGCCAGTAGAGCGGGCAGGTAGGTATGGGGGTCGGCCATGGCCCGGTGGTAGCGGGTCCACAGGGTGTGCGAGGAGCAGCGACGGTGCATCGCCACGATGGGAGCGAGGTCGCCGGGGCCTATGGGAACGATCCGCGGTTCGCGGCGCATGGGCTTGTCCTTGGGCGGCCCAGGCCCGGTGCGGGATGCGCACGGGCGGACCGGCGGTCGGGGAACGGGGTTCGCGCATATGGAAGCGTGGAACGCCCACGGGACCGACGTGGACCGAACGGTCCGTGTCAGTCCCGTGGGCGTTACGCGGAAGGGTCAGCGCACCGAGCGCGCGGCGTCCTCGATGACGTCGGTGACCTTGCCGGGCTGCGACACGCTCACCGCGTGGGACGCCCGGACCTCCGTGGTGTGGGCACCGGCCCGCTCGGCCATGAACTCCTGGGCCTTCGCCGGAATGTTGCGGTCCTGCGTGGCGACCAGGACCCAGGACGGGATGGTCTTCCAGGCGGGCTCCGCCGCGCCCTCGGCGAGGGCGGCGTTGGTGACCGGTCGCTGGGTGACGGCCATCAGGTCGGTCTTGTTACGGGGCACGTCCGCCGCGAACTGGTGCCGGAACTTGTCGTTCTGAATGTAGAGGTCGGTGCCTTCAGAACCGTCGGCGTTCGTGAACGGCACCGGGCGCAGCGCGTCGCCGAGGGTGCTGCCGGGGAACTTCCCCGCCAGGTCGGCCGCGCTCTCGCCCTTCTCCGGCAGGAAGGCGGCGAGGTAGACCAGCGCCTTGACGTTCTTGTTGCCGGTGGCGGCATTGCTGATGACCGAGCCGCCGTAGGAGTGACCGGCCAGGACGACGGGACCGTCGATGCCGGCCAGGACGTCCTTGAGGTAGGCGGAGTCGCCGCTCAGGGAGCGCAGCGGGTTGGCGACGGCGACCACGGGATAACCGTCGTGCCGCAGTCTCTTTGTGACGCCGTTCCAGCTCGTGGAATCGGCGAAGGCGCCGTGGACCAGGACGACGGTGGGCTTGGGCGCCCGCGAGGGGGCGCCCTTGTCGGCGGAGGCCGGGGCGATCGTGGTGGCGAGGAGGCCCGCGGCGATGGTGGCGCCGGCCAGAACGGTGAGGGAGGTACGGGCCCGGCGTGTGCGGGGGATACGGGTCATGTCGAATGCCTTTCGGACGGGATCGGGGTGCCCGGCTCACGGAGGAGGAGCGGGCTGGTACTGAGGGGATCGAAGCCCTTGCGCGGCCCGCTGCCGCGGTAGGGGTGTGGATCCGCTGTGGCTGCGAGGGGTGAACAGGCGTCCGCGGCGGGCCGATTGGCCGGCGCTTCGTTGTGCCGCCTTCACCCATATGACCGGAAACCTGTCGAAGGTGTTACATGTCGTGACGACAGGTCCTGGAGTGTGCGTCGGCGATCAGGAGTGGTGGTGGCCGCTGATCTCCGTGTACTCGGCCGCCGTGGGCTTGGGAACCTGCGTACCCGAGCCGTACAGGACACGGCTGAGCCTGACGCGCAGACGCTGGGCACGGCGGGGCAGGGCGCCGTCCGCGTCCCGCACGGGTGCGGCCTCCAGGGGCCGGTACTGCGTGTGGGCGGTCAGGACGTGCAATTGCGCCTGGGTGAGCGGCTCGTGCACCTCGACGTACTCGCCGTGCGGAAGCCGTTTGATGATGCCGCTCTCACGCCCGTGCAGCACCTTGTCGCGGTCTTGCCGTTGGAGATCCAGTGCCACACGTTTGGTGACCAAGAAGGCCAGGACCGGGACGACGAACAGGCCGATGCGCACGGTCCACGTGACTGCTTCGACAGAAACACGCAGATGAGTCGCTATCAGGTCGTTGGCGGCACCGACGAGAGCCACCGAGTAGACGCTGAGCCAGGCCACGCCCAGAGCGGTCCGCACCGGGCGGTTGCGGGGGCGGTCCAGCAGGTGCTGCTCGCGGTCGTCGTCCGTGACCCAGGACTCGATGAAGGGATAGGCGCCCATGGCGAGGAAGAGCAGCACGCCGATCAGCAGGGGCAGGAAGTTGTCCAGGGCCAGGGTGTGGCCCCAGAACGAGATCTCCCAGCCGGGCATGACGCGCAGGAAACCGTCGGCGACGCCCATGTACCAGTCGGGCTGGGAACCGGCGGAGACCTGGTCGGGGCGGAAGGGCCCGTACTTCCACACCGGATTGATCTGCGCGACTGCGGCCATGAAGAAGATCACGCCGGACACGAGGAAGAAGTAGCCGCCGGCCTTGACGGCGTACACCCGGAACGGGATGCCGACGACGTTGGTGTTGGTACGGCCGGGCCCGGGGTACTGAGCGTGCCGGTGGCGTACGGCCAGGGCCAGGTGGCCGACGAGCAGGGCGACCATCAGTCCGGGGATGACCAGGACGTGGAGGGTGTTGAAGCGGGCGATCAGGTCCTCGCCGGGGAACTCTCCGCCGAAGAGGAAGAACGACACGTACGTCCCGACGACCGGGATCGAGAGGATCGTGCCGTTCACGACCTGGAGTCCCGTTCCGGACAGCAGGTCGTCTGGCAGGTCGTAGCCGGTCAGGCCCCCGAACATGGCCAGGATGAGCAACAGGAACCCGAGTACCCAGTTCAGCTCGCGTGGCTTGCGGAACGCGCCGGTGAAGAAGACTCGCAGCATGTGCACGAACAAGGCGGCGACGAAGACCAGCGCCGCCCAGTGGTGGGCCTGGCGGACGAGGAGGCCGCCGCGGACGTCGAAGGACATGTGCAGGGTCGAGTCGAACGCCTCCGATACCAGTTGGCCTCGCAAGGGGGCGTAACTGCCCTGGTAGACCACGGGGTCGGAGGAAGGGTGGAAGTAGAAGCTCAGGTAGGCGCCGGTGAGCAGCAGGATGACGAAACTGTAGAGTGCGATCTCGCCGAGCATGAACGACCAGTGGTCGGGGAACACCAGGCGCCGAGCGGAGCGGGCCAGACGGCGGTAGCCGAGCCGGCCGTCCGCCCACTGGGCGAGCCTCTCCCCCGTGCGCTCCTGCCCCGGCTCGGCCGGCCGGCTGTCGTTGCCCATCTCTTCACCATTCATTTCTGCATCACCCGAAGCTCGCTGCGTCTGATGGCGCCGCGGTCCCGGGCACTGCCGTGGGTCCGCGGCACTGGCGTGTTGCGAGGGCTCCCCGTCGCCGTGCGGCCGTGGCTGTCCGTGCCCCTGTGCGTTCCCCGAGCCCCGGCACGGGCCGGGAGGACGCACACGCGGCGCTGCGGAGCCGACTCGTCCACGGCTGTGCTGTTCGGGCACGGTTCGTGAACTGCTGTCCCAGTCATGACCGGCAAGACGGTTCAGGTGTGACACGGGGAGCCGGGTGCCGCCCTGCTCCTCGATGTCCGTGCAGAGGCCTCGGCAGCAGCGTGGAGCTGAGTGCCTGAACCGGACCTCCGCCGGACCCGTGGGGAAGGCCGGCGAAACAGCGCAGTTACTGCGACGGCGGTCACCCCGAACCCGCACAGGCCGGGGCCACCACTCGTCACCCTCGCTGTCACACCCACGGCCCAGGTGCTGTCTTGCTGGATATGCACCCTGTCATAGCGAGAGCACCGACCTTCCGGCCGCAGACGGATTCCTACGCCGTCACCGCGGAGTTCTACGACATCCTCCAGGCCGAGGCCGACGAGAGACGGGTCCGTCACCTCTACGGCCGTGAAGTCGCGAAGGCCCGTGTCGGCGTCCTGGACATCGGTGCCGGTACCGGACGGGTCACGTTGATGAGCCTGGCCGAGTCGCAGGCCGACGTGTATGCCGTCGAGCCCGCGCGGGCCATGCGCACGTCCTTGATGACCCGCCTCGCCGCCCTGCCCGCACGGCAGAGGGAGCGGGTGACCGTACACCCGCACGCCTTGGACGAGGCGGCTCTGTACGCGGTGGCGGACGTGGCCGTCTGCCACAACACGGTCGCGTGCCTCTCGCCGGGCGCGCGGAACGCGCTCTGGCATGCGATCGGCGCGGCCCTCGTCCCCGGCGGTTCGCTGTTCCTGCAGCTCCCGCCTGCCCAGCTTCCGGCCCGGACCATTCTGCGCGTCCTGCCCGAACAGCGGGTCGGCGAGCACACGTACGGCGGACGCATGGTGATGTCGACCGCCGGGAACCGCATCCACACACGCGCCGACTACTGGGTCCGGGGTGCGGAAGGTGTGCTCCGGGAGCACACCGAGACGTTCTGGATGTGGCCCGCCTCGCGTGCCCAGGTGATCGACGACCTGGAACGGCACGGATTCGTCCCGTTGCCGGGACACGATGATCCGGCCGTCCTGGCGGTGACGCTGCGATCTCCCTGGTGAGACGACGGATCACACATCCTGGTGTGCGCGAGGACGGCCGGGGGACGCCGACGGCGGTCGCCGCGGCACACTGACGCGGCGATGTCACAACCCGTGTCCTCGCCCGGTCTCATGGATGACCGCACCACACGACTCGCTGTGTGCGTCACACAACCTGAGACGGGGATCATCATGTCGCCTGGTAACACATTCGTGATCGTCGGGGGCGGCCTGGCCGCCGGCAAGGCCGCGGAAGAGCTGCGCGCGCACGGTCACGACGGGCCGCTCCTCCTCATCGGGGACGAGCGGGAGCGGCCGTACATTCGACCGCCGCTGTCCAAGGGCTATCTGCTGGGCAAGGAGGACCGCGAGTCGATCCACGTGCACCCCGAGGGCTGGTACCGGGAACACGGGGTCGATCTGCTTCTGGGCACGAGCGTGACGTCGGTCGACGGGCAGGCCAAAGAGGTGACGCTGGACGACGGCCGTCGCGTGCCCTACACCAAGCTGCTCCTGGCGACCGGTTCCTCACCGCGCCGCCTGTCCGTCCCGGGGGCGGACCTGGACGGCGTGCTGTACCTGCGGCGCGTGGGCGACAGCGAGCGCCTCAAGTCCGCCTTCACCGAGGGGGCGCGGATCGTGGTGGTCGGCGGCGGCTGGATCGGTCTGGAGACCGCGGCCGCGGCTCGGACGGCCGGGTCGGAGGTGACCGTGCTCGAACACGCCGAGCTGCCCCTGCTCAAGGTATTGGGGCGGGAGGCGGCCGAGGTCTTCGCCGGCCTGCACCGGGACCACGGCGTCGATCTGCGTCCCCACGCCGAGATCGAACGCGTCACCGGAACCGCCAGTCGCGTGGACGGGGTCGTGCTGGCCGACGGCAGTCACCTGCCCGCGGACGCCGTGGTGGTGGGAGTGGGCATCACACCCAACGTCCGCCTCGCCGAGGAGGCGGGCCTGGACGTGCACAACGGCATCGTCACGGACGAGCACCTGCGGACCTCGGTGGCCGACATCTACGCCGCCGGCGACGTCGCCAACGCCTACCACCCACGGCTCGGCCGGCACCTGCGCGTGGAGCACTGGGCCAACGCACTGCACCAGCCGCGCACCGCCGCCCTGAGCATGCTGGGCAAGGACGCGGTCTACGACCGGCTGCCCTACTTCTACACCGACCAGTACGACCTCGGGATGGAGTACACCGGCTACGCCGAGCCGGGCGGCTACGACCGTGTCGTCTTCCGCGGGGCACCGGACGAGCGGCGGTTCATCGCCTTCTGGATGTCCGGGAACCGGATCGTGGCGGGAATGAGCGTCAACGTCTGGGACGTCATCGACACGATCCGTTCCCTGATCGAATCCGGCGTGGAGACGGACGACGCCGTCCTCGCCGATCCCGCGGTCCCCCTGGAGAGCCTTCTCCCGCGCGTCTGAACCACTCCGGCGACACGGTCGGCTCCGAGGTGCCCGAGCACATCGACTCGGGGCCCCGCGCCGGCCTGCCGCCCCACCACGCGACATCGACGAGAGCAGACACATGACCGACAGCCCCCTTCCGCCGCTCCGCCCGATGCCGGACGACTGGCAACGGGCACTCGCCGTGGTGGCCCATCCCGACGATCTCGAATACGGATGCTCGGCCGCCGTGGCCTCCTGGGTGGCCGACGGCCGACAGGTCGCCTACGTCCTCGCCACCCGTGGTGAGGCCGGTATCGACAGCCTGGCCCCCGAACGCGCCCGGTCGCTGCGCGAAGCTGAGCAGCGCGCCGCCGCCGCGGCCGTGGGTGTTTCCACGGTGGAGTTCCTCGACCACCAGGACGGTGTGATCGAGTACGGCGTACCCCTGCGGCGCGACATCGCCGCGGCCGTCCGCCGCCACCGGCCCGAGCTGGTGATCACGCTGAACCACCGGGACACCTGGGCCCATGGTGCCTGGAACACACCGGACCACGTGGCTGTGGGGCGCGCGGTGCTGGACGCGTCGGCGGACGCGGGCAACCGCTGGATCTTCCCGGAGCTCACCGAACAGGGCCTGCTGCCCTGGAACGGCGTCCGGTGGGTGGCCGTCGCCAACTCGCCCGCGCCGACTCACGCGGTATCCGCCGAGCCGGGCTTCGAGCAGGGGGTGCTGTCCTTGCTGCGGCACCGCACCTACATCGAGGCATTGACCGAGGAGGACCCCGAGACGTACGCGCGCCGCTTCCTGGCCGACAGCACCAGCGCCCACGGCTCGCGGTTCGACGGCCGGCGCGCCGTCGCCTTCGAGCTGTTCAGCCGGTGACCGAACACGCCCGGATCTCACACGCCCCGCGGAACCTCGCTCATCCGCACGAGACCGTGCCGAGGAAGGACCATCCATGACGTACGAGTCCCCCACCGTTCTGGACGCCGGACCGTCCGACGACGTCGACCCGGACGAGTTCGTCCGAGCGGCCATGCGCTGGCATTTCGACCCGGCGACAGGTTCCCGCTACTGGCTCGACCGGGCCGATTGGCTCGCCTTCGATCCGCGGCAGGACGTCGAGTGCGTGGACGACCTGATGCTCTTCCCCGACCTGACCGACGAACTGCGGGACGTCCCGGTGGCGGACCTGATCCCCCGGGGCTACGGAAACGACGCCCGGCTGCTCAACGTCTTCGACAGCGGCGGAACGACCGGGGCGCCCAAGCGAGTCGTCCAGCTCGACGACTGGATGCGACACAGCACGGAGCAGGTCGACAAGCGCCTCCGGGACCACGGCCTGCCCGTCGGAGCTCACTGGCTGACGGTGGCGCCGACAGGTCCGCATCTGGTGGGTGACGTGCTGCAGCGGGCCGCAGGGTCCCTCGGCGGCCCGGGGCTGAGCATCGACATGGACCCCCGCTGGGTGAAGAAGCTGGTCGCCTCCGGCCGGAGCGACGAGGTCGAGTCCTACACCGACCATCTCGTCGAACAGTGCCGGCGGATCCTGCTGACCCAGGACATCGGGGTACTCGCCGCCACCACCCCGCTGCTGGAGCGCTTCGCCCACGAGGACGACCTCCTGGAGCGGATCAACGGCTCGGTCCAGGCGATCATCTGGGGTGGCACGCACATGGACCCCGACACCCGCCACCTGCTGGGCACGGAGGTCTTCCCCGACGTACCCCTCATCGGCATGTACGGCAACACCATGATGCTCACCGCGCTGCTCGAACGGACAGGTCTCAGCGCTTCGGAGCCCTGTGTGTTCGACCCCGTGTCGCCGTACGTGTTCCTGTCGGTCGTGGACCCCGACACCGGGGATACGGTCGAAGTCGGTGAACGGGGCCAGGTGATCGTCAGCCACGTCAGCAAGTCCATGCTCATTCCCAACAACGCGGAACGGGACACGGCCGTACGCATGCGGCCGGCCGACGGCCAGGCAGGTGACGCCGTCGCGGACGTCGCGCCGGTGCCCACGGTGAAGGGCGAGACCGTGATCGAGGGCGTGTACTGATGACGGATGCCGTGGTCACCGGACCGGTGTACCTGGACGCGCTGGGTCCCCGCGGGCCGTACCGGACGCGGGTGCCGAGCGCGGTGACGGATGTGTCCGGTACCGAGGTGGCGCGGCTGAGCCTGGTGCCACCGGTGTTCGTCGGCCGGGCGCTGGCCGCGCTGCGCAAGGCCGAGGCGGTGCCGGCGGCCGACATAGACGCACTGCTGGAGGCGGCCGGCGAGGAGTTCGCCACTGGCACCGTCGGCGGACTGGGCGTACGCGAGTACGAACACCTCGTCAGCCGTACGTCCGGCACGCCGCTGACGGTGGTGCGCGCCGCGACACGGGGCACGGCTCGGTTCGTCAGCCGAGCCCGTTCCTCCGCCGAGCAGGGAAGACCACGCGGGGCGGTGTCCGACCGCCGGGATCCGTCCCTGGCGGCCGGCCACGCCGTCTGGGCCCGCCGGGGGCACGTGTTCACCGTCAACGCCTCCGGCAACCATCCCGGTGTCCACCGGCTGTGGCTAGAGGCGCTGGCCCTGGGCTACCGCGTCGCCGTGCGTCCGTCTCGGCGGGAACCCTTCACCCCGCACCGGCTGGTCGGGGCGCTGCACCGGGCGGGTGTCCGGGAGGACCAGCTGGTGTTGCTGCCCACGGACCACCGGACCGCCGACGTGCTCGTCCGCGGTGCCGACCGCGCGGTCGTGTACGGCGGAGACGAGGTGGTCGCCCGGTACGCCCGCGATCCACGCGTGCTGCCCCAGGGGCCGGGCAGGACCAAGATCCTCATCACCGCGGACACCGACTGGCGGGAGCACCTCGACACGATCGTCGGCTCGGTCGCCGAGGAGGGGGGCACCGCGTGCGTCAACGCCACCGCCGTCTTCGTCGAGGGCGATCCGGCGCCGCTCGCCGAGGCCGTCGCGGCCCGCCTGTCCCGGCTGCCCGGTCTGCCGCCACAGGACGCGCGGGCGGTGCTCCCGGTGTGCCCGCTGGACCGGGCACGGGCACTCGGCTCCTACCTGAGGTCGGTGGCGGTGGGCACCCGTGCCTGGCTCGGTGGTGAGGGGGTCGTCGACGACCTCGGTGACGGAAGCGCCGTCCTGCGTCCCGCCGTCCACCAGGTCGGCAGCTCCAGTGCCGCGCAGCTCCGGACCGAACTCCCCTTTCCCTGCGTGTGGGTGGCGCCCTGGAGCCGTACGGACGGCATCGCTCCGCTGCGGGACACACTCGTGCTCTCGGCGCTCACCCGCGACGGCGCGTTGCTCGACGCGCTGCTGGCGGAACCCACCATCGCCAATGTGTACGTCGGTGACCACCCGACCTACTGGATGGCTCCGGGTGTGCCCCACGACAGTTACCTGTCGGACTTCCTGATGCGCAGCAAGGCCCTGGTCGGCGCCCTGTGACAGGCGGTCAGTGGGGCATGAGCAGCATCAGGGCCGTCCCCAGCGCCATCACTCCGTCGCGGACGTGACCGTACGGGTCCGTCGCGGCGGCACGGTGCGCGGCATTCGGGACGGGCCGCAGCGAGGGCATGGGGCGGGTCAACGACCACATGGCGCACGCCAGGAGGTACACCGCCAGCAGCCCGGTGACCCAGGCAGCCGACATCGGTGCGCCGGTGGCATGGCCGTGAGCCACGGTGTCGTGCGTGGCCGGGACGCCTGCGGCCAGGGCCTCGTGGGACGGCACCGCCCGGCCGTGGTGTGTGCGCGGCATCCAGGCCATCGCGGCCATGCCGGCCGCGGACGGCAGCCGGCCGGCGATCTCCGTCACCGCGTTCGCCGTGTGGCGGCGGAGGGCGGTCAGCGGGAACCACAGTGCGGCGAGCGTGAAGAGAACCGTCGTGGTCCGACCGGGCAGAGATTGGCCGAGGCTCCACGGCATGGCCGCCATGGCCACGGCCATGGCGGCGTGCAGGAGGTGGTCCACCCGGTCACGGCGTCCCGCCCCCGGCGCCCGGACACCGTGCCACAGTGCGTGCACCGCCACGAGGACGAAGAGCACCGTCAGCAGGAAGTGCACGATGTCGACGGGAGTGTCCATGGGACGTGTGCACCTTTCCTGGTCACATGACCTTTCACAGTCCTGACCGGGCGTGCGGTTGTTTCGTGACAGAGCTCGCTCGCCACAGGAGCGGGCAGGTCGTGGGAGCGGTGCGGTGCCCTGCACGGGATGTCGCGGACCCAACGAGTGCCACGGTGTGCACGCTGGACGGCGTCCCGGGCGGTCGTGCCGACGCCCCCGACGCGGCCCTGCGCGGCCGCTTGTAGCATGGTGCGCACGAAGCCAGAGAGGAAGATCCATGCACGCTGGCGCCCATCCCGACACCCTTGATCAAGCGACGAAGGACTTCCTTGCGGCGCGCCCGCGACTCTTCGGCATCGCCTACCGCGTCCTGGGCAGTGCGGCGGAGGCCGAAGACGTCGTGCAGGAAACCTGGCTGCGGTGGCAGAACACGGACCGCACGAAGGTCCTCGAACCGGCCGCGTTCCTCACCACGGTGGCCACCCGGCTGGCGATCAACCTGGCCCAGTCCGCACGGGTGCGCCGGGAGTCCTATGTCGGTCCCTGGCTTCCCGAGCCCGTCGACACCACGGAGGATCCTCAGCTGGGCGCGGAACGGGCCGAGGCACTGGAGATGGCGGTTCTCCTGCTCCTGGAGAAGCTGAATCCCGTGGAGCGCACCGCCTACGTGCTGCGGGAGGCGTTCGACTACCCCTACGGGCGGGTCTCCGAGATTCTCGAAACAAGCGAGGCCAACGCCCGTCAGCTGGTGAGCCGGGCACGCAGGCACCTGGCCGCCGAGCGCAGGGAGCGCGTCACGCCGGCAGCCCATCGGCGGCTGCTGGAGGTGTTCCTCTCCGCAGCGCGGACGGGCGATCTGTCGGTGCTGGAGGACGTTCTCACCGCCGACGTCGTCAGCTACTCGGACGGGGGCGGGATCCGTGGCGCGTCCAAGATCCCGGTCATCGGGCGGCCGCACGTCTCGCGGTACCTCGTGGCATTCGCACCGCGCTTCTGGCCACAGGCGGACGTCCGGTGGGTCGAGGCGAACGGCCTGCCGGCCGTGCTCGTCTCGTCCGGCGGGCAGGCTGTCGCCCTGCTGTCCGTCGACATCTCGACGGAGGGTATCGACCGGCTCATGTGGGTGATGAACCCGGCCAAGCTGGCGCCGTACGTGGCCTCCCTGCACGACTGACCCGCCGGCGGGCGCCCTCCCCGGCCGTCGGCGGGCGCCCTCCCCGGCCGTCGGCGGGCAGGCGTCACAGGAACGGTTACTTGTCGGTCAACCAGTAGTCCGGACCCCGGACGCCCCGACCCCAGGACGGACGACGTGACGTGTGGTGTGTGCGGTGCGGTGCCGCCCTCGACAGAGAGCGCCCCAGCCTGCCCGGCGTGTCCCACGGACCCGCGCGTCACCGCCTTCCGTTCCTCCAGGCCCCTGAGTACGCGCTCCCGGACGTCCGCCGGAACGTCGTACCACGACCACATCGGAGTCACGCCGTGACCGAGCGCATCCAACTGCCCTCCCTGTCGACCGAGAAGAACTACGACGGGAACGAGTTCTCGCCCATCTACACGACCACCGTGACCGTCCACGGTGGTGTGGCCTCTCACGGGCGGGCCTCCGGCCGGGCACGCTCGTCCGACGGCGCCCTGGACCTTGACCTGCGCATGCCCGCCGAGCTGGGCGGCGACGGCCAGGGAACCAACCCCGAGCAGCTCTTCGCAGCCGGCTTCGCGGCGTGCTTTCACGGCGCGCTGAGCCTCCTGGCACGGCAGCAGGCGCTCGACCCCGCGGCCATCTCGGTCGTGGCGACCGTCGCCTTCGGACGGGATCCGGAGGACGGTGGCTATCTGCTACGCGTCGATCTGGTGGTGCAGTGGCCCGGTGTCGCTCCCGAGACGGCAACAGATCTGATGGAGAAGGCCGACACGCTGTGTCCCTACGCGCGCATGGCCTGGAGGGGCACGCCGACCACCATCACGCTCGCCTCCTGACCGGTACGTTCGGTATGCGTCGGCCGTCGCCCCGGGCGACGGCCGCTCATCGCCGGCACATCCCGTCAGGACGGGAACCACAGGTCCGCGTCGGCGGCTTCCTCCTTGCGGACGGCGAAGACGGAGACCTCCTTCTTGTGGAGAACCTGCCGGGGCAGGGCCGCGACCAGAGGGTGATCCCCGGCCGCGCCACCCTGGTGATCCCGCTCCGGCGTCGCGGCTACGAAGAACTCCGCGTTGACAGACCGGTAATGCGCCCAGTGCCGCGGCAGGTCGTCCTCGTAGAAGATGGCCTCCACGGGGCAGACGGGCTCACAAGCGTGGCAGTCGACGCACTCCGCGGGGTTGATGTAGAGCGTGCGCGAACCCTCGTAGATGCAGTCCACGGGGCATTCGGTGACACACGCCCGGTCCTTGATGTCGACGCAGGGCTGCGCGATGACGTACGTCATCCCTCTCCTCCTCCTCGCCGCGGGACACGCCGCAGGGCCGGCTCGGGCGGCCGTCGGACTCATCGATACGACCGGGGATGCCGTCTCGTTGTGACACGTGTGCTTTCCCCGGGGTGACCGGCCCCGGAGTCGGGGGTGCCCGTGTCACAAAGCTCCGCCTGGCCTGGTCGTAGTCAGTGACACCCACAGCGACGGGAGCAATCGTGGCTATCACCGAACAACGACTGTCGACCATGGTCCTCGTGATCGGTACCGGCGGGGCCGGCCTGCGGGCGGCGATCGAGCTGGCCGAGGCCGGCGTCGATGTCGTTGCCGTCGGCAAGCGCCCCAAGGAGGACACCCACACCTCCCTGGCCGCCGGCGGGATCAACGCGGCCCTGGCCACGATGGACCCCGAGGACAGCTGGCAGCAGCACGCCGCCGACACCCTCAAGGAGAGTTACCTGCTCGGCGACCCCCGCACCGCGGAGATCGTCACCCAGGGCGCGGCGCTGGGTATCGACGACCTGGAGCGCTACGGCATGGCCTTCGCCCGCGAAGGGGACGGCCGCATCTCGCAGCGCTTCTTCGGCGCGCACAAGTATCGCCGCACCGCCTTCGCCGGCGACTACACCGGTCTGGAGATCCAGCGCACGCTCATCCGGCGCGCGAGCCAGCTCGACATACCCATGCTCGACACCGTCTACATCACCCGTCTCCTGGTCCACGACGGTGCCGTCTTCGGGGCCTACGGTTTCGACCTCACCAACGGCACCCGGCACCTCATCCACGCGGACGCCGTCATCCTCGCGGCCGGCGGGCACACCCGTATCTGGCGGCGCACCTCCTCGCGACGGGACGAGAACACCGGCGACTCCTTTCGCCTGGCGGTGGAGGCCGGGGCCCGTCTGCGCGACCCCGAACTGGTCCAGTTCCACCCCTCCGGCATCATCGAACCGGAGAACGCCGCCGGCACCCTCGTCAGTGAGGCGGCCCGCGGCGAGGGCGGCATCCTGCGCAACGCCCTCGGCGAGCGGTACATGAGCCGTTACGACCCGCAGCGGATGGAGCTGTCCACCCGTGACCGCGTGGCCCTCGCCTCCTACACCGAGATCAAGGAAGGCCGCGGCACCGCCAACGGCGGGGTCTGGCTCGACGTCTCCCACCTCCCCCGCCAGACGATCATGAACCGGCTCCCCCGGGTCTACCAGACGCTCCTGGATCTCCAGATGCTCGACATCACCCGCGAACCCATCGAGGTCGCCCCCACCGCGCACTACTCGATGGGCGGCGTCTGGGTCCGTCCCGAGGACCACAGCACCGACGTCCGCGGCCTGTACGCCATCGGCGAGGCGTCGAGCGGCCTGCACGGCGCCAACCGCCTGGGCGGCAACAGCCTCATCGAACTCCTCGTCTACGGCCGCATCACCGGCCAGGCAGCCGCCGCCTACTCGGAGTCGCTCACCGCGCAGCCCCGCTCCGCGACCGCCGTGGCCCAGGCCCGCGCCGAAGTCGACGAACTGCTCGCCGCCGACGGGCCCGAGAACGTACGCGCCCTTCAGCGCGCCATCCGCAACACCATGACCGAACACGCCGGCGTCGTCCGTGACGAACAGGGTCTGCGCACGGGCCTGGCGGAGCTGGACACCATCGAGAAACGCATGGAGAACGTCGGAGTCCACCCCGACATCGCCGGCTTCCAGGACCTCGCCCACGCCTTCGACCTCAAGTCGGCCGCCCTGGCCGCCCGCGCCACCCTCGAAGCGGCGCTGGAACGCCGGGAGACCCGCGGTTGTCACAATCGCAGCGACTTCCCCGACATGGATCCCGCCTTCCGCGTCAACCTCGTCTGGTCCCCGACGACCGGAATCACCCACGAGAACATTCCCCCCATCCCCGACGAGATCGCGACCCTCATGGAAGACGTCACCACCGACGGAAAGCTCGTCGAGTAGCGGTCCGCCGTCCCGCGTTCCTGCTTCACGGAATTTTCATCGTCACAGAAAACCGAAGCACCCGGTCATTCATGGTGCAGACCCAATCACACATCTCCCAAAGGATTTCCACTATGAAGGTCGTAGTGATCGGCGGTACCGGACTGATCGGCTCGAAGCTGGTCGCCAAGCTGAACGAGCACGGTCACGAAGCCGTGCCGGCCGCCCCCAACACCGGCGTCAACACGCTCACAGGTGAAGGCCTGGCCGAAGTCCTCGACGGGGCCTCGGTCGTGGTCGACGTCTCCAACTCGCCCTCCTTCGCGGACGACGCCGTCATGGAGTTCTTCCGTATCTCGACCACCAACCTCCTCAAGGCGGAGGCGGACGCCGGGGTGACCCACCACGTCGCCCTGTCCGTGGTCGGTACGGAAAGGCTCCAGGAGAGCGGCTACTTCCGTGCCAAGCAGGCGCAGGAGGGGCTGATCAAGGACTCGGGAATCCCGTACTCCATCGTTCACGCCACGCAGTTCTTCGAGTTCATGAAGGGCATCGCCGACTCGGCGACCGACGGTGACACCGTCCGTCTGGCCCCGATCAAGATCCGGCCCGTCTACTCCGACGACGTGGCCGCCGTCGTCGGCCGCACCGCTGTCGGTACCCCGGTCAACGGGGTGGTGGAGGTCGCCGGCCCCGACGTGTTCCAGCTGGACGAGCTGATCCGGAAGGGGCTGGCCGCCAAGAACGACCCGCGTACGGTCGTGACCGACGAGCACGCCCCGTACTTCGGTGCGGAACTGCAGGAGACCACCCTGCTCCCCGGTCCGGACGCGCACATCGCGGAGACCCGTTTCGCCGACTGGCTCGCGCAGCAGCGGTGAGCCGCCGGTGGCGGGCCCTGGGGCAGGGCCCGCCACCCGCGAGGGGGCCTGTCATCCGCACCGCGGCACGACAGGCCCCTTCTTCCTGTCCGGCGCGGCGACGGCCGGGGCGCCGACACATCTTGCAACCGACAGACAACCACCGCAGAGAAGGCCACTCACCATGCTGACGCAACGCGATCAGGCCGTTCCTTCCCGCTCGGGTCCGTACCAGGGGGTGACCGGTGCCTACACCATCGACCCGGTCCATAGTTCGATCGGCTTCTCCGTCCGGCACGCCATGATCTCCAATGTCCGCGGCAGGTTCGACCGTTTCGAGGGCCTTCTCAAACTCGACGGCTCCGACCCCTCCCGTTCCGAGGCGTACGTGAGTGTCCAGACCGACAGTCTGGACACGGGAATCCAGGAGCGCGACGCTCACCTCGGGGGGCCTGACTTCTTCGACTCCGCGACGTTTCCCCTGATGACTTTCCGTTCCACCGGCATCGTCCCGCTCGGCGACGGCGAGTTCCGTCTCACAGGCGGTCTGCGCATCAAGGACATCGAGCTGCCGCTGGACATCGACGTCGTCTTCGGCGGAGCCGGCGAGGACGCCTACGGACAGCACCGGGTCGGCTTCGAGGGCACGGCCACGCTGCGGCGTTCGGACTGGGGGCTGGCCTGGAACACACCGTTGGCGACGGGGGGAGTCCTCGTCGGCGACAAGGTGACTCTGACACTGGACGTCTCCGCGATACGGGTCGACCGGGACACGGCGGCCTGACCGGAAGCCGGTGAGGGCGGGGCCGCACCCGTTCCGGAACCACCCCGCCCGCCCCCCTTTCCCGCCTGTGGTCTGCGGCTTCGGCTCCTTCCACGGCCACAGCCGGGTCCGCTCACTCGGCCTGCGCTCACGCGGCGGTTTCCGTCGCCCCCGGCGTACGCGCCGTGCGCCGGCGCATGGCGCGGCGCTCCCCTTCCGTCGTACCGCCCCAGATGCCCTCCACCGGATCGGCGTGGACGGCCCACGCCAAACACTGCTCCCGGACGGGGCAGCGACGGCACACGGACTTCGCCTCATCCGTCTGTATCGCCAACGGGCCACTGTTGATGTTGCCTATCGGGAAGAAGAGATCAGGGTCCTCGCCTTGGCAAAGCGCCCGTTCGCGCCAGTCCATGGAACACCTCCTGAGGTGAGGGACGGATACGGTCTCGGGGGGGCGGCTCGTCATCAGGGAGTGCGAAGACGCGGGTGGGCAGTGCACCACCGCTCGTCACTTGAAAGGACCGAGCGGTCGACGTGTGTGTGACATCGAAACGGTGCCGGGCGGCCGGTGTCTCCGAAGGCCGGCGAGTAATCCACCGATGAATGCATGGCGCCCCGCCGATGGCCGGCCTGAGCGAGGCCGTTGCCGTGTTCGCTGAGTTCCGGCATCCCGCCGGTATCACGGCGTTCCGTCCCGGAAGCCGGTGCCGCGTGAGGTGCTCACGCCGAACGCGGTCAGGCTGTCCGACGGCAAGGGCACCCGGGGGCGGCTCCCTTCCCCGTCCTGCGGCCGTCATGACCGTCACGGTCCACTCACCCGGGCATCCACCAGGTGACGCGACTCGTCATGGACGAGGGCGGTTCCAGGAGCGCAGTTTGTCGGGGTTGAGGACGACCCAGATCTGGACGACACGCGAGCCGGTGATGTCGAGGGTGATGACCGCGGCGACCTGGCCGTCATAGCGGACGACGAGACCCGTGCGTCCGTTGGCGGGGTGCGTGTGCAAGGTGGTGCGGGGGTGCCGGGCGAGCAAGGTCAGCAGACTCCGGACGACGCGTCCGCTGCCGGTGACGGGCCGCGTCAGCGCGCGGACCTTGCCTCCGCCGTCGAAGAATGCGGTGGCGTCCGGGGTCAGCAGGGACGCCAGGCGGTCGGCGTCCCCGTCGACGCACGCGTGTCGTACGGCGTGGGCGATCTCGTCCTGCCGGCGTGGCGGTGTCGGCCGCGCGCGCCGGGCCCTCATGCTCCGGCGGGCCCGGTCTGCCAGCTCGGCGCATTCCGCCTCGGACTGTCCCGCGATGCCCGCACCCGTGCCCGGTGCCATTCCGAACACGTCATTGAACACGAACGCCCCCTCGACCGGTGACATCGTGTCCAGCGTTCGCAGCAACACCGCGCTGACCTCGCTCTCCGGACCGAAACCGTGCCGCTCCCTCCTCGGCACAGGGATCTGGGCGTCTTCCCTGCGGCCGGGCAGAGCCAGCCGCACCAGGCAGATGTCACCGACGGCCTGGGTCAGCCAGGCTCGTGGCGCCGTTATCCGCTCCCGCTGGTGATCGGAGAGCCCGTACCACCGCCGGTACGCCTCGTCGGTGACGCGCTCGGCAGTGAGGCGACTGCCCAGCATCCAGTGAGCGACCTCCAGCAGATGCCTCCGCTCGTCGAGTAACTCCGTGATCGGCAGGGTGTCAACGACAGGCTCCATACCGCGTTCTCCTTCCGGACCGCCCTCGGCACCACCGTCGCTGCGGTGGCATGTGCATCTCGCGACTGTCTCATTGTGTCGCCGAAACACACTTTCATGGGACCCCGCTGTCGGTGTCATTTCCCACGGCAATACAGTGAGTCTTGTCAACAGGCCGCTCCCGGGGTGCACTTACCCAGGCGGCCCCTCACATACCCACCTCCCGAAGGGGATCAGCATGCGCAAGGTGTTGCGTGCCGCGGCCATCGCTGCCGTGTCCGCAGGGTTCACGCTCGCTCCGGGCGTCGCCCAGGCGACGCCCGGCGGTCCCGGTGTCACCGGCAAGACACTGGCACACTGGACCACCAGTCGTTGGGACTACAGTCTCCGTGAGATCACCATTCCTCCCGGTCAGGGGACGGGCTGGCACTACCACGACGGCTACCTGTACGCCTATGTCAAGCAGGGAACACTGAGCCACTTCGATGCCGCGTGCGCGTCGGACGGCGTGTACGAGAAGGGCGACTACCTGAAGGAACCGCCTGGCGCTGAGCACGTGCACATGGGCCAGAACCGCGGCGCGGTGAATGTCGTACTGGAGGTCCTCTACGTCCTGCCGCACGGCGCCCCCTTCGCCGAGGACGCCCCTGATCCCGGCTGCGAGCCGAAGTAACGAGGCGCACCGCTTCAGGGCTGTCACAGCTCCCGCCACTGCCTGGTCAATGCGGTGTCGACGGCTTGTCGCGGCAACCGCTCAAGCCGTGCGGCGAAGAAAGAGGAGCATGGCAGGGACACAGGTCGGCAGATGCGTTCGAGTGATCGCTGTTCGAGAGACGTCCGTGCCCAGGCTTCCGGCACAAGCTGAGGAAGGACGAGAGGATGCCCCGAAGCACTGACCGGCAGGCCGATCCCGCCGCCGCCACCGCGTCGCTGGCGGCGGAGGCGGCGCTGCTCGAGGGCCGGCTGCGCCTGCTCCGAGAGGCGATCGACACGGTGGACGCCCGCATCGACGTGGTCTCCGAGGCCCTCCGGCAACTACAGCATGCGGTGGCCTTGCCCGCCGAGGGCCGGAAGCACCCGGGGGAGACGGACGGCGCCAGGCTCGATCACTCGACGAGGCCCGATCGCCCCTGACAGATCGCGCGGGCGGACCCGGTGAAGCGCCGCATCAGTCGATGCGCGCTCTCCGGTGTCCGCCCGCTCCGTTCCCGACCGGCGGGGGCCGCTGCATATGATGTGCGGGTAGCATCCGGCGGTGTTGGGCCGGGCTGACGTCGTCGGCACATCGGCGGCCCCGCCGGAACAAGGGTTGAGGACGAGAGGAACACATGGGCCCCGTGACCCCCAAGGCTCGCAACATCGAGATCACCGCCGAGAGCCTCCGGGAGGACCTGGCCCGGCTGGAGGTTCAGAAACAGGCGCTGGAGCGGGAACTGTCCGCGGTCACCGCTCACCTCGACTCCGTGCAGAGAGCCCTCAGCGCCCTTCAGGCCCTGATGCCCATGGCCGCTTCCTCATCTGCGGCACCCGTGCCCGTGGATGTCCGGGCGACGGCGGAGCCGGCGCCCGCGGACACGACCGAGGACGCCGACACGAGCCGGGAGAAGCCCGACCACGCCGAGGCCGAGGCCGACGGCGAACCGAAGTACGGCAAGCTGACCGAACAGATCCTCAAGTACTTCGCCGAAGCCGCGGACACCGACGTCCGTGCCCGCGATGTCGCCGCCGCTCTGGGCCGTGACACCGACAGTGGCAGCATCAACGCCGTTCGGAGCACGCTCGACCGTCTGGTCGGCACCTCCCGCATTCGCCGTGTCGGCCGCGGTCTGTACCGCGCCGCCAAGCCCTGACCGGGGACGGAACGTCGCCGCGCCAGGTGACGGGTGCCGCTGTCACCGGAGGTGAGCACACCACCCCGGGGCAACGGGTGCTCCCGGCGAGACACCCGTCACCCGGCACGTCACCGCCGGCCTATCCGGTGACGACGTCCGTGGGCTCCTCGCTGCGCCGTGGGGCGCCGCTGGAGACGAAGGCGTCTCTCGGGTGCTGGACCGAGACGAGGGAGACGATGTCGCGGCCGTAGAAGGCGGCGGTGGCCCACACCGCGAAAACACGAACCTTGCGTTCCCAGCTGGGTACGGCCAGGACGTGGTAGCCGCGGTGCATCAGCCAGGCCGGGAAGCCCTTGATGACCAGGCGCCGGTACTGGAAGATGCCGCGGCCCAGTCCCAGCGTGGCCACCACGCCCAGACTGTGGTGCACGTAGTCCTTGGCCGGCCGGCCTCGAAGTGACGCCAGGATGTTCTTCGCCAGAAGCTTGCCCTGGCGGACGGCGTGCTGCGCGTTGGGCACCGTGCGTGCCCCCGGACGCCCGGCGGCGAGGTCGGGCACGGAGGCGTCGTCGCCGGCCGCCCAGACATCCCCCACGGCCTCGGTGTCCGTGCCGACCCGGAGATCCGCCCGCACCGTCAGCAGGCCCCGTTCGTCGACCGGAAGGTCGGTGTGGTTGTGCACGATCGGGTTGGAGGCGTTGCCCGCCGCCCACACGATCAGGCCCGAGTCGTACTCCTCCCCGTCGGACAGCACGACGTGCCCGCCCTCCGCGGAGACGAGCTGGGTGTTCAGATGCACCCTGCCACCCCGCTTCTCCAGCGAGCGCACCACCCACTCACCGGGCCGGTCGGTCACCTCGGGAAGGATCCGGCCCCGCGCCTCGACCAGGTGGAAGCCCAGTTCTCCCGCATCGATCTCCGGGTAGTGCTTCAGCAGGGCGGTCGCCAGGGCCAGCAGTTCGCCGAAGCCCTCCACCCCGGAGAATCCGCCTCCGACCACGGTGACGGTGAGCAGCTTGCGGCGCTCGGGACCGCGCGGAAGGGTCGCCGCACGGTCGAACGAGGTGAGCAGCCGGTCGCGGATCGCCACGGCCTCCTCGACGTGCTTCAGTCCGTACGCCTGGTCGCTCAGCCCCGGAATCGGGAACGTGCGCGTGACGGCCCCCGCCGTCACCACCAGCACGTCGTAGTGGAGGTCGAAGTCAGGCCCGGTCTCCGGCCGGACCGTGACCGTGCGCGCGCTGTTGCGGATCCCGGTCACCGTGCCCGCGATCACGCGGGTCCGGTGCAGGTGCCGCCGCAGCGAGACCGCGGCATGCCGGGCCTCCACCGACCCGGCGACCACCTCGGGGAGGAACGGCTGGTACGTCATGTACGGGCGAGGGTCGACCACGGTGACGCGTGCCTCACCCCGTCGCAGCTTCTTCTCCAGGCCCCACGCGGTGTAGAAACCCGCGTAACCACCACCCACGATCACGATCTCACGCACGGTGTCCTCTGTTCCTCTCGGTTTCATCTATCAAGACCGGCCAGAACCACGTGGTGTGACGTGGCCCGGAGCGGAACCGGAAATCCCGTACGTGTGTGCACCTTCCTGCCACTTGGACCTTCACCGGCTCGGTACCGGCGGCGCCGGCGATCGTCACGCGGGCCGCCGGTACGGTGTCGCGTCCGTGCGGGTGACAGAGTCACACCTTGCTGCCGCCGAACCTGATCGCAATCCAGTCGCCCTTCGTCCCCGCGACCACGAACCGCTGCCCGGTGTGGGCCATGGTGCCCCAGTCGCTGGTGCGGCGGACGGCGGTCGCGAACGGGTGAAGCGCCCGCCGTTCCGTCGGTGCGGCCGGCGTGTTCATCACGCGTTCGCGTTCCGGCTCCAGTGTGCCTCCAGGATCTCGGCCACCTCTGCGGGCCGCTGGAGCAGGGGCCAGTGATTGCAGTCCATCTCGATCACGTCGGACGCGTGCAGGGAGGCGCCGAGCTTGCGCCCGAACTCGATCTGACAGGCGGGGTCGAGCGCTCCCCAGAAGACCAGGCACGGCGCCGACACCGCGGACAGGCCCGGCTCCCACTCCGCCCCCACCGTCACAGCCGACCGGTACAGCCTGAGGATGGCATCCTTCATCGGCCCGTCCACGTGGCTCACCATCTCCTTAGCCAGGTCGGTGGGCACGTCGAAGCCGGTCGCCAGGTCGTCGGCGAACTGTTCCGTTTGCAGTTCCTCCATGAAGCGGTCGCCTTCGACCTGGTCCTGCCAGATCTTGGCCAACGGGTGCCACACGTATGCGGAGTTGATCGGCCCGTTGCCCCCGGCCCAGGTACGGACAAGATCGGGGCGCAGATAGGCGACGCGGGCGGTGAATATGCATCCCCAGTCGTGACCGACCAGGTCGACCGGCTCACCGACCCGCTCCAGCCGTTCGATGAGCCAGTCCACGTACTCCTCCTTCGTGGATCCGAAGCCGGCCGGGCGCGCCGTGCCGAAGCCGGGCAGGTCCCAGGCTTCCACGTCGGTCCGGGTCAGGTGCCGCCGCACGCCGTCCCATACCCGGTGGGTATCGGGAACGCCGTGAATCAGGATGGCAGGCATGGAAAGGTCCCTTCGTCAGCGGGCGGCGCCTCGCGATCGGTGTCGGGGGAGCATCTTGTCACACTGTTGTGTCCGTGCATTGCCGAGCCTCGCTCATCGTCACACGTCGGCGCGCGAGGTGGGAATCCGTCGGATCGGGTGACGGGGGCGTCCCGATGTCACATGATCCGTGCCTGTCCGGTCTGCACTGCGGAGGGCACCGAAGACGAGCCCGTCGGCCAAGGGTGTCCCGGGACCGGGGTGCTCCGTCGGCCGACCGTCACGGACGTCGATCCAGCCGATCTCGGCGATGGTGACGCGGTGCCGCGTGAGAAGGAGGATGCCGTATGGACCAGGCCGGTGACGCGGTGCCGATCGCGGATCTGCTCGACGAACGACGGCATCTGCTCAATGTCGCCTACTGGATGCTGGGCACGGGCCCCGAGGCCGAAGACGCCGTCACCGAGACCTACCGGCAGTGGTACGACCTGTCGGATCTCCAGAAAGCATGTATCACCGACCCGGGTGCCTGGCTGACCGAAACCACGGGCTCCATCTGCCTGGCACGCCTCATCCTGCCCGAGCGACGGTCCACAGGCCCGGACGGGAAGGACGGCGATACGGCGCCGGGACTCCACCGGGCCCTGGAGGAGGAGATCAGCGGCGCCCTGCTCAACGCCCTGGACGCTCTGTCCCCCGCTGAACGAGCGGCTTTCGTCCTCAACGACGTCTTCGCCATGCCACCACGAGCGGTCGCCGGCATCGTGGGACGGACGCCGCTCGAATGCTCCGAACTCGCCGACCGCGCCCGCCGGAGCCTGCGTACCAGCCGCTCACACCCCACCACACAACAGCAGCACGACAGGATCGTCCGCGCCGTCCGGCGAGCCTGCACCACAGCCGACGCCGCCCATCTGGCATCCCTGCTGGCACCCGATGCCACCGCGTTCTTCGACGGCGGCGGCAAGGTCCGTGCCCTCACCCGGCCGGTGCACGGCAATCAGCACGTCGCCCGCACCCTCCTCACCCTCCTGACCCCCCGACCGCACACCACCCTGCACCTCAGTCCGGCCAACGGTCGTACCGCAATCGTCGTACGCCACATCGACCAGGTAGCCGCCGTCATCAGCTTCGACATCGCCGGCCACCACGTCATCCAGGTCTGGGCCGTCCTCAACCCCGACAAACTACGCGCGTGGAACCGCCCCCACACCTCCGGCGCCCCCACGTCGTCCACAGCGCTCGAAGACTGAGACGCCTCCACACCGTGCGTCCGGGCAGACCGAGCGAGCAACAACTTTTTCGCTGCTCACAACAACTGGTCACGATAGACCTGTAACGGATCGGGCATGGCCCTGGTCTACGAAGCAGACACAGTTGGAATCAATGTGACTTGTTGTGGCGCGTCCAGGAGTCGGCCAACGGGCGGACCGTAACGCGCCGGCCGTACGAGCGCGCCCGCCGGCAGCACCGATCCGCGGGGAACGGAGACAGAAGAACATGCATCCTGAGACGCCCTCCATGGGAAGCAGCCTGGACGAGGCCGTATCTGTCTTCGTGGAGCTCCGCCCACGTCTGTTCGGTATCGCGTACCGCGTTCTGGGTAGTGCGATGGAGGCCGAGGACGTGGTCCAGGACGTATGGGTGCGCTGGCAGAGAACGGACCGCTCGGTGGTGGTGAACCCCATGGCGTTCCTGTCGAGTGCGACGACCCGGCTGGCCATCAACGTGGCCCAGTCCGCCCGGGTGCGCCGCGAAACCTACATCGGCCCCTGGTTGCCCGAGCCCGTTGACACGAGCAGCGATCCGGAGATCGGCGCGCAGCGGGCCGAGGCACTGGAGCTGGCCCTGCTCCTCCTTCTGGAGAGGCTGAACCCGATCGAGCGGGCCGCCTACGTTCTGCGGGAGGCGTTCGACTACGGCTACGCCGAGATCGCCGACATACTGGGGCTGACCCTTGTCAACGCGCGGAAGATCGTGAGCCGGGCCCGCAAGCACCTGTCGGCCGAACATCGGGAGCCCGTGGATACGGCCGAACACCGACGGCTGGTCGATGCCTTCGTCTCGGCTGCGCGGACCGGGGACGTCGCCTCGCTGGAGGCCGTCCTGGCCCCGAACGGCGCCCGTCAGTCCGGTGGCAAGTCCTCCGGTCCCACTCGCCGTCGACAGGACAGGACGCTGGGCGCCCTGCTGCCCGTTCCCGCGTTCGGGGCGCTGCTCGGAGTGGGTTGACCTGTAGTGACGACTGCGCTCGGACGTTCCCGGGCTGACTGACGAGCGAGATCCACACTGCCGTCGAGCAGGGGCAGAAGTCTCGTCCGTGGTGATCACGGTCGGGCAGCGGGGTGACTCGCCGCCGACAAGGACCACGACTCCCGCAGCAACCGGAGCTATCCGGGCTGACGCGGGATCAAGGCCCTCCTCCTGGTTCCGGCAGGCCGAGTGCGCGACCGCCTCGGACCCGGTTCGCACGGTGGCCGGCCTCATTCCTCCGACCAGCACGACCACAACCAGCGGCACGCGGTCGAGTGCGAGATCAACCGGCTCAAGCGCCACCGGGCTGTCACCACCCCCTATGTGGTGAACCGGGTGACACCGCTCGGGTCCCACCCGGCCGCACGTCCGCCATGCGCCACTGCGTCGACGGTGTCCGGCCGCGACCGCCCGAGGCCCGTGCGCGCTCCGCCGATGTTGCGACCTGCCAGTGCAGCGGGTGCCACGAGCGGGACGGGCGTGTCGTCTCGCCCCTGACCCCGCTGGAATCCCGTCGTCATACGGACTCGTCGTTGCGTTTCGAGCGGGCGAGTGGCAACAATTGGTGGACAAGCATTCATCGAAGTATCACTGCATCTTCTCCCCTGTGACAACACAGGTATCCCGGATGCGGATGCATCGGCAGATCGTTTTCCGCATAAGATGCACCGAAGCGCCCATCCCGGCGTCCGCGTCGAGCGTCACCCCAGGTGAACGGAGTCGGGCACGGCAAAAGCTGAGGATGAGAGGAAGACATGGCCCCGGCAACTGGCGCGGCGCGCAATATCGAAGTCACCGCCGAGGGGCTGCGGGAGGATCTGGCCCGTCTGCGGCTCCAGAAGCAGGCGCTGGAGAGGGAACTGGCAGCCGTTATGGCCCATCTGGAGACCCTCCAGCAGGCCTTGGGCGCACTCCAGGTCCTGATGGCGGATCCGACGGGTGGCACGCCGGTTCCCGTGGACACCGTCGATGCGGGCCCAAGCCGCGCCCCGGAGCCCGGACGGGCGCACACGGACACCCCACCGGCCCGACGTCCCGCGGCCGCAGCGACCTCCCGAACCTCGGAGCGGCCCGGCAACCGGCAGGGGCCGGGCGTGCGGGCTCCCCGTCCCGAGGCCGAGGGGAAACGGACGTACGGAAAGCTCACCGAGCAGATCCTGGAATACCTCTCTCAGGCTGGCGATGTCGACGTACGCGCCCGGGACGTAGCGGCGGCACTCGGCCGCGACACCGACAATGGAAGCATCAACGCGGTGCGCAGCACACTCGACCGTCTCGTCGGTGCGTCGCGAGCCCGGCGGACCGGCCGTGGTCTCTACCGTGCCCAGCGTTTCTGACCGCATCCGCGGTGACGACTGTGAATGGCCCCGGACGCCGTCTGCGGGGGATCGATGACGTCCGGGGCACTGCACCCGCTCGGCTCGTGCAGCGGGTGTGGAAGCGCCCATGACGCTTGTGCGGCGGTTGCCACCCTGCGTCTGGAACACTGTGATCAGTGTATCGCACGCTCACAGTACTGAAGGGCCGACAGTGGTGGTGTGTGGCCAAGACTTGGGAGCAACCGCTCAAACCGGACCGTTCCGGCGATGCCCGACGGGGCGACCGGATAACAGTGTGATGACATGTTGCGTTTTTTGTTGGAGGACGCCCTTCCCCAATGGATCATCGGAAGACGTGAAGCACTCGTCATCGCCGCTGTCCCCCGGCACCCACACGATCACCGTCCCTCACGACACCGCCCACGTCGAACAGCGATACCACGTCGCCGGTTCGGGCCCTGTATGCATCGCTCACTCAGGCGGACCCGGCATCGGCTGGGAATACCTGCGCATGCCCGCGCTCGAACGCAGCCTCACCATGGTGTACATCGAGCCGGTCGGTACGGGGGCGTCCGGACGACTCCCCGATCCGCAGGACTACTCCGTCACCACGTACGCGCGTCTCCTGCACCATCTGGTCGAACACCTGGCACTGCCTGAGGTCATCCTGCTCGGCCACTCCCATGGTGGTTTCGTCGCCCAGCAGTACGCCCTCGACCACCCAGGGCGCCTCGCTGCCATGGTCCTGTACGACACGTCGCCGGTGGCGGACGAGCAGTTCTGGTCGGCGGCGGTCGCCGCCATGCAGCGTTTCGTGGACCGTCACGTCGACGACCATCCGGAGGTGGCCGGTTACGTCGCTGCCCTCACGGCCCGCCTGGACCTGCTCGATGACGACGGCACCACCGCCATCCTCCGCAAGATCATGCCCGCCTATCTCTTCGACTACTGGGGCAGGGAGGAGGAGTTCGCCCCCGCCCGCCAGTCGCTCCGGATGTATGCCGCCCCCACCAGGGGCCAGGGCACCCCGTTCGATGTCCGGGACGCCCTGCCCGGTATCACCACACCGGCACTCGTCCTGGCCGGCAGGCAGGACTTCATCTGCGGACCGCGATGGGCCCACCTCCTGCACGAGGCCATGCCCGCAGCCGAGTTGTCGATCCTCGACGACACGGGACACCTGGGGCACATCGAACGGCCCGCTCAGTTCAGCGCTGCGGTCCTCGCCTTCCTCCGCGGTCAGGGTGTGCTGGGGAGCCGGCAGAACCCGTAGCCGTTCCGCCGGACAACAGTGTGGAGACGGCAGCAGGATGGCTGTGGTGCGGGCCCACACCGCGGACGATGCATGGCGCCGGCATCGACGGCGCGGACGGAGGCGGCGATGCTGTCCGGCAGCACGGCGTAGGCGGTCTCGGTGCGGCCGGCGCCGGGAGCCGAGCGGATCCGTGACGTCGCCGACCGGGTCGGCATCGAAGGCGGTCCGCGCCGGCCGGGTCTGAGATCCCCGCGAGCGGACGCCCCATGGGCAGCGCGAGCGGGGTGACGGGGGCGGCGACGGTACCGTCCGCCGGCCGAGCCGACCAGCTTCCGGCGCAGCCTCGTCGAGAGAGAGCCCGCGCATCTCGCGGGCTGTCCCTGGAGATACCCGCCCACTCGGCGCGGGGATCGGCGCTGGACCCGGGCAGGCCAGGTTTCTCCCAGCCTGCCCGGGTCCAGCGGTCAGGAGCCGGGTCGCCTGCGCCAGCTCCTTCGCGGTGGACCGCGGTCTTCGGCGCGCTGCTCAGAGCTTCGCTCCGTGGCCCGCCATCTGGCCCCGTGACCGAGCACATCCCGGAACCGTCGCCTACAGGGTGTGGGCATCACTCGTGGCGAATAGCCTCTACTCGGGTGACCCGCCGCAAGGTCGGCAGTGTCAGCACGGTCACCAGCAGGACCGCTCCCGCGCCGATGCCGGTCATCGCCAGCATGCTGATCCAGTCGAATACCGCCGCACGGCCGATGAGGTGGAGGAGGGTGCCACCGAGCACGGTTCCGACCAGTCCCGCCACCAGCATTCCGATCGCCACGGGCAGGGCGGTCTGCCACAACACCGAGCCGCTGAGGGTTCGCCGCCGGGTGCCGACGACGACGAGCATGGCCATGACGCGTTTTTGGTCCCTCAGTTGTTCGACGGCGCCGATCAGCATGCTTGTGGCGATCAGGAGCAGGACGACGGCCACGCCTGCGAGCAAGGCGCGACTGATGCTGCTCAGGGCCGTATCGTCCCTGCGGTCCCCCGGGAAGTCGACCTGAGACCGGGGGTTCAACCGGGCCGCGGCAGTGCGGATGCGGTCCCGGACGTCTTCTCGGGAAGTCTGGTACGCAAGGCTCACGGCATGGGTTGCCTGTGCGATCGCGGTTGCGCCGGCGGCTCCGGGAGTGGCGAGCAGCATCGTCTCGGGAAAGGCGCCTTGAGGGGCTCCTGGCCTGGCCCGGACCGTGGCAGTGATCCGGGGCACCCGCCAGGCCAGGCCACTCATGCCCATGCGCATCCTCGTGCCTGTCTCCCACTCGGTCATGTCGTCCGTGCTGCCGTTGCGAGGCGCGACCAGGAAGGCGTCGCCGTCCGAGCACGTGGGCACGGAGGCCAGGAGACGAAGTACCGCGCAGTCGGCGATGCGTACGGTCTGCGGGATGCCATAGGGAACCTCACTCACCTGCAATTCGCTGAAGCCGACGGCCCGTGTCACTCCTGGAGTCCGGGCAAGGAGGGAAGCGTACGGCTTCTCACCGTCGGCTCCGGCCAGCCGGACCAGGCCGACCTGCGTGTCCGGCGCCGACCGCCCCTGTGTCGTGGACGGGTGGTTACCCGTATGGCTGTGGGCGATACCAGTGAAAAGGGTCTGCAACGCGATGGCCCCGGCGACGGCGACCACGATGCCGTTGACCGATCGGGTGGACGCTTCGCTGTGCGACCGCAGCCTGCGCATCGCGAGCTGCCAGGAAAGAGGACCCGCCCCGCCGGCCCGTTCGGTGAACCGCTCCAGGAGCCAAGGCACGACAGCGGTCACGCCCACGAGCAGCCCGAGCACACCGGCGACCACCGAAACGACACCTGCGGTGCTCTGCACCTGCGATGCGTCCCGGACGGACGTCCGCAAGAGCAAGAGGCCGAACAGGGGCAGGGCGACGCGCCACCACAGTCGCCGCTTGGTGCGGACGGACCTGCGCACCACTTCCAGCGGTTCGGCGACCACCTTGTTCATCGCCAGATGAGCGCTGATCAGGGACAGACAGGGCACGGCAACGACCACCACGGCCGCCAGGAACGGCTGGGGGGTGAGGTCCCGTGGGAAGACACTGAGTCCCTGGACATCGACCAGTTCGACGCACCGGCGTCCCACCGCGAACAGCGCGGCGCCCACAACGACGCCGATGAGGGAGCTGACCAGTGCCTCGCCGGCGGCGATGCGGGCCGTCATGCCGCGGTCCGCGCCGATCAGCCGCAGAGCTGCCAGCCGCCTGTCGCGGTGTTCACCGCCGAACCTGGTGGCCGCGGCGATGAACACGACGACCGGGGTGAGCAGTACCACGATGCCGACGGCGGTGAGCAGGACGAGATCGGGAGCCAGGGGCTTGACCGCATAGACCTTGCCGAAGTGGTCGAGCCGCCGTGCGCCCGCTACGCCGTTCTCCATGTGCTCGCCACCCAGGAAGAAAACGTACTCACCGGGGCCGAGCAGACCCGAGTCGTCCACCTCTCCTGCGACCGGATGGTCGAGGCGGGCACGCAACAGTCCGTTCCCGGGCTCCGCGAGCAGTCGTGCGAGAGCCGGTGACACGACCATTTCGCCTGGCCGTGGATACCTGTCAAGTCCGGGCGGCAAAGGGGCATCGGGCCCCTCGGGTTCTACGAGCCGACCGCGGATCGCAACATCGCGGAACACAGTGTCGATGTCGCTCACCAGTACGGTGCGCCGGGAAGCCGGCACGACCCGGTCGTCCAGGTTGACGTCGATGCGTTCGTGGATGCGCACGTCGCGATGATGCCGGGCCGTGGGCACCGATGCCGCGAGAAGCACCACGGCGACACCGATTCCGATTCCCGCGGCCATCAAGATGGTTCGTACCGCGCTGACCCGGCCGCCGGTCAGGGCGAGTCTTGCTCCCAGGGCGACTGCGCGGAATCCGCCGAGGCGCTTACGGCGTTGCGGGGCCACGGCCGGGACGGGACCGGGCTGATCTTGCCGACGTGGGCTCACTGGCTTCCTCTCATGCTGCGAGCAGAGCTGTGCCCGGCCCGACGGGAGGGAGCACGCTGGGACCGGGAGGCCGGGGCGAAACTGCGGAAGCGGCGTACATGGGTGTGGCCGCCTCCTGCGTACACGACGCACGGCACGGCAACCGTGAACGGAGATACCTCCGGACGCCGGAATGACTATACACAGTGTGTGTAGTGGGCCGAGTGTTTCCCGCGGCATACCCGGTGCCGCCGAGCCGTGAAGGGTGCGGCGGCACCGGTGAAGCCCCGCGCCGATCTGATAGCTCTCGATATTGGTGAGGCCACCCCGCTGCTGGAGAACCCACCGAGCGCCTTGTACAGAGCACTCGGTATGTTGCGCACGCTGAAGAACAGACGCGTCATCGTCGGCTTCCCGGTCTGCGGGGCGGGAGCCGCGTGGCGCGGGTCGCCTCGGCCGCCTCGCGCGCCGCTCCGGCCGTGTCGTCGCTGACGAGGGTGCCCCAGCTACTCTCCCGCAGCAGCTCGCGGCACTGCCCCAGGGCGTGCACGTGGCTGCGTACGCACTCCACCTGGTCCAGGGTGCCGCCCGCCACGCCCATGAGGTCGAAGCGGACGGGCAGGAAGTATTCGGCGACGATGTGCAGGCCCGAGTCCGGCAGCAGGTGATGCACGTCGGCGACGCGCCCCGCCGCGCAGTTGTTCACCGGGATCACCGCTACGTCGGCGTCGCCCAGGATCACGGCGTCCAGGGCTTGGCTGAAGCTGGTACAGGGCGGTTCGCCGCTTGTCGCGTACAGGGAGTTCGCGACGGACGCCGGGTTGGAGCAGGTTCGCCCTGATACGCGACAGTTTTCACGTTCTTCAGCGCTTCCTGAGGGGCGTGCTGTCGACAGGCGGCAGCATCTCCCCTGCGAATAGCGCATGCTGGAGTATCGGGGAACTGGTCTCGATGATGCTCACCAGGTCGTGCCGGTCGCCCATCGTGTCCACGGACAGGACCTGCTGGTAGACCTCGGCGAGGACGTGCCGGACGACGATGGCCACCTGCCGGACCTGCTGCGCGAGCCGCGCCTCCAGCACCTGCGGCAGAACGTGTCGGGCGGCGGGAAGACCGTGCACGGTAGCCGCCAGACTCAGCCGCTCGTCGTGCAGCACGGCCGCCAGCTCGGCGGCCTGGCCGTCGGCCGCCGCTGCAGGGTGCGGCGGTGTCGTGCCCGGCGTGCTGCCGGCCAGCGCGTCTGTCATTCGACGGGCCGCTCCCAGCGCGAGGGCGGCGATCGCGGTCCAGTGGAAGGCGGCGTCGCTCGCGTACAACGGCTTGCCCGTCGTGTACGTGGAGAAGCCGACCGGCACATACACATCGACCACTGCGTACACGTCCGCCGGCCGGGACACCGGCCCGGACGCCGGGCGGCTGTCTCCTCTGCTACTGGGGAGTCTGCCCGTCGTGAGGAGGTTCTTGGCGGGCACCACGAACAGATCGGGGCCGTTCTGCTCGGCGTCCGTACCGGCCGAGGATCGACGGCCGTCGGCGAGTGGTAGGGCCACCCACGGCATGGCGTCCGCGGCGGAGGGCAGCCGCCAGTGCCCCGAGAGGGTGTAGCCCCCGGAAACCGGCCGAGCGGCTGGTGTACCGGTCCAGTCGGTGCCGGGGACTCCGGTGGGCAGCGGTGCGGCCCAGTTCCACGTACTGGTCAAGGCCCGCCAGGCTCCAGCGGGGTCGTCATGTCCGTACCTCTCGAAGGCGGAGAGCACCCCCACAAGGGCGGAATCGGGTCCCACGGCCTTCAGCTGGTCGTCGTGCGTGGACATCGACATGTGTTCAGGCCGCCTGCTCGTCGACTTGGGCTCCGGTTGTCGTCAGGACGATGTTGTGCAACTCCTGGCCCCGCTGGTAACGGTCCACCTGCTGCCGCAGGAAGTCCTTGCTCATGGCCTGGAACGCGTCCGTGAACGCGGCCACATGGGGAGTGATCAGCACGCCGGGTAGGTGCCACAAGGGGTGATCGGCCGGCAGGGGTTCCGGATCCGTGACGTCGAGCGCGGCCCGCAGCCGCCCGGCCTGCAACCTGCGGACCAGGGCGTCGGTGTCGACCAGTTCGCCGCGTGCGATGTTCACGAGCATCGCGTTGTCCCGCAACAGCGCCAATGTATCCGCGCCGAACATGCCGCGCGTCCGGTCGGTCAGGGGCGCGCACAGCACGACCGCGTCCACCGTGGGCAGCAGCGTGGGCAGTTCCGCCGCCCCGTGCACGTGCCCCGTCCGGGTCATACGCGCCGTGCGGGCCACGAAGACCACCTCGCACCGGAACGCGCTCAGCCGGGCGGCGACCGCCGCGCCGACAGCCCCGTAGCCGACGACCAGGACGCGTTTGCCGACCAGCGTGGTCCGGAACTCGGGCTGCCATCTGCCCTCGGCCTGTCGCGTCCTGAAGTCGTCGAGTCCCCGGCACAGAGAGAGCAACAGGGTCACCGCCAGCTCGGCTGTGGCCTCGCGGTGCACACCGCGACCGGTCGCAAGCCGCATGCCGGGGGGCACGCCGTCCAGCAACGGCGTGACGTACTCGTAGCCAGAGCTGAGGAGTTGGAGCACTTCGAGGTTGTGCATGCGCGGCAGAACCGAGCGCAGTATGCGGTCGGCGCCCGGCGACGGTGGGCCGACCAGGAAATGCACATCGTTCGGATCGCCGGGTAGTGCGGACGAGCCGTCCCAGAAGACGTATCGCAACCCGTCCGTCAGGTCGGGAATCTCGTGTGGGGGGTACGGGAGCCAGACGGTCTTGGCGTCGCCGTCTTTCATGATAGATCAACTTCTTCCAGCTTCGGTGCCGCGTAGACCGACACGGACACACATAGGGGTCCACACGGATTCTGGTTTGTCCTCCATGAAGTCTCATGCACTCGTGGGACTAGACGTGTCAGTCGATGTGAAGGTTTGATGTGAAGCTCACCACTCGAACCGCTGCGTCGTCGCGGAGTGGGAACAACCGGGCAATGCATCGGAGCCCGCTCGACACTTGGCACACCGCGTTCGGCGCAGGTGGCGGCTGGCTATTGTGCGCTTCAACGCGGTTCACGCGGCGTTCAACCTTGCCCACCGACTCGGGTCACAACGTTGTGATGAGCTCCTCATAACGTCTGCTACGTTCGGAGCGCATCGAACTCGGCCGACGTGGATTTCCGGTCAGCCGACAGCCGATGCCCCCTTCACCTCTGCCCAGATTTGGGAAGTTGATGACAAAAGAGACGAACTCCCGCCGGAAGCACGCCCTCCGGCGGCGTCCCGTTGCGCTCGGTGCCGCGGCCGTGGCCGTGGCCGGAGCCATCGCCGTTCCGGTGGTGGCGCAGGCGACGCAGGGCGACCCCGCGAGCGACCCCACCCTGCAGAAGGCGTTCGCGGCTGCTGCGGCCGAATTCCACGTCCCCCCGCAGGTGTTGCTCGCGGTGGCCTACGAGCAGTCGGCCTGGGACGCCCACAAGGGGCAGCACAGTGTCTCGGGTGGTTACGGCCCGATGCACCTGACCGACGTCACCCCCGAGATGATCGCTGGCGGCTCCGCCGGCATGGCCGGCCGTGCCGAGGCCACCAAGCTTGCGAAGGGTGAGGACAAACACACCCTGCGGACCGCCGCAAAGCTCTCCGGGCTGCCCGTCGACAAAGTGCGTACCGACCCCTCGGCGAACATCCGTGCCGGCGCTGCGCTGCTCGCGTCGTACCAAAAGGAATTGAACGGCAAGACCTCCAACAACCCGAACGACTGGTACGGGGCAGTCGCCCGGTACAGCCAGGCCACAGTGCGACAGGGCGCGTCGGCGTTCGCAAACCGGGTCTTCGACACCATGAAGAAGGGTGTCACCCGCAAGACGGACGACGGCGAGACCGTGCGGCTCACCGCCGACGGCGAGGTCACCCCAGCCACCTCGCAGATGAAGGCGCTCAAGCTGCCGAGCGCCAAGGCGACGACCGAACCCGAGTGCCCGCCGACCCTGGACTGCACCTTCGTCCCGGCTGCCCCGGGCAACGGGCAGGTTTCGGACCGGCCCGCGAACGGGATCAGGATCGACCAGATCGTCATCCACGACACCGAGTCGCCCTACGAGTCGGCCATCGCCACGTTCCAGGACCCGTCGAGCTCCACCTCGGCCCACTACGTAGTGCGCTCCTCCGACGGCGCGGTGACCCAAATGGTGCCCACCAAGAACCTGGGCTTCCACTCGGGCAACTACTCCACCAACCTGCACTCGATCGGCATCGAGCACGAAGGCTACGCGGCGCACGGTGCCACCTGGTACACCCAGTCGGAGTACCGCGCGACCGCGGAACTGGTGAAGTACCTGGCCAAGCGCTTCGACATCCCGCTGGACCGTCAGCACATCATCGGTCACGACAATGTCCTGGCGCCGGCCGATCGGTTCACCAAGGACCAGCACTGGGACCCGGGGCCCTCCTGGGACTGGGAGCGCTTCATGGGCCTGGTCGGTGCTCCACTGAGGGGACGGCACGGCGTCGGCCCCGTGGGCTCGGCCGTGACGATAGCACCGGATTTCACCCGCAACGAGCAGACCATGGAGCTCTGCCCGCAGGATGACGGCACCGGCGCCACCAAGGAGTGCACGACCGTGCGCCAGGCGTCGAACTTCATCCGTCTGCGCACGGAACCGCGTGCTGACGCGCCACTCTTCGCCGAGCAGTCCATCCACCCGAACGAGCCCGGCACCGACCGGGTCAGCGACTGGGGTTCCGCCGCCCAGGCCGGGCAGCAGTTCGTCGTCGCCGGCAAGAAGGGCGACTGGACGGCCATTTGGTACAGCGGCAGCAAGGTATGGTTCCACAACCCACGCGGTCGTTTCACCATCCCCGCCCGTGACGTGACCATCGTCCGGCCCGCTGGAACCGAGTCCCTGAAGGTCTTCGGTACCAGCTACCCGAACGCCGAGGAGTACCCAGAGGGTCTCTCGCCGTCTACGCAGGCTCCGCTGAGCATGTACAGCGTTCCCGCCGGACAGGCGTACGTGGCCACGGCCGAACCGACGCCGACCGATGACTTCTTCCCGTCCAGCGGCAAGGTCGTCTTCGGTGCCGAGAAGATGTACACGATCCAGTACGGCCACAAGACCGCCCTGATCCACGCTGACGAGGTCAACGCCACGGGACGTTGAGCAATTTCGCAAGGGTCGGAGACCTGACTGGTTGACCATCCGGCGCAGTGGCGTACGTCAGCCGGCCGGCATATCCACTCCACCTCTGCGGAAGTGACTCTCCGACGGCCAGTTGCCCGCCAGGGCGGCTGGCCGTCGCACGTGAACCCGCAGCGCAGCCTCGTCGCACGGTGCACCGACCGTCTCGAACAGTGGCGCGGTCCGCTACGCGGGTCTCCTCGCCGAGCTGCTGATGGCCGAGTGCGAGGACCGCGACCGCCGCCGGGCCGAACGACGTATCCAGGCCGCCCGCTGTGTCTGATCGGGGACTCCGGAACCGGCAAGTCCCACCTGCTGATCGCGCTGGCACGGCAGCCGCCATGGCCGGCTGCCGCGTCCGCTGCACCACCGCCGCGTCGCTGGTGAGCCACCCGGTCGAGGCAGCCGACGACAAGCAGCTCGGCAAGAAACAGTCGCCCCTACGGACGCCTCGGCCTTCCGGACATCGACGGGCTCGGCTACCTCGACTGGACCGCCGGGGCGCCGAGATGTTCTTCCAGGTCCTGCCGAGCGGGACGGGAAGAACGGCATCGCCACCGCAAGGGCTTCGGACGCCTCCCGGCTCAGTGCGCCGAGTTCACTCAGTGCCTCGGCCACTTCCCATCCGGTATCCCGTTGCCGCCACAGCTCGTGGAGGGCGGTGGAGACATCCGAGCCGTTCCTGAACCGCCGTACCGCGATGTCCAGGTCCCGCAGCCAGCCGTCCATACAGGGGTCGGCCGTCAGCCGGGCCGTGTACTCGTCGATCCGGGCGGCCAGATGCGGTGCGAGCCAGGGCCCGCCGGTCTCCAGCAGCCGACTGCGCACGGCCGTGTTCAAGAACGACCAGTGCGCCGAGACCTCGGCCACCGCCGGGACGGCCTGCCTCCCCGGCCTCACCGCGGTCCCTGAAGCCTTCCAGGGCTCGCTGGAGCGTGCCCTCCTCCAGCAGTTGCCGCAGGCCGGTGAGGCCGGTGTCGTTCTGCCCCGACTCCCGGTCCCTGATCGCCTCCTGAGCGGCGCGTTCCCATGCGAGCAGGCCGGTCGCCGCCTCGTCCAGGCCCTCCCTGGGGCCTGGGATCAGACGGGGAACGGAGGCGGCGAAGTCGCCGACCGCTCGCGCGGCCAGACGCCGCCCCGCCCGGGCGTCCACCGCCTCCGTCTGCGCCATCCCGCCGCGGTTGAGCACGACCAGGGCCAGTGGGACGCCGAAGGCCGCCGCCGTCACGGACGAGGAGACGTTGGTGACGTACGCCCTGTCCGTTCAGAATCCGTCGTGGTCCCCCACCAGCCCAGGGCCGGCAGCACCACACCGGTTGCCCACAGCACCGCGCACCCGGCACGCAATCCACGCGGGGTCTCCTCCCAGACCGACCGCACCCGCCCCGCCAACGTCACGTCCCTCCCCGATCGGCCGCTCGACCAGGCCCAGCCGCTACACCGCGGGCACACACGTCCGGACTTCCCGACCCCCGCCGGGCCGAGCGGCCTCCGTGGAGTACCGCCGCCCCACTGGCGAGGGGTGGAGTGACGTCCAGGAGCACTTGTCCTGCGTCCGAGGCCCGGCGCTGTCTATCAACCCCAAGATGCCGCCCCGGCTCGACGAGCTGGAGCCGGGCCGCTCCTGCCACCGGCGATCACCCCGTCGACCGGGCCACGGCATGGCCCGGCGGTGCGGTCATGCGGTGAGGCGGGCGGCGAGGAGGGCGACGTCGTCGTGGAAGGCGTCCTGGCGCTGGGCGAGGAGGGCTTCGCACAGCTCGGGCAGCGGGTCTACGGCATGGTGGGCAGCGGCGGCGGCAGCTTGACGCATGCCGTCGTCGATCGGGTGGCCGCGCTCCTCGACCAGGCCGTCCGTGTGCAGGAGCACGGTGGCGCCCGCGGACAGCCGGCACTCGTGGTCCGGGCGGGGAGCACCAAGGTCGACCCCGAGCGGCAGGCCGATTTCTTCCGGCAGGTGCCGGCACCGGCCGGGAGTGGCGACGAGGGGTGGCAGGTGGCCGGCGCTGGACCAGCGCATGATCCTGCCTCCGGCCTGCGCGGGTTCCAGACGGGCGATGACGACGGTGGCCAGTGGACCTCCGTGCAGCTGGTGCAGAGCGTCGTCGAGGCGGTGCAGAACGCGGCTGGGCGGCTCCTGTTGATCGAAGGCGATCACGCGGAGCATGTTGCTGATCTGGCTCATCACGGTGGCGGCCTCCAGGCCGTGGCCCATGACGTCGCCGACCATGAGGCAGGGCACCTGGTCGGGCAAGCGGATCAGGTCGTACCAGTCGCCGCCGATGCGGGGGACCTCGGTGGAGGGTTGGTAGCGGGCCTCCAGTTCGAGTCCCGGCAGTGTGGGCAGGTCGGGTAGCAGACGGCGCTGGAACTCCTCGGTGGCCTGCCGCAGCCTCTCGTACAGGCGGGCGTTCTCGATCGCGACGCCTGCCGCGCTCGCCAGCGCCGTGACGAGATCCTCGTCCTCGCCGGTGAAGACACCGGCTTCCTTGTCGGCGATGTAGAGGTTGCCGTAGACGGTGTCGCGCACCCTGATCGGCACCCCCAGCAGCGTGGTCATGAGGGGGTGGTCTTCGGGGAAGCCGGCGGCCTGCGGGTGGGTGGCCAGATCGTCCACACGCAAGGGCTCGGGGTGGCGGACCAGCTCGCCGAGCAGCCCGGTGCCGTGCGGGAGCGGGGGGCCGTCCTCGCCGCGGAATTGGTCGGCGCCGAACCCGGAAGTGATCAGTTCCGTGAACTCCCCCTCCTCCCCCAGGACCCCGATGGCCGCGTAGCGAGCGTCGACCAGGCCCCGGGCCGACTCCGCGATGGTGTGCAGTACCACTGTCAGATCGAGCGCGCTGCTGATCGACAGCACGGCGTCCAGCAGGGAGCGCATCCGCCCATGCGCATGGGCCAGGTGCCGCAGGCTCTGCTGGAGGCGGTCGAGATCATCACCGCCGACACGCTGCGGCTGGTTGAGGCTGTGTGCGTCACGATCGCCTGAATCCCTGGTCACGGCCGTCCCACCTCCCTTCCTGGCGCCTGCACCAAGGCATCGGGTACCCGCGATGCGCGGCAGCTGATCGCGACCTCGGCCCCCGCACCAGCGAGCTTTTCCAGATGACGGCGCGCTCCTCTCCGGAGGGCCGGGGTGATCAAATCGTTGCCGCTCGGTGTGCAACCGCGTACAGCCCTCTCCGGTCCCACAGTCAGCTACGGAGGATGATCCTCCGGCCGGTGCGCCCGCGCGCTCGGTTCAGGCCGCAGGGGAAAGGACGGGCTTGTAGGTGGGCAAGACGATGTGGAGCGCGGTGGTGGCCGGTGGAGCGGCGGTCGTGTTCACAGGGGTGGCGGCGGTGCCGGCCGGGGCGGCGGAGGGCGGGGTCTCCTTCTCCCGGGTCACGGTGAACGGCGGGAAGCCGATCGTGGTCGGGGTCGAGGAGGAGGTCGAGGTGCCCGCGTCCTTCCGGATGACGACCACGCTCAAGTACGACTCCGGGCCGACGGTGTTCCCCTACCGGGGCAAGCCCGACACGGGAGACAGGCTGCACAGCGCGGTCATGACCAGCGACTGCAAGGTCGTGGACAAGGCGAAGGGGATCTGCGACTTCAAGGAATGGCTGTACATCGACCCGCGGCACCTCGACTTCGGGAACGAGGACGCCGGCACCTGGAAGACCGCCGCACGGGTCTTCCTCGCCGGTGACGCCTCCGACACGGACACCGTGGACCTCCCGGTGCAGGTCAAGCGGGCGACACGCGTGACCGTCAACGCCTCGCCCGAGCCGGTCGCGAAAGGGAAGACGATCACCGTGACCGGGCGGGTCACCCGGGCGAACTGGGACACCCACACGTACCAGGGGTACGCGGGCCGCACGGTGAGCTTGCAGTTCAAGGCAGCGGGTGCCTCCTCGTACACGACGGTCAAGAAGGCGACGTCGAGTAGTACGGGGGCGCTCAAGACCACGGTGAAGGCCACCGGGTCGGGGACCTGGCGGTGGACGTACTACGGGAACTCCACCTCCGGGGCGAAGTCGTCGACCGGGGATTACGTCGCCGTGAGGTAGGCGACGCGTGCGCGGATCGCCATCCTGAGCGGAAACGCAGCCGCTCTCTCCTCTGGGCGCCCTGCGTTCCGCCCGGGGCTTCGCCGGGCAGCAGGCAGCCCCGGCCGGCGTGCCGGCCGGGGCTGAACCCGCAAAAGCGTGATCGTGAAGGGCGGTCGCCTACGCGGCGAAAGGCAATGCGAGGCTTCAGCCGAACGATCGTCCTCGCATGCGGTGGATGAGGCCCGGGGACACTGTTCCCTTCACCATCACGCCCCTTCCAACCACACCCGCCCGGCGAACATTCCCGCGCTGTGCCGCCCGTCCTGCCGGCCCCGGTCCTCACATCGGCCAGACAGTTGACATCTAGGACATCGCGGGTGC
>NZ_KQ948379.1:0-92371 GCF_001514055.1 Streptomyces corchorusii | reverse complement strand
TCCCGATCGTGATGACCGGAGACGGGGTATCAACATATCTGGCGTTGATTTTTGGCACGCTGTTGAGTTCTCAAGGAACGGTCGCTTCCTTTGTACTCACCCTCTCGGGCTTTCCTCCGGGCGCTTCCCTTCGGTCTTGCGTTTCCGACTCTATCAGATCTTTTTCCGATCCGATTTCCTCGGTGCTTTCCAGGTTCTCGCTTTCGCGTTTCCCTTTCCGGCGGTTCCGACTTTATCAGAAGTTTTTGGCCGGTCGAACCAGCCGCTCATTTCTGAGTAATCGGGAGGGTGCTTCTCGGAATGTCACTCAGGACTTCTGAGGAAGCTCATAGATTCTATCGGCTGCCGGGGAGCTTGTCCAGCTCCGGGCAACTGTTTGAATCTACCTCCCCACTCCCTCCGTGTCAACGGCTCTCGTGGGGCGAAGAGGAGATTAGCAGCTCACAGGGGTCGAGCGCACATCCGCCGGCCGTCAGGCGGCCGTGGGGACCGAGGCGCTGCGGTCCATCGCTTCGAGATCGCCCGTCTCACCTGTGCGTGCGGCACGTCCGCCCAGCACGTAGACGTACGCCAGGAACCCCAGCTCGGCCGCGACACCGATGCCGACGCGGGCCCAGGTCGGCAGGCCGGAAGGGGTGACGAAGCCTTCGATGGCTCCGGAGACGAACAGGACCAGGGCGAGTCCGATCGCCATGCCGACGGCGGCCCGTCCCTCCTCCGCGAGCGCCGTGCGCCGGGTGCGCGGGCCGGGGTCGATGACGGTCCAGCCGAGGCGCAGGCCCGTACCGGCGGCGACGAACACCGCGGTCAGTTCGAGCAGGCCGTGCGGGAGGACCAGGCCGAGGAAGGTGTCGAGGCGGCCGGCCGAGGACATGAGGCCGAAGCCGACGCCCAGGTTGAGCATGTTCTGGAAGAGGATCCAGAGGACGGGCAGTCCGAGGAAGACGCCCAGGACCAGGCACATCGCCGCCGCTTGGGCGTTGTTCGTCCACACCTGGGCCGCGAAAGCGGCTGCCGGATGGCTGGAGTAGTAGGTCTCGTACTCGCCGCCGGGCCGGGTCAGCTCGCGCAGCTGGCTGGGTGCCGCGATGGACGACTGCACCTCGGGGTGGGTGCCGATCCACCAGCCCAGGAGGACGGAGATGGCGGTGGAGACCAGCGCGGTGGGCACCCACCAGTGGCGGGTGCGGTAGACGGCGGCCGGGAAGCCCTGGCCGAGGAAGCGCGCGACGTCTCGCCAGGAGGCGCGGCGGGTGCCGGCGACGGTGCTGCGCGCGCGGGCCACGAGCCGGCTGAGCCGCCCAGTCAGTTGCGGGTCCGGAGCGCTCGACTGGATGAGTGACAGGTGGGTGGCGGTGCGCTGGTAGAGGACGACGAGTTCGTCTGCTTCGGCGCCCGTCAGCCGGCGTCGGCGGCCGAGCAGTGCATCGAGCCGGTCCCATTCGGCTCGGTGTACGGAGACGAAGACGTCCAGGTCCATCGGGTCTGCCTGCTCCTCGGCTGGTCGTCCACGGCTCGTCGTGGGTGCTCGGGCTTGCTGTCAGCTTGTCGTACTGCGGCGCGGCGCGCCCTCAGCTTGGCAGACTTGCGGTTCAGGGGGCAGACCAGGGAAGGGCGGCGGGCGTGAGTGAGCTGGTGACGGGCGAGGCGGTGGCGCTCGAACTGCGGCCCGCGAAGCTGCCGAGCAGGGCGCTGGCCGTGTTGTTGGACCTGGTCGTGGCGGTGGTCGCGTACGTCGTCGTGCTGATGGTGCTGGCCGTGTCGACGGCTTCGCTGGATGAGGCCGCGCAGCTGGCGCTGTCGATCGCGACGTTTCTGCTGGTGCTGGTCGGCGGGCCGATAGCCGTCGAGACGCTCAGTCGCGGGCGTTCGCTGGGGAAGCTGGCGTTCGGGCTTCGGGTGGTGCGGGACGACGGTGGGCCGATCCGTTTCCGGCACGCGCTGGTGCGGGGCGCGGTCGGGGTGGTGGAGATCCTGATGACGTTCGGGGTGGTGGCCTGCATCGCCTCGCTGGTCTCGGCGCGGGGGCGGCGGCTCGGGGACGTTTTCGCGGGCACCCTGGTCGTGCGGGAACGGATACCCGCCGGGCGGGCCGGCTTCGTTCCGCCTCCGCCGCCGTGGCTCGTGGGGTGGTTCGCCGGGCTGGACCTGTCGGCGGTCCCGGAGGGGCTGTGGCTCGCCGTCCGGCAGTACCTGACGCGGATGCAGCAGCTTGATCCGCAGGTCTCGACGGGCATGGCGGAGCGGCTGGCGGCCGATCTCGCGGAGCGGACCGGGACGCCGGTGCCGCGGGATCTGCCTCCCGCCGCCTTCCTGGCGGCCGTGGTGCACGAGCGGCAGTCCCGTGAGGCCCGGCAGGTGTTCGGGAGGGGCGGCGGCGTGCCGTCGGACGGCTTCGCTCCGCCGATGGCGGCGCCCGAAGCCCGGCCGCCGGCTGCGACCGCGGTGCCGCCGGTGGCGCAGCCGGCGGTACCGCCGATGGCATCCGGAGCCGCATCCCGGCCGCCGCAGGCCCCTCTCGCGCCCTCGTCGGCGCCGCCGCCGGAGGAGCCGCGGGCCGATCGGCCGGCCACGGGGTTCGCGCCGCCGGCGTAGGCGTGGAGTGTGGTCCCGCCGTGCTCGCGGCACCCGGGGCCGCCGGAGGTAGGGGGGTCAGTCGAATCGCGACGGCGGGGACTGGAGGTCTTCCAGCTCGATCCCGGGCGCGGCGAGGACGACGTCGCCGGCGATGTGCACGGTGTGCTGCTCCCCGGTGTCCAGCGCTGTGACCTGGTATTCGTCCACGGTCAGGGGGCCGTTGTCAGTGGCGTGTGCTTCGCTGTTCACCAGAGCCCAGGACTGGTCCACGGTGCGGGGGGCGAGGACGGGGTCGGTGAAGGCCACGAGGCGTACGCGGGTCGCGGCGGACGAGGGGGTGAGGCGCAGGAGCCGGGCGGTGGCGACGAGGAACGCGGGGGACGTGCCGGTGAAGGCGTGGGCGCGCACATTGCCTTCGGTGGCTTGGGTGCCGGTGGGGTCGGTGCGGACCCAGGTGACGCCGTCGAGGGCGGCTCCGCGCACCTGCCAGTCACCCGCGTGGAGTTCGAGGCGGATGGGACGGCCGAGGTCGTCCAGGGCGAGGTCGACCGAGCCGCGGTGGTCGCCGGCGGGGCCGGTCAGCCGGGAGACATAGCGCCAGCCGGACGGGCCGGGGGCGCACTGGAAGTGTTCGTCCGCGAGGGGGGTGTGATCGTGCGGATCGTGGAGCGAATAACGGCCGCGGGGCATGGGGGTCCTGGGTCTTGACGGGCTGATCCGGCCGGGAGGGCATGGGTCCGGAAGCGGTACGGCGAGGGGTCCCGCAGATTCCTGGCTCCCTCAGACTCCGGGTCCTGGAAGCAAGCCATGGGTCTGGGAGCCAAAGGGGCAGGCCCCCGGCACGGGGGTGCGGGGGCCTGTCTCGGAGGACCTGCTGCCGGGGAGGGTGCGTCGGTGCACCGGCGCACCCTGCCCGGCGGGCCGGACTACGCGATCACCGGATCAGTAGCGGTAGTGGTCCGGCTTGTACGGGCCGTCGACCTCCACGCCGATGTACGCGGCCTGCTCCGGGCGCAGCTTGGTGAGCTTGACGCCGAGCGCGTCCAGGTGGAGGCGGGCGACCTTCTCGTCGAGGTGCTTGGGCAGCACGTAGACGCCGATCGGGTACGCGTCGGGCTTGGTGAACAGCTCGATCTGGGCCAGGGTCTGGTCCGCGAAGGAGTTGGACATCACGAACGACGGGTGGCCGGTGGCGTTGCCCAGGTTCAGCAGGCGGCCCTCGGACAGCACGATGATCTTCTTGCCGTCGGGGAAGGTCCAGGTGTGGACCTGCGGCTTGACCTCGTCCTTGACGATGCCGGGGACCTTGGCGAGGCCGGCCATGTCGATCTCGTTGTCGAAGTGACCGATGTTGCCGACGATGGCCTGGTGCTTCATCTTGGCCATGTCCGAGGCCATGATGATGTCCTTGTTGCCGGTCGTGGTGATGAAGATGTCGGCCTTGTCGATGACCTCGTCGAGGGTCGTGACCTGGTAACCGTCCATCGCGGCCTGGAGGGCGCAGATCGGGTCGATCTCGGTGACGATCACGCGGGCGCCCTGGCCGCGCAGGGACTCGGCGCAGCCCTTGCCCACGTCGCCGTAGCCGCAGACGACGGCGGTCTTGCCGCCGATCAGGACGTCGGTGGCGCGGTTGATGCCATCGACCAGGGAGTGGCGGCAGCCGTACTTGTTGTCGAACTTCGACTTGGTGACGGCGTCGTTGACGTTGATCGCCGGGAAGAGGAGGACGCCGTCGCGCTGCATCTCGTACAGGCGGTGGACACCGGTGGTGGTCTCCTCGGTGACGCCGCGGATCTCCGAGGCGAGCTGGGTCCACTTCTGGGGGTTCTCGCCCAGGGTGCGGTGCAGCAGCTGGAGGATGACGCGGTGCTCGTCGGACTCGGCGGTGTCGAGGGCGGGGACCTCGCCGGCCTTCTCGTACTCGACGCCCTTGTGGACGAGGAGGGTGGCGTCACCGCCGTCGTCCAGGATCATGTTCGGACCGCCGGTGGGGCTGTCCGGCCAGGTCAGCGCCTGCTCGGTGCACCACCAGTACTCCTCCAGCGTCTCGCCCTTCCAGGCGAAGACCGGGATGCCCTGCGGGTTGTCCGGCGTGCCGTTCGGGCCGACGGCGATGGCGGCGGCGGCGTGGTCCTGGGTGGAGAAGATGTTGCAGGAGGCCCAGCGGACCTGGGCGCCGAGGGCGACCAGGGTCTCGATGAGCACGGCGGTCTGCACGGTCATGTGCAGCGAGCCGGTGACGCGGGCGCCGGCGAGCGGCTGGGCCTCGGCGTACTCCTTGCGGATCGCCATCAGGCCGGGCATCTCGTGCTCGGCGAGGGTGATCTCCTTGCGGCCGAACTCGGCCAGCGAGAGGTCGGCGACCTTGAAGTCCTGTCGGTTCTCGACAGTCGTCATTACGAGCTGCTCCTCGGGGTTGGGTCGAGGTGGGTACGGCTGGTCTGCGCGGCGGCGGACACAGGGGTGCCCAAGAAGAGGACACAGGCATGCCCGCGTACGCGCAGCGCAGTCCGTCGGAGGCCCTCTCTCCCTCGGTCGGTCCGCGTGGGACCGCCCGACCGCCATCAGCAGCGACGTCTGGCTCCGTCCCAAGCTACACGGTCGGCCCGGTCGGCCCCAGTCCGCATGAGCATTCGATGGGTCGGGTGCGCGGCGTTTTCGCCTGCCGTCGACGGAGGGGGCCGGTGACGGAGCAGGGTGCGCCGAGCGGTCACGGCGAGCGGTCACGGCGAGCCCGGCGCACGGAGCGTTCACGGAGGACCGCTATCCTCCGCGCCGCGGACTGGCCGCAGGGGAAGGGGCGGGACATGGCGGACAGAGGCCGGGGACTGGGGATCGCGGCGCTGGTGGTGGGGCTGCTGGGTGTGGTGCTGGCCGGGGGCGCCTTCGTCTACGGGCGCGGCGCGTACGGCACGGGCACGCAGCCGAGCCAGAGCATGGAGCCGACGTACCAGCGGGGTGACCGGATCGTCTGGGAGCGGGTGGACGGCAGTGAGGTGCGGCGCGGGGACGTCGTGGTGTTCTCGATGCCGGGGCGCTACCGGGCCGAGGGTGTTTTCATGCAGCGGGTGATCGGCGTGGGCGGTGACCGTGTGGCGTGCTGCACGACCGTGGGCTCCGAGGAGCGGGTCACCGTGAACGGCAAGCCGATCAGGGAGCCGTATGTCTACGAGGGCGACGCCGACGGTGTGCACCGGCCGTACGACGTGAAGGTGCCGCAGGGCCGGCTGTTCCTGATGGGTGACCACCGGTCCGACTCGATGGACTCCCGCTTCTTCGCCGCCGATCACGGCGGGACCGTGCCGGTGGACGCCGTGCGGGGGCGGGTGACGGACGACCGTACGGGCCCGGCTCTGCTGGGCACGGCCCTGCTCGTGGGCGGTCTGCTGGTCCTCACCGGTGCCGGGCTGGGGATCGCCGCCGTGGTGGTCCGGCGGCGGAAGGCGCCGACGGTGCCGCCGGCGCCCTGGCCCATGCAGCCCGCTCAGGGCTGAGGGGCGTACCGCCCGGCGTGCTCAGTGACCCGCGGGGTGCGGGGTCGGGCCGCCCGGGGTCGCCTGCGGGTCCGGGCCCTTGGCGGCCTCGGCCTCGCTGTAGATGTCCGGTTCCAGGTAGATGACGCGGGCGATGGGGACGGCGGCGCGGATGCGGGCCTCGGCGGCGTTGATGGCGCCGGCGACCTCGGTGGCCGTGTCGTCGTGCCGGACTGCGATCTTGGCGGCGATCAGCAGCTCCTCCGGGCCGAGGTGGAGGGTGCGCATGTGGATGATGCGGGTGACCGTGTCGCCGTCGACGATCGCGGCCTCGATCTTCTTTATGTCGTCGAGCCCGGCGGCCTCGCCGAGCAGCAGCGACTTGGTCTCGGCGGCCAGGACGAGGGCGATCAGGACGAGCAGGACGCCGATGCAGAGGGTGCCGATGCCGTCCCAGACGCCGTCGCCGGTGAGCAGGGAGAGGCCGACGCCGCCGAGGGCCAGGACCAGGCCGATGAGGGCGCCGAAGTCCTCCAGGAGGACGACGGGCAGCTCGGGGGCCTTGGCGCGGCGGATGAACTCCTTCCAGGAGAGCGTGCCGCGCAGGCCGTTGGACTCCTTGATGGCGGTGCGGAAGGAGAAGCCCTCGGCGATGATCGCGAAGACGAGGACGCCGACCGGCCAGTACCAGTGCTCCAGGTCGTGCGGGTGGCGAACCTTCTCGTAGCCCTCGTAGATGGCGAACATGCCACCGATGGAGAAGAGGACGATCGAGACGAGGAAGGCGTAGATGAACCGCTCGCGGCCGTAGCCGAAGGGGTGCTGCGGGCTCGCCTGGCGCTGCGCCTTCTTGCCGCCGACGAGCAGCAGGAACTGGTTGCCGGAGTCGGCGAGCGAGTGGACGCCCTCGGCGAGCATCGAGGAGGAGCCGCTGAACGCGAACGCCACGAACTTCGATGCCGCGATGGCGAGATTGGCGCCGAGTGCCGCCACGATCGCCTTGGTACCGCCTGACGCGCTCATGTGGTCGCGTTGTCCCTTCGCCTCTGTCGTCCTGGTGCGTCCGTCCGGACGAGTGCCCGGCTTTGCCCGGCCTTTGCCGGTGGGCCATTCTTGCAGCCCGGCCGGGCACTGGTGCGTCAGGTATCCACAACCCCGGTCATATGATCCACAGGCCGTTCATGGCCTCGGTCACACGATCACGGTGGCGCGGAAGACGGTGCCCGCGCCGCTGATCTGCGCCCGCTCGCCGGCCGGGACGAAGACCGACTGGCCGGGGCGCAGTTCGTACTCGCCGGCCCGGACGGTGCCGTCCGTGCAGAGCAGGATCTGCGAGGTGTCCCGGGTGAGGTCGTGGGCGGCGCCGCCCTCGGGGAGGACGTACCGGGAGAGCCGGAACTCGTCGATCGGGGTCTCGTAGACCTCCTCCCCCTCCGGGGAGGCCTCCGGGCGCAGCACGCCCGGGTCCGTGGGCTCGAAGCGGACGATCCGCAGGAGTTCGGGGACGTCGACGTGCTTGGGGGTCAGGCCGCAGCGCAGGACGTTGTCGGAGTTGGCCATGATCTCGACGGCGAGGCCGTTGAGATAGGCGTGCGGGATGCCGGCGCCGAGGTACAGGGCCTCGCCGGGCTGGAGCCGGACGTGGTTGAGCAGCATGGCCGCGATGACGCCGGGGTCGCCAGGGTAGTGGTGGGCGATGTCGGCGTAGGGGGCGTAGGCACCGCCGAGGCGGGTGCAGGCGGCGGTGGCCTCGGCGACCGTGTGGGCCATCTCCTCCCGGTCGGCGCTGAGGATCGCGGTGAGGACCTCGCGCAGGGCCTCTTCCGCGGGGTGTGCGTGCAGCAGGTCGACGTACGGCTTGAGGGAGTCGACGCCGAGCCCGTCGAGCAGGTCGGCGGCCTGGACCGGGTCGCGGAAACCGCACAGGCCGTCGAACTCGGTGAGGGCGCAGACCAGTTCGGGCTTGTGGTTGGCGTCCTTGTAGTTGCGGTAGGGGGCGTCGACCGGGATGCCGCGCCGCTCCTCGTCGGCGTACCCCTCCTGGGCCTGCTTCAGGTCGGGGTGCACCTGGAGGGACAGGGGCGCGCCGGCGGCGAGGATCTTGAGCAGGAACGGCAGGTGGGGGCCGAACCTGGCGACCGCGCGGGCGCCGAGTTCCCGCTCCGGGGCGGCGTCGATGACCTCGGCGAGGGTCCCGCGCGCGGTGCGTGACGGGGCGCCCGGATGCGCGCCCATCCACATCTCCGCCTGGGGTTCGCCGGTCGGCTCGACGCCGAGGAGGTGCGGTATGGCGGTGGGAGAACCCCAGGCGTAGGGGCGGATGGTGTTGTCGAGGCGGTCCATGTGTCTTCTCTGTCTCCGTACGTACGCTGCTCGGCCGCACCGGCGACTGTGCCGGCGCGGTGCCGGGGGCGGGCTCGGGCTCGGGTCGTCCGGCCCGGAGCAAGATCAGGCCCCGGAAGCGAGCGCCAGGTAAACGGCGGCGAAATCCGTGACGGCGATCAGTTCCGCGAGGGTCTCCAGTTCGCCGCCCTTCTCCGGTTCGAGTTCGCTGATCGCGGTGTCGTGGCTGAGGGCCACGTCACGGGCGGCGGGGGCGGCGGTGAGGCCGCTGATCGGGCGGTCACGGAGCAGCACCACGCGCGCGTGCAGCGCGGGCGGCTCCTCGACGCGGTCGCGGAAGAAGTCCTCCGGGTCGGCGCTGGCGGCGAGCGGGCCGGCCAGCAGGGCGCTGTGCGCGGCGAGTGCCTCGGGCAGTTCGGCGACCAGGGCGGGGCGGCCGGCGAGTTCGGCGAGCGCGGCGGCGAAGCGGCGGCCCGCCGGACCGGCCGAGGACCCTTCCGTCCACACCAGGGGGAGCGCGTCGGCGAGTTCGGCGGCGAGGGTCTTCGCCGGGTTGCTGTAGGTCGCGATGGCGGGACCGCAGCGCTCCGCGATGTGGTCGAGGCGGTCGGCGACCTTCTCCAGGGCGTCCGGCGGGGCGGCGATCAGGCCGATCCGGTCCAGGAGCGCGAGCAGCGGGGTCAGCAGCGCCCAGAAGACGCCCGGGGAGGACGCGGCGAGCGGTTCCTCCTGGTCGTACGGCGCCGTCGCCATCGGTACGAACAGGCCGTGCGCGCCGGCGACCGCTTCGGCGAGCGGGGTGCCGGGCGGGGCCACGGCGACGACCGAGCAGCCACGGCGGTAGGCCTGGTCGGCGAGGAGGGACAGGCTCGGTTCGCTGCCGTCCGGGGTGGCGATCAGCAGCAGGTCCACGGAGCCGGCCCAGCCCGGGAGTTCCCAGCGCAGGGCGCCCGCGGCCGGGGCGACGCCGGTCGGGGCGAGCCGGACGACGGGGCTGCCGGGGCCGGCCAGGGTGCCGAGGAGGTCGGCGGTGTGGGTGGCGGCGGCGCCGGGGCCCGCGATGAGGACCGCGCGGGGGCGGCCGTCGGGCTTGAGCTCGCCGATGCCGGCCTCGGTGGCGTGCCGGGCGGCGGTGCGCACGCGGGCGCCGGCCTCCGCCGCGCCGCGGAGCAAGCCCCGGTGGTCGGCCTCCGCGAGGCCCTCCGGGGTGTCGAGCAGCGATTCGTCCAGCATGGGCGGCAGCCTCCGATCGCCGGGATCCTGGGGTGCTACGAGGTGACGGGCCCCGTCACTCGGGGCGGCGGGCCTCGTCGACCAGCAGGACCGGGATGCCGTCGCGTACCGGGTAGGCGAGGCCGCAGTCCTGGCCCGTGCAGATCAGCTCGGTGTCCTGCTCCTTCAGGGGGGCATGGCAGGCCGGGCAGGCGAGGATCTCCAGGAGGCCGGCTTCGAGCGGCATGTGCTGTCCCTTCGGAGGGCGTACGGGTGTCTGTGCATATGCCTGGTCAGCGTACCGCTCATGGGCAGGCCGCTCAGCCCCTGATGATCGCCAGTGCCTCGTCGCGGATCTTCGTCATGGTGGCCTCGTCCTTCGCCTCGGCGTTCAGGCGGAGGAGCGGCTCCGTGTTGGACGGGCGGACGTTGAACCACCAGTCGGCCGCGGCGACCGTGAGGCCGTCGAGGTCGTCCAGGGTGACGCCGGCGCGGCCCTCGTACGCGGTGCGGATCGCGGCGAGGCGGGCGGACTGGTCGGCGACGGTGGAGTTGATCTCGCCGGAGCCGGCGTAGCGGTCGTACTGGGCGACCAGGGCGGACAGCGGACCCTCCTGGCCGCCGAGGGCGGCGAGGACGTGCAGGGCGGCCAGCATGCCCGTGTCGGCGTTCCAGAAGTCCTTGAAGTAGTAGTGGGCGGAGTGCTCGCCGCCGAAGATCGCGCCGCTGCGGGCCATCTCCGCCTTGATGAAGGAGTGGCCGACGCGGGTGCGGACGGGGGTGCCGCCGTTCTCCTTCACCACCTCCGGGACCGTGCGGGAGGTGATCAGGTTGTGGATGACCGTGCCCTTGCCGCCGTTGCGGGCCAGTTCGCGGGCGGCGACCAGCGCGGTGATCGCGGACGGGGAGACCGGGTCGCCGTTCTCGTCCACGACGAAGCAGCGGTCGGCGTCGCCGTCGAAGGCGATGCCGAGGTCCGCGCCCTCCGCCGGGACCCGCTTCTGGAGGTCCACGAGGTTGGCCGGGTCGAGCGGGTTGGCCTCGTGGTTCGGGAAGGTGCCGTCCAGTTCGAAGTACATCGGGACGAGGGTCAGGGGCAGGCCGGCGAAGACCGGGGGGACCGTGTGGCCGCCCATGCCGTTGCCGGCGTCGACCACGACCTTCAGGGGGCGGATGGCGGTGAGGTCGACGAGGGAGCGGAGGTACGCCGCGTAATCCTGCAACGTCTCGCGCGCGCCGAGGGTTCCCGGCCGGTCCACGGGGTCCGGGGCGCCCTCCGCCAGCCAGCGCTCGACGCGTTCGCGGATCTGCGCGAGGCCCGTGTCCTGGCCGACGGGGGCGGCGCCCGCGCGGCACAGCTTGATGCCGTTGTACCGGGCCGGGTTGTGGGAGGCCGTGAACATCGCGCCCGGCAGGTCCAGCGCGCCGGAGGCGTAGTACAGCTGGTCCGTGGAGCACAGGCCGATCTCGGTGACGTCCGCACCGCGGTCCGCCGCGCCGCGCGCGAAGGCGCGGGAGAGGCCGGGGGACGAGGGCCGCATGTCGTGGCCGACGACGATGGCCGCCGCTCCCGTCACCTCCGCGAAGGCGGCGCCGAAGAGTCCGGCCAGTGCCTCGTCCCACTGGTCCGGGACCACTCCGCGCACGTCGTACGCCTTCACGATCTGCGACAGATCAGCAGTCACGGCCAACCCTCCTGAAGTCCTATGGGTGCCCACAAACTACCCGCCGGGAGCGCGGGCGCCCGCGCGGACACCGGCCGGACGCCCGGTGGGCCCTCTTCCGTAACGCCCGGAGGGTCCGGACCGTCACGCGGGGCGGGGGTGGCGCGGGGTGGCGTTCGGCCGTGGCGCGCGGTGGGGCCTCAGGCGTGGTGCCGGCCGGTCGACGCGCTCAGTTGTCCGGGGAGCGCAGGACCCTCAGGTGGCCGCGGCGGGCGACCTCCATGGGGTCGGCGGCGCGCGATCCGCCGCCGCCCGCCTCGGCCGCACGCTCCTGCGGGCGGGCCGCCTCGCGCACGGCGTTGGCAAGCGCTTCCAGGTCGTCCCCGCTGGGCCGCGCGGGCGCGGAGGCGTCGAGGAGTCGTACGACCTCCCAGCCGCGCGGGGCGGTGAGGCGCTCGGAGTGTTCGGCGCACAGGTCGTAGCAGTGGGGTTCGGCGTAGGTGGCGAGCGGGCCGAGGACCGCGGTCGAGTCGGCGTAGACGTACGTCAGCGTCGCGACGGCGGGTCGGCCGCAGGCGGTGCGCGAACAGCGACGTACAGGGCTCACGACGTTGGACGGTACCGCACTCTTGAGCGGGCCGCGACGACTCTCCACCAGGTCACTCCCCCGTGTCGTGCTGTGAAACGCCCCACACACCCCTTTGAGCGGACTTCGTTGACCTGCATGGACGCATGTCCGGTGGGTGCCGGGCGGGACCGCGTCCGGTCATGAGCCGGTACAAACACCGTCAATTGCCTTGAGTTCGGCGGTCTCGGAGAGTTACGGAAACGAGCCAGACCTTGGCTGAAATGGTCATCCTGTGACATGCGGAGGCATGGGCCGGTTGCCGCGCGGAGCCGGACGTGCGGAGGGCGCGGGGACTACCCTTCACCAGTGATGGACAACCGTGTACCGCCCCGTACCGCCGGCCCCGGGCCCCGTCGCCGTGATCGCCACGGGCGGGGCATGCGAGGGCCGATCGCGCCGCCGCAGGTGCCGCTGGCGGCCAGCCGCGCCGAGGTGTTCGCGGACCTGGTGCAGGACTCCGTGGAACGTCTTGAGCGGCGGTGGCCGCAACTGGCCGACATCGACTTCCTGGTGCTGGAGGTGCCCCGGCTGGAGGGGCGCGGGGACCAGGCGGCATGGACGGACGACGCCGTCCCGCTCGGTGGGGTCATCCCCTCGCGGGACGGGCGGCGGGCACGGGTGGTCGTGTACCGGCGGCCGGTGGAGATCCGCACCAAGGGGCGCGACGAGCGCGCCGCGCTGGTGCACGAGGTGGTCGTGGAGCAGGTGGCCGAGCTGCTGGGCCTGACGCCGGAGACCGTGGACCCCCGGTACGGGGAGGACTAGGGCGCCTTCGCCGGCCCGGTGCCGGTGCCGGGCGGGGCGGGGCGGGGCGGGGCGGGGCGGGTTCGCCCGACGGCGATCGGCCGCCCCGGCCCCTCACTGCCGGTCGGCCGCCCCGGCCCCTTACTTCTGGAGGATCGACAGGTCCTGCTCCGTCGTCGGTACCGACACCGTTCCGCGGTCGTCCGGGAGGGTCTGCACGGTGAAGGCGGGGACGCCCCCCTCGGTGGCCGCGAGGGTGCGGGAAGCGTAGACGGGGGCGCCGGAGACGGGTTCGACCGTGAGGGCGTACGTGCCCTTCAGGACCGCCGGGACGGGGACGTCGACGTTCTGAGTGGTGCCGGACTTGATCGTGTACGTCTTGGTCACCGGGGTCCCGCCCTCGCTGCCCGCCGACGCCGTCACCTTGACGGTGGCCGTGCCGGTGGGGGCCGTCAGGGCGAGCGTCGTGCCCTTCGCGCTGTTGTCGGCCGCGGTCGCGCGCGTGCCGACGGCGGCCGTGGCCGGGATGAACGCCGTCTCCTTCTTGTCGCCCTTGCCGCGCACCACCTGGAGCGCCGCGACGACCGGGACGCTCTGGTCGGTGGGGGTGAGGAACAGCGAGCCGGCCTCGCCACGGGTGACGTCGCCGAGATCGACCGCCGTGGTCATGCCGGCCTTGACGTGCAGGGTCTCGTGGCCGGCCGGGGTGATCAGACCGCTGGGCGAGGCCAGGCGGATCTTCAGGTCGGCGTCGTCGTCGCCGGGGGCGAAGGCGATCAGGCGGACGTCGGTGGCGTCCTTCGGGATGCCGGGCAGGATCTGGCTGCCGGCCGGGTCGGTGGCGGCGGCCAGCCAGTCGCCGCCCGCCTTGTCGTCCAGGGCCTGCACGGCGGCGCTGACCCGGCCGCTGCGCACGCTGACGTGCACGGTCAGGTCGGTCTGCCGCTCGTCGGTGAGCGTGGAGAGCAGGATCGGCTCGCTCGCGTGCGGCTTGACGGTGAGGTTCTCGCCCAGCGGGGACTTGATCGCGCCGTCCTTGCCGTACAGCTCGATGTCGACCACGGCGGCGGAGTCGTCGGGGTTGGTCAGGTGGACGTAGTCGGTGCGGCCGGCGGCCGTGCCGGCGCCCGGGAACCAGAACTCGGTGTCCGCGCCGGTGCAGTTGACGCCCAGCAGGCCCCGGCCGCTGCCCACGGCGACCTCGGTGGTCTCCTGGACGGTCCAGCCGGACGCGAACCTGCCGTCCGCGGTGCCGACGAGCGCGGGCGCGTCGGCGCCGGAGGTCTCCGCGGTGGCCGGGGTGCCCGGTGCCTTCGGGGTGAGCACCGGCTCGTCGGACTTCTTCCCGGCGCCCTTGCCGCCTTTGCTCCTGCCGCCGTCCGTGCCGTCGGCCGACTGGAGCCGGGCCGTGCCGCCGCTCCCGGCGCCCTCGGTGACCGGCGTGAACGACGTGTACGCCGTGTCGGCGACGTCCGACGTGCTCGGCGCGGGGCACAACAGGCTGGTGCGCTCCACGGGCAGCCGGGCAGCCGCCCGGGGGGCGGCGGCGCCGGACGCGGACGGCGAGTCGATCGCGGCGAACGCGGTGACGGCGGCCAGCGCGGCCGTGCCGGCGATCAGGGACAGGGTGGTGCGGTTCACTGCTGGCTCCCGTCGGGGCGCTGGCTGCCGGTGCCGTGGGGGTGCTGGGCCGGGTCATAGCCCTGCTGGGCGGGGTCGTACCCCTGCTGGGCGGCGTCGTAGGCCGGGTCGTAGCCCTGCTGGTAGGCCGCCGGGTCGTACGGCATCTGGTCGGAGGTGCCGCTGTAGCCGTAGGGGTCGTACGGGGCCGTCTGGTAGGGGTCGGGCTGCTGGTACGACTGCTGGTCGTAGCCGGTGGCGGTCCCGTACGGGTCCGCGCCGTACCCGGCGTACCCGGCCTGCTCGGCGTACCCGGCGTGCTCGGCGTGCCCGTAGGCGGCCGGGTCGTTCCCCCAGTCCTCGTTCCGCTCGGCCGGGGGGACCTCCATGTCGTACGCCTGCTGGTGCGGCACGGCGGCCGGGGGCTGGTCGGGCTGCTCGTGCTGCGGAGGCGTGCCGGTCTGGTCCTCGGCGGCGCTCTCCTCCGCCTGGGCGCGCAGGCGGCGGGCGCGGCGGCCCTCGCCCGCGGTGGCCTGGACGGGCAGGGGCTGCTCCTCGGGCAGGTCGTCGTCGACGTCGCGGCGGCGGCCGGGCAGGGCGAGGACGACCAGGACGACGGCGAGCGCGCCCTGTGCCAGGAGCCAGGCCGTGTGGGCGATCGGGGTGTCGTAGGTGACGTCCAGCCTGCCGCCGCCGGAGGGGAGTTGGAAGCCCTGGGCCCAGCCGTCGACCGTGGTCCGGGCGAGCGGCTTGCCGTCGAGGGTGGCCGTCCAGCCCTCGGCGACGCTGTCGGCGAGGCGCAGGACGCGGCTGCCCGAGCCGGCGGGGATCGTCGTGTGGATCTCCACCGGTCCCGCGGTGACCGGCTGGGCCTTGCCCGAGCCGGAGGCCGGCACGATGGCCGCGCGGCCGACCTCCTGGTCGACGCGCCACAGGGCGCTGCCGTTCTGCTGGCTGAGCCGGGCCAGGCCGGGGGTGGCGTCGAGGACGCGGGCGATGTCGCGCGGGGCGCCCTTGTGGACGAGGACGTACCGCACGGCGAAGCCGCCGAGTTCGTCGGCCTGGTCCGCGCCCGAGCCGGCGACGAGGTTGGCGACGGCCTTGTCCAGGCGGGCGTTGTCGCCGTCGGCGGCGGTGAGTTCGGCGTCGCCCATGCGGGCGCCGGAGCCGCGGACCAGGGTGTAGCGCACGCGCGCGGTGGAGTCGCTGTCGAGGACCAGGGTGCGGGCCTGGTCGCCGCCGCTGGAGTCCTCGGCGACGAACGCGGGCACCTGGGCCGGGTCGCGGCGCTCCAGCGGGCCGTCGGCGCCGCGGATCATCCAGCCGGCGGCGACGAGCAGCGGGCCGGCGGCCGAGGCGAAGGCGATCAGGGCGGCGACCGGCTGGCGCCAGCCGAAGCTCTGCTCGGCCACGCGCGCGCGTGCGCCGTCGGCGCCGAGGGCGGCGGCGGCCAGCAGGGCGATGCCGTAGACGAGGGTGGCCGGTCCGGCCCAGGCGGACTTGTTGGACAGGACCGCGAAGGCGAGGCCGGTCAGGGCGACGGCCCAGGCGGTGCGGATGCCGAGCTGCCGCTCGGAGCGCAGCAGGGCGGCGAGCGCGGCGAGCACGATGCCGATGAGCATCAGGCCGTGCACGGTGCCGGGGCCGCCGGGCGCGGCGCCGAGCAGGTCGAGCGCGGAGGCGGCCGAGGGGCCGTACTCCAGGCCGGCCTCCTGGAAGAAGCCGGTCGGCAGGAGGGTCAGCGACCAGGGGGCGAGGAGCAGCAGCGGGGTGCCGAGCTGGGCGAGGAAGCGCAGGCCGTGGGCGACGAGGTCGCGGCGGCGCAGCACCAGGACGCCGAGGCCGAGCAGCAGGGCGATGGGCCAGACGATCGGGGTGAAGGCGGTGGTGATGGTCAGCAGCAGCGCGTACGCCCAGGTGGCGCGCCAGCTGCCGCGTGCGCCGGTGCGGCCGGCCAGGCCGCTCGCGGCGATGCCCGCGCGGGCGATGAGCGGCAGCAGCACGGCGAGGACGGCGGTGCCGATGCGGCCGCCGGCCAGGGCGCCGGTGGTGGCGGGCAGGAAGGCGTAGGCGATGGCCGCCCAGGCGCGCAGCAGCCGGGAGGTGACCAGGGGCCGGGAGGCGAAGTAGGCGGTGAACCCGGCGAGCGGCACCGAGCAGACGAGCAGGACGGTGACGGTGAGTCCGGTGGAGCCGAACAGGATCGAGGCGAGGGTGGCGACGATCGCCAGATACGGGGGCGCGGACGGGCTGCCGCCGACGCCGACCGGGTGCCAGGCGTCCAGGTAGCGGGACCACAGGTCGCCGGCGCCGGCCGGGACGGGCAGCAGGGCGCCGCCGGCGAGGGCGCCGCCGGCGAGCAGGGCACGGCAGGCGGCGAGGGAGATGAGCAGCAGCGCGAGGAAGAGCACCGGGCCGGGTCTGCGGGCGATCCGCTTGAGCCGGGCGAACTGCTCGACCTCCAGGAACTCGGCGTCGTCGCCGCCGGGCCCGGACTCCACGGCGCCGCCGTGCCGGCCGGCCGGGGCGGTGTCGCCGTCGGTGCCGCTGGAGAAGTTGGCCGCGATCTGCTCCACGGTGGCCCGGATGGTGGCGCCGGGCGGCGGGAACAGCTGGCGCAGTTCCCCCTTGTCGATCTGGGCGGGGCCGCGGCTGCGCCGGGCGGCGATGATCCGCTCGGGCCGCAGCAGGGTGCTCAGCAGGCCGCGGATCTCGTCGACGGCCTGGCCGGGGACCTTGCCGACGAGGTAGGCGAGGGTGCGCAGGACGGTGCCGAGGAGCAGCCGCAGCAGGACCCAGGGCAGCGCGGCCGTACGGGTGTTGGCGAGCAGGGTGTAGACGGCGCCCGCCTTGTCGACCTTGTGCGGGGAGGCGGTGGTGCGGCCCGCGCAGTCGACCGTGCGGCGCTCGCGGGAGGCGGCCTCGGCGTGCCGGACGACGGCGTCGGGGGCGACCAGGACGCGGTGGCCGGCCGTGTGGGCGCGCCAGCACAGGTCGACGTCGTCGCGCATGAGGGGCAGCCGGCGGTCGAAGCCGCCGAGCTGTTCGAAGACGTCGCGGCGGATGAGCATGCCGGCGGTGGAGACGGACAGCACCGCGCGGACGTGGTCGTGCTGGCCCTGGTCCTGCTCACGGCGGTCCAGGCCGGTCCAGCGGCGGCCGGAGTTGGCGATGGAGACGCCGACCTCCAGCAGTTGGCGGCGGTCGTACCAGCCGCGCAGCTTGGGGCCGACGACCGCGACGTCGGTGCGGCCGAGTTCGAGTTCGTTCTCGACGACCCGCAGCAGCTGGGCGAGGGCGTCGGGTTCGGGGGCGCAGTCGTCGTGCAGCAGCCACAGCCACTGGATTGGCTCGCCGTGCGGCAGTTCGGGCAGGTCGTAGGCGTCGTCGCGCCAGCTGCGCGTGACGGGGTCCCAGCCGCTGGGGCGCTTGAGGTACGGCAGGTCCTCCGGGGTGAGGAGGGGCGCGGTGCGGCTCGCCTCCTCCACGGCCTGGCCGAAGCCGGTACGGCGGGCCAGGTGCAGCACGTTGGCGTCGCCGAGGGCGTCGGTGAGCAGCCGGGCGGAGTCGTCCGCGCTGCCGGTGTCGGCGGCCACCGCGTACTGGACGGGGCGCTCCTGGCCGAGCAGCCCGGCGAGCGCGTCGGGCAGCCAGCGGGCGCCGTCGTGGGAGACGAGGACCGCGGTCACCACATGGCGCGGGAACTCGGGCGGGCGGGCTGGGTCGAACGCTGCTGTGGCGGTGCCGCTTTGGGCTGCCGTATGGCTGTGCACGGACATCGAGGTACGGGCCCCGGTTCGATGGACTGCGGTGGACGCCTGTGCCTCCCCTGCGTCGAACGGATCGACCGCGTCGGGACAGCGGGGCGTCTCGGACGAGCGACCACACTATCGGCTGGCCATGACGACGGCCCGCCGCCTGTGGATAACCCACTGGCGACGGGCCGTTCGCGACGTTGGTGGCCGGCCGTACGGTCACACGGCGGCCTTCTTCAGACGGCGGCGTTCCCGCTCGGACAGGCCGCCCCAGATGCCGAAGCGCTCGTCGTTGGCGAGGGCGTATTCGAGGCACTCGGAGCGGACCTCGCAGGCGAGGCAGACCTTCTTGGCCTCTCTGGTGGAGCCGCCCTTCTCGGGGAAGAAGGACTCGGGGTCGGTCTGGGCGCACAGCGCGCGCTCCTGCCAGCCGAGTTCCTCGTCCGCGTCGTCGACCAGCAGTTGCTGCACCAGCTCGGTCATGTGCGCCCCTCGTCTGTCTTTCGCGTCCCCGTGCGTAGCCGTTACCGATTTCGGCTGAACGACACGAGTGAAATTACAAGTGTGCTGCTCCGGGCGAGTCAAGCCGAGATCTGCTATTGGGTCCGTTATTCACTCTGCGGAACCAAGGCCGTGCGGAAAGTGTTCAAATCGGCATAAACCTTGACACGCAGCAGGACCCGGGGGGCGGTCCCGACCCCGTACAGATCTCTGTACGGAGAAAGACGCCTCCGCGTTCGATCCCGTTCCGCGAGGCTCAAGCGCTCGGATGTGCCCCATGTGTCCCGACCCCCCGCTGAGCAAACCTTTCACTTTTCAGATGAACCGGATGAGGTGAAACATGTCCCACATACCGGGCGTCGAGTTGACAGTGCGGGTGTGAACCGATGTCCTAGTGGGCATGCTCGCGAACTTGGCACCCACCTCGACCCGCACTGCCGGGTCCCTCGGTGCCGCCCGCGCGCGCTGTAGCTGTTGTTGCTGTTCCAGCTGTTGAGCCAAGCCGCTCCGGCTGTCCCCGAGCCCATCCCGGCCCGGCCGCGTCTCCACGCTGCGTGATCCCTCATCCAGGGCACCCCGCCCGCCCGTGACCCGGGCGGACCGTACGCGTCACCCAGCACCACACCCCGGCTCCAGCCCCCCACTCTTCACCGAGGACCACCGAACCCCGATGAACAGCGACAACGACCTCCAGATCGCCGGCGACATCCTCGAAGTCCCGCACCTGCTCCAGCCGCCGCGCGAGCACCCGGCCACGGTCGCCGAGTTCGCGGGCCTCGCCCGCTCGATCGCCGCCGACCGCGCCCAGTGGGCGCACCTCGTCCGCTACGACGCCACCACCCGCTGGTACCACCGGCTGCGCACCGGCCCCGGCTACGAGGTCTGGCTGCTGTCCTGGGTCCCCGGGCAGGGCAGCGGGCGGCACGGCCACGGGCGCTCGTCCGGTGTCCTCACCGTCCTGGAGGGCACCCTCACCGAACGCACCGAGCGCGGCACGCACGCGCTGGCGGCGGGCGCGCAGCGGGTGTTCGCGCCGGGCTACGTGCACGAGGTCGTCAACGACGCGCTGGAACCGGCGGTCAGCCTGCACGTGTACCACCCCGGCCTGACCGAGATGCCCATGCACACCTCCCCCCACTGCGAGGCGCGCGACGAGACGCGCGGCGGGGCGCGTCCGGTGACTGCCTGACGCGTTGTCGGTCCCGCCTGCGAGACTTGCTCCCATGCGCATTGTGGTTCTGGCAGGCGGCATCGGCGGTGCCCGTTTCCTGCGCGGTCTGAAGCGGGCCGTGCCGGACGCGGACGTCACGGTCATCGGCAACACCGGCGACGACATCCACCTCTTCGGGCTCAAGGTCTGCCCGGACCTGGACACGGTGATGTACACGCTCGGCGGCGGCATCAACGAGGAGCAGGGCTGGGGACGGAAAGACGAGACCTTCCACCTCAAGGAGGAACTGGCGGCCTACGGCGTCGGCCCGGAATGGTTCGGGCTCGGCGACCGGGACTTCGCCACGCACATCGTGCGGACGCAGATGCTGAGCGCCGGCTATCCGCTGAGCGCGGTCACCGAGGCGCTGTGCGACCGCTGGAAGCCGGGCGTGCGGCTGATCCCGATGACCGACGACCGCGTCGAGACGCACGTGGCCGTCGAATTGGACGGGGAGCGCAAGGCGATCCACTTCCAGGAGTACTGGGTGCGGCTGCGGGCCTCCGTCCCGGCCGAGGCGGTCGTCCCGGTCGGCGCCGAGCAGGCCAAACCGGCCCCGGGCGTGCTGGAGGCCATCGCCGAGGCGGACGTGATCCTCTTCCCGCCCTCCAACCCGGTCGTGTCCATCGGCACGATCCTCGCCGTGCCCGGCATCCGCGAGGCCATCGCCGAGGCGGGCGTGCCCGTGGTCGGCCTGTCCCCGATCGTCGGCGACGCGCCGGTGCGCGGCATGGCCGACAAGGTGCTGGCCGCGGTCGGCGTGGAGTCCACGGCCGCCGCGGTCGCCGAGCACTACGGCTCCGGGCTGCTGGACGGCTGGCTGGTCGACACCGTCGACGCGGGCGCGGTCGAGCGGGTCGAGGCGGACGGCATCCGCTGCCGGGCCGTACCGCTGATGATGACCGACGTGGACGCGGCGGCGCGGATGGCACGGGAGGCGCTGGCGCTGGCCGAGGAGGTGCGGGGGGCGTGAGCGACACGGCGTCCGCCGGGGCCGGGCGGCCCGGGTACCGCGTCTGGGCCCTGCCCGGCATCCCCGAGGTGCGGCCGGGCGACGACCTCGCCAAGGTGATCGCCGCGACCGAGCCGGGGCTGGCCGACGGGGATGTGCTGATCGTCACCTCGAAGATCGTCTCCAAGGCCGAGGGCCGGGTCGTGCGGGCGACCGACCGGGAGGCCGCGATCGACGCGGAGACGGTCCGGGTCGTGGCCCGGCGCGGCCCGCTGCGCATCGTGGAGAACCGGCAGGGCCTGGTCATGGCCGCCGCCGGGGTCGACGCCTCCAACACTCCCGCCGGGACCGTGCTCCTGCTGCCCGAGGACCCGGACGCGTCCGCGCGCGCGATCCGGGCCGGCCTGCGCGCCGCCCTCGGCGTCGACGTCGGCGTCGTCGTCAGTGACACCTTCGGGCGGCCCTGGCGCGCCGGGCTCACCGATGTGGCGATCGGCGCCGCCGGGGTGCGCGTGCTCGACGACCTGCGCGGGGGCACGGACGGGTACGGCAACCCGCTCAGCGCGACCGTCGTCGCCACGGCGGACGAACTGGCCGCCGCCGGTGATCTGGTCAAGGGCAAGGCGGCGGGTCTGCCGGTGGCCGTGGTGCGCGGGCTGCCCCACACCGTGGCCGACGAGCACGGGGAGGGGGCCCGGGCCCTGGTGCGCGGCGCGCGGGACGACATGTTCCGGCTCGGCACCTCCGAGGCCGTGCGGGAGGCCGTGACCCAGCGCCGCACCGTGCGGGCGTTCACCGACGAGCCGGTGGACCCCGGCGCGGTCCGGCGCGCGGTGGCCGCCGCCGTCACCGCGCCCGCCCCGCACCACACCACGCCGTGGCGGTTCGTGCTGCTGGAGTCGGAGGAGTCGCGGGTACGGCTGCTCGACGCGATGCGGGACGCCTGGATCGAGGACCTGCGCCGGGACGGCAAGAGCGAGGAGTCCATCGCGAAGCGGATCCGGCGCGGTGAGGTGCTGCGCAACGCCCCGTACCTGGTCGTGCCGTGTCTCGTCATGGACGGCTCGCACACCTACGGCGACGCCCGGCGGGACGGTGCCGAGCGGGAGATGTTCGTCGTCGCGATGGGCGCGGGCGTGCAGAACCTGCTGGTCGCGCTGGCCGGGGAGCGGCTGGGCTCGGCGTGGGTGTCGTCCACGATGTTCTGCCGGGACGTGGTGCGCGAGGTGCTTCGGCTGCCGGCGCACTGGGATCCGATGGGCGCGGTGGCGGTCGGTCACCCGGCGGAGGAGCCGAGACCGCGGCCGGAGCGGGACGCGGGGGCGTTCGTGGAGGTGCGGTGAGTCCGGCGCGGCCCGGTCCGCTGCGAGGCAGCACCGGTGGCGCGTCGAGCGCCTAGTCTCGTAGTCGGCACCGGCACGGCACCGCACCCCTCGGACCCATAGGACTCCCCCGTGGCAGGACGTTTCCCCCAGCGGCCCACGCGTACGACCGTGCGCGGCGGGCACGTCGCCGTGCCGGCGGGGGCCGCCGCCGGGATACCACGGCAGGCGGTCGCGCCCGCGCGGGTACGGCGGTGGGTGCCGAAGGGGCCGCTGGACCTCGGGCTGACCCTCGGGCCGCTGCGGCGCGGTCCCGCCGACCCGACGTTCCGGGCCACGGCCGACGGCTCCGTGTGGCGGGCCTGCCGTACGCCCGCCGGGCCGGGGACGCTGCGGGTGCGGGCGCAGGGCGGTGAGGTGCTCGGCGAGGCGTGGGGGCCGGGTGCCGCGTGGCTGCTGGAGCAGTTGCCGGAGCTGCTCGGGGCCGGTGACGATCCCGAGGCGTTCGTGCCGCGGCACCGGCTGGTCGCGCTGGCGCGGCACCGGCGGCCGGGGCTGCGGCTGACCCGGACCGGGCTGGTGCTGGAGTCGCTGATCCCGTCCGTGCTGGAGCAGAAGGTCACCACCGACGAGGCGTACCGGGCGTGGCGGCGGCTCGTCCGGAGGTTCGGAGAGCCGGCGCCGGGCCCCGCGGGGGTCGGCGAACGGCCGATGTGGGTGATGCCGGCGCCGCGGACCTGGGCGCTGATTCCGTCCTGGGAGTGGCACCGGGCCGGGGTCGACGACAAGCGGGCGTCCACGATTCTGCGGGCCGTACGGGTCGCTGCGCGGCTGGAGCAGGCGGTGGGGATGCCGGCGGACGAGGCTCGGACGCGGCTGGAGGTCGTGCCGGGGGTGGGGCCGTGGACGTCGGCGGAAGTGGTGCAGCGCAGTCATGGGGCGGCGGACGAGGTGACCGTCGGGGACCTGCATCTGCCCGGGATCGTGGGGTGGGCGCTGGCGGGGGACCGCGAGGCCGACGACGCGGAGATGCTGCGCTTGCTTGAGCCGTATGCCGGGCAGCGGCATCGGGCGGCTCGGTTGATCCTGCTGAGCGGACACGTACCGGCGCGCCGGAAGCCGAAGATGCGGCGGGTGGACATCGGGTTGCTGTGACCCACCGTCCACTGCGCTGAGCCGCGCGGGCCGGGCGACTGGCCCAGTGGCGAACGGCACTGGGCAGCCGACGGCGGTGCAGTTCCCCAGGGGCGCGGGGAACTGCGCGGGTGACCCACCGCGGGCCGCGGACGGCGTCCGGCGGGTGGGCCTCCGGCCAGTCGACGGCATCCGATGGGTGGGCCCCCGGGCCAGTCGACGCCATCCGGCGGGTGGGGCCCCTGCGGGACGGGGGTCTGGGGGCGTGGCCCCCATGGGCGGTGGCCGAGGCTCCGGGTGCCCTCTACCGGTCGGAGGAGACGGGTGCCCTCTACTGGTCGGAGGAGAAACGCACCGCTCCCGCCGGGATCCGGGCATCGCACCAGACCCGCGCGCCGTCGCGGAGTTCGTTGTCGGCGCCCACGATCGCGCCGTCGCCGATGACCGTCCCGGTGAGGACGGAGCGTTCGCCGACGCGGGCGCGGGTGCCGATGAGGGAGTCGGTGATGACAGCGCCGGGTTCGATGACGGCGCCCGGCAGGATCGTGGAGCCGAAGATCCGCGCGCCCTGCGCCACGAACGCGCCCTCGCCCACCACCGTGCCGCCCGTCAGCTTGGCGTCGGGCGCCACCGTGGCCGTCGGCAGCACGAGCTGGTCGCCGCAGCGGCCGGGGACCGCCGGGGACGGGGCCCGGCCCAGGACCAGGTCGGCCGAGCCGCGGACGAAGGCGGCCGGGGTGCCGAGGTCCAGCCAGTAGGTGGAGTCGACCATGCCTTGCAGATGGGCGCCGGCCGCCAGGAGGCCGGGGAAGGTCTCGCGTTCCACGGACACCGGGCGGCCCGCCGGGATGGTGTCGATGACCGAGCGGCGGAAGACGTACGCCCCCGCGTTGATCTGGTCGGTGACGATCTCCTCCGGCGTCTGCGGCTTCTCCAGGAAGGCCAGGACGCGGCCGGTCTCGTCCGTGGGCACGAGGCCGTAGGCGCGCGGGTCCGTCACCTGCGTCAGATGGAGCGAGACGTCCGCGCCCGTCGACTCGTGGGTGTCCACGAGGGCCCTGATGTCCAGCCCCGTCAGGATGTCCCCGTTGAAGATCAGCACCGGCTCGTCGGGGCCGGAGTGCAGCCGGGCGGCGACGTTGCGGATGGCTCCGCCCGTGCCGAGCGGCTCCTCCTCCGTCACGTACTCGATGTGCAGGCCCAGCGCGGAGCCGTCGCCGAAGTACGGCTCGAAGACCTCGGCCAGATAGCTGGTGGCGAGGACGATGTGCTCGACGCCCGCCGCTCGCGCCCGCGCCAGCTGGTGGGTGAGGAACGGCACCCCGGCGGCCGGGACCATCGGCTTGGGGGTGTGCACCGTGAGCGGCCGCAGCCGGGTGCCTTTGCCGCCGACCAGGAGGATCGCTTCTGTCACCTGTCGTCTCTGCTTCCTGCCGGGACCGGCCGCACTACTCGTCACACTCGTTTCGGCCGGTCAGTGTATGCAGACCGTGCGACGACGCCCTCGATGGCCGCGCGGTGTCCCGCGAGATCGGCGTGCGGTTTCCCCCGACCGCCCCCGCTCCGGCCTCAGCGCCCCTGGTAGCCCGCCGCGCTGGAGCGGGCCGTGCCGAGCTTGGCGTAGAGCCGCTTGCCGGGGCACTCGGTGGCGAACCCGTCGCGATGGCCGGAGATCACGTTCAGCCGTACGTTCTTCCCCTTGGGGTAGAGATTCCCACCGCCCGACGTGAGATATGTCTTTCCGCTCGGATCGACCCCGTAGAGCCCGAGCTTCCACGCGGTGAGCCGGGCGATGGCCTTCACCGCGGCGCTCGACGGCTTGGTCGCGCCGTACGTGCCGATCACGGCGATGCCCATGGTGTTGGTGTTGAACCCGAGGGTGTGCGCGCCGAACACCGCCTTGGCGACGCCCCCGGCCCGGCCCTCGTAGAGGGTTCCGCACTTGTCGACGAGGAAGTTGTAGCCGAGGTCCCGCCAGCCCATGCTCTTCACGTGGTAGCGGTAGATACTGCGGATGACGGAGGGGGCCTGGGCGCAGGTGTACGCGTTGCCCGTGGCGGTGTGGTGGACGAAGGCCGCCTTGATCTTCTTCGTGTAGACGAACCCGCGCTCGCGCAGTGACTCGTCCGCGCCCCAGCCCCGGCGCGTGACGATCCGGGGGCGCGGCCCGATGTACGGCTTGCCCCGCACCGGTCCCTTGAGGCGGGTCAGCTCCTGTTCGGTGGCCGACCGGTCCAGTTCCGGGATCGCGGCGGCGCCGAACGCGGCGATGTCCGCGTTGGCGGCCGAGGCGGCCAGCGCGGCCTCCGTGTCCAGGGCGGTGCGGGGCGGGTCGTCGCCACGCGGGTTCGCGGGCAGCCCCTCACCGGTCACCCGGCCCGCCCCGCCCCCGGGATCCACCAGCTCCAGCCGCAGCCCCGGCGGCAGCGACGCCCCCGGCCCGCCGGCCCGCTTCCCGGGAGGCCCCCCGGTGCCGTCCCCGCCGCCCGGCCCGGCCGCCCGCACCCGCACGTCCACACCGTCGGAGTCCCCCACCCACAGCGGCGCCGTCCCCCCGCGCACCCGCCGGGACGAGCCCTCCGCCGTGTCCGGGTCGGCGCCGTGGTCGGCGTGGTGCGCCTCGACGTCCTGCCAGCCGGACCACTGCCCCGTCACGGCGGACCGGGTGCGCACCCGCACCTGTCCCCGCAGTTCGGTGCCCGGGTCGTCCCAGACCACGCCGACCAGCGCGAACCGGCCCAGGCCGGTGCGGTACAGCCCCTGCTCCGGGGCTCCGCCGGGGACCCGCTCCCGGGAGAGCGGGACGAGCGGCAGCGACCGGGTGCTGCCCGGGACCGCGGCCTCGCCCCGAACGGTCGCAGTGGTCGCGGCGGTCGCGGGCGCGGCGGGAGCGAGCGCGAGGACCGTGGCGAAGGTGAGGCCGAGCGAACAGGCGGCGAGCGGGGAGACGCCAGGACAGAAGGTGAGGAATCCACGCATGTGCATGATCTTGGACATAGCCCTACATATCTGTCCATCCATGAACTGACGGCCCGTCGGGAGACGTTCCGCCGAACCGGTGGCCCCACCGCCCGCCGCGCACGCCCGCCCGCGCGTACCCTGTCCCGGGTGAACGCCACCGATCGCACCCCTGCCGACCTGCTGACTTCCGCGCTCGCTGCGGATCCCGGCCGCCCGCTGGTGACCTTCTACGACGACGCCACGGGCGAACGCGTCGAACTGTCCGTGGCCACCTTCGCCAATTGGGTGGCCAAGACCGCCAACCTCCTCCAGGGCGACCTCGCCGCCGGGCCCGGCGACCGGGTCGCGGTGCTGCTGCCCGCGCACTGGCAGACGGCGGTGTGGCTGCTGGCCTGTTCGTCGGTGGGCGCGGTCGCGGACGTCGCCGGGGATCCGGCGGCGGCCGACGTCGTCGTGAGCGGGCCGGACTCGCTCGACGCGGCGCGCGCCTGCACCGGTGAGCGAGTGGCGCTGGCGCTGCGGCCGTTGGGCGGGCGCTTCCCGCAGACCCCGCCCGGGTTCATCGACTACGCCGTGGAAGTCCCGGGTCAGGGCGACCGGTTCGCCCCGTTCGCCCCGGTGGATCCGCAGGAGCCCGCGCTCATCGTCGCCGGGCGGGAGTTCAGCGGGGCCGAGGTCGTCGAGCGGGCCGCTTCCGAAGCGGGGGCGCTCGGGCTCACGGGTCCCGGATCCCGGCTGTTGTCGGGGCTGCCGTACGACACCTGGGAGGGGCTGAGCGCGGGGCTGTTCTCGCCGCTGGCCGTCGGCGGGTCGGTGGTGCTGTGCCGGAACCTGGACCGACTGGACGAGGAGGCGCTCGCCAAGCGGGTGGAGAGCGAGAGGGTGACCACGCTGCGGCGTTAGCTCCCGTCCTCGAACCCCCGCCTTCCGGGCGGTGCGTCACCCGACCGGAGCAGCAAAGGGCGCCTCCCCCTCCCCCGCCCCGCCATCGTCGTAAGTGCAGGACGCGCCGCTCGTACGCCATGAGGGGATGGCCCTACCGTGACCGACACCGCAGGCAAGCCCGTCGGTCCCGGTCCGGGCGAGGGGGCCTCCGCGACCGGGGACGGGCTCATACGGCGCCGACGGCGGCTGTGGGGGCGGAACTCCGCGCTGGGGGCCGCCGTACTCCTCGTCGTGGCCGCCGGTGCCGGGTGGGCCGTCTACGCCAGGCTCAGCGCCAACATCACCGCCGACGAGGCCGCCGCCGCCGAGCTGGCGCGGTTCGAGCGGGAGCGGCCCACCGCGCTGGTGCGGGACGCGCAGAACATCCTGCTGATCGGGTCCGACACGCGGGCCGGGGACGGCAACGGCAAGTACGGGAGGGACGCCGGCACCGAGCGGTCGGACACGACGATCCTGCTGCACCTCGCCGCCGACCGGCACAGCGCCACCGCCGTCTCGCTGCCCCGGGACCTGATGGTGGACATCCCGGGCTGCGGGCAGAAGGACGGCAGGCGCAGCGACCCGGTGTTCGCGATGTTCAACCACGCCTTCCAGGTGGGCGGTTCGGCGTGCACGATCCGGACCGTCGAGAAGCTGACCGGCATCCGGATCGACCACCACATGGTCCTGGACTTCAGCGGGTTCAAGGAGATGGTGGACGCCGTCGACGGCGTGGAGGTGTGCCTGAAGGAACCGGTGGACGACAAGGCGGCGAAGCTGAAGCTGCCCGCGGGGAAGGTCAGGCTCGACGGGGAGCAGGCGCTCGGGTTCGTCCGCGCCCGCAAGTCGCTGGGGAACGGCAGCGACACCGAACGCATGGAGCGGCAGCAGCGGTTCCTCGGCGCGCTCGTCAACAAGGTGCAGAGCAACGGCGTCCTGCTGAACCCGGTGAAGCTGTATCCGGTGCTGAACGCGGCGACCTCCTCGCTGACCACCGACCCCGAACTGGCCAGCCTGCGCGGTTTGTACGAGTTGGTGCGTGGACTGCGTGACATCCCCACCGAAGGTGTCCAGTTCTTGACGGTGCCGAGGGAGTCGTACGTCTACGACGCCAACCGCGATCAACTCGTGGAGCCGGAGGCCGAGACGCTGTTCGCCCGGCTGCGGGCCGATCGGCCGGTCGTGGTGACCCAGGAGAACGCACGGGAAATCCCCGGGCAGGACACGGGCTCCGGCACGGCGGACGACCCCTCGCCCGCCCCGACGTTCCGCGGGAGGACCGCCGCCGAACAGACCTGTGAGTGAGCCGCGCGCCGGGGTGGTCAACTGCCGTTCGGAAAATCCGTTCAGAAAATGAGGGGGATTGCCCGGTTGTAGGCATGTCGAATTTGTCACCAGCGTCGCTCGACGCTGAACTGGGCGGATAGTGTGAGCGATCCGGTGCACCTGGCCGCGAGGTCCGACCTGGGGTCGTGCACTGTTTCACCGAGACCCGAGCGCCTTGCAGGGGGAAGGCGCCGCGTGGCCCCGACGGAGGATTCGGACAACCGTGGACGCGCAAGGCCGTGGGCGGGCGGACAACATCGACCCCGCAGACCAGTGGGTGCTCAATCCGAACACCGGCGAATACGAACTGCGACTGAGCCCTTCCGCAGCGCAGCCGCCGGTTCCCGGACCGCGCAGACCGTCCCCTCGGGACGGCGGTGACGCGGCGGGCGGCCGTGCCCGGCAGGCGGCCGGCAAGGACCGGCAGACGCCGCGGGCGCGCGGCGCCGAGGTGCCGGCCCCGCGCTCGGCCCGGCGCCGGGGCGCCGAGCCGGAGGCACCGCAGGGCAGGCGCGCCTCGCGGCGGCCGGTGAAGAAGAAGTCGACGGCGAAGAAGGTGCTGCTGTGGACCGGCGGGTCCATGGCCTTCGTGCTCGTCGCCGTGTCGGCCGCCGGCTACCTCTACATCAAGCACCTGAACGACAACATCACGTCCGTGTCGGACGACGGCGCCAGCACCGGCGGCTTCCGCAAGGACGAGGCGATCAACATCCTGGTGATCGGCACGGACAAGCGCACGGGCGCGGGCAACGAGGGCTACGGCGACTCGGGCAGCGTCGGGCACGCCGACACCACGATCCTGCTGCACCTCTCCAAGGACCGGTCCAACGCCACCGCGCTGAGCATCCCGCGCGACCTGATCGTGGACGTCCCGGACTGCCCGACCGAGCAGGAGGACGGCACCACCAAGGTCATCCCGGGCTCACAGGGCGTCCGCTTCAACGAGAGCCTCGGCCAGGACGACCGTACGCCGAGCTGCACCATGCGCACGGTGACCGAGCTGACCGGGATCAAGCCGGACGACTTCATGGTCGCCGACTTCAACGCGGTCAAGACGCTGACCGAGGCGGTCGGCGGCGTCGAGGTCTGTCTGGCCAAGAACATCGACGACCCCAAGTCGCACCTGAAGCTGTCCGAGGGCACGCACAAGATCTCCGGTGAGCAGGCGCTGGCGTTCGTGCGCACCCGGCACTCCGTCGGCTTCGGCGGCGACCTGAGCCGGATCGAGCTCCAGCAGCAGTTCCTGGGCGCGCTGATGCGCAAGCTGAAGGGCAACGACACGCTCACCAGCCCGACGAAGATGGTGAAGCTGGCGGAGGCGGGCACCGAGGCCCTCACCGTCGACGACAAGCTCAAGGACATCGGCAAGCTGAAGGACCTGGGTCTGGAGCTGGGCAAGCTCAACCCGAAGAACCTGACCTTCACCACGGTGCCGGTCGTGGACAACCCGGCGGAGAAGGTCCACGCCACGGTCGTGCTCAACGAGTCGAAGGCTCCCGCGGTCTTCGACGCCATCCGCAACGACGTCTCCTTCACCGACGTGAAGAAGAAGGAGAAGGCAGCGAAGGACGCCCAGGCCGCCCGGCTCAAGGGCACCAAGGCGCCCGCCTCCGAGGTGCGGGTGCGCGTCCTCAACGGCGGGGCCCAGGCGGGCAGCGCCCAGGCGGTGCTCAACTGGCTCCAGAACGACGAGGGCGTGACCAAGTCGGAGAACGCGGGCAACGCGCCTGACCAGTTGGCCAAGACCACGCTGGAGTACGGGCCTGACCAGGCGGCCCAGGCACGCCGGCTGGCCGCGATCATGGGCCTGTCCGGGGCCGCGCTGAAACCGGGCGAGAGCGTGACCAACTCCCAGGGGCTGCCGGCGATGACGCTGACCCTGGGCAAGGACTTCAAGGGAGCGGGGGTCTCCCTGACGGCGCCGACGAAGGCGCCGGACGTGGACAAGTCCACGGCAGACAAGGTGAAGTGCGCCTCGTAGGTAACCCTATGGGCCCGTCAAGCGTCTAACCGGACGCGGGACGGGCCCGTTGCTTGGCGCAAGGGTGGGGAGGGCAGGGAGTTTGGCGCAGAGCGAGGTGCGCGGGGAGGCTCCGGCGGTCGAGGACACGAAGTCGCTCGCGCCGAAGAACTCGGACGCGCCGGCGCGTTCCGGCCGGCACGGCGGCAGAGGTGGCGGCGGACGGCGGACGGGTGGTCCGAAGACCGAACGGCCGCGGCGCAGACGGCGGGTGCTGCGCTGGTCGGCCACCGTGCTGGCGGTGGTGATACTCGGCACGGCCGGTGCCGGGTATCTCTACTACCAGCATCTCAACAGCAACATCCAGAAGGGCAAGCGGGCCAACGGCGACGACTCCAAGGCGCACCGGACCCGCCCGAACGCGGCCGGCCAGACCCCGCTGAACATCCTGCTGATCGGCTCCGACAGCCGGAACTCCAAGGAGAACCTGAAGCTCGGCGGCAGCAGGGACCACGTCGGCGACCCGCCGCTCGGTGACGTGCAGATGCTCATCCACCTCTCGGCGGACCGCAAGAGCGCCGCCATGGTGAGCATCCCCCGGGACACCCGGGTGGACATCCCCGAGTGCACGGACCCCAAGACCGACCATGTCTATCCGGCGACGAACGACATCATCAACGTCAGCCTGGCCCGCGGCGGGGCCGGCTGCACCCTGCTCACCTGGGAGAATCTCACCGGGGTCTACATCGACCACTGGATGACGATCGACTTCGCGGGCGTGGTGCGGATGGCGGACGCGATCGGGGGGGTCGAGGTGTGCGTCAACCAGAACGTCTGGGACCACTCGACGCCCCGACAGCGCGGCGGCTCCGGACTGAAGCTGACGAAGGGTCCGCACCAGGTGAAGGGCGAGCAGGCACTTCAGTGGCTGCGCACCCGGCACGCCTGGGGCAGCGACCTGATGCGGGCCCGCGCGCAGCACATGTACCTCAACTCGATGGTCCGCACGCTGAAGCAGCAGAACGTGTTCACCGACACCGGCCGGCTGATGGACCTGGCCGACGCGGCCACCAAGTCGCTGAAGGTCTCCGAGGAGATCGGCACGGTCAAGAAGCTGTACGACCTGGGCATGGAGATGAAGTCGGTGCCGACCGACCGCATCACCAGCCTGACGATGCCCAACATCCCGGACCCGAACGACCCGGACAACCACGTCGTACCGGACGCCGACAAGGCCGCCAAGCTGTGGCAGATGCTCCAGGACGACGTGCCGCTCGACAAGAACGGCGGGGAGTCCGGGCCGAAGAAGGACACGGGCAAGGACGAGCCGGCCAAGAAGCCCTCGCTCGACGCGAGCCGGCTCGGGGTGCTGGTGCAGAACGCCACCCGGACCGGCACCGAGGCCCCGGTGCAGCAGCGGGCGTCGGCGATCGGCCAGGTGCTCGTGCAGAAGGGCTACGCGCGGGCGCAGGCCGACACCTCGGGGAGCCTGGCCGAGGACAAGACGGTCGTGCGGTATCCGAGCGCGGACCTGGAGGGTGACGCCCAGGCGGTGGCCAAGGCGCTGGGCATCCCGATGAGTTCGGTCAAGAAGTCGACCGACGTGTCGGGGGTCACCGTCGTCGTCGGCGCGGACTGGCGCTCGGGCAGCAGCTACCCCAAGCAGTCCCAGCCGAAGGCGGGCGACCTGCCCGAGGGCACCGACGCCGTCAACGCCTCGGACAAGGGGGACTGCATGAACGTGTACGGGCCCTACCAGTGGTAGCCCGGCGTGCGTGAAGGGGCCCCTCCCGCGCGGGAGGGGCCCCTTCGGGTGTCCGTCAGGCGGCGGCGTCCACGACCGCGGGCCGCCGGGAGGCGATGACCCTCTTCGCCAGGGACTTCGGGCTGGTCAGGAAGCCCCAGCCCCACGACATGTGCATGGTGGCGAGGGCCACCGGTATCTGGAGCCGGGCCTTCAGCGGCAGCCCCTTGCCGGCCGGGACGGAGCCCGCGGCGATCGCGGCCAGGTAGCCGCCGGGGATCACGAGGCCCCACGGGGTCAGCGTCGCGCCGACGACCAGACCCGCGGCTATCGCGCACACCGCCGTCGGCGGCGCCAGGTAGCGCAGGTTGATCGAGCCGGAGTGGTAGCGGGCGACGACGTGCCGCCAACGGCCGTAGTCCTTGTACTGCTTGGCCAGCGCCCGCACCGACGGCCGCGGCCGGTACGACACCTTCAGCTCGGGCGAGAACCAGATGAGCCCGCCCGCCTCACGGATGCGGAAGTTCAGCTCCCAGTCCTGGGCGCGGATGAACTCCTCGTTGTAGCCGCCCTGCTGCTCCAGCGCCTCGCGGCGGAAGACGCCGAGGTAGACCGTCTCGGCGGGGCCGGCCTGGCCGCCGGTGTGGAACGCCGCGTTGCCGACGCCGATCTTCGAGGTCATCGCGGCGGCCACCGCGTGCTCCCAGTCGGTCTCCCCCTCGGCGTGCATGATGCCGCCGACGTTCTGCGCGCCGGTCTCCTCCAGGAGCCGCACGGCGGTCGCGATGTAGTTCGGCGAGAGCATGCCGTGGCCGTCGACGCGGACCACGATGGGGTGCCGGGAGGCCTTGATCGCCGCGTTCAGCGCCGCGGGCGTGCGGCCGGTCGGGTTCGGGACGGTGTGCACGCGCGGGTCTTCGGCGACCAGCTCGGCGGCGATCTCGTCCGTGCGGTCCGTGGACGGACCGAGGGCGATCACGACCTCCATCTCGCCGGCGTACTCCTGCGCGAGGATCGCTTGGACGGCCCCGCGCAAATGCCGCTCCTCATCGAGGACGGGCATGATCACGGACACTGCGGGGAGCCGCACGTCGGGCTTGGCGTTCATAGGGGCCTCACGTTACCGCGAACGGGGGATACGGGTGCGCGCCGCCGGGCCTGCGACGCGGGCTGGAGATCGTATCGGCCTACTGTGCTCACGGATCCCACGTACGGCCTCGTCCGGAGGTGTCCCCCTTGCCCAGCCCGCCCCGGCCCCCCTCCCCCACCGCCAGAAGCGTGGGAGGGGCTCCCAGCCCGCAGCGCCGCCCGCGGCCACCCCGCCGGGTGCCGCGCCCGCCCGAGCGGCGGGTACGGCCGGTCCGGCCACCGCGGCGGCCGCGCTGGGCCATGCGGGCGGTCACCACGCTGTCGGTCGTGGTGCTCGCCTCCGCCGGGATCGGGCACGCGGTGGTCGCCAGCCTGGACGCGGGCATCGCCCGGATCGACGCCTTCAAGGACATGAAGAACCGGCCGCGGGCCGGGCACGGCATGAACGTCCTGCTGGTCGGCACCGACGGCCGCGACAAGCTCAGCGAGCAGGACCGGCGGGCCTACCGGCTGGGCGGGGCACCCTGCCACTGCACCGACACCATGATGATCGTGCACATCGCGGAGGACCGGGAGCGGGCCACCGTGGTGAGCCTGCCGCGCGACTCCTACGCCGAGGTGCCCGCGCACGTCGACCAGAACACCGGGCAGCGGCACGGCCCGCACCCGGTCAAGCTCAACGCGGCCTACGCCGAGGGCGGCCCCCAGCTGACCATCCGCACGGTCGAGAACATGACCCACGTGAAGATCGACCACTATCTGGAGGTCGACTTCACCAGCTTCATGAAGACCGTGGACGTCCTCGGCGGGGTCAAGGTGTGCACGGCGACGCCGCTGAAGGACCGGTACACCGGGCTCGACCTCGCGCCCGGCACGTACACCCTCCGGGGCGGGCAGGCGCTCCAGTACGTACGGGCCCGGCACGTCGACGGGGCCAGCGACCTGGGCCGGATGAAGCGGCAGCAGCGGTTCCTGGCCGCGCTGCTGGACAAGGCGACCTCCTCCGGGGTGCTGCTGAACCCGATGCGGTTCCGGGACGTGACCCGGGCGGTGCTCGGCTCGGTCCGCGCCGACGCGGGCTTCGGCACCGACGAACTGCTCGACCTCGGCCGCGCGATGCGCAACTTCTCGCCGTCCTCGTCGGAGTTCACCACCGTCCCGATCGGACGGATGGACTACCCGGTCAAGGGCATCGGCTCGACCCTGAAGTGGGACCCGGCCAAGGCGGAGCAGTTGTTCGGGGCGCTGCGGGAGGACAAGCCGCTCGCCGGGGGGCAGCCGCGCCGTGACCCGGCGCGGACTCCGGTGCCGGTGGAGGTGTCACCGAACACGATCCGGGTCCAGGTGGCGAACGGCAGCGGCACGGTGGGGCTGGCCAAGCGGATCGACGCGGCGCTCGCGGCGACCGGCTTCGCCACCACCCGCCGGCCGGTGACCGCGCCCGCCCGGGTGGCGCGCACGGTCGTCTTCTACGACCCCCGCTGGGACCGCTCCGCCCGTTCCCTGGCCGCGGCGCTGCCGGGCAGCGAGCTGCGGGCCGTGCCGGGCCAGGGACCGCTGCTGAAGGTGACGGCGGGCGCGGAGTTCACGACCGTGCGGAAGGTACGGTTCGACGACCCGGCGCAGCCGGACCAGAGCGTCGTACGGGGCAACGAGGTGACGTGCTGAGGCCGTCCCCTCAGTCCGCGGATCGGCCCTCGAACCGGTCCGCGGGTCAGTCCTCGAAGCCTTCCGCCGCCCGCTTCTCCCGCAGTTCCCGGATCGCCCGGCGGCGGGCCAGGCGGTGGGTGCGGCGGATCTGGGCCTCCTGGTAGCGGCGGCGGTCGCGGTCGGTCTCCGGTACCACCGGCGGCACCCGGCGCGGCTTGCCGTCGGCGTCGACGGCCGTGAAGACCAGGTAGGCGGAGCCGACCTGGGTGGCCGGGTCCGACTCGTTCCAGCGCTCGGCGAGGACCCGGACGCCGATCTCCATCGAGGTCCGGCCGGTCCAGTTCACCTGCGCCTTGACGTGGACCAGGTCACCGACGCGGACCGGCTCCAGGAACACCATCTCGTCCATGGACGCGGTGACGGCGGGACCGCCGGAGTGCCGGCCGGCCACGGCGCCCGCCGCGTCGTCGACGAGCTTCATGATCACGCCACCGTGCACGGTCCCCAGCAGGTTGGTGTCGTTGTGGGTCATGATGTGGCTGAGGGTGGTGCGCGAGGCGGACGTGGGTTTGCCCGGGATGTCCGGTTCCATCGCCGGATCCGTGTCCGTGACCTGGTCTGTCATGCCCCCTACCTTATGCCGAAGCCTCATTCGCGGACTTTGTGTCGGGTTCGCAACAGCGAGGCCCTGATTTCCCGACATCCCTTGTCGAGTACATAGCCGAGCCCTGCACACTGGGGCGCATGAATGACTGGCCCGAGGGATGGTCCGACGACAACCGCGGCCCGCGCTACGGACGCGGCAGTGCCGGCGCGCAGCCGGAGGGGGCCCGCGTGATGCGTCAGGTGCGGCGCGGCCCGGCGGTACCGCCCGGACCGCGCTCGGCGTACGGCGACCCCGGCCCGGCGGCGCCGCCGTACGGGGCCGGTGTGCCGCGGCAGCCGTCGTACGTCGACGGCCAGGGGCACGAGGAAGGCGCTGGCTACAGCGACTACGACAGCGGCTACAACACCGGCCAGGTCTACGGCGGCTCCGGCGGCCGGGGCCCCGGCGGCACGGCGGGGGCGCCCACCCGGGCGCCGCGCCCCGCGCCGAACTGGCGGCGCCGGATCAAGTGGACGGCGATCACCCTGGCGACCGTGCTGGTCGTCACCTCGATCGCGACCTACTTCTGGGCCGACTCCAAGCTGCGCCGCGAGGTCGACCTGTCCAAGGTCATCGACCGGCCGGAGGGCGGCGACGGCACGAACTACCTGATCGTCGGCTCGGACAGCCGTGAGGGCATGTCCAAGGAGGACGAGAAGAAGCTGCACACCGGCGGCGCCGAGGGCAAGCGCACCGACTCGATGATGATCCTGCACGTCGGCGGCAACGGCGACACGCTGATCTCGCTGCCGCGCGACTCCGACGTGGTGGTCCCGTCGTACCAGGGCTCGACGTCCGGGAAGACCTACCCGGCGCAGGGGCGGCACACGAAGCTGAACGCCACCTACGCCGAGGACGGGCCGACGCTGCTGGTCCGCACGATCGAGGCCAACACCGGGCTGCGCATCGACCACTACGTGGAGATCGGCTTCCAGGGCTTCGCCAGCATCGTGGACGCGGTGGGCGGCGTGGACATCACCATCGACAAGGGCTTCAAGGACAAGTGGTCGGGCGCCGACTTCAAGGCCGGCAAGCAGACCCTGAACGGCCAGCAGGCGCTCGCCTTCGTCCGTACCCGGCACGCGTTCGCCGCGTCCGACCTCCAGCGCACCAAGAACCAGCAGAAGTTCCTGGCCGCCCTGGCCCACCAGGTGGCCACCCCCTCGACGATCCTCAACCCGTTCACGTTCTACCCGACCATGGGCGCGGGCCTGGACTCCCTGATCGTCGACAAGGACATGTCGCTGTGGGACCTGGGCTCGATGTTCTGGGCGATGAAGGGCGTCAGCGGCGGTGACGGCACCTCGATGAACATGCCGATCTCCGGCTCCGTGGGCGGCAACCTCGTCTGGGACAAGGCCAAGGTGAAGACCCTGGTGAACGAGCTGAACAACGACGAGAAGGTCACCGTCTCCGGCAACTGACGTCGTCACGCACCGGTTCGAGGGCACCCCGCGGGGTGCCCTCGGCCGTGCCGGGGCGGGCTCACATGCTGGCGCCCGCCATCGCCCGGCAGGTCTCCGCGCAGCGGCGACACGCCTCGGCGCAGCGCATCATCATCTCGTCGTCGGGCATGGACATACACGCCTCGGCGCACATGTCACAGGCCCGCGCGCAGACGGCGCACATCTCGCCGGCCATGGGCGAGCGCCGCATCATCATGTCGGCGCACATGCGGGTCGTCTCGGAGCAGTCCATGAGCGCGCGCATGATCTGCATCTGCGCCTGGCCGCCCTGCTGCATGCAGGAGCTCATGGCCTCCTCGCAGATGTTGTGGCAGTCCATGCAGGCGTCGATGCAGTCCTGCATCTGCTGCGTGAGGGCGGGCATCATTCCGGACTGGGACTGGGTCATGGCTCCTCCTCGGAGGCAGGCGGGACCCGGGGCGGGCCCCGTGTGCTTCCGTCCTACGCCGGGGAGCGACGTCCCGCATGTCGGGTTACGGCAGGTTGCGGGCCATGACGATGCGCTGGACCTGGTTCGTGCCCTCGTAGATCTGGGTGATCTTGGCGTCGCGCATCATGCGCTCCACCGGGTAGTCACGGGTGTAGCCGTAGCCGCCGAGGAGCTGGACGGCGTCGGTGGTGACCTCCATGGCGACGTCCGAGGCGAAGCACTTGGCGGCGGCACCCAGGTAGGTGAGGTCGGCGTCCCCGCGCTCGGAGGCCGCGGCGGCCTGGTAGGTCAGGGCGCGGGCCGCCGAGATCTTCATGGACATGTCGGCGAGCATGAACTGGATGCCCTGGAAGTCGGCGATCGGCTTGCCGAACTGCTTGCGCTCCTGGACGTAGCCCTTGGCGTAGTCGAAGGCGCCCTGGGCGACACCGAGGGCCTGGGCGGCGATGGTGATGCGGGTGTGGTCCAGGGTCTTCATGGCCGTCATGAAGCCGGTGCCCTCCTCGCCGATCATGCGGTCGGCGGGGATGCGGACGTTGTCGAAGTAGACCTCGCGGGTCGGGGAGCCCTTGATGCCGAGCTTCTTCTCCGGTGCGCCGAAGGAGACGCCCTCGTCCGACTTCTCCACCACGAAGGCGGAGATGCCCTTGGAGCGCTTCGAGGGGTCCGTCACGGCCATCACCGTGTAGTACTCCGAGACGCCCGCGTTGGTGATCCAGCGCTTCACGCCGTTGAGCACCCAGTGGTCGCCGTCGCGGACCGCCTTGGTCTTCATGCCGGCCGCGTCGGAGCCGGCCTCCGGCTCGGAGAGGCAGTACGAGAACATGGCGTCGCCCTTGGCGAGCGGCGTCAGGTACTTCTTCTTCAGCTCCTCGCCGCCGGAGAGGATCACCGGGAGCGAGCCCAGCTTGTTCACGGCCGGGATGAGGGAGGAGGAGACACAGGCACGGGCCACCTCCTCGATCACGATGACCGTGGCGAGCGCGTCGGCGCCGGCGCCGCCGTACTCCTCGGGGACGTGCACGGCGTGCAGGTCGTTGGCCACCAGGGCGTCGAGGGCCTCCTGCGGGAAGCGGGCCTCCTCGTCCACCGCCGCGGCGTACGGCGCGATCTTTGCCTCGACCAGGGAGCGGACGGCGTCCCGGAGCATGTCGTGCTCCTCGGACGGGCGGTACAGGTCGAAGTCAGCCGATCCGGCCACGGTCTCTCACGCTCCAAAGACGCAGTGATACTGACGCTAATTACCGTTAAGTAACTGAATTTTAGAGCCCCCGTGTGAACCCGCCTACGTGAGCTTGGTGACAGCGGGGAAACTGCCCGCCGAGCGGCCCGACTATGCTCAGGCTCCGCATGACCGAGCAGGACCGACGGACCGGAGCTGGAGCGCACCCCATGAGCCTGAAGATCACCGTGATCGGCACCGGCTACCTCGGCGCCACGCACGCCGCGGCCATGGCCGAGCTGGGCTTCGAGGTGCTGGGCCTGGACGTCGTACCCGAGAAGATCGCCATGCTGGAGCGCGGCGAGACCCCGATGTACGAGCCGGGGCTCGAAGAGCTGCTGCGCCGGCACGTGGCCGGGATCGAGGGGTCCACCGGGCGGCTGCGCTTCACCACGGACTGGGCCGAGGTCGGCGCCTTCGGCGATGTGCACTTCGTGTGCGTGAACACCCCGCAGAAGCACGGCGAGTACGCCTGCGACATGAGCTACGTCGACTCCGCCGTCGCCTCCCTCGCCCCGCATCTGCGCGGCCCCGCCCTGGTCGTCGGCAAGTCGACCGTGCCGGTGGGCTCCGCCGACCGGCTGGCCGCCTACCTGGCCGAGCACGCCCCGGCGGGCGGCGACGCCGAGCTGGCCTGGAACCCGGAGTTCCTGCGCGAGGGGTTCGCCGTCCAGGACACCCTGCACCCGGACCGGATCGTCGTCGGTGTGCGCAGCGAGCGCGCGGAGAAGCTGCTGCGCGAGGTGTACGCGGGCCCGCTCGGCGAGGGCACGCCGTTCGTGGTCACCGACTTCCCGACCGCCGAGCTGGTGAAGACGGCCGCGAACTCCTTCCTCGCGACCAAGATCTCCTTCATCAACGCGATGGCGGAGGTGTGCGAGGCGGCCGGCGGTGACGTGGCGAAGCTCGCGGAGGCCATCGGCCACGACGACCGGATCGGCCGCAAGTTCCTGCGGGCCGGCATCGGCTTCGGCGGCGGCTGCCTGCCCAAGGACATCCGGGCGTTCATGGCCCGCGCGGGCGAGCTGGGCGCCGACCAGGCGCTGACCTTCCTGCGCGAGATCGACTCCATCAACATGCGCCGGCGCGGCCAGATGGTGGAGATGACCCGGGAGGCGCTCGGCGGCGGCTCCTTCCTCGGCAAGCGGGTCGCGGTGCTCGGCGCCACCTTCAAGCCGGACTCGGACGACGTCCGCGACTCGCCCGCGCTGAACGTGGCCGGCCAGATCCACCTCCAGGGCGGCCAGGTGACCGTGTACGACCCGAAGGGCATGGACAACGCCCGCAAGGTCTTCCCGACCCTGGGCTACGCCGGCTCCGCGCTGGAGGCCGCCCGGAGCGCCGACGTCGTCCTGCACCTGACCGAGTGGCGCGAGTTCCGCGAGCTGGACCCGGTGGCGCTCGGCGAGGCGGCGGCGGCCCGGGTGATCCTCGACGGCCGCAACGCCCTCGACCCGGAGCTGTGGCGCCGGGCCGGCTGGACGTACCGCGCGATGGGCCGCCCCAAGGCGTAGGCTCCCCGAGGCCCGTATGGCGACGCCGGTTCGGCCGAGGCTCAGTCGGCCGAACCGGCGTCTGTCCGCATTGTGCACCACACCGCCGCCGCTCACGCGCCCTTCGCCCGGTACCGGCGCATCTTCGCGCGCGCCCCGCACACCCGCATCGAGCACCAGCGCCCCCGCCCGGCGGGGCTGCGGTCGTAGTACGCCCAGTGGCAGGTCTCGGCCTCGCACGCCTTGAGCCGGGTCCAGGTGCCCGCGACGAGCGCCTCGGCGACAGCGGCGGCGACCCGGGACGGCAACGGGGCCGCGTCGGCGGGGGCGAGGCGGGCCGAGCCGTCGTGGTCGTCGACGGCGACGTACAGCGGGGCCCGTGCCAGCAGGGTGCCCAGCGGGGTCACCGGGCGGTGCGGTGGATGTCCGGCGTGCGCGAGCAGCGCGGCCCGCAGCGACTCGCGCAGCTCCCGGGCGTCGGCCAGCCCGTCCCGCGTGATCCCGAGGCGGGCGCGGCCCTCCGGCGTGTCCAGCCCGTCCACGCCCGACTCGATGTCCAGGGTGTTGACCAGGGACTCGATCAGGGCCAGGCCGCCGGGAGCAGCCGATCTCTCGCTCATGCTTGCGACGTTACCCCCACTGGGGGAGCATGCAGTAACGGTTACCGGTTACCCGTCTTCACAGGTAACGCTACGAGGAGGTAGTCATGGCTCTCGCCAAGCTCGGTGTCGTCGTCCTGGACTGTCCCGACCCCCGCGCGCTGGCCGGTTTCTACGCCGGTGTGCTGGGCGGCACGGTGGAGGAGGACCCCGCGGACAGCGCGTGGGTGGACCTGAAGGTGCCCGGCGGGACGGCGCTGGCCTTCCAGCGGGCGGAGGGGTTCGTGCCGCCGGAGTGGCCCGCGGCGGACCGGTCGCAGCAGTTCCACCTGGACCTGGTGGTGGAGGACCTGGACGCGGCGGAGAAGGGCGTGCTGGAGCTGGGCGCCAAGCCGCTGGACACGCAGGACCGCGAGCGGACCTTCCGTGTCTACGCCGACCCGGCGGGGCACCCGTTCTGTCTCTGCGCCTGCTGATCCGTCCCGAAGGAGGAACCCATGGCGTCCGTGGCCCGTTTCCGCAACGTCGTGCTCGACTGCCCCGATCCGCATGTGCTGGCCGCCTTCTACGCGGCGGTGGCCGGGGGGACCCCGCGGCCGGAGGACGACGACTGGGTCGTGCTCCAGGTGCCGGACGGGCCGCGGCTCGCCTTCCAGCGGGCCGAGGGACACACCCCGCCGGAGTGGCCGCGCGCGGACCGCAACGGCCAGCAGCTCCACCTCGACTTCGACGCGGGCCCGACCTGGGCGGACCTCGACGCGGCGCACGAGCGGGTGCTGGCGCTCGGCGCCCGCCCGCTGGACCTGGAGGACCGCGAGACGAAGGACTTCCAGGTCTACGCCGACCCGGCGGGGCATCCGTTCTGCCTGTGCCGGATCGAACGGTCGTGACGGTCCGGGAACGCCCGGCTCGGTGATCCCGGCCTTCGCCGGGCGGGCGTTCCCCGGTCAGTTCCCGCCGCGCGTGCCGTCCAGCGACTCGATCGTGGCGAGGGACGGCGCGCGGGTCGCCTGGAGGTCCCGGGCGACGTCCTCCGCCGCGCCGAGCACACGCACCGCGTTCTGCCAGGTCAGCTTGGCCAGGTCGGCTTTGGACCAGCCGCGGTCCAGCAGTTCGGCGAGCAGGTTCGGGTACCCGGAGACGTCGTTCAGGCCGTCCGGGGTGAACGCGGTGCCGTCGTAGTCGCCGCCGATGCCGAGGTGGTCGATCCCGGCGACCTCGCGCATGTGGTCGAGGTGGTCGGCGACCGTGGACACCGTGGCGACCGGGCGCGGGTTGCGCTCCTCGAAGGCCCGGTGGATCTTCATCGCCTCGGGGCTGGTGTCCAGGGGGTCGAAGCCGTGGGCGCGCAGGTTCTCGAAGGCCACGTCCGTCCAGTCGACGGCGGCCTGGAGCACGAACTTGGGCACGAACGTCACCATCGCCACGCCGCCGTTGGCGGGCAGGCGCTCCAGTACGTCGTCGGGGATGTTGCGGGGGTGGTCGCACACCGCGCGGGAGGAGGAGTGCGAGAAGATCACCGGCGCGGAGGTGGCGTCCAGCGCGTCCCGCATCGTCGTCGCCGCCACGTGGGAGAGGTCGACGAGCATGCCGAGGCGGTTCATCTCCGCCACGACCTCGCGGCCGAAGGCGGACAGCCCGCCCACGCCCGGCTCGTCGGTCGCGGAGTCGGCCCAGTCCACGTTGTCGTTGTGGGTGAGCGTCATGTAGCGCACGCCGAGCGCGTACAGCCCGCGCAGGGTGCCGAGCGAGTTGGCGATGGAGTGCCCGCCCTCGGCGCCCATGAGCGAGGCGATACGGCCCTCGCCGCGCGCCGCCTCCATGTCGGCGGCGGTCAGCGCGGGCGCCAGCGCCGCCGGGTAGCGGGCCAGCAGTTGCCGGACGCAGTCGATCTGCTCCAGCGTCGCCGCGACCGGATCCGGCTGCTCGCAGGGCACGTACACCGACCAGTACTGGGCGCCGACCCCGCCCGCGCGCAGCCGCGGCAGGTCGGTGTGCAGCCGCTCGCTGCGGTCACCGGCGATGTCCAGGGCGTCCAGGTCGTAGCCGACCTGCTCGCGCAGCGCCCAGGGCAGGTCGTTGTGCCCGTCGACCACGGGGAACTCGCGCAGCAGCGCGTGTGCTTCGTCCAGGGCGGCCACGGCGGTCACTTCCCGAAGCCGAAGCCGCTGCCCGCGCCCTCGACCTTGGAGCGCAGCCGCTTGCCCTTCTCGGTGGCCTGGTCGTTGAGGTCCTGCTGGAAGTCGCGCATCCGGTGCAGCAGGTCCTCGTCGTGCGCGGCGAGGATGCGGGCGGCGAGGAGACCGGCGTTGCGGGCACCGGCGACGGAGACCGTGGCGACGGGGACACCGGCCGGCATCTGCACGATGGAGAGCAGGGAGTCCATGCCGTCCAGGTACTTCAGCGGCACGGGCACGCCGATGACCGGCAGCGGGGTCACGGAGGCGAGCATGCCGGGCAGGTGGGCGGCGCCGCCCGCACCCGCGATGATCACCTTCAGGCCGCGGTCGGCGGCCTGCTCACCGTACGTGATCATCTCGCGGGGCATGCGGTGCGCGGAGACGACGTCGACCTCGTAGGCGATCTCGAACTCGTCCAGGGCCTTGGCGGCGGCTTCCATGACGGGCCAGTCGGAGTCCGACCCCATGACGATGCCAACAACGGGGCTCATTCGGTGATGGTGCCTCTCAGGTAGCCGGCTGCGTGACGGGCGCGCTCCAGCACGTCGTCCAGGTCGTCGCCGTAGGTGTTGACGTGTCCGACCTTGCGGCCGGGCTTCACGTCCTTGCCATACATGTGGATCTTGAGCTTGGGGTCACGGGCCATGCAGTGCAAGTACGCGGAGTACATGTCCGGGAAGTCGCCACCCAGGACGTTGACCATCACGGTCCACGTGGCGCGCGGGCGCGGGTCGCCCAGCGGCAGGTCCAGGACCGCGCGGACGTGGTTGGCGAACTGCGAGGTGATCGCGCCGTCCATGCTCCAGTGGCCGGAGTTGTGCGGGCGCATCGCCAGTTCGTTGACGAGGATGCGGCCGTCGCGGGTCTGGAACAGCTCGACGGCGAGGTGCCCGACGACGCCGAGCTCCTTGGCGATGGTCAGCGCCATCTGCTCGGCGTGCAGCGCCAGGTCCTCCGCCAGGTCCGGCGCGGGGGCTATGACCGTGTCGCAGACGCCGTTGACCTGCTGCGACTCCACCACCGGGTAGGCGACGGCCTGGCCGTGCGGGGAGCGTACGACGTTGGCGGCCAGCTCACGGACGTAGTCGACCTTCTCCTCGGCGAGGACGGGCACGCCGGCGCGGAACGGCTCGGCCGCCTCCTCGGCGCTGTCCACGACCCACACGCCCTTGCCGTCGTAGCCGCCGCGGACCGTCTTGAGGACGACCGGGAAGCCGTCGCCCTCCTCGGCGAACCGGACCACGTCCTCCGGGTCGCTCACGATCCGGTGCCGGGGGCAGGGGATGCCGATCGCGTCGAGCTTCGCACGCATCACCCCCTTGTCCTGGGCGTGCACGAGCGCGTCCGGCCCCGGGCGCACGGGGATGCCGTCCGCCTCCAGGGCACGCAGGTGCTCGGTGGGCACGTGCTCGTGGTCGAAGGTGATCACGTCACAGCCGCGCGCGAACTCGCGGAGCGTGTCCAGGTCGCGATAGTCGCCGATGACGACGTCGCTCACGACCTGCGCCGCGGAATCCTGAGGAGTGTCACTGAGGAGCTTGAACCTGATGCCCAGCGGGATGCCCGCCTCGTGCGTCATACGCGCGAGCTGACCCCCGCCGACCATGCCGACTACCGGGAACGTCACACCCCTAGCGTATCGGCCGCGCGGAGACTGCCGGATCGCGTCCCTCTCACAGACTCTTACCCGGTGCTTCCCCGCCTCTTTCCGACCTGTTTCCACGGCGTGGCCCGGTCCACGGGCACCGGCGACCCCGCCCGGCTAGCATGGCGGGGTTGAGGAAACCTACCGACGGGAGCTGCACAGCCATGGAACCTCGTTCCTCGGGGCTGCAACGGCTCGTACGCGAGGTGGTCAAGTTCGGTGCCGTGGGCGGTGCCGGCGTCCTCGTCAATCTCGGCGTGTTCAACCTGGTCCGGCACGTCTCCGACCTGCCGGTGGTGCGGGCCAGCATCATCGCGACCGTCGTGGCCATCGTCTTCAACTACGTCGGCTTCCGTTACTGGACGTACCGGGACCGCGACAAGAGCGGGCGCACCAAGGAACTCACGCTGTTCCTGCTGTTCAGCGCGATCGGCCTGGTGATCGAGAACGGCGTGCTGTACCTGGCGACCTACGGCTTCGGCTGGGACAGCCCGCTGCAGAGCAACGTCTTCAAGTTCGTCGGCATCGGCGTCGCGACCCTCTTCCGGTTCTGGTCGTACCGCTCCTGGGTGTTCCGGGCGTTGCCCGCCCGCGAGACCGCGGTGAGCGCGGAATCGATTCTGGAGCGGGACCCGGCGGACCCCACGAAGCGGACGCCCAAGCAGCACGTGCCGTAGGCGCGCGGACCGGCTGACGGACCGGCTAGCGGACCGTCGGCTGCTCGTCGTCCGGGGTGCGTGCCGGGGGTGTGCGCGAGAGGAACAGGCCGAAGACCGGGGGCTGCGCCTGGAGCAGCTCCAGCCGTCCGCCGTCGGCCTCCGCGAGGTCCCGGGCGACGGCCAGGCCGATCCCCGTGGAGTTCCGTCCGCTGATGGTGCGCTCGAAGATCCGCGCGCCGAGGTCGGCCGGCACACCCGGCCCCTCGTCGGTGACCTCGATCACGGCCTGGTTGCCGGTGACCCGGGTGCGCAGGGCGACGGTGCCGCCGCCGTGCATGAGCGAGTTCTCGATCAGCGCGGCCAGCACCTGGGCGACCGCGCCCGGGGTGCCCACCGCCTGGAGGTGCCGCTTGCCGGAGCTGACGATGGCCCGGCCGGCGCTGCGGTAGGCGGGCCGCCACTCGGCGAGCTGCTGCTGGATGACCTCGTCCAGGTCGAAGGTGACGGCGGAGCCGGTCCGCGGGTCCCTTGAGTTCGTCAGCAGCCGCTGCACGACGTCCGTCAGCCGCTCGACCTGCGTCAGCGCGATGGTCGCCTCCTCCTTCACCGTGTCCGGGTCGTCGGTGAGGGTGATCTCCTCCAGCCGCATGGACAGCGCGGTCAGGGGGGTGCGGAGCTGGTGGGAGGCGTCGGCCGCGAGGCGCCGCTCGGCCGTCAGCATGCGCCCGATCCGCTCGGCGGAGGCGTCCAGCACATCGGCGACCCGGTCCAGCTCGGGGACGCCGTACCGCTTGTGCCGGGGGCGCGGGTCGCCGGAGCCGAGGCGTTCCGCGGTCTCGGCGAGGTCGGTCAGCGGGGAGGCGAGCCGGTTGGCCTGCCGTACGGCGAGCAGCACCGCCGCCACCACGGCGAGCAGCGCGACCAGCCCGATGATCAGCAGGGTCCGGCCGACCTCGCGGGTCACCGCGGAGCGGGGCTCCTGCACGGTGACCGTCTCGCCCTCCTCGCCGCGCTGCGTGTAGTGGATGGTGTCGCCCTCGGGCTTGGTGCCGATCTCGATGGGCGGCTTGCCGGGCATGCGGATGACCGCGTACTGGTCCTTGCTGACCGGGTTGCGCAGCACGTCCGCGTTGACGTTCTCCGCGGCGAGGATGCGGCTGTCCACGATGCTGGCCAGCCGGACCGCCTCGGACTCGACCCGTTCCTGGGCGCTGTTGCCGATCGTCCGCGTCTCGACGATCACCAGGGACACGCCGAAGACCGCGATCACCACGAGGACGACGGCGAGGGTGGACTGGATGAGACGTCGGCGCATGCTCCGTTACCTGGGGTGCTCGCTGGGCCCGGACTCAGCTCTTCTCGAACCGGAAGCCCACGCCACGCACCGTCGCGATGTACCGGGGGTTCGCCGCGTCGTCGCCCAGCTTCTTGCGCAGCCAGGAGATGTGCATGTCCAGGGTCTTGGTGGACGACCACCACGTGGTGTCCCAGACCTCGCGCATCAGCTGGTCCCGGGTCACCACCCGGCCCGCGTCCCGCACCAGCACCCGCAGCAGGTCGAACTCCTTGGCGGTGAGCTGGAGTTCCTCGTCGCCCATCCAGGCGCGGTGCGACTCGACGTCGATCCGCACCCCGTGCGTGGCCGGCGGCTGCTGCGGTTCGGCGGCGCCGCGCCGGAGCAGGGCCCGCACCCGGGCGAGCAGTTCGGCGAGCCGGAACGGCTTGGTGACGTAGTCGTCGGCGCCCGCGTCCAGGCCGACGACGGTGTCCACCTCGTCGGCCCGCGCGGTCAGGATGAGGATCGGCACGGTGTGACCGTCGGCGCGCAGCCGGCGGGCGACCTCCAGGCCGTCCATGCCGGGCAGGCCCAGGTCCAGCACGACCAGGTCCACGCCGCCCTGCATTCCGGCGTCGAGCGCGGCGGGTCCGTCCTCGCGCACCTCGACCTCGTAACCTTCCCGGCGCAGGGCGCGGGCCAGCGGCTCCGAGATGGACGCGTCGTCCTCGGCGAGCAGTACACGGGTCATGAGGTGATGGTAGACCGCCCGCGTGCGGTGCCGGGGCGTGATCGCCACCCCGGCCTCTTACCTTCGTATGCTGCTGGTACGAACCATTGACCTGGGGATGGGATCGAGAGAAAGACCTTCGATCCGGGCCTGCGGTTCCCGCGACACCTGTGATCCGTGTCTCAAGTCCTTCCATATCCGGCGGTGTCCTGCCGTATGGTGATCTGAACGCCTGTAGTACACCGGGGACCTTTGGCGGGCATATGACGCTGAGGGTCTTCTTTGTGTGCGGGCTGGTCCAGACCAGCCTTGAAAGGAATGACCTCTGGCCGGGCTCCGGACGCGGTGACGCGTCAGGGGCGTGGATCCCGGTGGTCGCCGTCCGCCGCTCCGCGATCCGGGGCGGACTCCCCCTGGGCGTGGGGGTGGACGGCCGACCCCGCCGGTGCCGGCCGACACCCCCACCGGGCGCGCAACGCTCCACCGCGCGTCCCGACCAGCAAGGAACGACCATGGCGTCCAGCCTGACGAAGGACTCGGTCCGACCGGGCACCCCCGGTTCCGAGAAGACCTTCTTCGGCCACCCCCGCGGACTGGCCACTCTCTTCATGACCGAGATGTGGGAGCGTTTCTCCTACTACGGCATGAGGGCCCTTCTCCCGCTGTACCTGGTGGCCCCGGGTGGCCTGCACCTGAGCGCGGGCACGGCGACGGCGATCTACGCCGTGTACCTGTCGCTCGTGTACCTGCTCGCCCTGCCCGGCGGCTGGGTCGCCGACCGCGTCCTCGGTCCCCGCAAGACGGTGGCCGTCGCGGGCCTGGTCATCATGCTCGGTCACCTGTGCCTGGCGCTGCCCGCCGCCGCGAGCTTCTTCGTCGGCCTGGTGCTCGTCGCCATCGGCTCCGGTCTGCTGAAGGCCAACATCTCCACGATGGTCGGCCACCTCTACGACGGCCCGCAGGACCCGCGCCGGGACGGTGGCTTCACGCTCTTCTACATCGGCATCAACCTCGGTGCCTTCGTCGCCCCGCTGGTCATCGGCACCGTCGGCGAGAACGTCAACTGGCACCTGGGCTTCGCGCTGGCCGCGCTCGGCATGGCGCTGGGTCTCGCCCAGTACCTGCTCGGCGGTCGCCACCTGGACGCCCGGAGCAGCGAGGTCCCGACCCCGCTGACGCCCGCCGAGAAGGCGTCCACCCTGCGCAAGGGCCTGATCTGGCTGGCCATCGCCGCGGTCTTCTACGGCGTCGTCGGCGGCACCGGCCACTTCACCCTGAACTGGGCGCTGATCCCGCTCACGCTCATCGGCCTGATCGTGCCGATCCTGGTCATCTCCCGGATCCTGCGCGACAAGGACCTGGAGCCGGCCGAGCGCTCCAAGGTGTCCGCGTACATCTGGTTCTTCGTGGCCGCCGCCGTCTTCTGGATGATCTACGACCAGGGCGGCTCCACGCTCTCGCTGTTCGCCGAGAAGAGCGCCGACAACACCATCTTCGGCTGGGAGTTCCCGGTCTCCTGGTACCAGTCGGTCAACCCGGTCATGATCATGGCCCTCGCGCCGGTCTTCGCCTGGCTGTGGCTGTGGCTGAACAAGCGCGGCAAGGAGCCGAGCACGATCGTGAAGTTCGCCTCCGGTCTGGTGCTGGTCGGCGCGTCCTTCTTCGTCTTCCTCGCCCCGCTGTCGATCGCCGAGGGCGGTCACAAGGCCGCGGCGCTGTGGCTGGTCGCGATCTACTTCGCGCAGACCGTCGGTGAGCTGACGCTGTCGCCGGTGGGTCTGTCGGTGACGACGAAGATGGCGCCGAAGAAGTACGCCTCGCAGATGATGGGCGTCTGGTTCCTCGCGGTCACCGCGGGCGACTCCGTCACCGCCCTGCTGTCGAACCCGGCCGTCGGTGGCGTCAACCTCGACAAGATGGGCTTCGTCGCCCTGGAGGCCGTGCTCGCCGTGGTCGCGGGCGTCGCGGTGTGGATGTACCGCGGCAAGGTGAAGAAGCTGATGGGCAACGTGAACTAGCCGTCGTGCCTGGCCGGAAGGGCCGCCGCACCCAGGTGGGTGCGGCGGCCCTTCCGCTGTGCGGGGGATCGCCGAGTGCCGTCGGGGCGGGTTATCGCGTCCCGCGCCTCGGCAGCACCGTGAACACCGCCGCCCCCGGCAGGATCGCCGTGCCCGCCACCAGGCCCGGGGCCTTCAGGGCACCGTGGTCGCTCGCGCCGGTCTCGGCGAGGCCGCCGTCGCCGCCGTCGGTCGTGGCGGAACCCGAGGAACCGCCCGACGTCGACGTGCCGCCCGCCGCGCCGCCCGGCTGCTCTGTCGTGTCCAGGGTGGGCGAGACCGCCGTCCTCACCGGCGTGCAGGTCGTGGTCGTACCGAGCGCCTTGACCGTCAGCACGCCCGGGGACAGCGTCGAGGTGCCGCTCGCGCCGGACTGGTAGGCGCCCGTGAGGTCGGGGATCCCGATCGGGTCGCCGGACTTGACCGGGTTCGCGTTCGTCAGCCCCTCCACATGCACCGTGCCCTTGTCGGCGCCGCCCGGCACGACCTCCATGGACAGCGGTAGTTGACGTCGACGACGTCGGCGTGGGCCGTCGGCGCGGCCGGCAGGACCGCCGAGCCGGCCAGGGCCGCGGCGGACGCGAGCGCGGCGGTTAGTTTCGGGTACGACACGGTCGGCCCACCCCATCCATTCCTGACGGCGCATCAGATTCGGCCGTCGAGGTACGCCCGGGGTCGCGAGGAAGGAAGACACGTCACACGCCGGAGTGGTGGTGACCCGGCGTGCGCGAAGCGGTGTCGGAGTGGAGGCGGGGACTCGGGTGGTCCCGGGTGGTCCCGGGCGGCCTCCGTCGGCGCTCAGGCGGGAGCGCCCAGTTCCGCCCAGACCGTCTTGCCCGGCGTGCCGGGGGCGCGGACCACGCCCCAGTCCAGGCACAGCCGCTGCACGATGAACATGCCGTGCCCGCCGGGCCGTCCGGCGCGGTGCGGGGTGCGCGGGGCCGGCTGGCCGGTGCCCCGGTCGGAGACCTCCAGCCGGATCACCTTGTTGTCGCAGGCGAGGAGCAGTTCGTCGGGGCCCTCGGCGTGCAGGCAGGCGTTGGTGACCAGTTCGGAGACCACGAGCAGCACGTCCTCGGCGGCGGCCCGCTGGTCGGCGGTGGCGGCGGGCAGCCAGCCCCACGCGTACAGCGCCTGGCGGGTGAAGTCGCGGGCGAGCGGGACGACCCCGCTCTCGCCTTCCAGGCGCAGCCTGCGGACCTGCCGGCCCCGGGGCTGCGGGGCGCCGTCGGCCGGGCCCGGCGGCCCGGACGGCGCGGACGGCGCGGCTGCCCCCGTGGCCGCGCCGACGGTCGGCGCGGCTCCCTCGGACACCCCGGAAGCGCCGCTGGGCTCCGGGCCGCGGTCGCCCGGCGAGTAAGGCCGGGTGGTGCTCATCAGCGCTTCACCTCACCGATTCACCAGTTCACGATTCAAAAGTCCGGTCAATGATCCGGCCGGCGGTCTCGGGCCGGTCGGTCCTGTCGAAGGCCCGGCACCGTCGGCACCCTGGGCGCCGTCCGGTCGGGATGTCGTCCGCACGCCACCCGGACGTCCTCGTCCGCGCGCCGTCCGCACACCGCCCGGCGGCCGTCCGCACGCCGCCCGGCCAGGAAATCCATACCCGCCCGTCCGCCGGACGCACGCCCCGTCCCGGGCGCCCTCCGACCACCGGTGCGCGGTGGACGGCCGACAGCCGGCGGAATGCCTCCCGCCTTCTTCTGCCCTCTCCTGCCCGACCGATCCGACGGAACACCCCCCGTTTCGGACGTGATGCATGTAACGCCCACGGGAAGTCGCGAGGGACCGGACCGGACACCGGGGCGGCGGATCAGTCGGCACCGTCGGCCAGGGCCGCCTCCAGGGAGTCGTGGACGGTGAAGACCGCCTCGGCCCCGGTGATCTCGAACACGCGGGCGACCACGGGCAGCATCCCGGCCAGATGGACCCCGCCGCCGGCGGCCTCCGCCTTCAGGCGGGCGCCGAGCAGGACGTTCAACCCCGTGGAGTCGCAGAACTCCAGGCGTGAGCAGTCCACTACGAGCCGCGAGAAGCCCTTGGCCAAGAGGTCGTCGAGGGGCTCACGCAAAAGATCGGCGGTGTGGTGGTCGAGCTCACCCGCCGGTGTCACAACGGCGCTGGAGCCCTCTTCCCGCACCTCCACCAGAAGCCGGCCCGACTGTGCGCTGCCGACCGTCCCGTGGTCCATGCCGTCTCTCTCCCGAGGTCGTGGCTGCTGATGCCCTCGAACATTACGCCTTCCATGCGCACTCCGACACCCGAACATCCGCACAGAAACGGACATATAGCTACAGAACGCACTTGCGACTCGCTCGGTGCAGCGGGTAGGGCTAGTAAGGACACACACCCCTACACGCCGGCTTCGGAGGCGCCGCACACCGCAGTGCACGTACTGGCTTCGGCAGCCATATGCCGAGAACGATGGAGGACACCCATGTCACCCCGGCTCGACGCATCGCCTACCCCGATCGCGACGTCGACACCCCCACCGGAACAACTGGATCATCCCATCGACCCCCTCGACCCCTTCGAGGGCCTCCCGGAGATCCCCCCCTACGACGAGATCGGCCCGGTCGACGCGCGGGCCCTGTCCAAGACCCTCTTCGAGCGCCTGGAGTCGCTGGAGGAAGGGACGCACGAGCACGCGTACGTCCGCAACACCCTCGTCGAGCTCAACCTCGCGCTCGTCAAGTTCGCCGCCTCCCGCTTCCGCTCCCGCAGCGAGCCGATGGAGGACATCATCCAGGTCGGCACCATCGGCCTGATCAAGGCGATCGACCGCTTCGAGCTCTCCCGCGGCGTCGAGTTCCCCACCTTCGCGATGCCGACCATCATCGGCGAGATCAAGCGGTTCTTCCGTGACACCTCGTGGTCCGTGCGCGTCCCGCGCCGGCTCCAGGAGCTGCGGCTCGACCTGGCCAAGGCCGGCGACGAGCTGGCGCAGCAACTGGACCGCGCCCCCACGGTCGCGGAACTGGCCGAGCGGCTGGGCATCTCCACCGACGAGGTCGTCGAGGGCATGGCCGCCTCGAACGCCTACACCGCCGCGTCGCTGGACGCCCAGCCGGATGAGGACGAGTCCGAGGGCGCGCTCGCGGACCGCATCGGATACGAGGACCACGGGCTCGAAGGCATCGAGTACATCGAGTCGCTCAAGCCCCTGATCGCCGAACTCCCGCCCCGGGACCGCAAGATCCTCTCCCTGCGGTTCGTGGCGAACATGACCCAGTCGGAGATCGGCGAGGAACTCGGCATCTCCCAGATGCACGTGTCCCGGCTGCTGTCGCGCACGCTGGTACGGCTGCGCAAGGGGCTGACCGTGGAGGAGTGAGCTCCGCGCGGAACCCGCGCTTCCGCGCACTGCGGTGAGCGGCCCGGCCGGACGGCCGGGCCGCTCCGCCGTCCCGTCACCCACCCCGCCGGGGTGCCGGGTGCCCAGCGACCCAACCGTTATGCGGTTCCTCACGGAAACCTCTGCCCGGCGCCTTCCCCGTCCACCACTATGGGTCCCCAAACTGACTGGTATGTCAGCGGCCTTCTCGGGACGGAGGGTGTTGCATGGCTGAGCGGGGCCACGCCACGGCGGGGGACCACGACAACGCGCCGGACGCACGGCTGACCGAACTGCTGCGCTCCCACGCGCCCACGGCCTACCCGGCGTTGCGGGAGCTGCGCCGCCGCCACCACCCGGCGGTCCTCGCCTACGCCCGGCTGTGCGCGACGAGCGAGCCCGCGGCCCGCCGGCTGGCGGCGGAGACGTTCACCACGGCGGCCCGCGAGACGGCCCGGGGTGTCGAACCGCCCCTCCCCCTGCGCCACCGGCTGCTGCTGCTCACCGTGCGGCTGGCGGCGGACTGGGCGCGCGACGAACGCGCCGCGGGCGTCGACCCGGGCCTGCTGCTGGTGCTGACCACGGCCGGCCGCCCCGGGGGCCCGACCCCGCCCCTGCTCCCGGCCTTCCAGTCACTGCCGTCCCGCGCCCAGGGACTGCTCTGGTACGGCGTCCTCGACGCGGAACCCGAGGAGCGCACCGCCGCCTTCCTCGGCCTCGGCCGCGCGGACGTCCCCCACGACACCCCGCGGGCCCTCACCGCCCTGGCCCGGGCCTGCCTGCGGCACCGGCTGGCCGCCTCCGACGACCCGCGCTGCGCGGACTTCCGGCGGCTGATCGAGGAGGCGGTACGGCCGGACGCCCCGCGTCGCAGCGCCGACCTGGACACCCACATGGCGCGCTGCCCGCACTGCACGGCCGCGTTCGAGGAGTCGCGGGCGCTGCGGGACGCGCCCCGGCAGACCCTGGCCGAGGGCCTGCTGCCGTGGCACGGGACGGCGTACCTGCGCCGGGACGAGCGCCCCGGACCCGCCGCCGCACCCGCGACGGCGGACCCGCCGGGCCGGCCGCCCCGCGGACGCGTCCTGCTGGGCTCGGCGGCCCTGGGCGTGGCGTTGACCCCGCTGCTGGTCTTCCTGTTCGGCCCCGCGCACTCCACCGACCGCCGCCCGGCGACGACCCCCGCGCCCTCCCCGGTGACGGTGACGGCAACGGTCTCGCTCCCCCCGCCTCCGTCCCCCTCCCACTCCCCGTCCCCCACGTCCAAGCCCTCGTCCCCCACCCCGACTTCGCCCCGCCCGACTCCCACCCCGCCCCGCCGCGCGACCCCCCGCCCGACGCCCCCGCCCGCCCCGCCGGGCGCCGCCTACGCCCAGGTGGTCAACCTCGCCACGGGCCGATGCCTGGACGTCCGAGACGGCGACCTGGCGAAGGGCAACGACGTCGTCACGGCCCCCTGCGGCTCCTCCGCGACCCAGCGCTGGAGCGTCGACGCCTCCCTGGGCGTGCTCCGCTCGGCGGCCGACGACGACTTCTGCCTGGACAGCCGGGGCTCGGCCGACCGGGGCGTGGGCATCTGGGAGTGCGACTCGGTCCACGGCCGCAACGGCGTAAACCTCCGCTTCACCGTCGGCCCCGACGGCACGATCCGCCCGGCCGTCGCCACCGGCACGGCGGTGACCCCGGACGAAGGCGACGGCGTGTCCCTGCGCGCCCTGTCCGGCGGGCGGGGGCAGCGGTGGCGGGCGGGGGCACGGTGAGCGTCCGCCGCGCTCACACCACCCGGACCCCGCGCCGCCACACGCCGCTGACCAGGGGTACGCCCGGGCGGTAGGCCAGGTGCACGTGGCTGGGGGCGTCCAGGAGGGTCAGGTCGGCCAGGGCGCCGGGGGTGAGGCGGCCGATGTCCGTGCGGCGCAGGGCCGCCGCGCCGCCCGCCGTGGCCGACCAGACCGCCTCGTCCGGGGTCATCCGCATGTCGCGGACGGCCAGGGCGATGCAGAAGGGGAGGGAGGAGGTGAAGGACGAGCCGGGGTTGCAGTCGGTGGACAGGGCGACCGTCACGCCCGCGTCCAGCAGCCGGCGGGCGTCCGGCCACTCGGCGCGGGTGGAGAACTCGGCGCCGGGGAGCAGGGTGGCGACCGTCGCGCTGTTGGCCAGGGCGTCCACGTCCGCGTCCGTGAGGTGGGTGCAGTGGTCGGCGCTGGCCGCGTCCAGTTCGACGGCCAGCTGGACGCCGGGGCCGTGGGAGAGCTGGTTGGCGTGGATGCGCGGGTGCAGGCCCTTCGCCTTGCCGGCCGTGAGGACGGCGCGGGCCTGGTCGCCGTCGAAGGCGCCCTTCTCGCAGAAGACGTCGATCCAGCGGGCGTGCGGCGCGCAGGCGTCCAGCATCTCGCCGGTGACCAGGGCGACGTAGGCGGCCGGGTCGTCGGCGTAGTCCGGGGAGACGATGTGCGCGCCGAGGTAGGTCACCTCGTCGGTGTGCCGCGCCGCGAGGCGCAGGGCGCGGGACTCGTCCTCGACGGTGAGGCCGTAGCCCGACTTGGTCTCGAAGGTGGTCGTGCCCTGGCGGAGGGCCTCGTCGAGGTAACGGGTGAGGTTCGCCTCCAGTTCCGCGTCGCTCGCGGCGCGGGTGGCCGCGACCGTGGTGCGGATGCCGCCGGCCGTGTAGGAGCGGCCGGACATGCGGGCGTTGAACTCCTGCGTCCGGTCGCCCGCGAAGACCAGGTGGGAGTGGGAGTCCACGAAGCCCGGCAGCACCGCCCGGCCGCCCGCGTCGACCCGGTTGTCAGTGGCGGGTGCTTTGCTTGACTCACCGGTCCACACGACACGGTCGCCGTCGATGACGACGGCCGCGTCCTGGACCAGACCGAGGGGGGAGCCGTCACCGAGGGAGGGGTCGTTGGTGACCAGCGTGGCGATGTTGGTGATGACGGTGCTGCTGCTCATGGTGTCGTCCTCGTGGGGGTCGGCGTTGCTCAGCCGCGCAGGGCTTCGACGGCGGCGGCCAGCGCCTGCGGCACATGGGGTACGAGCGTGTGCACGCCGTCGCGTACGACGTGCCGGCCGCCCACGACCGTGTGCCGTACGTCCGCCGCGCTCGCCGCGAATACGGCCGTCTCGGCGCCCAGCCTGGGCAGTGTCCCGGCCGTCCTGACCGAGTCCAGGGCGATCGTCGTCAGGTCGGCGAGCGCGCCGGGCTCGATGGCGCCGGCGTCGTCCCAGCCGAGGGCGGCGTGGCCGTCGGCGGTGGCGGCCCGCAGCAGGGCGGCGGCCGTCCAGTGGCCCCGGGTGCGGCTGCGCAGCCGCTCGTTCAGCTCCATGGCGCGCGCCTCTTCGAGCAGGTCGACGACGGCGTGGCTGTCGGAGCCGAGGGAGAGCGGGGAGCCGGCCCGCTGGAGGGCGACGGCCGGGCCGATGCCGTCGGCCAGGTCCCGCTCGGTCGTGGGGCACATGCAGGTGCCGGTGCCCGAGTCGCCGAGCAGGGTGATGTCCTCGTCGGTGAGGTGGGTGTTGTGCACCCCGGTGGTCCGCGGCCCGAGGACGCCGTGGTCGGCGAGCAGCCGGGTGGGCGTGCGGCCGTGCGCGGCGAGGCAGGCGTCGTTCTCGGCGGTCTGCTCCGACAGGTGCACGTGCAGCGGGGCCCGCCGCTCCTCGGCCCAGCGTGCCACGGTCGCCAACTGCCCGGCGGGCACGGCCCGTACGGAGTGGATCGCCGCCCCGATCCGCGCGTGGTCCCGTTCCTTGAGAACTGAACAGCGTTCGGCCCAGGCCTCCGCGCTGCCGTCGGAGAACCGCTGCTGGTGTGCGGTGGGCGGCTCGCCGAAGCCGGCGGAGAGGTAGCAGGTGTCGAGGAGGGTGATCCGGATACCGGCCTCGGCGGCGGCGGCGATCAGCGCCTCCCCCATGGCGTTGGGGTCGGCGTAGGGGGTGCCGCCGGGGGCGTGGTGCACGTAGTGGAACTCGCCGGCACAGGTGATGCCGGCGAGGGCCATCTCGGCGTACACCGCGCGGGCCAGGGCGTGGTAGGTCTCCGGGGTCAGCCGTTCGGCGACGGAGTACATCACCTCGCGCCAGGTCCAGAAGGTCCCGGAGCCGACCTGGACGGTGCCGCGCAGCGCCCGGTGGAAGGCGTGGCTGTGGGCGTTGGCGAGCCCGGGCAGGGTGAGCCCGCGCAGCACCTCGGCGCCGGGCGGCGGCGTGGGCGTCCCGGTGCGGACGGCAGCGAACCGCCCGTCCGCCACCTCCACGGTGACCCCGGGCTCGACGTAGGTGCCGAGCCAGGCGTGCTCCAGCCAGTAGGTCCCCTTGGTCACCTGCGGACCAGTCCTTCCAGTACGTCGGCGAGTGCGCGCACCCCGGCCAGGCAGTCGTCCTCGGCGGCGGACTCGGCCGGGGAGTGCGAGACACCGGTGGGGTTGCGTACGAACAGCATGGCGGTCGGGATGCTCCCGGAGAGGATGCCGGCGTCGTGTCCCGCACCGGTCCCGAGGACGGGCACCTTCAGGCCGGTGTCCTCGCCCAGGATGCGGCCGAGTTCGTCCCGCAGGGCGTGGTCGAACTCCACGACCGGGGTGAAGGACTCCCGGACGACGTCGAGGTCGACGCCGTGGGCGTCGGCGTACTCCCGGGCCGCCTTCTCGATGCCGCCCACCACCGTGTCCAGGGTGTCCTGGTCGGCGGCCCGGGAGTCGAGCCACCCGCGTACGAGGGACGGGATCGCGTTCACCCCGTTGGGCTCGACGGCGATCTTCCCGAAGGTGGCCACGGCACCGGCGAGTTCGGCCTCGCGGCGGGCGGCGAGCACGGTCTCGGCGTACGACAGCATGGGGTCGCGGCGGTCCACCAGCCGGGTGGTGCCGGCGTGGTTGGCCTCGCCCCGGAAGTCGAACCGCCACCGCCCGTGCGGCCAGATGGCGCTGGCGACGCCGACCGGGTCGCCGGACAGGTCCAGCGCGCGGCCCTGTTCGACGTGCAGCTCCACGAAGGCGCCGATCCGGGCCAGCCGCTCGGGGTCGGGCCCGATGGCGTCGGGGTCGTACCCGGCCGCCTCCATGGCCCGGGGCAGGGTGGTCCCGTCCCCGTCGGTGAGCCGGTGGGCCTGCTCGGCGGTGAGCTGCCCGGCGGTGAGCCGGGAGCCGACGCAGGCGAGCCCGAACCGGGCGCCCTCCTCGTCCCCGAAGTTGACGATGGCGAGCGGCTTGGCGAACTCGACGTCCCGGCCGCGCAGTTCGTCCAGCGCGGCGAAGGACGACACGACCCCGAGGGGCCCGTCGAAGGCCCCGCCGTCGGGCACGGAGTCCAGGTGCGACCCGGTGACGACGGCGTCCCCGGCGGCCGGGTCCCCCAGCCAGGCCCACTGGTTCCCGTTCCGGTCGACCTCGTAGGCCAGCCCGCGGTCCTCGGCCTGCTGCCGGAACCAGGCCCGGCACTCGGCGTCCGCCCCGGTCCAGGCGTAGCGCCGGTAACCGCCGGAGTCGGGGTGCCGGCCAACGGGGAGCAGCTCGCGCCACATCTCCTGGAAGGAGGTCCCGGGCCGGCGGCGGTCGTTCCGCTGGGCGAGCGAGTCGCCGTGCCTGCCCTCGCCCACCGTCACGCCTCGTCACCCTCACGCATGGGCACCCGGACCCCCCGCTCGGCCGCGACCGACTCGGCGATGTCGTAGCCCGCGTCCACGTGCCGGATGACGCCCATCCCGGGGTCGTTGGTGAGGACGCGCCGGATCTTCTCGCCGCCCAGCTTCGTACCGTCGGCCACGGTGACCTGACCGGCGTGGATGGACCGCCCCATGCCCACGCCGCCACCGTGGTGGATGGACACCCAGGAGGCGCCCGAGGCGACGTTGACCATCGCGTTCAGCAGCGGCCAGTCGGCGATCGCGTCGGACCCGTCGAGCATGGCCTCGGTCTCCCGGTACGGCGAGGCGACGGACCCGCAGTCGAGGTGGTCACGGCCGATGGCCAGCGGCGCGGCCAGCTCACCGCTCGCCACCATGTCGTTGAACCGCTCGCCGGCCTTGTCCCGCTCGCCGTAGCCGAGCCAGCAGATGCGGGCGGGCAGGCCCTGGAAGTGGACGCGCTCGCCGGCCATCTTGATCCAGCGGGCGAGGGACTCGTTCTCGGGGAACAGCTCCAGGATCGCCTTGTCGGTCTTGGCGATGTCGGCCGGGTCGCCGGACAGGGCCGCCCAGCGGAAGGGGCCCTTGCCCTCGCAGAACAGCGGGCGGATGTAGGCGGGGACGAAGCCGGGGAAGGCGAACGCCCGGTCGTAGCCGGCGAGCTGGGCCTCGCCCCGGATGGAGTTGCCGTAGTCGAAGACCTCGGCGCCGGCGTCCATGAAGCCGACCATGGCCTCCACGTGCTTCGCCATGGACTCACGCGCGCGGGTGGTGAAGCCGGCCGGGTCCTTGGCCGCCTCGGCGGCCATGTCCTCGAAGGCCACGCCCACCGGGAGGTACGCCAGCGGGTCGTGGGCGGAGGTCTGGTCGGTGACGATGTCGATGGGGGCGTTCATCGCGAGGAGCTGCGGGACCAGTTCGGCCGCGTTGCCGAGGACGCCGATGGACAGCGGGCGGCGCGCGTCCCGGGCCTCCACGGCCAGTTGGAGCGCGTGGTCCAGGGAGTCGGCCTTGACGTCCAGGTAGCGGTGCTCGATGCGGCGCTCGATGGCGCGCGGGTCGCAGTCGACGCAGATCGCGACGCCGTCGTTCATGGTCACGGCGAGCGGCTGGGCGCCGCCCATGCCGCCGAGGCCGGCGGTCAGGGTGATGGTGCCGGCCAGGGTGCCGCCGAACTTCTTCGCGGCGACGGCGGCGAAGGTCTCGTAGGTGCCCTGGAGGATGCCCTGGGTGCCGATGTAGATCCAGGAGCCGGCGGTCATCTGGCCGTACATGGTCAGGCCGAGGGCCTCCAGGCGGCGGAACTCCTCCCAGTTGGCCCAGTCGCCGACCAGGTTGGAGTTGGCGATGAGGACGCGCGGGGCCCACTCGTGGGTCTGCATCACGCCGACCGGGCGGCCGGACTGGACCAGCATGGTCTCGTCCTGCTTGAGGGTCTTCAGGGTGCGGACCATGGCGTCGAAGGAGCGCCAGTCACGGGCGGCCTTGCCGGTGCCGCCGTAGACGACGAGCTTGTCGGGGTGCTCGGCGACCTCGGGGTCGAGATTGTTCTGGAGCATGCGCAGGGCGGCTTCCTGCTGCCAGCCCAGGGCGTTCAGTTCCGTGCCGCGCGGTGCTCGTACGGGGCGGGGTCCCGACATCGTCTGCCTCCTCCTGTGCCTACGTCTATTCACATCCTGTAGGTCTGAATAGAGCTAGTCAATACGCCGGGACGGCCCCGTCCGCGCGCGGCGGGTGTTTGGCTGGAAGCACCGGTAGCCGGGAGTAGGACGGAGAAGCCGTGGCGGAGATCGAGACGGTCGGGGACATCGGGAACGAGGCACGGGGGCGGGCGGCCCGCCGGGACCGGGCCGTGCGGGCCGCCGTCGAGCGGGGGCTGCTGGGTCCGGACGCGGCCGTGGTGGGCCTGCTGGACGTCGTCGGCATCCGGGAGTCGGCGGCGGCGCTGCGGGCGGCGTTCGACGCGGTCGTGCCGCCCGGCACACCGGTGCTGCACGCCTTCGCGGTGAAGGCGACCCCGCTGGTGCCGGTGGTGCGGCTGCTGCACGAGGCGGGCATCGGCGCGGAGGTGGCGAGCCCCGGCGAGCTCGCGCTGGCCCGGACGGCCGGGGTGCCGCCCGCCCGGACGGTGCTGGACTCGCCGGCCAAGACCCCGGCCGAGTTGCGCGAGGCGCTGGCCCTGGGCATCGCGGTGAACGCGGACAACCCGCAGGAGCTGGACCGGCTCGACGCCCTCGTGCGCGCCGCGCCCACCCGGTCCCCGCTCGGGCTCCGGGTCAACCCGCAGATCGGCGGCGGCACCATCGGGGCGACCTCCACGGCGACGCGGACCTCGAAGTTCGGGGTGGCGCTGCGGGACGCGGGGGCGCGCGACTGGGTCGTCCGGGCGTACGCGGAGCGGCCGTGGCTGACCCGGCTGCACGCGCACACCGGCTCGCAGGGCATCCCGCTGCCGCTGCTGGCGCGGGGCGTGGCGGAGGTGTACGCGCTCGCGGAGGAGATCAACGCGGTCGTCGGGCGGCGGCAGGTCGACACGGTCGACATCGGCGGCGGCCTGCCGGTGAACCTCGCGTCGGAGGAGACGGCACCGTCGTACGCCGCCTACGCGCGGCTGCTCGCCGAGCAGGTGCCGGGGCTGTTCGACGGGCGGTACGGGCTGGTGACCGAGTTCGGGCGGTCGCTGCTGGCCAAGTACGGGACGGTGGTGGCCCGGGTGGAGTACGCCAAGAGCGCGGGCGGGCGGCGGATCGCGGTGACGCACGCGGGCGTGCAGGTGGCGACGCGGACGGTGTACGTGCCCGGGGCGTGGCCGCTGCGGATCGCCGCGTACGACGCCGGGGGGCGGCCGAAGGCGGGGCCGGAGGTGGTGCAGGACGTGGCCGGGCCGGCCTGCTTCTCGGGCGACCTGCTCGCCGAGGGACGCGCGCTGCCACTGCTGGAGCAGGGCGACTACGCGGCGGCGCTGGACACGGGCGCGTACTACTTCGCCCACCACTACGCGTACAACTCCCTCGCCCGGCCGGGCATCCACGGCTACGCGCCGGACGGCGAGGGGGGCGTCGCCTTCGCCACCGTACGGGAGCCGCAGACCGTCGCGGAGGTGGTGGCGGAGTCGGGAGGGGCGCACGCGTCCGCGCTGACCGGCCTGCCGGGCGCCACCGGCGGGCGCCCCGCGCCGCGGTGATCAACTCCCGTGTCCCACAGGTCAGTTGACCCACACTAGTACGCCCGGCGCATGTTCCAACGGAAAATGCCAAAGGCCTCACCTCCCGCACACACGTTGCGTAGTGTCGGCGTCACTCAACCGGAGTCCCAGGCGGGAGGGGAGCCACGGTGCCCGGAATCGACGAGTGCCTGCTGGAAGCGATGCGGTTGCCCGGTGCCCGGGGAGCCGCCCTGGTGGACTGGACGAGCGGACTGGCCCTCGGCGCGGTCGGGGAGGCGCCCGGCGGCGACCACGAGACGACCGCCGCCGAGGCCGCCGAACTCGCCCGGATGGCCGCCGAGCACGGCACCTTCGCGGCGGGCGGCGACGACCTGCCCCCCGTGGAGGACGTGATCATCAGCAACGGGGACAGCTACCACCTGCTGCGCTTCGTGGACACGTCCTTCGACAGCAGCGTGTTCCTGCACCTGTGGCTCGGCCGCGAGGAGGGCAACCTCGCGCTCGCCCGGATCCGGCTCGGTGAGATGGCCGCCCGGCTGGTGCTGGGATGACCGTGGTCAGCACCCCGCCGCCGGCCCTCCCGGTCCGGGACAAGGGGGCCGGGCGCGCCCTGTCCCCGATGCTCACCCGGCTCGCCGAGGAGCGGGCCACCGGCGTCCTGGTCCGCGAACACGGCGTCCTGCACCTCGCCGAGGGCCGGGTGGTGCACGCCGAGAGCCCCCTCGCCCCCGGCCTCGACGTGCTCCTCACGGCCCACGGCACCCTCGCGGCCACCGCCTGGCAGCAGGCGGCGGCACGGACCACGGGACCCCTGCTCGCGGCCGAACTCCTGCTGCGCTCCGGGGTGCTGCCCACCGGTGCGCTGGAACTGTGCCATCTGGACGCGCTGTACGACGCCGGGTACTTCGCGCTGGCGCCGAGCAGCACGCCGGGACGGTTCCGGTACGACTCCACGCCCCGGCTCGGCCCGCTGCCCTCGGTGCCGGTGGTCGCGCTGGAGCGCGAGACATTGCGCCGCCGGCTGCTGCTGCACCGGCTGTGGCCCGACCCGGCCGCCGACACCGCCCCGCTGATCCGGGCGGACCCGGCCACCGGCCGCGCCCCGGCGAACCCGGCCGGGCCCACCACGCCGGGCATCCGGGCCGCCCGGGCCGCCCCCGCCACCCCGGTGACACCCCGGCAGCGGGCCGTCCTGGACCGCGTGGACGGCGTCCGCACGGCCGCCGACATCGCCCGGAACCTGGGCCGGCAGGCGTTCCACACGCTGGTCGACGTGCGCCGGCTGACGGCGGCCGGGGAGATCGCACCCGCGCCCACGGCCCCCGCCCCGCCACCACCGCCGCCCTACCAGGTCACCACCGACCCCGACATCGCGCTGCTGAAGAGGCTCAGGGATGCGCTGGAGGCGCTTTGAACGGCACCGCCCCGCCGAGAGGAGAGACCTGATGGTGGCCGAAGAGGACCTGCGGACCGTCCTGGAGGAGCTGCTGCGGCTGCGCACCCGGGTACCGCAGCTCACCGGCGCCCTCGCGGCCGGCGTCGACGGACTCGTCGTCGCCCACGACACCCCCGGGGTCGACCCGGAGGGCCTGGCCGCGCTCACCGCCGCCGCGCTCGGCGTCGCCGTGCGGGTCACGGACGCCACCGGGCACGGCGGCTTCCGGGAGCTGCTGGTGCGCGGCGAGCGCGGCTACATCGCCACCTACGCGGCCGGCCGCACCGCCGTCCTGACCCTGCTCGCGCAGGACCGGGTCAACGTCGGCCGGCTGCACCTGGAGGGGCGCCGGGCCGGCGCCCGCATCGGGGAGCTGCTGGACGCCGCCGAGGCCGTACGCCCGCTCCCGAGGACCACCCCCGCACGGACCCGCACCCCCCGCGCGCCCCGCACCACCGCCGCCGAGGCGCGCACCGCAACCGACAGCTGAAAGGACCACCATGGCCAACACCGAAACCGCGCTGAAGGAAGCCCTCACCTCCATAGAGGGCGCCACCGGTGTCGCGCTCGTCGACTACACCAGCGGGATGGCGCTGGGCACGATGGGCGGCAGCAAGACCTTCGACCTGAACGTGGCCGCCGCCGGCAACACCGACGTCATCCGCGCCAAGATGCGCACGATGGAGATGCTCGGCCTCAAGGGCGGCATCGAGGACATCCTGATCACCCTCTCCGACCAGTACCACCTGATCCGCCTGCTCAGCAGCCGCGGCGGCAACGGGCTGTTCCTGTACCTGGTCCTCGACTCCGGCCGGGCCAACCTGGCGATGGCCCGGCACCAGCTCAAGCGGATCGAGGAGGAGCTGGAGGTCTGACGGCGGCTCAGACCAGTGCGGCGGTACGGCGGCGGGCCCCGCCCGGGGCCGCGTCGCCGGCCGCGACGCCCGTACCGCGCAGGCCCTTGACGGCCTTGCCCGCCGGGCGCCCGCCGCGCCGGTCGAGCCAGTCGACGCGCACCCACAGCAGCGTCTCCCGGGCCCGCTCCAGCCGCCCGAGCCACGCGGCCTTCAGCCGCAGCCCGGTGCCGAGCCCGGCCAGCAGCATGCCGCCGGCCGCGGGCACGGCGAAGGCGGACCCGAGCGCGACCGCCCAGCCCAGCAGCAGCCACCAGCGGTGGCCCCGGCGCCAGGCGCGCACGGTCACCGCCCGGTCCTGGAGCACGTCGTACTTGCCCGCGCGGACCGCTTCGCGGGAGAGGGCGGTGTACCGGCCCCGCCGGACGAGTGCCACGACGGCCGCGCCGACGAGGAACAGCGCCGCCCCCGCCAGCACGCCGATCCGGCGCCCGGTCACCCCCTCCGGCACGGCCCCGATCCCTGCGGCGACCACCCCGAGCCACCACATCGGTGCGGCCCCGGCCCGTACGACGACGGCCACCCGAGCCAGTCCCTGTCCTCCGCGTCCTCCGCGCGCCACGTCAGCCTCCCGTGTCACGAGTCCCCTGCGCATGTGTCTCGTAGGGAAGCTAATAGCAGAACGTGAGACGAATCTGAGAGGGGCGGGGCCCGGTCATTCCACGAACAGGCCGCGGGCCGCCGCCTTCGCGTCGAACTCCTCCAGGCGGGCCTGGGCGTCCGGCAGGTCGTCGCACAGCGCCTCCAGCAGCACCCGGCCGAGCAGCATCGGCGCGCACGCGGTGTCGAAGGCGAGCCCGGTGCCGACGGCGGCGGGCAGCAGCAGGTCGGAGTACTTGGCGACCGGCGCGAACGCGGAGTCGGCGACGGTGACCACGGTCAGGCCGGCGTCCTTGGCGTAGGCGAGGGTGTCCACGACCTCGCGCGGGTGCCGGGGCAGCGCGAAGCAGAGCAGGGCGGTGGCGCCCGCGCGGACGGCGGCGTCGATGCGGTCGTGGATCATCGTGCCGCCCTCGTGGAGCAGCCGGACGTCCGGGTGCACCTTGGCGGCGAAGTAGGAGAAGCCGTACGCCTGGGAGGCGGCGGCGCGCAGGCCGAGCACCGGCAGCGGGCGGGAGGCGGCGAGGATCCGGCCGGCCCGCTGCACCGGGCGGGGGTCGGCGAGCAGGTCGGCGAGGTGCCTGAGGTTCTCGATCTCGGCCTCGACGGCCTGCTGGTACTCGTTGTAGGCGCAGACCCCGGCGGCCGGTTCGGCCGGGACGACCTCGCGCAGGTGCTTGCGCAGGGCGGGATAGCCGTCGAAGCCGAGGGCGACCGCGAACCGGGTCACCGACGGCTGGCTGACCCCGGCCAGTTCGGCCAGTTCCACGCTGGACAGGAAGGGCACGTCGGCGGCCCGGCGCACCATGCTGTGCGCGATGCGCCGCTGGGTCGGCGTGAGCCGGTGGCCCTCGAAGAGCGCCTGCAATCGGTTGGCAGGGCTGTCGGTCCCGCTCATCACGTACTCCCCCTCCGGATTCCTCGACGCCCCGGGAGAGTACAGCGCCGAGGCATTGACAAACACGGGCCTTCTATTCAGACAGTGTGTCGCTGCATACCGTTATACAGCCCAGTGTGGGGAGAACGCATGGCTCGGCTCGTGGAACTGCGCTCCATCGACGTCGTCCCGGACGAGGAACGGCACGGCACGGCCTTCAGCCAGTTCACGCTCTGGCTCGGGGCCAACCTCCAGATCACGGCCGTCGTCACGGGCGCCCTGGCGGTCGTCTTCGGCGGGGACGTGGTGTGGTCGGTCGTCGGCCTGCTGCTCGGCAACCTGCTCGGCGGCGCCGTGATGGCCCTGCACTCCGCCCAGGGCCCGAAACTCGGCCTGCCGCAGATGATCCAGTCGCGGGCGCAGTTCGGGGTGCGCGGGGCGGTCGTACCGCTGCTGCTGGTGATCGTGATGTACGTCGGCTTCTTCGCGTCCGGCAGCGTGCTCGCCGGGCAGGCGGTGGGCGAGCTGACCCACACGGACGACACCACCGGGATCGTCGTCTTCGCGGTCGTCACGGCGGTCATGGCGACCGCCGGCTACCGGGTCATCCACGCCCTCGGCCGGGTCACGAGCATCGTCTGCGCGCTCGCCTTCGTCTACCTCGCCGTACGCCTCCTGGACCGCGCCGACACCTCCGCGCTGCTGCACGACGCGCACTTCTCGCTGCCGGTGTTCCTGCTGGCGGTGTCCCTGTCGGCGTCCTGGCAGCTGGCGTTCGGCCCGTACGTGGCGGACTACTCGCGCTATCTGCCGCGGACGACGTCCACGAAGGCCACCTTCTGGTGGACGCTGTCCGGCTCGGCGCTGGGCTCCCAGTGGTCGATGACCTTCGGGGTGCTGGTCGCGGCCACGGCGGGCGAGACGTTCCTGGACAGCCAGGTCGGTTACGTCGTCGCGCTCGGCGGCACGGGCCTGGCCGCGTCCTTCTTCTCCTTCGTCATCGCGCTCGGCAAGCTCACCGTCAACGTCCTCAACACCTACGGCGGCTTCATGTCGATGGTGACGAGCGTGAGCGGCTTCCGCGGGCAGCGGCGGCTGTCCCGGGCGGGCCGGGCCGCGTACATCGGGCTGGTGATGGCCGCCGGGACCGCGGTGGCCCTGCTGGGCAAGGACAGCTTCCTGTCCTCCTTCAAGGACTTCCTGCTGTTCCTGCTGACCTTCTTCACGCCCTGGTCGGCGATCAACCTGGTCGACTACTACTTGATCTCCAAGGAGCGGTACGACCTCCCGGCCCTCGCCGACCCGCACGGCCGCTACGGCGCCTGGCGCTGGGACGCCCTCGCCGTGTACGCGGCCGGTCTGCTCGCCCAGCTGCCGTTCCTCGCCACGAGCTTCTACACCGGCCCGCTGGTGGACCCGCTGGGCGGTGCGGACATCTCCTGGATCGTCGGTCTGGCCGTACCGGCGCTGCTGTACTGGCTGGTCGCGCGGCGCGACACGGCGGCCGGCCCGAACGCCGACCGGGGGGCTAACCCCAGTGCCGTCGAGCCGGCCGCTCCCTAGGCTGACCGGTATGAGCACACTCGATCCCCGGGACTCCGGCCTCAGGACGGACCCGAACCTCCGGAAGGACCTGGACGCGACCGTGCGCGCCCGCAGGGAACTGGGCGAGGACTACGACTCCGCGCTGGTGGAGTCCTTCCTGGAGAAGGTCGAGCAGCGGATCGACGACGCGGTGGACCGCCGGGTACGGCGCCGGCTCGCCGAGCGGCAGATGGCGACGGCCCGCGAGACCCGGCAGCCGAAGCCGGCCGACTCCTGGGGCGAGCGCTACGGCTTCGCCCTGATCACGCTGGTCCTGGCGATCCCGCTGTCCGCCATCGCGGGCGCGGTCGCCGGGCTGTCCGGGATGGTGGTCACCTGGCTCGGCATCGTCGGCGTCAACGGGGTGCAGGCCGTACGGCTCCACCCGGACCTCCTCGCCGGCCGGCGCGGCCACGACGGCCCGGCGCGGGGCGAGTGACGGCCGGGCCGGGTGACCGCGCCCGGCCGGGTCAGGCCTGCCGGGTCGGCAGCACCATGATCTGGCGCAGGTTGACGTGCCGGGGGCGGCTGGTGACGTAGGCGACGACGTCGGCGACCTCCGCCGCGGCCAGTCCCCCGATCGCCCCGAACAGCTCGTCGAGCTGCCCGGACAGCTCCGCGCTGCCGACGTGGGACGCCAGTTCGGTCTCCGTGAGTCCCGGCTCGATGTTGGTGACCCGGACGTCCCGCGGCCCCAGTTCGCCGCGCAGGCTCTGCGACAGGTAGGTGACGGCCGCCTTGGTCGCCCCGTACACCGCGTAGTTCGGGAAGGTCACGTGGGCGCCGATGGAGGAGATGTTCACCAGGTCGGCGGTGCGTCCCCCGGCCGCGGCGGCCAGCAGGTCGGCGGTGAAGGCGCGGATGATCCGCAGCACGCCGGCGACGTTCGTGTCCAGCATCCGCTGCCACTCGTCGAGCCGGCCCTCCTCGACGGGGTTCGGCAGCATGACACCGGCGTTGTTGACGACGAGGTCGACGGCGCCGAACGCCTCGTGGACCCGGTCCCGGGCGGCCTCCACGGACGCGTCGCCGGTGACGTCGGCGGCCACCGCGAGCGCCTGGCCGCCCTCCGCCCGGATCTTCTCCACCAGCGCGTCCAGCCGGTCCGCGCGCCGGGCGAGCAGCGCCACCCGGGCCCCCTCGGCGGCCAGGTGCAGGGCGACGGCCTCGCCGATGCCGCTGGCGGCTCCGGTGACCACGGCGGTACGGCCGGACAGGTTCTCGTACGACATGGGTGCTCCCTCGTGGCTCGCCGCCGGGGCTGCTCCCCGGCGGCCCGCACCACTCTCGTCGCGTCCGGCCGCCCTACCCAGGGATGCGGTTTTCCTGGGTCTGCCAGTACCACGATGGACGGGCTTCGTTCCCCTACGATCGGGCCATGGACGGGGACTGGACCGAAGCAGAGGTGGGCGACTTCCTGCGCTCGCGCCGCGCCCGCATCAGGCCGGAGGAGGTCGGGCTGCCCGCGCACGGGCGGCGCCGGGTGCCGGGCCTGCGCCGCGAGGAGGTGGCCCAGCTCGCGGGTGTGAGCGTCGACTACTACATCCGGCTGGAGCAGGGCCGGGGCACCAGCGTGAGCGACGCCGTGCTGGACGCGGTCGCGCGGGTGCTGCGGCTGGACGAGACGGAGCACGCGTACCTGCGCACGGTGGCGCGCCCCCGCCGGCAGCGGCGGAAGCCGGCCGGTGCGCCCCGCGTCCGGCCCGGCGTGCAGCTCCTCCTCGACGGCATGGAACGCAACCCGGCGTTCGTGCTGGGCCGCCGCATGGACGTGCTCGCCTGGAACGCGCTCGGCGACGCGGTGGGCGGCTTCAGCCGCCTGGCACCGGACGAACGGAACGTCCCCCGGCTGGTCTTCCTCGACCCGGCCTCCCGGGAGCTGTACCCGGAGTGGACGGCGGTGGCCGCGCAGACGGTGGCCCAGTTGCGGCTGCTGGCGGCCCGGTACGCCGACGACCCCGGCCTGTGCGCGCTGGTCGGCGAACTGACCCTGAAGAGCGAGGACTTCCGCCGGCTGTGGACGGACCACGAGGTCCGCGAGTGCGCGTTCGGCGTGAAGCAGGTGCGGCACCCGGTCGCGGGCCTGCTGACCCTGCCGTACGAGACCCTGACGGTCCCGGCGGACCCGGAACAGACGGTCGTGGTGTACACGCCGGAGCCGGGTTCGGAGACGGCGGAGCGGCTGGCCGTGCTGGGGAGCTGGAACGCGACGACGGCCGCGGCCGGCGACTGAGGAACCGCGGCGGCGGGCAGCCGCGTCCGCGCCGGCGGCGCCGGTTCGGGCACGAAGGGTTGCGCGGGGACCGCCGCACCCCCGTTTCCGGGGGGCGGGACGACGGCGGTCCCCGCGAGGGACGCGGGCCGGGTCAGGGCCGGGCCTACGCGTCCGTGGCGTCCATGGAGGTCCGGGAGCCGCTCCGGAGGTCCTTGGCGCCGTTCGGCGCCGGCCTGGGCGGGGAGCCGCTCCCGCCCCTGCCGACACCCACTACTCTGCCGGACCCGTGTTAAGCGGGTGCTGCGCGCACATGACGCCCTCGTACCACTTCCGCGAACCCGGGCCCTCGCCCGAACCGGCTACTTGGCGCCGCCCTTGGCCAGGAAGGCCAGCAGGTCCTGCCGGCTGACCACGCCGGTCGGCTTGCCCTCGACCAGCACGATCGCGGCGTCCGCCGAACCCAGCACCTGCATCAGGTCGCCGACCGGCTCGCCGGAGCCGACCTGGGGCAGCGGGGCGCACATGTGCTTCTCCAGCGGGTCCTCCAGCGAGGCCCGCTGGCTGAAGAGGGCGTCGAGCAGCTCCCGTTCCACGACCGAGCCGACGACCTCGGCGGCCATCACGTCCGGGTGACCGGCGCCCGGCTTGACGACGGGCATCTGCGAGACGCCGTACTCGCGCAGCACCTCGATGGCCTGGCCGACGGTCTCCTCCGGGTGCATGTGCACCAGGGACGGGATGGAGCCGCCCGCCTTGTGGCTCAGGACGTCGCCGACGCGGGCGCTGGGGCCCTCGTCCTCCAGGAAGCCGTAGTCGGCCATCCACTCGTCGTTGAAGATCTTGCTGAGGTAGCCCCGGCCGCTGTCGGGCAGGAGCACGACCACGACGTCGTCCGGGCCGAGCCGCTCGGCGACCTTCAGCGCGGCCACGACGGCCATGCCGCAGGAGCCGCCCACCAGCAGGCCCTCCTCCTTGGCCAGCCGGCGGGTCATCTGGAAGGAGTCCTTGTCGGAGACGGCGACGATCTCGTCCGCGACGGTGCGGTCGTAGGCGGTCGGCCAGAAGTCCTCACCGACGCCCTCGACCAGGTACGGCCGCCCGGAGCCGCCCGAGTACACGGAGCCCTCGGGGTCGGCGCCGATGACCTTGACCGCGCCCTGGCTGGCCTCCTTCAGGTAGCGGCCGGTGCCGGAGATGGTGCCGCCGGTGCCGACGCCCGCCACGAAGTGGGTGATCCTCCCCTCGGTCTGCTCCCACAGCTCGGGGCCGGTCGAGTGGTAGTGCGAGAGCGGGTTGTTGGGGTTGGAGTACTGGTCGGGCTTCCAGGCGCCGGGCGTCTCGCGCACCAGCCGGTCGGAGACGTTGTAGTACGAGTCGGGGTGCTCCGGGGCCACGGCGGTCGGGCACACGACCACCTCGGCGCCGTACGCGCGCAGCACGTTGATCTTGTCGGTGCTGACCTTGTCCGGGCACACGAAGATGCACTTGTAGCCCTTCTGCTGGGCCACGATGGCGAGTCCCACGCCGGTGTTGCCACTGGTCGGCTCGACGATCGTGCCGCCCGGCTTCAACTCCCCGCTCTGCTCCGCGGCCTCGATCATGCGCAGGGCGATGCGGTCCTTCACGGAACCGCCCGGGTTGAAGTACTCCACCTTGGCCAGGACGGTCGCCTGGATGCCCTTGGTCACGTTGTTGAGCCGCACCAGCGGGGTGTCGCCGACGAGGCTGATCATCGAGTCGTGGTATCGCACCGTTGTCTCCGGTCGCTGCAAAAGAACTGTTCGTAGTGGTGCCGCCAGCCTAAGGCCAGCGGTGCGGCGCGGGCGGTTGTTCACTCCCCGTCGAGATTGGCGCACGGTCCGTACGGGGCAAGGAGTGGATACGGCTACGAGGAGGTGGCGGCGACGCATGACGAGGATGTCGAGGGCACGGGTGGCCCGGCGCATCGCGGCCGGGGCGGCGTACGGCGGGGGCGGGGTCGGGCTCATCGGCGCGGCCGTCGTCGGTCTGGTGCTGGCGGAGGTGCGACTGGCGCGGCGCCATGTGGGCAACGGCAGCGGTGGGCGGGTGCCGGTGGCCGACGGCGTGTACGGGCACGCGTACGACATCCCCGGCGAACCGCCGCTCCGCCTGACCATGCTCGGCGATTCGACGGCGGCGGGGCAGGGCGTGCACCGGGTGGGCCAGACCCCGGGGGCGCTGCTGGCCTCCGGGCTGGCGGCGGTGGCGGAACGCCCGGTGGAGCTGCGGAACGTGGCGGTGCCGGGCGCCCGGTCCGACGACCTGGACCGCCAGGTCGCGCTGGTGCTGTCCGCGCCCTCCCCCGTCCCGGACATCTGCGTGATCATGGTCGGCGCGAACGACGTGACCCACCGGATGCCCCCGACCCGCTCGGTACGGCACCTGTCGGCGGCGGTACGACGGCTGCGCACGGCCGGCGCCGAGGTGGTGGTCGGCACCTGCCCCGATCTCGGCACCATCGAGCCGGTGCAGCAGCCGCTGCGCTGGCTGGCCCGGCGAGCGTCCCGGCAGCTCGCGGCGGCCCAGACGATCGGGGTGGTGGAGCAGGGCGGGCGCACGGTGTCGCTGGGCGACCTGCTCGGCCCCGAGTTCGAGGCGAATCCGCGGGAGCTGTTCGGGCCGGACAACTACCACCCGTCGGCCGAGGGCTACGCGACCGCGGCCATGGCCGTCCTGCCCACGGTGTGCGCGGCGCTGGGCCTGTGGCCGGAGGAGGAACGGCCGGACGTGTCGCGCCGGGAGGGTTTCCTGCCGGTGGCCCGCGCGGCGGCGGAGGCCGCGGCGGAGGCCGGCACCGAGGTGACGGCGGCCATGCCGACGGGACCGCGGGGTCCGTGGGCGCTGCTCAAGCGGAGGCGCCGGCGGCGGGTACCCGAGGCGGAGCCGGCGGCCCGGCCCCTGTGACGCACCTCCGACGGGCCCGGTCGGGGCCGGGCCGGGCCGGAGCCAAGCAAGCGCTTAGACAATTGCGGCCAGTGTCACACCGCGACACCGGTGACCTGGCCCATACGTACGGGTAACTTCCCACCTGCCCTGCCAGAAAAAATCCGCCACTGGAGCCGTGATGCCCGAAGCCGTGATCGTCTCGACCGCCCGCTCCCCCATCGGCCGCGCGAACAAGGGCTCCCTGAAGGACCTGCGCCCCGACGACCTCACCGCCACGATCATCCAGGCGGCGCTCGCCAAGATCCCCGAGCTGGACCCGCGGGACATCGACGACCTGATGCTCGGCTGCGGCCTCCCCGGCGGCGAGCAGGGCCACAACCTCGGCCGGATCGTCGCCGTGCAGATGGGCATGGACCACCTGCCGGGCTGCACCATCACCCGCTACTGCTCCTCCTCCCTCCAGACCTCCCGCATGGCGCTGCACGCCATCAAGGCCGGCGAGGGCGACGTCTTCATCTCGGCCGGTGTCGAGATGGTCTCCCGCTACGTCAAGGGCAGCTCCGACGGCCTGCCGGACACGCACAACCCGCTGTTCGCCGAGGCCGAGGCCCGCACCGCGTCCGTCGCCCAGCAGGAGGGCACCACCTGGCACGACCCGCGCGAGGACGGCCTGCTGCCCGACCCCTACATCGCGATGGGCCAGACCGCCGAGAACCTGGCCCGCTGGAAGGGCGTCACCCGCCAGGAGATGGACGAGTTCGGCGTCCGCTCGCAGAACCTCGCCGAGGAAGCCATCAAGAACGGCTTCTGGGAGCGCGAGATCACCCCGGTGACCCTCCCCGACGGCACGGTGGTCGGCAAGGACGACGGCCCGCGCGCCGGCGTCACCCTGGAGGCCGTGCAGGGCCTGAAGCCGGTCTTCCGCCCGGACGGACTCGTCACGGCCGGCAACTGCTGCCCGCTGAACGACGGCGCCGCCGCGCTCGTCATCATGTCCGACACCAAGGCCCGCGAACTGGGCCTGACCCCGCTCGCCCGCATCGTGTCCACCGGTGTCTCCGGCCTCTCCCCGGAGATCATGGGCCTCGGCCCGGTGGAGGCGAGCAAGCAGGCCCTCCGGCGCGCCGGCCTGACCATCGACGACATCGACCTGGTCGAGATCAACGAGGCCTTCGCCGCCCAGGTGATCCCGTCGTACCGGGAGCTCGGCATCGACATCGACAAGCTGAACGTCAACGGCGGTGCCATCGCCGTCGGCCACCCGTTCGGCATGACCGGCGCCCGCATCACCGGCACGCTCATCAACTCGCTCCAGTGGCACGACAAGCAGTTCGGCCTGGAGACGATGTGCGTCGGCGGCGGCCAGGGCATGGCGATGGTCATCGAGCGCCTCAGCTGACCCACCGTCCGTAGCGGGTCACGCACGTAACGTCGCAGAAGGGCCCAGAACCCAGGAAACACCGTGGTTCTGGGCCTTTTCGTGACCAAATCTCCCCCAGGATGTGACCTATCTCGCTCGCCAGGCACATCGGTGCAGGTCAGCGCGGACCGGCAGGGCGCACGACGGAACCACCAACCCAAAGTCCTGTCCGTTTCGTGACGTTACGCACTGACAGTTGGTTAGTCCGCCCCTCAAGCTGATGTAGGAAGTCGGGGGTCGACTTGAACCAGGAGTATGTCAGTGAGCGCCATGCCGATCGCCCTGCTGCTCACCACGGCAGCCACCGGCGCCGTGGGTGTCGCCGTTCTGCGCACCGTGCTGAAGGTGCGCCGCCAGCTCACCGAACTGGCGGCGCAGCTCGCCGACGGCCAGGCGGCCACGACCCGCGCCCTCCTGCCGAGCGCCCGCACCGCCGCCGACGCCGAGGAGATACGGGCGGCCGTGGCCGAGGCGCTCGCCGAGGAGCGGGAGCGCGAGCTGGCCGAGGCACGCGCCTTCTGGGCGGCGCAGGAGGCCCGTGACGCCTCCGAGGCACCCTCGTTGTACGGCCTGCCCGATACCGACGTGTTCCTGCCCCGCCAGGCGGACTTCGTGGGCCTGGAGCCGCTGGAGCCGGTGGCCGAGCCGGGCGCCGACGCCGACGAGTTCGCCGGCGAGTCCCCGGAACTGGCCGCGGCGCGCCGCCGGCACCCCTCGCACCCCGACTTCGTCCCGGTGCAGTCGCCGGCCGTGAACGACCACGAGCGCACCGTCACCACGCTGGAAGGGCTGGCCGCCGAGCGCGTCGAACTCTCCGACGTCCGCCCCGGCCCGCTCGGCACGCTCGACGTCTACGTCTTCGCCGACGGCACCACCCTGTGCATGACCCCGGGCCACCGCGAGACGGCGGAACGGCTGGCGCGGGCCCTGGAGTCCGGCGAGGCCCCCTACCTCCTGGGCGGCTCGGGCATCTCCGGCGCGTACACCCTGACGTTCGCGTGCGGCGAGGAGACGGTGTACATCCTGGCCGACAGGGTGATCGCGTCCCTCTGACGGCCGACGTCAGACCCCCGCCCGCTGCCGCGCCTCCTCCACCAGCCGCACGGCCTCGGCGACCTGGTCCTCGCTGCGCACCACGACCGCGAGGTCGTGCGCGGCCACCAGGATCTGGTCCGCCGCGGCGAACATCCCCGCGTCCGGCATCTCCCGGGGCTCACCCCCCGGCTCCTCCATCAGCTGGGCCCGCCGGGAGAGCTCCCGGGCCAGGGCCAATGCCTCCGCGGCGGCGCTGCGTTGGAGCCGGCTCTGCGGTGCCGCCCGCAACCGGTCGGCGAAGTGATCCACTGCTTGGGTCAAGGGCGTCGTATCAACCACCCGCCGAGCGTAACGCCCCGCACTGTTGCCAATACGCGAACGCTCAGGCACGGTGACGTGAAGGACCGGCTTACATCCCCTTTGCGTTCGGAGGCGCCGATGTCCCACGTCTTCTCCGAGGAGACCCATCGCAATCTGCTCGCCCGCATCCCCCACTGCACCGGTCGTGAAGTCTCCGACTGGCTGCGCACCGTCGAAGAAGGCCCGGCACTCGTCCGCTTCGAGGAGAAGGTCAGCTGGCTCCGGCACGAGTACGACCTCGCGTACGGCCACGCGAAGGCGCTCGTGCACGAGTACGACCTGAGGAGGGCGGCGCGCAAGCTGCTCTGAACGGCACAGGGCCCCGGGCGGATTCGCCCGGGGCCCTGCCGACGACCGGCGCCGGCGTCAGTCGTTGCTGCTGAAGATCGCCACCAGCCGCAGCATCTCCACGTAGATCCACACCAGGGTCAGGGTGAGACCGAACGCGGCGAGCCAGGCCTCGTTGCGCGGGGCGCCGTAGGCGATGCCGTCCTCGATCTGCTTGAAGTCGAGGGTCAGGAAGAACGCGCCGAGCACGATCGCGATGATGCCGACGAGCGCGCCGAGCGGGCCGAAGCTGCGCAGTCCGCCGTCCTCCGCGACACCGAAGGCGACCAGCAGCAGGTTGACCGCCATGACCACCAGGAACGCCATCGCGATGGCGAGGCCGATGCGGGCGTAGCGGGCGGTGACGCGGATCCAGCCGGCCTTGTAGATGAGCAGGGTCGCGCCCGAGACGGCCATGGTGCCGAGCACGGCCTGGAAGGGCGCGCCGCTCCAGCGGCTGTTGTACATCTCGCTGAGGACGCCGAGGAAGACGCCCTCGAAGGCGGCGTACCCGAGGATCAGCGCGGGCGACGGGGTGCGCTTGAAGCTCTGCACCATCGCCAGGACGAAGGCGATCAGCGCGGAGCCGACGGCCAGGCCGTAGCTGGTGCCCGAGACGGGCAGCAGGACCCAGGCGAGGACGGCGCCGACGGCGACCGTGCCCAGCGTGATGGCCGAGCGGACGACGACGTCGTCCATGGTCATCCGGTCGGTGGTGGCCGGGGCCTGGGGCGGGGCGCCGACGCCCTGCTGTGCGTAGGGGTTCTGCGCGTACGGGTTCTGCGCGTACGGGTTGCCCTGTGCGTACCCGGCCTGCGGTGCGGTGTTGAAGCCGGCGTAGCCGTTGTCGCGGCTGAACCCCCGTCGCGAGAAGACCGGGTTACTGCTCCTCATTTCACTCCTCCATGGCTGCCGAGCGCAGCCTTGGCTCAAGAGTAATGGATTGGCAAAGGATCGACCATGATACTTGAGGAGGATCTTTCCCCTGCTGTGCTGCGCAACACGCTACGCGGGCGACTGATTCCCGGCCATGGACGGACGGCTAACCGAGCGGAAACCCTGTGTACGCCTCCGCCAGATCGGTCTCGGCCGCGCGGGAGGAGGCGATCCGCTCCAGCCGGGCCAGCTGGAGGCGGGCGTCGAAGGCGGTGGCGTCCGGGGCGCGGTGCAGCAGGGTCGTCATGTCGTAGGAGAACCGCTCGGCCTGCCAGATCCGGCGCAGACAGGTCGCGGAGTAGGCGTCGAGGAGGTCCGGGGAGCCGGTCTCCCGCTCGTGGGCGAGGGCCCGGGCGAGGGTGACGACGTCGCCGACGGCGAGGTTCAGCCCCTTGGCGCCGGTCGGCGGCACGATGTGGGCGGCGTCGCCGGCGAGGAAGAGCCGGCCGTGCCGCATCGGCTCGTGCACGAAGGAACGCATGGGGGTGACCGACTTCTGGGTGATGGGCCCGCGCTCCAGCCGCCAGCCGTCGTCCGTCTCGAACCGCCGCTCCAGCTCGTCCCAGACCGCCCCGTCGCTCCACGCCTCGGCGTCCGTCCCCGCGGGCACCTGGAGGTAGAGCCGGGAGACGGCCGGCGACCGCATGGACAGCAGGGCGAAGCCGCGTTCGTGGCGGGCGTAGACGAGTTCGTCGTGCGAGGGAGCGACATCGGCGAGGATGCCCAGCCAGGCATAGGGGTACGACCGCTCGAACACCCGGCAGACCCCGGCCGGGAAGGCCTGGCGGGCCACCCCCCAGAACCCGTCGCAGCCGACGACGTAGTCGCACTCCAGCACGTCCTCGCGCCCCTGGTGCCGGAAGGCGACCCGCGGCCGGTCGCTCTCCGCGCCCTCCACCGCCAGCGCCTCGGCCTCGAAGAGCAGCGGCCCGCCCTCCTTCAGCTGGAGCGCGATGAGGTCCTTGCAGACCTCGGTCTGGGCGTAGACGGTCACGGACCGCCCGCCGGTGAGCGCGGGGAAGTCGACGCGGTGCCGGCGCCGGTCGAACCGCAGCTCGATCCCGTCGTGCCGCAGCCCCTCCCGGTCCATCCGCTCCCCGGCCCCGGCGGCGCGCAGCACGTCGACCGTCCCCTGCTCCAGGATCCCGGCCCGCTGCCGCTGCTCGACGTAAGCCCGGTCCCGGCCCTCCAGGACGACCGACTCGATCCCGGCGCGGTGCAGCAGCCGCGCGAGCAGGAGCCCGGCCGGCCCTGCCCCGATGATCCCGACGGTGGTGCGCATCGGTCGTCTCCCTGGTCTTCAGCCACCCCGCAGGGTGTTCGCATGGTGAAATTTCCTTCACTGAGTTCCAGGCGTGAGTCTCCGACCGCACGGGCCCCGCTGTCAACGGTCGTGTGGCGGTCGAAATGCCGAGAGGGCGGTTCCAGGAGGAAACCGACGGAGGAAGGTGCCCGGAGCCGGACTCGAACCGGCACGCCCGCGAAGGGGCAGCGAGGTTTAAGCTCGCCGTGTCTGCATTCCACCATCCGGGCAGGCCGTGGGCTCCGCTTGCGAGGTTCGACCCTATCGGGACCCACCCCCCGAACAGCGGACGGGTGGACCGATGTTGTCTTATTGAGGTCTGAGGGTGCATCAGCCCGTGGAACGCGCCATCCGCACTTGCCAATAGCCTGACGTGACGGCTGTACGCGCGTACGTGAAATGACGGAATTTCACCGTCCGAACGAGGGTGTTCCACCTGTTCTCGACACGGTTTCCGATACGGCCCCCGACACGGACGGAGTCAGGGTCACCCGTCCTCCCCAGGTATGACAGCGGGCGGCTGCGTGCGACCCCAGTCGCCCTCCGGAACCGGAACAGCGACTGACTCCACGCGCGCTCCCCGCCGGGACGATGGATCAGTCCCCAGCGAACAGACGTCGTACCGACAGGAGCGCCCTCCCGTGACCACCACACCCACCGCCGGCCGGACCACCGCCGTGGCCGCACGCGCCACGGAGCTGTCGAAGATCTACGGGCAGGGTGAGACCCGGGTGGTCGCCCTGGACCGGGTCTCCGTCGACTTCCGGGCCGCCGAGTTCACCGCGATCATGGGGCCGTCGGGCTCCGGCAAGTCCACGCTGATGCACTGTGTGGCCGGGCTGGACACCTTCTCCTCCGGGTCCGTCCGGATCGGGGAGACCGAGCTGGGGTCCCTGAAGGACAAGCAGCTCACCAAGTTGCGCCGGGACAAGATCGGCTTCATCTTCCAGGCGTTCAACCTGCTGCCGACGCTGACCGCCCTGGAGAACATCACCCTCCCGATGGACATCGCCGGGCGGAAGCCGGACAAGGCGTGGCTGGACCGGGTCATCGAGATGGTCGGGCTGTCCGGGCGGCTCGGCCACCGGCCCTCCCAGCTCTCCGGCGGTCAGCAGCAGCGCGTCGCCGTCGCCCGCGCCCTCGCCTCCCGGCCCGAGATCATCTTCGGTGACGAGCCCACCGGGAACCTGGACTCGCGCTCCGGCGCCGAGGTCCTCGGCTTCCTGCGCAACTCCGTGCGCGAACTGGGCCAGACCGTCGTCATGGTCACCCACGACCCGGTGGCCGCCGCCTACGCGGACCGCGTGATCTTCCTGGCCGACGGCCGGATCGTCGACGAGATGTACGGCCCGACGGCCGACTCCGTCCTCGACCTGATGAAGCAGTTCGACGCGAAGGGCCGTACCAGCTGATGTTCCGCACCGCCCTGCGCAACGTCCTCGCGCACAAGGCCCGGCTCCTGATGACCGTGCTCGCCGTCATGCTCGGCGTGGCGTTCGTCTCCGGGACGCTGGTCTTCACCAACACCATCTCCGACGCCTACCAGAAGAGCTCCGCCAAGGGCTTCGACCAGGTCGACGTCGCCGTCCGGCCCGAGTACCAGGACTCCCGGGGCAACCAGGTCGGCAGGACGCCGGAGCTGACCCGGGCCCTGCTCGACAAGGCCGCCGGGGTTCCCGGGGCCGCCTCCGCCACCGGTGTCGTCACCGGATTCACCGCCGTCGCCGACAAGGACGGCAAGCTCGTCGGCGGCGACTGGCAGTCCGCCGGCGGCAACTACTGGGGCACCGACGACCCCCGCTACCCGCTGGTCAGCGGCCATGCCCCGCACGGCGAGGACGAGGTGCTGATCGACTCGGCGACCGCGAAGCGGGCCGGGTACCGGGTCGGCGACACCGTGCGGCTCTCCGTGGACGGCCCGGTCCTCACGCCCACCGTCAGCGGCATCTTCACCACCGACGACGGCAACGTCGCCGCGGGCGGCAGCCTCGCCCTGTTCGACACCGCGACCGCACAGGCCCTGTTCGGCAAGAAGGGCACGTACGACGAGATCGACGTGCGGGCCGCGGCCGGCACCAGCCAGACGGCGCTCAAGGCGGAGCTGGACAAGGCCCTGCCCGCGAAGCTGGTGGAGACCACCACCGGCAGGCAGCTCGCCGACGACCAGGCGAAGGCCATCTCCGCCTCCATGAGCAGCCTGAAGCAGGGCCTGCTGGTGTTCGCCGGCATCGCCCTGTTCGTCGGCACGTTCATCATCGCCAACACCTTCACCATGCTGGTCGCCCAGCGCACCCGGGAACTGGCCCTGCTGCGGGCGGTCGGCGCCTCCCGCCGCCAGGTCACCCGCTCGGTGCTGATCGAGGCGTTCGCCGTCGGCGCGGTCGCCGGCGTGACCGGCCTGGCCGCCGGTGTCGGCATCGGCGCGGGCCTGCGCTCCCTGCTCGGCTCGTTCGGCGCGAGCATGCCCGACGGCCCGCTGGTGATCAGCCCCGGCACGGTGGTCACCGCCCTCGCGGTCGGTGTCCTCATCACCATGCTGGCCGCGTGGCTGCCCGGCCGCCGGGCCGCGAAGATCCCGCCGGTGGCGGCGATGAGCAGCGTGCACGCCAAGGCCACCGCCAAGTCGCTGGTGCTGCGCAACACGCTGGGTTCGCTGTTCGCTGCGGCCGGGATCGCGGTGGTCCTCGCCGGCACGAGGATGAACGCCGACACCGGCCAGGGCGCGATGGGCCTCGGCGCGGTCCTGCTCATCATCGGCGTGTTCATCCTGACTCCGCTGCTGTCCCGCCCGCTGATCGCCGCCGCCGCGCCGGTGCTGCGCGCCTTCGGGGTGTCGGGCAAGCTGGCCCGGCAGAACTCGGTGCGCAACCCGCGCCGTACCGCGGCCACCGCCTCGGCGCTGATGATCGGCCTGACCCTGATCACCGGCATGACGGTGATGGCGGGCAGCCTCCAGACGTCCATCGACAAGATGGCCTCCTCGGCGATCCGCGCCGACTACGTCGTCTCGATGGCCAACCGCGGCCCGCTCTCCCCCGGCGTGGAGAAGAAGCTCGCCTCCGCCGCCGACGTCACCGCGAGCAGCCCGCTGCGCAACGGCGAGTCCCGCATCGACGGCGAGACCGAGTACCTGACCGGGGTCGACGGCGCGGCGATCGGCAAGCTGACGGACCTGAAGGTGACCGACGGCTCCTTCACCGTGGGCGGCACGCGGGTCGTCGTGGACGAGGACCGGGCCAAGGACCTCGGCTGGAAGGCCGGTTCCCGCTTCACCGCGCACTTCGAGGACGGCAAGGCCCAGCGGCTGACGGTCGCGGGGGTCTACGAGGGCAACGACATGCTCAACGGGATCATCCTCGACAACAAGGTGCTCACCCCGCACCTGTCCGACCCGGCCGACATGCAGGTCATGGTGAAGACGGCGGACGGGGCGTCCGCCGCGGCCAAGGACAGGCTGGAGAAGGTCCTCGGCTCCAACCCGGCGATCAAGGTCCAGGACAAGCAGGACATCTCCGATGAGATCGCACAGACGTTCACGCTGATGCTGAACATGGTCTACGGCCTGCTCGGCATGGCGGTGATCGTCGCGGTGCTCGGCGTCATCAACACGCTGGCCATGTCCGTCTTCGAGCGGGCCCAGGAGATCGGGATGCTCCGCGCGATCGGCCTGGACCGCAGGGCGGTCAAGCGGATGGTCCGCCTGGAGTCCCTGGTGATCTCCCTGTTCGGCGGGGTGCTGGGCATCGGCCTGGGCGTGTTCTTCGGCTGGGCGGCCGGCGAGTTGCTGGGCACGAAGATGCCGACGTACGAACTGGTGCTGCCGTACGGCCGGATGACGGTGTTCCTGCTGCTGGCGGGCGTGGTCGGCGTCCTGGCCGCGCTGTGGCCGGCCCGGCGCGCGGCCCGGCTGAACATGCTGACGGCCATCAAGGCCGAGTAGGCGGTCGTACGACGACGCAAGGGGGCCCCTCGGGAAGGGGCCCCCTTGCGTCGTACCGCTGTCAGCCGTGCCAGGTGCGGGCGCGCAGGGGGAGTCCGGAGGCGCCGGACTCGGGGGTGCGGACCGCGAGGACCTGGTTGACGCCGATGCGGTTGCGTTCGAAGGCGAGCGCGGAGGCGGCCATGTACAGCCGCCAGACACGGGCCCGGCCGGGGCTGGTGAGGTGGACGGCCCGGTCCCAGTCGGCCTCCAGGTTGGCGACCCACCCGCGCAGGGTGCGGGCGTAGTGCTCGCGGATGGACTCCACGTCCCGGACCTCGAAACCGGCCCGCTCCAGCTGGGTGACGGTGGTGCCGACGGGGGCGAGCTCACCGTCGGGGAAGACGTAGGCGTCGATGAACTCGTCCACCTCGTACGCCGACTCGTCCCGCTGCGGGCGGCGGGCGATCTGGTGGTTGAGCAGCCGGCCGCCGGGCTTGAGCAGGGCGTGGAGCTGGCGGGCGTACTCCAGGTACTTCTCGGCGCCGACGTGTTCGGCCATGCCGATGGAGGAGATCGCGTCGAAGGGGCCGTCCACGACGTCCCGGTAGTCCTGGACCCTGATCTCCACCCGGTCGGTCAGCCCCTCGTCGGCGACGCGCTTGCGGGCGTACGCCGCCTGCTCCTGGGAGAGCGTGACGCCGACGACGCTCACGCCGTGCTCGCGGGCCGCGTGGATGGCCATGGAGCCCCAGCCGCAGCCGACGTCCAGCAGCCGCTGACCCTCCTTCAGGCCCAGCTTGGCGCAGACCAGTTCCAGCTTGTCGCGCTGGGCGGACTCCAGGGTTCCGGCATCTTCCCAGTAGGCGCAGGAGTACACCATGGAGGGACCGAGGACGATCTCGTAGAAGTCGTTCCCGACGTCGTAGTGGTGGCTGATGGCCCGCTTGTCGGTACGCCGGGTGTGCAGGTTCCGGCGGGGTCTGCGGACCTCCTCGCGCGGCGGGGCGGGCGGGATCGGCGGTCCGGCCAGTCTCAGCAGCTCGCGGACGGCGGCCCGGACATCGGGGTCGCGCAGGGCCTGGCCGAGGCCGCGGGCGTCCTCCCCGCGCTCCCAGACGAGGCCCGCCATGGCGTCGAGCGCGGTGTACAGGTCGCCCTCGATCTCCAGGTCACCGGAGACCCAGGCGCGGGCGAGGCCCAGTTCGCCCGGTTTGAACAGCATGCGGCGCAGGGCTCGGCGGTTGCGCACGACGAGCGCCGGCGCGTCCGGCGGCCCTGCCTGCGACCCGTCCCAGGCCTTCAGGCGTACCGGGAGCGGGGCTCCCAGCAACTGCTCGGCAAGACTCCTCAGCCGCGACGCGGCGTCGGCCATGGCGCACACCTCCAAGACGACGATCCCGGATGCCGGATACCACGTAAACACCGCGAGGGCCTCGGCGCAGTCCCGCAAAGGAGTTACGACTGGGCAAAACGGTTGTAGAAACCATGCAGACGGGTGCCCGGGAAGTGTCCGGGAACGCCGGAAGACCTCCCGCACCACGGATGGCAGGAGGTCTTCCGGGTCGGTCACCGACAGGAGGACCTGTCGGTGACCGGAGGGTCTGTCGGCGACCCGGGGTTCTTACGGTGACCGGGGGTCAGGAGGCCTTGGCCTTCTCCTCGGTCTTGCTCGCGGCGGCGACCGGCGCCGGCTTGGCGGCCTCGTAGAACTCCTCGCGCGGGTTCTCCATGGCGCCGAGGGAGACGACCTCGCGCTTGAGGAACATGCCGAGCGTCCAGTCGGCGAAGACGCGGATCTTGCGGTTCCAGGTCGGCATCGCCATGCCGTGGTAGCCACGGTGCATGTACCAGGCGAGGCGGCCCTTGAGCTTGATCTTCATCTTGCCCATGACGATCATCGCCACGCCCTTGTGCAGGCCGAGACCGGCGACCGCACCCTTGTTGGCGTGCTCGTACTCCTTCTGCGGGAAGCCCCGCATACCGGAGACCACGTTGTCGCCGAGGACCTTGGCCTGGCGCAGCGCGTGCTGGGCGTTCGGCGGGCACCAGGCGTTCTCCACGCCGGCCTTGCGGGCGGCGAGGTCCGGCACCTGGGCGTTGTCGCCGGCGGCCCAGATGTAGTCCGTGCCCTTGACCTGGAGCGTGGGCTCGCAGTCGACGTGACCGCGCGGGCCGAGCGGCAGACCGAAGCGGGAGAGGGCCGGGTTCGGCTTGACGCCGGCCGTCCACACGATGGTGTTGGAGTCGACCTCCAGGCCGTTCTTCAGCACCACGTGGCCGTCGACGCAGGAGTCCATGGAGGTGGAGAGGTAGATCTCCACGCCCCGGCTCTCCAGGTGCTCCTTGCCGTACTGGCCGAGCTTGGGGCCGACCTCGGGAAGGATCTTGTCGGCGGCGTCGACGAGGATGAAGCGCATGTCCTCGCGGGACACGTTCTTGTAGTACTTGGCCGCGTCCCGGGCCATGTCCTCGACCTCACCGATGGTCTCCGCGCCCGCGAAGCCACCGCCGATGAAGACGAAGGTGAGCGCCTTGCGGCGGATCTCCTCGTCGGTCGTGGAGTCGGCCTTGTCCAGCTGCTCCAGGACGTGGTTGCGCAGGCCGATGGACTCCTCGATGCCCTTCATGCCGATGCCCTGCTCGGCGAGGCCGGGGATCGGGAAGGTGCGGGAGACCGCGCCCATGGCGATGACCAGGTAGTCGAAGGGCAGCTCGTACGCCTCGCCCACCAGCGGGGCGATCGTGGCGACCTTGCGGTCCTGGTCGATGGTGGTGACCCGACCGGTGAGGACCTCCGCCTTCGGCAGCACGCGTCGCAGCGGGACGACGACGTGGCGAGGGGAGATGCTGCCGGCGGCGGCTTCGGGGAGGAAGGGCTGGTAGGTCATGTACGACCGGGGGTCGACGACCGTGACGGTCGCCTCGCCGTAGCGCATCTTCTTGAGGATGCGCCGAGCTGCGTACAGGCCTACGTACCCACCGCCTACTACGAGGATCCTGGGACGCTCCGTGGTGCTCATGCCATCGAGTATCCACCCGCCCCGGGGGGGTCGCTCGTGCGCCCCTTCACAAGGTCTGACAGGGCCTGTGTTAAACTCCGCGGCTCGCGTGACGCAGACCACGGGGGCGCGAGGGAACCGCGGGGCGCTTCGCCCCGTTGTCAAGGCCGCGTGAGCTGCCTCTCCGGGCCGGTGCGATGGCCGTGAGGGCGCCGTGACGCCCTCGGAACACCCCCCTCCAGGGGCCTCCCGCGCCCGCCATCTGAACATGTTCAAACAGCCTCTGGGCCCCCGGAAGGGCCAATGGGACCCCCTTCCGGGGCCCGATGGGAGGGAATTCCTTGTGAAGAACTTCACGAAGGTTCCCGCGCGGGTGTGACCAAGGGCCCCTCAAGGGGGCCCCGGACGCCGCTCAAACGTTATCCAACCTGCTCAGCAGGTGGCTACCGTCCAGTAACAAAAGAGAGCCACGCCACGCTTCGGGGCACGCCTCGGTTCACCGAGCAGGACGGCGATACGGCGTGAAGTGCGCCTTCCGGTTCACCACGGCGGCGCGGCGGCAGCTCCGGGCCATCAGCCGCCCCGATGCCATGCGCCTCCTGACCGCCGTCATCCTCGTCGTCGAGGTCGGCGACCGGCGGGACGTGTACCGCGACCGGCAAGAGCGGTCAGGCCAAAGACCAGCCGATCCCGTCCAGGATGTCGTGCTCGCTCACCACGACCTCCTCGGCGCCGATCCGCTCCATGATCGCGAGCAGCACGAGGGCGCCGGCGCCGATGACGTCGACCCGGCCCGGGTGCAGGGAGGGGATCGCGGCGCGCTCGGCGTGCGTGGAGCGCAGCAGCCGTTCGGTGATCTCGCGCACGCGGTCCCGGGAGACCCGGGAGTGGTGGATGCGCGCGGAGTCGTACGCGGGCAGTTCCTGGGCGATGGCGGACACCGTGGTGACGGACCCGGCCAGGCCCACCAGGGTGTGCGCCTCGCGCAGCGGGACCGACTGCTCGGCGAGGTCCAGGGCGGCCTCGATGTCGGCCCGCATGGCGGCGATCTCCTCCTCGGTGGGCGGGTCGCTCACCTCGCCGCCGTGCACCAGGTGCCGCTCGGTCATCCGTACACAGCCGACGTCCACCGACCGGGCGGCGCGCACGTGGTCGCCGCCGACGACGAACTCGGTGGAGCCGCCGCCGATGTCCACGACCAGGTAGGGCCGGGTGAGGTCGCTGCGGCCGGTGAGCTCCTTCGTGGCACCCGTGAAGGAGAACTCGGCCTCCTGGTCGCCGGTGATGACCTCCGGCTCGACCCCGAGGATGTCCAGCACACCGCGCACGAAGTCCTCGCGGTTCTCGGCGTCGCGGGAGGCGGAGGTGGCGACGAACCGCAGGCGCTCGGCGCCGTGCTCCTTGATGACGTCCGCGTACTCACGGCAGGCGGCGAAGGTGCGCTCCAGTGCCTCGGGCGCGAGCCGGCCGGTGCGGTCGACCCCCTGGCCGAGCCGCACGATCGTCATCCGGCGGTCCAGGTCGGTCAGTTCGCCCGTCGCCGGGTCGGCGTCCGCGACCAGCAGACGGATGGAGTTGGTACCGCAGTCGATGGCGGCCACGCGGGTCACTTCTCGTCCCCCTCGCTGTCGTCGCGCTCGTCCCTCTCACCGCTGTCACCGCTGTCGAGCGTCACGCACGCGCCCTTGCGCCACCACTCCGGCAGCATCGCCAGGGCCTCGTCGCCGAGCGGGTTCACGCCCGGGCCGGCGGCCAGCGAGTGGGCGACGAGCACGTGCAGGCACTTCACCCGGTCGGGCATGCCGCCCGCGCTCGGGAAGCCCTGGAGGACCTCGATCTCGTCCCGGCGCCGGATGTAGTCCTCGTGCGCGGCCCGGTACGCGGCGGCCAGCTCGGGGTCGCGGCCCAGCCGCTCGGTCATCTCCTTCATCACGCCGTTCGCCTCCAGCGTGCCGATGGCGGAGGACGCCTTCGGGCACGTCAGGTAGTACAGCGTCGGGAAGGGCGTGCCGTCGGGCAGGCGCGGCGCCGTCTCCACGACGTCCGGCTGACCGCACGGGCAGCGGTGCGCGATGGCCCTGAGGCCCCGCGGCGGGCGGCCCAGCTGCTGCTTGAAGGCCTCTACGTCCGCGTCGGTGGGCTCGGTGCGCGGAGTGGGCGGCGGAGGGGTTTCCATGACTGCTTTCGGGGTGGGGTTCTGTCGGTTGCCGGACCGGACGGGCCGGTCACTGGTCGGAGGCGTCGGCCTTGTCGACGCCTTCCCAGACGTTCGTGTACCAGGGCCGGTGGGCGGCCCCGAGGTCGGCGCGGGACTGCCTGGCCGCGCTCGGGTCGACGACCACGTACCCGGTCTCGCCGGGCATCACGTAGTGCAGCCGGCGGCGGATCTGCTGCTCGGCGTAGGCGTCGTCCTGCCAGCGCGCCTTCAGGTCGCGCAGCTGCTCGACGCGCTCACGGGCCTGCTCCCGCTGCCGCTGGAGGTCGGCGATCTGCTCGCGCTGCGACACGTACTGCCGCATCGGATAGGCGAGGGCGACGATCATCGTGCACAGCACCAGCGCGAGCAGGGCCGCGCGGCCGGTGAGCCGGGATCGGCGGGCCTGCCGCTTGGTCTGGGAGCGGTAGACGCGGGCCGCGGTCTGCTCGCCGAGCAGCCGCAGCCTGGTCGCGGTGGAGAAACGGTCCCGGTCCCTCACGGCCATCTGTCGCTCCGCCTCCCCTTTCACACGCGCGTACGTCCCCGGACACGGTACGGGACCGAGTACGGGGACGTACGTACGACTGGCTAAGCCTTACGCCAGGTTGGGTCAGCCCTTGGAGATCCCGCCCCGGAAACGCGGGAACGCGCTGCGGCCCGCGTACACCGCCGCGTCGTCGAGGATCTCCTCGATGCGCAGCAGCTGGTTGTACTTGGCGACGCGCTCGGAGCGGGCCGGGGCGCCGGTCTTGATCTGGCCGCAGTTGGTGGCGACGGCCAGGTCGGCGATGGTGACGTCCTCGGTCTCGCCGGAGCGGTGCGACATCATGCACTTGAAGCCGTTGCGCTGGGCCAGCTCGACGGCGTCCAGGGTCTCGGTCAGCGAACCGATCTGGTTGACCTTGACCAGCAGGGCGTTGGCCGCGCCCTCCTCGATGCCGCGGGCGAGGCGCTCGGGGTTGGTGACGAACAGGTCGTCGCCGACCAGCTGGACCTTGTCGCCGAGCTTGTCGGTGATGACCTTCCAGCCGGCCCAGTCGTCCTCGAACAGCGGGTCCTCGATGGAGACGAGCGGGTAGGCCGCCACGAGCTCCTCGTAGTACTCCGTCATCTCGGCGGCGGAGCGCTCCTTGCCCTCGAAGAGGTACTTGCCGTCCTTGTAGAACTCGGAGGCGGCCACGTCGAGCGCGAGGGCGATCTGCTGGCCGGCGATGTAACCGGCCTCCTTGATGGCCTCCAGGATGAGGTCGAGGGCCTCACGGTTGGAGCCGAGGTTCGGGGCGAAGCCGCCCTCGTCGCCGAGGCCGGTGGACAGGCCCTTGCTCTTCAGGACCTTCTTCAGGGTGTGGTAGACCTCGGTGCCCCAGCGCAGGGCCTCGGAGAAGGACTCCGCGCCGATCGGGGCGATCATGAACTCCTGGATGTCCACGTTGGAGTCGGCGTGCGAGCCGCCGTTCAGGATGTTCATCATCGGCACCGGCAGCAGGTGCGCGTTCGGGCCGCCCAGGTAGCGGAAGAGGGGGAGGTCGCTGGCCTCGGAGGCGGCGTGCGCGACGGCGAGCGAGACGCCGAGGATGGCGTTGGCGCCGAGGGAGCCCTTGTTGTCGGTGGCGTCCAGGTCGAACATGGCCTGGTCGATCAGGCGCTGCTCGGTGGCGTCGTAACCGACCAGCTCCGGGCCGATCTGCTCGATCACGGCGAGGACGGCCTTCTCGACGCCCTTGCCCTGGTAGCGGTTCGGGTCGCCGTCGCGGAGCTCGATGGCCTCGAAGGCGCCGGTCGAGGCGCCGGACGGGACGGCGGCACGACCCGTGCTGCCGTCGTCGAGGCCGACCTCGACCTCGACCGTGGGGTTGCCTCGGGAGTCCAGGATTTCCCGGGCTACGACGACGTCGATGGACGGCACGAGCATCTCCTTCTTGGATGTGACGCTGGAAGTGCGGGGCGGTGTGCCTTACGGCTGTGCCTTGCGACTAGAGCCTAACCGTCCCGGGGGCGTCGGCCACCGACCGACCGCCCCGTGGACAAGCCGACGGTACCTTTTGTTTCTCGCCGAAACAAAGGGTCCGAGGGCCGGCGGGCACAAAAATCCCCGCCCCGGTGCGTACGGGGGAACACGCACCGGGGCGGGGAGCCCGTGGGGACGGGGGCGGCCCTCAGGGGGCCTTCGGCAGGGCCCGCGCGGACGCGCGGGCCCGTGCCCGGGCTGGGAGCCGGGGGCCGGGGGCTTACTTCAGGTGCAGCTGCTGACCCGGGTAGATCAGGTTGGCGTCCTCGACGATGTCCTTGTTCAGCTCGAACAGCTTCTGCCAGCCGCCCTGCACGTGGTGCTTCTCGGCGATGGAGCTGAGGGTGTCACCGGTGACGACCTTGTACTCGCCGTCGCCCTTCTTGACCTTCTTGCCGGTCGGGGTGGTGACGGTCTTGCTCGGGCTCTTGCTCGCGCTCGCGGCCGGACGCTCGGCGGAGCGGGAGGCGGCCTGCTCGCCGGTGGAGCGGGTGGCGGTGGAGCCGCCCGAGTTCGTGGAGGTGCTCGGGGCGGAGGTGCTCGGGGCGGAGCCGTTGTACGGGGTGCCGGACAGGCCCGTGCCGCAGACCGGCCAGGCGCCCTTGCCCTGAGCGGAGAGGACCTTCTCGGCGACGGCGATCTGCTGCGCCTTGCTCGCCTTGTCGGCGGTGCCGGCGTACTGCGTGCCGCCGTACGCGGCCCAGGTGGAGGCGGAGAACTGAAGCCCGCCGTAGTAGCCGTTGCCGGTGTTGATGGACCAGTTGCCGCCGGACTCGCACTGGGCGACCGCGTCCCACTGGGAGGCGGTGGCGGCGGAGGCGTTGCCGGCCGCCATCAGCGGAGCGGCGACGGCGGCACCGGTGACACCGGCGAGCGCGATGGCGCGGACGGCCTTGGACGGACGACGGTGCTTGCCCTTGCTGGAGAACAGCATGGATCGATCCCCTCACCGACGCCTGCGAGGTGAGCTGTCGGGTTCGGGCCGGTTGAGTTGCCCGGCCGCACTCCGCTCACGCGGGATGCGGCTTCACCCCAAGCCGGTTCCGGCGTCAACCGCCGGGCCCGGCACTTACCTTGGGTCCCCCGCTCCTGCCTACGGCGCTTGACGCGACGACTGTTCCCGGGCGACCGCTGGCAGGATTCGGCGTTGCGGCGGCCGGGGCTCGTGGTGACGAGCGGTCCCGACCGTAGACACGTGATCGGCGGAATTTCAAAGACGATCAGGGCTTCTGAGACTCATCCCACACTTTCACCAAACCGGACATTAAGGCGCTAAGCGGGGCGCCAACTCCCCCTACTTACCGCCCGTTTCGCCCCCGACGTCCAGGGTCTGACCGGCACTGATGTGGTTCGGGTCGGTCCCGATGGCCTTCTTGTTGCCGGCGTACAGCGCGCGCCACCCGCCGTCGACGTCAAGGGAGTCGGCGATGGAGGCGAGGGTGTCGCCCTGGCGGACGGTGTACGTGTCCGTCTCGCGGGAGGCGTGCCGACCGGAAGACGAGGCGCTCTGACCGTTTGTCACGCTTTCGTCCGTCCCGCCCTCGTCCGCGCTCGCACCCCGGTGCCGTCCGCCGCCGAGGGAGCCGGTGTCGACCAGGCTCCAGGAACCCGCGGCCTGCTGCGGGTTGTCCCCGATGCCGGCGTCCGGGGCTGCCGTGGGCGAGTTGTCGGCCCCCTGCGGGCTTCCGGCGTCCGGCGCGGTGGATTTGTCGGACTTGGGGGTGTCGGCCCCCTTGGACCCGGTCGGCGCACCGGCGTCCTTGTCCGGCTTGGCGCTCGGAGTGGTGGTCTTGTCCGAGGAGGAGCCCTTCCCGGAGCCGGAGTTGGTGTCGGAGTCCGCATCGGCGGAGGGCGACGAATCCGGCAGACCGGACGAGTCGGAGCTGTCGGAGGAACCGGACGTGCCGGATGTACCGGAGTTTCCTGCCGATCCGGACGTTTTGCCCGAACCGCCGGAGCCGCCCGAGCCACCGGAACCGCCGACGCCCGTGTCGACGTGCGTCGCACCCGAGTCCTCGGTCAGACCGGACAACAGGGCGCAGGTGGCCCAGGGGGTGGTGCCCTTGTCGGCGAGGATCTTCTCGGCGACGGCGATCTGCTGGTTGCGGCTGGCCTGGTCGGGGCTGGCCGCGTACTGGCCGCCGCCGTAGGCGTTCCAGTCCTCCTGCGAGATCTGGAGGCCGCCGTAGTAGCCGTTGCCGGTGTCGGCGCTCCAGGAGCCGCCGCTCTCGCACTCGGCCACCTTGTCCCATGTGGTGCCGTCGGCCGCGTTGGCGCTCGCCGCGCCGAGGAGCGGGATGGCGATGGCGGAGCCGGTCACTCCGGCCGCGACGAGGAGAGCCGGTGCCTGACGGGGGCGACGGTGTCGGCCGTTCCCGGAGAGCATGCAGAAGCCTTTCGAGCGACAGCAGGACCGGCGCGGCGGATGGAGCCGGTCGCCGCGCTGATGGGTGAACGTATCGGCAGACGATCACTTGTCACAAGTTCATGCCGCACAGATCACGTGAAGATCACATAGTTGAATGTCTGTCATTTTTCCTTGAAGAGGCGGTGTGGGACCGTGCCGGACCAGGTCGGACGGTGTGTTCAGGCGGTGTGTTCCGGCACTGCGCCTCAGGCGCTGGGAGTGAACTCCACCGGCAGGGTGCGCAGGCCGCGCATGATGAGTCCGCCGCGCCAGCGCAGTTCGGCCGGGTCCGCGGCGAGCCGCAGATCGGGCAGCCGGGTGAGCAGGGTGGAGAGCGCGGTCTGGCCCTCCAGGCGGGCGAGCGGCGCGCCGAGGCAGTAGTGGATGCCGTGGCCGTAACCGAGGTGCTGGTTGTCGCGGCGGGTGAGGTCCAGCACGTCCGGGTCGGCGAACCGCTCCGGGTCCCGGTCGGCGGCGGCGAGCACGACGAGCACCGGGTCGCCCGGCGCGATCCGCTGTCCGCCGATGGTGAGCGGCTCGGTGGCGAACCGCCAGGTGGCCAGCTCCACCGGGCCGTCGAAGCGCAGCAGTTCCTCCACGCCGGTCGCCAGCAGCTCCGTCTCCCGGCGTGCCAGGGACTCCTCCAGCCGCCGGCGCTGGTCGGGGTGCGTGAGCAGGGCGTAGGTGCCGTTGCCGATGAGGTTGACGGTCGTCTCGAAGCCGGCGAACAGGAGGATGAAGGCCATGGCGGCGGCCTCGTTCTCGGTGAGGTGCTCGCCGTGGTCGGAGGCGCGGATGAGGCCCGAGATCAGGTCCTCGCCGGGCGCGGGCTCGGCGGGCAGCGCCTCGCGCTTCTTGTGGATCAGCTCGGCGAGGTAGCCGCGCATCTTCTTCACCGACCGGGCGACGCCTCCCCGGGGGCCTCCGCCGTGCCGGATCATCATGCCCGCCCAGTCCCGGAAGTCGTCCTGGTCCTCGCGCGGGACGCCGAGCAGGTCGCAGATGGCGTAGATGGGCAGCGGGAAGGCGAACTCGTGGATGAGGTCGGCGGATCCGCGCCGCGCGAACTGGTCGATGAGGTGATCGGTCAGCTCCCGCACCCGGGGCGCGAACTCGGCGACCCGGCGGGGCGTGAAGGCCTTGCTGACCAGCCGGCGCAGCCGGGTGTGGTCCGGCGGGTCGATGTTCAGCAGATGCGTCATCAGCTCGGCCTTGCGCTCGCCGGGGATGCCGGTCTTGCCCTTGGCGTGCGCGGGCTCGTCGTGATGCGCCGGGTTCTTGCTGAGCCGCTGGTCGGCCAGGGCCTGCCGGGCATCGGCGTACCGGGTGACCAGCCAGGCCTCCACCCCGCTCGGCAACCGTGTCCGGTGCACGGGGGCGTGCTCGCGCAGCCAGGCGTAGGCGGGGTAGGGGTCGGTGGCGAACTCCCAGGTGAACAGGGCGGGGGCCGGCTGGTCCCGGTGGGAGGACGGCTGGGCGGGGTGGGGCTGGTCGGTCACTTCTCGACCGTATCCGGCTCGCCGGGGAGCGTCGGTCGGGTGGGGGCAGGGCGGCGGTGCGGTGGTGCCAGGTCCTGTCGTCAAGCGCGTGGCGGACGGGAGTTTGACGACAGGGCC